>DATFSK010000108.1:0-2814 GCA_035262645.1 Terriglobales bacterium
AGATGGCGGGGCGGCTGGCGTTCCGGGCGGCGATGGAACAGGCGAAGCCGGCATTGCTGGAGCCGATTATGAAGGTGGAGATCGAGGCGCCGGATGAGTTTGCCGGAGCTGTTATGGGCGACCTGAACAGCCGGAGAGGCCGCGTGCAGGGCATGGATAGCGCGGGCGGTTCCGGAACGGTTGTACACGCGCAAGTGCCGCTGGCGGAGATGTTGAGCTACGGTACGACACTGACTTCAATGACGCAAGGCCGCGGGAGCTTCCGCATGGAGATGGACCACTACGACTTTGTGCCACCGGCGATCTCCGAGAAGATTGCTGCCGGCGCGAAGAAGCCTACCGGAGAAGAACTGGAAGAGTAACCGGAGGTTATTCCCCCTATCGGCCCTGGGCATTAGCAGCTGCTGCCGCCCATGAGACCGGCGCTGCCTGGCTGGGTAGTGCTGCAGTGCATGGGTTGGGGCGCTCGGGCGGAGTCACCCCGGCGGGCAGCATAAATTCCGCCACCGGCGTCACCGGTACCTTGCTGTTTCTGGCCGCGAGGGCTCGGGCCGAGGGAACGGGAGGCGGGGGCATTGTCGCAGCCGAACAGCGTGGAACCATCTGATCGGTGTTCGCGAGATAAAACAGGGTCAGCGCTTCCTCGACTGCGGCCTCGCGCATATCCGGCTCGTAGATCCGCTCATAGGTGTCGAAGCTGGTGTGATGTGTGTAGGTGTTGTAGTCGAAAGGATCCTGGCTGTAGCCCACGCCCGGAAGTCCCGCGTTGTTGAATGACGTGCTGTCGGTGCCGCCGGTCTGGCGTCCGAGTGTGGGGTTGACGGTGTTGAAGCCCCAGTTCTTGAAGTTATTCATTGCGGTTTCCACCATCGCCGCGGCCTCGGGCGGCCCGAATACGCTGGCTGCGCGTGGCTTGCCGGTGCCATCGTCCAGGTTCAGATACGCGTCCAGTTTGTACCACTCCGGCTTGGGATTCTCCGCGCTTCCGAAGTGTTGCGCGACATAGGCGATCGAGCCGTACAGGCCTTCCTCTTCGCCACTCCATAAAGCGACCCGAATGGTGCGGCGGTGGGGCAGCTTGAGTGTTTGGATCAGTCGCAATGCTTCCACTGCGACAGAGCCACCGGCCGCATTATCCGTCGCGCCCGTGGCCGGGTTCCAGGAATCGAAGTGACCACCTGCCATCACGACTTCGTTGCTCTTATCCGTGCCGGGCAGTTCTCCGACAACGTTGTAGACGGTGCGGCCAGCGGGATAAAACTCGTTGCGAATATTGATCCTCAGAATGACCGGAATGTGGTCGATCGTTGAG
Source organism: Terriglobales bacterium (assembly GCA_035262645.1). Taxonomy (GTDB): domain Bacteria; phylum Acidobacteriota; class Terriglobia; order Terriglobales; family Acidobacteriaceae; genus Bog-257. Next base: position 1,313 of record DATFSK010000108.1, read on the forward strand.
GTGCGATAGATGCGACCGTAATCTTCGTTGCCCATCACCAACGTAGGCAGGTTCGGACTGTCAGGGTTTTCGTTGTAACCCGAGGTAGATTGCTGCAAAACGATGCCATAGGCGCGACCAGAGTCGGTCACCTTGGCCAACGCGCCATTCGCAATCAGAAACTTGTTCACCTGCCCTGTGATCTCAGCCAGGGAAAGGCCGGGGCCGGGCTGGCCTGCACTGCGAGCGGGAAACCCTCCACGGCGCGCCGCCGGCTGTGCCCATGTCTCGTCGCTACGGCGTAAAGGCGCTGGAACGAAATTCTCCGCCACATCCACGTGCGGGCCGTAGAAGATGACGGCACCCCGGACCTTGTCTTTGATCGTCGCAAGGTACGCATCGAGATCGGCCTGCGTAACGGGCTTGTTCTGGCTCGCTGTCGATGCAGGCATGGGAGGAGCCGCGGTGCCGGGATTTTGAATGGCCGCCAGCTGCTCGGGCGTTGGACCGGCGTTGCCGCGAGCGTTGAATCCGCCGCCGCCGCCCCGCGCTCCCGCCGCTACGGGCGGAGGCTGCGGTGGCTCGATCACAAGCACCGGCCCCTGCACAGGACCTTTGGTGCCCGGAGTCCAGGCGGCCGGCCGGACATTGAGCGTTTGCTGGAACGGCGAGATCGTGTTCGCCTCCAGCTCCAGATTTTGCCAACCGGGATGATTGAAGTTCCATGGTTCGAGGTGGACGTTTATGAAGCCCCACTGCTTCATCTGCTTCACTGCGAAATCCTGCGCCGCTTTCAGCCCGGGAGAACCGGTTAGGCGCGGGCCGTACACATCGGTCACCTCATGGAGCCACCACATCAGCTGCGAATCCCTGGTCTCCTGCGCCCGCAACTGCGTATCAACGTCGGACAAGCCGGGCGCCTGTGCCATCCCAGGTGCACCAGCAAGACAGCAGACCGCAAGCGCATGTATCCAGTACTTCGTCATGTGTTAGCTCCCTTTACCGAACTTTCGACGACAGCCACCTACCACCAAAACTGTACCGATGAATATTACCTCGCGTCTTACGCGGAGACGTTCAGGTGTTTGCTGCGGGGCAAAAAACGACTCTTACGACGCGCTCGTCGACATGCCGGTTCGCGCCAAACTCAAATAGAAACAGCAGACCTTCCAAGGATCGAATGAGTAGTAAGAGTGCCGAAATGCGTTGTGGAGAATCTGGAGGACTGATTCGGTACGAAGGCCCATCTTCTGTCGCACAGGTGACACAGTGAGAACGCTTTTCGTGGACCAAACGCCTTAATAATTCTCAACATCCGAAACACGTCGCGGATCGCAGGGTTAATCAGGTCTGTATCGCTGACTTGACGGCCCAGCTGGACTACATCGAGACCTACCTCCTGGACCGGAGGAAGTGAGGAACAGGCCGATGAAGCGAATCGCGCAAATGGGACTTTTCTGTGCGCTCGTGCTGCTGTGTGCGGCGAAGCCAACGACAAAGTGGGAGCAGGTAAAGGATGCGTA
>DATFSK010000109.1:0-6692 GCA_035262645.1 Terriglobales bacterium
ATATTCTTCTTCAGATAAATCCAGCCCAGCGTATCGGAAAGCGAATCTTTTAGTCCTGGTTCGACGGCGTATTGAGCGCCTCGCTGCGCTAATGAGAGCGCCCGGTCCAGATCATCTCCCGAAGTGGCCATGAGGTAAGCGAGGTTATTGAGCGCGCTGGGGTCGTCTGGCTGCAACTCGAGCACACGCCGATAACGTGCCTTCGCATCGTTGATGCGCCCGCATGACGCCAGAGCCTGCGCTAGTGTGAGAGCCGCCACAGAGGATTGGGGGTTGCTCTGAACTGCTTTTTCAAGAAGATTGACGGCCGCCAAAACGTCGCCCGCGCCAATGTAGGATTCTGCCAGGGATACCTGAATCTCCAACGAGTTCGGCGCCGCAACGGCCATTTTTCGGTACTCCTCGATTGCCAATTCGTACTTCCCCGTCGCCAGTGCCAGACGCGCAAGAGCCTGCCGCGGCAGCGGGGAGTCGGGAGATCGCTGTACCTCGTCGCGCAGAAGCCGGATTGCCTTTTCGGATTCATGCTCTCCCTGCAAAGCCTGAGCGAGGCCGAGGGTGACCTGAGGATCGTGTGGCGCTGATGATTCGAGTCCGCGAAAAATGCTCTCGGCATCCGTGAACTTCTTCTCCGCGATAGCGAGCATGCCCAGTCTGAATTGCACCTGCGGAGATCGTGGGAAGTCGTTGGCTACACCCTTCAATTCCGCCCGCGCTTTTTCCAACTGGCCTGCACTTGTAAGGCACGTGGCGTAGAGCAGACGCGCCTCCGGATTCCGAGGCGCGATGGCGATCATCTCCTCCGCCCTTTGAAGCGCGGCCTGACTGTTGCCGCGCTCGAGGGCAAGTTGAATAAGATTGAGGCGCGGCGCCAGGTAGCCGGGACTTCGCTCCGCGGCCGCTGCCCATTCGTGTTGCGCTCCGTCCTGATCTCCTTTTCGTATCAGTGCGTTGCCAAGCTGGAAATGCAATTCGGAATCCTGAGGTTTATTGGCTAATTGAGTTCTGAGTTCAACGATTGCCGGGTCGAGATTCTCCGGCTTGCCTTCATCAAGCCAGACATGCGCCCGCGCGAGCTTCAGTTCTTTGTCTTCGGAATCCCGCGCGAGGATCGAGTTCAGCTGCGCCAGGGCTTCGGGCCACTTCCGCTCCAGGATGAGCATCCTGGCGATTTTTTTCTGCCAGGGAACCGGGTCCTTCGCATTTGCCTCCAAGCCCTGGCGGTAATACCGCAGCGCCTCCTCAGGTTTTCCGGCCGAGCCATAAAAATCGCCTGCGAGCATGCGCCCATCAGGGAAAGTGGCCGGATTATCGAGCAGCTTCTGCAAAGTCGCATCCACGTCCAGCGGTTTCCCTGTCGCCGCATAATGGCGGGCCAGTTGCAGGATGAACGACGCCTGCGTCGGGTTGTTGGACGCCTTCAATTTCAGAATCTCCTCGGCGTCCTGTGCCTTCCCCGATTCGCCGTATTGCGCAAACAGAAAGTCATATGCCGGGCCGAATGTTTTGTCGTTCAGAATGATGTCTCTGGCGAGGTCGATACCTGTCGCCACCTGGCCATCTTCGACGAGTGCTCGGGCAAGGTTGAGCTTCGCGTGCATGTCGCCGGGTCTCGCCTGCACGGCCTTCCGCAGATACTCGACGGCGGTCGCGGGCTTCCTGTCAACGAGAGCTATCCCGCCTTCCAGCAGATTGCCGACGAAGCTCTGCGGGTCCCGCGCCAGCAGGTGACTTGCCGATTTGCCTGCCTGCTCATAAAACTGTCGCGGGTGTTTAGGATCGGCGAGGTAGAGGCTCAGGGCCAGCTCCCCCAGTTTGGCAGCCGTATCGGCGTCGCCGGGCATAAGATCGTAGGCGGCTTGCAATTCCCGGTATGCCTGAACGGGATTGTTTAGTTTCAATTCGGTTAGGCCCAGCCGATAGTGAGCGAGTCCCAGGTTAGGAGCCTGCTGCAACGCCTTTTTATAGAAGATTTCGGCATCGACAAATTTTCCGTTTTCGTAGAAGCCATCCGCGCGCTTGATATAAGTCTCGGGATTTCGGCCGCAGCCAGCCAGAATCACCATGCCGACCGCCAAAAGGAGGCGTTTCTTAATTGCTTTCTCCATCGGCATCTCTTGTGGTCAGCATGGGACTGGGCGAGAAAGAGAATAACAGGCGCTCTTCTATCGTTATTCCACTGCCTTCAGATCGTCACAGAAACGAAATGTGAGAGTGGCACAAAGGAACGTCGCCCATTCTTTGCATCACGTACCGAAAGTAGAGATGCGACAGCAGGATCAGGCTCCCGGCTGGTGAATGAGCCGGAAACCATCAGCCGTTCTTGCTTAAGCTGCGCCTCCGAATGAAAACCATGATGCCCAAGCCAAGCGCCGTCAAGCCGTAGAAGCCGGGCTCGGGCGTATCTCCGGGCGAGGGCGGGGGCGGGGGCCCCGCCGGTCCGGGCGGACCCGGGGGCGGCAATGCGATGGAAGGCGGAGTGTCGGGAGGAGTCGTGATAACCGCAATCAAGCCGGTGCTATCGCCCTGAAATACGTTGCGTGGAGGGCCCCAACTGACAGCAAAGTCTACGGTATCGCCCGCTGCCAGTTGGCTGGTGATAGAAAAAGCCTGCGAAACATTCCAGGTGGGCACGTTCCCGGAGAACACGTTATTACCATTAATGGTTATGTAGCCATTGGTTGAGGTAGTGAGGAGGTTATCGATGCCGACGAAGGCACCAGTGATCGTGTAGATATCGGCGCTGGGCGCTGTGAACTGAACGACGGCGAGATCATCGTGGGAGTCAGGGTGCAATAACAGCTCGCTTGGCAACCAATTTCCGAGATTCGCGCCCGTGAACGGACTGCCCGTACCGTTCATCATGACTTCCGGAAAGCCACTATTGGGTCCGGCTGAGCCCGGAAAGTCGTTACCATACCAGGCGATGAAATTCGAAAAGCCAGCCCAATTCGTCGTGTAGTTCGTGAAGAGTTGAATAGGCGCTCCAAGCGTCGGAGCGAGGCCATAATTCCAAATCTGACCAGGATTGTTCGTCGGAAGGAAGCCCCCCGCCGCATCGTATATGTTCGCTGAAGCGGGAATCACCCAGGCGCTCATAGCAGCACCACAGAGCAGCAATCCCCTACAAGCGCGCTTCATGTGCCGTTCCTCCGGATGCGTTAGTGTAGGGAAAAATAAGGAAGGAGTCAATGGCGCACTCTAGCGACAATGGCACGCTGCGCCGAAAACAGGCGATCATGCGATTGCGCAATTAAACCCTTTTGGGCACGAGTCCGGACTTTCTACCTCGAAAACTCTTCTGGCTTCATTGTTGCGTGACAGCCGATGCACACATCTCCGGCGCACCGCGTTAACACAGTTCCGCGCGGAGCGTTGACAGAGTTCTGAGTTAAGTATTTCCAGACGCGCCGGCCGTCGGCGCGATGGGGGGATGACGATGCCCGCTGGCGAATCGGCACGGACGGAGAAAACAAGCCGCCGCTGTCTTATCGTTCGATTGAAGTGCCGGTAACACGGCAACGCTTTGGCTGTTTGATTTCAGCGTGTTAGCTGTTGCCGCGTTACGGAATAATAACTGGAGTGCCGGAACCTGGACAGACGCATTCCTTATCGCGCTTTCCGCGCACTCGCCCGCGCGTCGTTTCGATACGAGACCGCCCTCTTGCTAGGGGAGCGACTGGGGGTGTTCTGGGGGTAGGGCGAGGGTGATGAAAGGGGAAATTTGAGTAAGGACGGGGAAGTCGCAACTTCACACACGTTCTCCGCGTAGTCGCGCAAACGGCCACGTGTCAAAGGTATGCGTTGAAATTAAAGGGGTTATTTTGGCTCCTCAGGTAGGATTCGTACTATGCCAATGTGTTAATAATGCGTAAGTTGCTGATAACACAAGAGGCTTAAACGGCATAAATGGGGAAAAATGCCATGATCGTGTACATTTCCGTGTACAGTGACCATTCCGAACAGCGCTGTTAATGCGTTAGCGGCGGCGCGCATTCGGAAGACCGCCATTGATTCATTCCTAACGGCTTTTCTGTTCTAATATCCTGCGATGGCGGACAGATCGCTTCAGCGCGTCGAACTTTACCATCTGGCGCAGCGTCTGGAAATCAGCCGCGAATATCCTGTCGGCGCGGTTCAAGTCAGATTCGGCCTAACGGATCTGGAAGAAACGATGGGCGGAATCGAATTCGACCAGCGAAACCGCGTGATCCGCGTCCGGTTAAACGTCGCGCATCACGGCATTCGCGCCGCTGCGACTGCCCTGGATGAACAGACGCTGGATTGCTACGTCGCCGAACTTTGCTTCATCGGAACAGGGAACGTCCGGCGCGCAACCGGCGACTGGCCGTGGACGCATGAAGGCTGGCCGGAATTCCTTGCCGACTGCGACGATCTGGGCCGCCACATCCGCCGTCCCGGATCAGGACGCGCGGCGAAGATTCAGTCTGCCTGATTAACATCGCGCGTGTTATTTCTTCGCCAGGTCGGCGGTAACCAGGCGGACGCGCTGACAATTTCGTGGCCGCGCGCCGGTTCCGACAAATCTATTGTTGGCCCCCTTTGATTACGAAATCGCCGCCCGATACGCTGTCCACTTCTTTTTCGTCCAGTTCGATGCTGTCGGCTTCGTTCACTAGGTCATCGGGGGAAGGCGCTTTATCAGTCGTTTCTTCGTTAGCCATGACAGGTTACGGTAGGCCGCGCGGCGACCGGTGTCAAGGCAGACAGGTTATCTGCATACGTTCTTGATAAGCGTTCGGATTTTGTCGTCATTATCAAGACCATCCTGCCAACCCGACGGCGGGGCGTTGCTGCTTATGACGCGACCGTGTTTGTTGGTAATCCGCAACTGGTCATCACCATCAGCGTCTACGACACAACCGCGCCATTGTTCTTCCACCACTTGCTGAATACGTTGCTTTAGCCCTTGATCCATGCAGTTCAGAACGTATCACGCCTTTGACATGCCGGATGTTAAAAAGAACACGCGCGGCAAGGGCGTTTGGGACGCGTCACCACAGACAGCGCGGATGATGGCACCACACGACACAACCGGATTCTAATCGGTCGCGAACGACGAAGCGCGAAGCCGTCCAGCGTCCGTCGGCTTCGCCGATGCGCCATCCATGCGACGCCGCCGTTTCGATAAGCCGGATGCTTCGGACCTTCCCGTTCTGGTTATGAATCGCGGCGCCGCCAGCCAGGACCATCGCGCGGGCTGGGTTGCCCGGAAACCCAGCGGTTCTGGTCCTGCAAGGCAGTTGTATTTGTTTGACTTTAAAAAGGCCCCGTTAGTACGCTGTATGAATCCAGCCAGGCTGGATTGGAGGAAGCATGGAACCCAGCGACGAATTGTTGGAGCAATCGACTCAGGAAACTTCTGAGGAAATCAGCCAGGAAGACCTTGAGAAGGTCACGGGCGGCACATTGAAGCCGCCAATCAAGCAGCCGCTCCCCTAATTGCTTTAGATCCGGGCGCGCGCCGACAAGCGATCCGATACGCGCCCGGATCTTCGCATCCGCCAGACACAAGCCCCCATCGTCCCGCTGGCCGTTTTCACTTTCTCACCCGGCACAATCAGAGCTTCCGAACTGAGCCGCCTGGCACGTGCGTTCCGGACGCGCTGACGACTTCGGTTCTGGCGGCGAACAAGGTAGGCCGCGCCGGGACCGGTGTCGAGGCAGACAGAGCAAGGCCTAAACAGACAGCGTCCGTCGGGCGAACCGATACATGACGCGTCGGACGACGCGCTTCGGATAACGTTATGATTCAGGCGTGGACTGCAACGAATGCGTAAGGTTGCTGGCCGTATACCGCAGCGCAGTAAGACTGTACAGCAATACCGTCGGCAAAACGCGCGGCGGGGTCAAGTGGGCATCGCTGGCTACCGGAACGCCGGAAAAGCTGCGGCAAACGTGCCTTAAGGCAAACCAGCGGTTCCTTGACCACTGGGAAAGCCAACACGTGCCGCCGTCGGTGGTGCCATAGAAATGGTTCACGCAGTCCAACGCGTAGCCCGCCCTGACTGGCGTGCTTCTTATTTCTTCCCGTTTGTCGTCGCCAGGCGTTCCGGTAATCAGGCCCTGCGGCAGCAACACGCTTAACGCGATGCGTTCTTCGGCGCGCAAACAGCACAGGTTGTTCACGAAGTCGGATTCATTCTGAAAAGCAATTTCGACCGGCGGCCACTAAAAGCGTCCATAGCATGCCTTTTCGCGCTTTTCGCGCATGAGCTGTGCCTCGTTTCGATACCAGAGGTACGTGGAACCGGGGGTGTTCTGGGGGTAGGACGAGGGTGATGGCCGCTGCTCCAGCGATGCGCCCGTTGAAATCGAGAATCGAGGTGCCTTCGATTCGGGCCGCTTGCCGCGTCACAGCCCTGCCAACAACCCACGGATTGCAGGCTCGTCGGACGATGAGGGCCTGGCTGCGATGGCGGCTTTCAACTGGATGCGAGCGTTTTGTTTGTCGCCCATTTGATAGAACGTAGCGCCCAAATGATAGAGATAAGTTGCGTTGCTCGGATTCTTTCCGACCAGGGCCTGGAACTTTTTCAACGCAGCGTTATACATATTCTTCTTCAGATAAATCCAGCCCAGCGTATCGGAAAGCGAATCTTTTAGTCCTGGTTCGACGGCGTATTGAGCGCCTCGCTGCGCTAATGAGAGCGCCCGGTCCAGATCATCTC
>DATFSK010000110.1:0-27628 GCA_035262645.1 Terriglobales bacterium
CCTGTGCGGGCCGGGACGTCTACTATACCCGCCATCGAGCGGCGTGGCTGGGCAAGATCCGGGAAGCCGGCGTCCGCCGTCGCGCCGAACAACTCTACCAACAGCTGGACATGCTGCAATATTTACGTCAGCAAGCGCGGCAGGAACTGTTGGCGGAAAGTCGCAAGCATCCCATCACCGCCCAACTGCGGCAGATTCCCTTTCTGGGGCCGGTTCGATCGGCTCTGGCGGTGGCCCTGATCCAGACCCCGCATCGTTTCCGCACCAAGCGCCAGCTGTGGGCCTACAGCGGATTGGCTTTGGAGACGCGTGTCAGCGGAGAACACTGCTACGTGCAGGGCCAACTGCGTCGCTCCAAGAAACAGATCTCCATTCGGGGTCTGAACCAAGACCATAATCATGATCTGAAAAGTCTGTTCAAAGGTGCAGCCACCATGGCCAGTGTGCGTCCCGGACCGTTCCAGGACTTCTACCAGGCATCGCTCGCGAAAGGCATCAAGCCGACGATGGCCCGTCTCACGCTGGCGCGCAAAATCGCGGCCATTATGCTGACTCTTTGGAAGAAAGGAGAAAGCTTCGACGCTAAAAGACTAAAATCGCAAGCCGCTTGAGCGTCTCGGGTGAAGAGCCCCTTCCATCGCTGGTAATCTTCTCTGGTGGTGGCCGTCGGTTCTGAGACGCTCGGGTTCGAGGGTGAGTATCCCTAACGCCTGTAGACGATATGGTGCCGACTGGCACCCAGTCTCTGTGTGAACCCTATGCCCCCTCGGACAACCCGAAAAAGCCATAGGCCACGAGCCTCAGATAGAACCATGGTTGACACCGTACAACCGCAGCGCTTGCCCAGCTTCAGAAACCGCTCGGCGTCGTCGCTACCAATCAAGAAGATGCAGCTGCTGAGATGGAACAACGCAAACCCAATCCCCAAGGGGATCGCCAGGCTAGCACTCTCCATGATGAGAGGGGCTGGATGTCGCGGAAACTATCCGCCTCCGGTGGAGGGAAAAAAATGTTCCTTGACATCCCCTTTTATAGAACAGGCGTTATCACAACTAATCCTAGCATCTGGCGTTTTTTGGATGCGTTCTGAGGACATGGCCCCGCAGTCGACGGACTTTTGATCCGCCGAGCTACCACCCACGTTAGGATGTTTGCCTCCCGAGTAAGATCACCCGATTTGCTATGCCTGAAGCTATGACCGTGGCGTGCTGGTGGGTTGTTTTTGCGCCTCGCAACACCTTGCTTTTACTGTTCCCTGAGGGTCGCGGATTGACTTAAAATCCGCGGACCCGAAAGGGTTGTGGGGGTTCGAGTCCCCCTCTCGGCACCAAGGGCGCTGAAACCTTTGCACGTTGGGAACTTTTGCCGGCGTCAGAACCTGCTCGCTGCGCCCGATCAGCCCGATCTCTACGGGCACTATTGCACGGATACTTGCCACCTGGTCGCCAAAACGTGACGCGGCCTTCCAGCGAATTTGCATATTGACAGTCTCCCGGAACGGGACGAGACTGAAGCGCACAAGTATGCGAGGCTCCCCACTCGCATAGTGGCTGAGATGGATACCAGATTTTCGCGCTGCTTCATGCCGTAGCTTTTCTTGCTGACCACAGAAAAAGGGGAACAAGGAGAAGCCAAATGCAAAGTCGCAGGACCGTCATTGGAGTGTTCTTGCTCGTCCTCTGTGTATGCGTAGGTATCGCGGTGGCTTTGACATTCCTGTTCAGAGATGTCCAGGCCGTCACGACAGCGCAGGAGACGGACACGTACGGAATCAACAACGCACGTGCAATCGTCGGCGATTACGTCGACAGCGGCGGGGTCCAGCATGCCGTGATCCTGGGTGGTGTGAACGCCTTCGTCTCCGCCGACCGCCCTGATTGCGTAAGCAGTCCCGGCTCGACATCCATCGCCTTTTATGGCATCAATTCCTCGAATGTCGCAGCGGGCTGGTGTACGAACACAAGCGGCGTTCAAATCGGGTTTACGTACTCCAGGGGACATTTCACCGACATCAACATCCAGGGCGCAATCCTAACGAATGCGATTGGGATAAACGATGCGGGCTCGGTGGTGGGCACGTATGTCACCTCGACCGGTATACAGCATGGATTTGTGCTGGTGGGCTCGACGCTCACGAACCTGGATCCGCCGGGGGTGACAAGTACGGCTACCGCCTGGGGTATCAACAACGCGGGCGTGATCAGCGCGTTCGGCATCAATGCCAGCGGAACCTACGTGTCGTTTACTACCCCGGACATGGGCCAGACCTGGACACCGCTTCACGCGCCCGGGGAAGGGTCGATTGGGACGGCCATGCATGAAATCAACAACAATGGTGACGTTGTAGGCACGTATTTTGATTCTTCCAGCAACCGTCACGGCGTGCTCTATCACGGAGGAATGTACTACTCGTTTGACGACCCAAACGGCGTAGGCAGCACCCGAGCCAATGGCCTGAACGACATGCTTGTCATGGTTGGTCGTTACGGCTCTGGAGTCTACGGGGGCATTGGTTACCAGGTGTTTACAACTCCGTGAAGTGACTACGCGAGTTGAGTCTGTAGTTCAGGCGACGGGCTTCCCCGTCGCCTTTTTCACATGTGCTGATTACGCCCGAAAAAATAACCGTGCGGTTTCGGCTCGCGATAGAGCGGCGGAGTAATCCGCGGCTACTGCATCTTCTCGAGCTTTTCGATCATCTGCTGACCACCACTGTTGTTGGGATTAAGCTGCACCGACTTCCTGTAAGCCTGCAACGCATTCTCCCTGTCATGGGCGTTAGCGTAGCCTTCCCCCAAACTGTCCCAGGCATTCCAGGAGTCGGGATGGGTTCGGGCGTTGACCTGGAAGATGGTGATCGCATCGGGGATGCGATTGTCCCCCATCAGTTGATATCCAAGAGCATTCACTTGACGTTCGGGGTCTTGCGCATAGCGGTGCACGGGATCGCTGATCCAGGCGTTGTAGCTTGCCAGGACCCCATTCACGCCTCCGGGCAGTGCCGCGGTCAGCAGATCCTGAAGTGTCGCCGGTGTCGGAGTGGTCAGCGCGAGTTGCAGTGCAGGATCGCGGCCTGCAACGTAATCGTGAAACGTCGCCACCGATGCAAGCTCGGGAGCGGTAGCCACGCGAGTGTCTCGAGGATCTTTGTCCTGCCACCAGAGATGCGAAACGGCCATTCCCAGATGACTGTTCGGCAGTTCGATGTGGTGCGGGTCGCCGTACATATTCACATTCTCGCCGGTCGGCTCCCCGACGAAGACGACGTTCGTGTAGCTTTCCAGCCGGTCAACGAAATTCTGCGCCGCGGAAAAGGTTCTAGGACTGATGATGCAATACATTCCGCCCCGGTGGTTCAGCTTGGAACCGATGAGCGTCACCAGGAGCGGGCGAAGCAGGGTGTTGTTCCCGCCAGGATTGTGACGAACATCAATGATCAGGCGGTCGACGCCATCCTGGTTGATGGCCGTCGCGAGCCGGTGTGCGAATTGCTCCAATGTCTCTCCATCAGCATTCATCACACCATTGAACTGGAAGTAGACGGCCCCATGCTCGGGCAGGAAGGTAAACCAGTAAAGCTGGTTAGCGCGCTGAACGGAAAGCGGCACCGGTACAGAAGACGGTCGCGCATCAACCCAATCCGACGGCGGGTTATACAGGTACCACTGTGCGAGCGGCACGGAAGACCGCATCGAATAGCTCTTACGCTGTCCTTGCTTCTCGATGACGAAGTCGGCGGTCTGGTTCGACGCAGAGAGTCCCAGACCATGCAGCAGCATCGGATAGTTCAGATAAAGGCGGGCGGCCCACGCCATCCGATGTCCCGGATTGTTGGGATCCATGGGAGCGATCGTATCGATGCGCGCCATCGCCTCCTCTGTCGTAGAAGAGCCTACCATCACAACTTTCCCGCCGACTGCCTCCGCATATTCCGGTGCGGCGGCACGAACATAAACGCCGTCGGAGTACTGCACAAAAAGCACCGGTATGTGAACGTTGCCTGACATGTCCAGCAACTCGAGGCCGCTATGACCATCCGTGACCATGGCTCCGATCTGCGCGAGACGCACGACAATCTCGTCGTCATTCAAGCGTGGTATGTCGGCATCGAGCGCCTGCACGGCCTGCTCAAACTGCGCCTGCGTCATCGTGTGGAAGAGCGACTTGTGCTGCTTGGGCATCTCCTGCGCAAGATAGTGCAGATCCTCGCGCCACTGTTGCGCCGAGAGATGTGGCGCCGTGCTCTGAGGGAATGCCGGCAGGAGAGCAGAGAGGGACAACAAACAAAGAGCGACAGCAGGGCGCTTCATGCTGGGCGATACGCAGGGGTGAAGGCGAAAGTTCCAGGCGTGAATGAGTGTCCGGATGTGGACGGCAGCGAGGGCCCTGTACGACGCCGGCCTGCGGCACGGGATTGCAAAACACGACACGGTATCGAACAATCCAACCACGGGCGCGGCTGGTTTGACTTGGTCTTTTCGCGAAGCCTATACTTCGCTCCACAAATTTCAATCCGGAGGCATTGCCATGTTGAAATATTCGCTGGCTGTTCTAATCATCGCTACATTCGCCTTCGCATCTCTCAGTGCACAACAGCTCTCGCCAATTCACCAGCCCACATTGACGCCGCAAAACAGCGGCACGAGCGAAGGGCTCATTGCCGTCAGCCCGGTGAACCCGCAGGTAGTGTGGGCATCGGGTCGCGGCGGGACCTTTACTGTCACCACCGATGGCGGACAAACCTGGAACGCCGGCGTGGTGCCCGGGGCCGAAGCGCTGCAGTTCCGCGATGTGCAGGGCTTCAGCGCGTCCGTCGCCTATCTGATGTCGATCGGAACTTCGGGAGATCCAACAGACTTTCGAATCTACAAAACGGTGGACGGTGGTGCCACCTGGACGGAACAGTTCGTGAACCAGAACCCCAACGCTTTCTACGACTGCTTTGCGTTCTGGACGCCGATGCGCGGCATTGCGCACAGCGACTCGGTGAACGGCGTTTTTCCCGATCTGCGCACCACCGACGGAACGAACTGGCTGGACATCAGCGGCAATATGCCGCCGGCGCTGCCGGGGGAGTTCTCGTTCGCTGCCAGTGGCACTTGCGTGACCACGCAGGGTGGGCAGAATGCCTGGATCGGGACGGGCGGCGCTTCGGTGGCCAGGATCCTGGCCACGCGCGACGGCGGCGATACGTGGAACGCGTATGACACTCCGCTGGTGGTCGGGCCCAGCGCAGGCATTTTCACCGTGGCTTTCCGTAACCCGTGGAATGGCATCGCGGGCGGCGGCGATCTGGATCCGAACGATCCGAACAGCGCGGACACTGCAATCTCCAGCGACGGCGGCGTGACTTGGACGCTGACCAATCCGCCGCCGGTGACCGGCGCGATCTTCGGTCTTAGCTATGTGGGGCAAAAGGGTGACGGAGGCGGCAACGACGGCCGCTCCGTGGTGATCACGGCGAACGACGGAGGCGCGGCGTGGACTCCTGATGAAGGGACGACGTGGTACACGTTGCCCGGCGTGAGCGGCTTTTGGGCAGTGGCGTTTGCGAGCCCCAAAGCGGGATGGCTGGTGGGCACCGACGGACGCATTCTGAAGATCAGCTTTTGAGTGGGAAATCTGCTGAGAGAAGTCAGGGGGCCGTCAGTTACTTACGAAGTGGCGGCCCCTTTTCGCCGGAGTCTCCCCCAGAGGTCCGGCGATTCCGTTACCCCAAATTGTGCACCTAAAGCCGCGCCGTGTCACGCGATTTCAGAAAAATTTAATCTTGCTCCGGAGTGGAAGAGTCTTCCCGGCCAGCAGTACGGCTACTGCGACGGATGACCCATTTGCGCCTGTGACCATTCTTCGATGTGGGCCTGGAGGCGACGAGCGCCTTCGGTGATGCGGGGGCCTGGTCGCATGAGGAAGCGGTCGTCCACCGCGCGCAGCCAACCTTGGCGGACGGCGCGACTGTCCTGCAATGCCGGACGGCGAGCGACGCGGGAGAGATCAACCTTCTCGTTGCAGCCGCACCAGGCGGTGATGATGAGGTCGGGATCCCGCTGGGCGATGTCGGTGTCGCTGATTTGGCGTTGCGGTGACGGGCAACGCAGCGGGCGGTCGCTGAAGCAATTCTCTCCCCCGGCCAGCGAGAGCAGTTCGGCAACCCAATCGCCGGCAAGATAGTACGGCTCCTTTGGACCCCACTCCTCCAGGTGGACGCGCGGCTTCCGACCGAGTTTCAACGACAGGTCGCCGGCCCGCTGCCGCACCTTCTCGAGTTCTTCGGTCATCTGGCGAACAATCGCGAGGGCCTGCTCTTCCCTGCTCACCATGCGGCCCAGCAAGATCACGTCGTCGAGAATTTCGCGCACGCTGGTGGCGGCGAACGCCATGACGCGGACTTCGGCATGGACGAGCGCTTTGACCGCGTCTTCCTGCAGGAACGACTGCGCCAGGACGAGATCGGGACGCAGCGCAAGGATGCGCTCGATGTTGGGATTGAAGAAGCCGCCGCAGCGCGGATGTTGCGCGGACTCGGGCGGGAAGTCGCAGAAGGTGGAGACGCCGACGATGCGATCTGCAGCGCCGAGCGCATAGAGGATCTCGGTGTTGGAAGGAGCGATGCAGACAATCCTGCGAGCGACATCGGGCGGTTCACATGCTGGCATGAATAACTCCGTTACATTGGCGGCGTCGTTAAGGGTGAAATTGTTTCGCCAGGTCTTCCAGCGCATCGATGGCGACCGGGCTTGGCGAGGCCAGGCGATCGTCGGCGTAGTACACACGATGGTTGCGAATGGCCGGCAAGCTTTCCCAACCAGCGCGTTGCGATAGGTTCTCGACCGACATCTTCGAAGCCCGGACGAGCAGGATCGACTCGGGCGCGAGGGCGACGACGGTTTCAAAGCTGACTTCCGGAAATTCGTGCGACATGTTCCGGGTAATAGACTCGCCGCCGGCGGCGGAGATGATGTCGGTGATGAAGGCGTCCTTGCCGATGGTGACAACCGGGTCGGCCCAGATCAGCATGAAGACGCGCACTCGTGGCTGGCGCTACACGCGCGCACGAACAGCTTCCACGCGACTGGTGAGGCGCGTGACCAGCGCGTCGGCAGCCGGCTCGCGATTCAGGGCTTTGCCCAGATCAAGCAACGAAGTGTAGACGCCTTGTATGCCCACCGGCTTCACCAGGAAAACAGGAATGCCTAGCCGCTCGAAGCCCTTGATGTTGATGGGCGGTAGGTCGGCGCTTCCCACGACGAGGTCGGGATGCAGAGTGATGATGGTTTCGAGCGACGGATTCAGCGGCATTCCGATGCTCGGCTTCTGGCGCGCTTGCGGAGGGTACTTCGTGTATTCGCTGACACCGACGACGTCGCGCTCGGCGCCGAGAGCGTAGAGGGCGTCAGCAACGCTGGGCGTGAGGCAAACAATGCGGTGAGGATGGTCAGACACGATGACGAGGCGGCCGAGTTCGTCGTGAAGGGTGCGCGTGGCAAAGGACGGGCCTGCAACGGCGGTGAGAAGCAAGAGCAGCGCACAGGTTTTCATGCCGGACTCGGGAAGCGCGTGGTTACGCAGTGTCAGTTCACCTGTTGTGTGGGTGGACCGGCAAGGCTACGAGTCACAGGGCGTTGTGATGCCAGGTGGAGGATCGATTTGAGTGGAAAGATCTTTCCACAAGGGCGAACCGCAGATCTCTCGACTCGGACTGAAGTCCTCGCTCGGGATAACAAAGCAAAAAGGAAATCGCGCAATGTCGGGCTGAAGGCCAGCTCTTCCATCGGCCGTTATGCGCGTTCAGGCGAAAATTCCCACCCAAGCAAGAAAGGCTTGGGTGGGGCACTTGGTAGAACTTGCAACCACTGTCAGTTGGGTGCTCACTTATTGCTCGCCAGGTCCCTGTTCGCCCATCATTCCCGGCGGCGGAGGCGGAATGGTGATGTCGATGTTTTCCACTGCGCCAAGCGAGCTGAGCGGCTTATCGAATTCGGAGTCGTTGCCGACGACCAGCACCGCAAGCTGATTCTTGTGGACATACTTTTTCGCAACGCGCAAAACATCGTCCGCCGTGACCTTCTCCACTTCGGCGCGATACTTCTCGAGGAAATCGAGCGGATAGTGATAGAACTCGTAGGCCATTTTCTCGCGCAAGACCTTTTCGGGCGTGTCGAACTGGAAGATGAACGAGTTCAGGATGTTGTCTTTGCCGCGCTTGAGCTCGTCAGCCGTGACCGAGTTCTTCAGCAGATCGTCGATCTCGTTGTCGATGCCGAGGATACCCTCGACAGTGGTGCCGCTCTTGGTTTGCATCTCGAAGTTGGTGAGGCCGGGATGGTTCCATCCATAGCCGACGCCGCCGCCAACCGCGTATGCGAGGCCCTTGCCCGAGCGGAGATTGTTGAAGAGCCGCGAGGCAAAGCCGCCGCCGAAAATCTCGTTCATCACGGTGACGGCGTAGTAGTCAGGATTGTTGCGCTCGATTCCGAGGTCGAGCATGGCAATCGTGCTCTGGTTCACGTCGGTCTTGCGGATGAAATAGTAGCCGGGCTTGGGCGGCGTGAACTTCACGTCGGGCGTTTCTGCCTGCGGGCCTTTGGGCCATGACTCGAAAGCCGCGCGCAGCTTGGCTTCCATGGCCTTGGGGTCGAAGTCGCCGGCGATGCCAAAGATGATGTTGTTGGGGAAAACGTACTTGGCGTGCCAGTCGAGCAGGTCCTGGCGCGTGACGGCGGCGACAGTCGCGTACTCGGGCACGCGCGCGTACGGATTGTCTTTGCCGAAGCCGATGATGAGGCTCTCGCGATGGACGATGCCCCCGACGTCGTCGTTGCGGCGCGCGATCGCGGTGAAGGCCTGCTGCTTGGACAGCATGAGCTTGTCTTCGCGGAACTCGGGATTGTGCAGCAGGTCGAGATACATGTCGAAGACGGCGTCGAAGTCGCCCTTCAGGCAGCTGAGCGAGATGGTGGTCGAGTCGGACTGGTTGTCGGTCTCGATCTTGGCGGCGCGCGCTTCGAGGAAGTCGTCCATCTGGTCGCCGGTCTTGGTTTTGGTGCCGCCCGTGCGCCAGACATCGCCGTAGAGGTCGGTCAGGCCGGTCTTGTTCGCGGGCTCGGAGATGGAGCCGCCGCGGATGCGGGCGATGGCGCTGATGAGCGGGAGCTCGTGGTCGGGCTGGAGGAAGATGACCATGCCGTTCGGGAGCTCGACGCGCGTCGGTTGCGGCGGAGTGAAGGCCGGGAGCGGTGGCGGCTGGATTTTGTTCCACGGGGTTGGTTGTTGGGCGTTGGCTATCGGTGCGAGGAGCAAGCAGAATAGCGCGGCGAGGAACAAGCAGATCCCTCGGCCGCGGCGGCCTCGTGATGACAATTTCCCCTGCGTACCGTGTTTGGCGTGTGCGAAGGATCCTTCCCCCGGAAGATTGTCATCACGAGTGGGCTTTAGCCCGCGAGGGATCTGCTGTTTGTGCGTAGGGGAAGACCACGCCGCGCGCGCGCTCATAGCGTCCCTCCTTTGCTCGCTCCTCCGCCACTCGGCGGAGGGGCGCCTGGTGGCATTCCCGGCTGCGAGACGGGCTGCGTCTGGATCACGCCGATCGTGCGGTTGGTGTCGGTGAAGACCTGGTTCGATACGCGGCGGATGTCGGCCTTCGACACTTTGTCGACGCGGTCAAGGTAGCGGAAGAGTTCGCGCCAGTCGCCGTAGCGCGTCTGGTAGAGCGCCAGGTTTTCAGCCAGGCCTTCATTGCTGGCGAGGCCGCGGATCAGGTCGGCCTTGGTGCGCGTCTTGAACATCTGCAACTCTTCGTCGTTGACGTCCTGCGTCTTCAGCTTCTGAATCTCGGCGGCGAAAGCTTTCTGCTGCTCTTCGATGTTATGGCCGGGCGTCGGCACGGAATAGAACGCGAACAGATGCGCATACTTGTTGCCGGGAAATCCGGTGAAACCGGCGGCGAAGGCGGAGATCTGTTGGTCGCGCACCAGCGAGCGATAGAGGCGCGAGGTGCGGCCATTAGAAAGAATGTCCGAGATGGCGTCGTAGACGACGTCATCGGGCGCCAGATAGCTGGGCCGGTGATAGCCCTCGAGGTAGAAGGGCTGTGCCGGATCCTGTAGCGTGACTTCGCGCACGGAATTTTGCGGCGGCTCGATGGTGTGGCTCTCTTCCGGCTTGGGCATGGTGGGCAGCTGGCCGAAGTAGCGCTCGATGATGGGGAAAACTTGGTCGGGATTGAGATCGCCGGCGAGACCGATCACCATGTTGCTGGGCACGTAGTAGCGGTGGAAGAAATCCTGCGCGTCGGTGGCGGAGAAGCTTTGCAGATCGGAGGCGTAGCCGATGGTCGGGCGATGATACGGGTTCGCCATGAAGGCCGTGCCGAGGAACTGCTCGACCAGGCGGCCGGTGGGACGGCTGTCGGTGCGCATGCGGCGCTCTTCCATCACCACGTCGCGCTCTTTGTAGAACTCGCGGAAGACGGGCTGCTTCATGCGGTCGGACTCAAGCGCGGCCCAGAGTTCGAACTGGTTCGAGGGCAGCGAGTACATGTAGCCGGTCTCGTCGTAGTTGGTGAAGGCGTTGACGCCGACCCCGCCGTGCGCTTCGATGATCTCGCCGAACTGGTTCTTGACGACGTACTGGTCGGCATCCTTCCGGGCGGCCTCCCAGGCTTGCTTGAGTTGCGCCAGCTTCTGCGGATCCTGGCCGACGCGCTTGGTGCGCTCGGCTTCGTAGGCGGCATAGGTCTCTTCGACCTTCTGCAGCGCGGGCTTTTCTTTCGCATAGTCGGTGGTGCCGATGTCGGGCGTGCCCTTGAAGGCCATGTGTTCCATCATGTGCGCCAGGCCGGTTTCGTTCAGCGGATCCTGCGCCGAGCCGGCATCAACCAGCGTGAAGAACGAGAAGACCGGAGCTTCCGGCCGGCGCCAGAGCACGACGGTCAGGCCGTTGGACAGCTTCTTCACGCTGACGTGCTTTTCGTATTGCGCGATGTCGAGCGGGGTCGTCTGCGTAGACGTGGCCGATGGCGGAGTTTGCGCCGCGATCGGCAGGGTCGCCGCCAGCAGGAGAAGCGCGGCGAGCCGGGCAAAACACTTCATTGTGCCTCCAAGTTGATACGAAACTATGACGTTACGCAGGGAGGGTTGGGGAAGTCAAACGGGTTGCGGCGAAGAGCGTAGCGGGGAGACGGCGGCGTAGCAGCTAATCGGAACGTCTTCGGGATATGGAGATCCACGCCACAGAGGCGGCGCCTGGGGGCTGGGTTACAGACGTACCACAGAATTGGCTGCAAAAATGTGAAGCCCAGCCGTAATGGGCTGGGCTCTCGATTTCGATTCTACTTCGATTATAGTTTCCTTCAACGGGGAGTGTTCCACGCTTTCCAAGTTTATATTTGGCGCGTAATCAGGCGATTGCTGCTTATTGTTGCGTTTCTCACAGTTGACATGTAAGAGTTACGCACCCAGCGCGGTCGTCTTTCCGTTTGGGAATTCCGTCAACACATCGCCACCCTGCGAGCGCTTTTTCTGAGTTGCGTCATGGCGTGATCTCGAAAACTACTCCCTTCCCCAAGGCGCCTCCCTGAAATGTCGTACCGTAGACCTTGCCGCTCGCATCGACGATCACACTGCCCATGGGCACGCTGCCATCGGTTCCGCCGGTGAACTGGTACAGCACAGTTTCCGTCCAGCCGCTACCCGATGGCGTCAGCTTGATGACGGTGCCGAAGTTACCGGGCGCTCCGCCCTGGGTGGCGCCGTAAAGATTGCCGCTGGCATCCATGGTAAGTTTCGCAAACGGCCCGCCGGTGCCCGTGTCAGTAAACGAGAAAATGCTGTTGAACGTCCATCCACCGCCCGAGGGCGTGAATTCGTAAACCGTACCGGCATTGTCGGTGCCACCGTTCACGGTCGCGCCAAACAGCGCGCCTGCGGCAAAGAGCAATCCGGCCTGCGGACCGGTCCCATCGGTTCGATCAAAGTCATGCAGCGTGTGTTCGGTCCAGCCTGATCCGGAAGGACTCAACTCGAACACCGCGCCGTTACCGTTCATCGCGCCGGCCAGTGCAGAGCAATACAAGTTGCCATTGTTGTCGAAAACGACGCCGCCGTAAGGATTGCCGCCATCGTTGCCGCCGGTGAGGCTGTAGATGACGCTCTCGCTCCAGCCACCGCCGGAGGGCGTCAACTTGTAGACGGTGCCCGGACCGCCGGTGCCGCCTACATACGTTGTGCCGTAAAGCGCGCCGGCTTGATCGAAAATGAGATCGCCCGTGGGATAGAAAGCATCGGGAGAGCCCTGAAATCGGTACAGCACAGTTTCCTGCCAGGGGCAGGAAACGCTGGCGCAGGCCGTGGGCGGGGGCCGCAGATTGTAGACCGTTCCGCAGCCACCGGGACAATTGATCGAGCCTCCGCCGACCGTGCCGCCATATAGACTACCGTTTGACCCAATGACTACTCTGCCGTAGGGACCGGCTCCATCATTGCCGCCGAGAAAACTGTAGAGCGTGGAAAAGATAAAGCCCGAGCCTGCGTGCGACATCTTGAAGACCACGCCGCAGCCGTTCTGCGGAGAACAGTTACCGCGGCCGCCGGTGTCGGCTGTGCCATAGAGATTTCCTCTGGCATCGAAGACCAGACCGGCGACCGGATTGCTGCCGTCTGCTTCGCCGGTGAAGTTGTGAATTACCGTGAAGGTCTGGGCAAAGCCGATTTGCGCTGCAAAGAACACGCAAGAGACAAATGCCAGGACAAAGACGATGGTGGATACGTCGCGAGACAGCAAAGCTGCTCGCGAATTGCATTGGCGAGCCCGAGGCATAAACAACTCCGATAATTCGTGGGGAACACGTGCTTTGGTGGATTTGTGCTGGTGTGATCAGCCCCGCTCGATCCGGGTTGCCCATTAGTATGTGAACAAGCTGTCAAGTGATCGATTGCGCGATAGCGACGCGACTATGGGAACCCCGCTGCCCTTCATTGAACCTTCCCTGACCATGTCATCCAAAGACAGAAATCTTGACACTAGATCCCCCCGCCCGTCAGGGTGGCGCAACATGGCGCACTGCACTTTCGCAGCACGCCTGACAGCAGCGCAGGCAAGTATTGCATCCCACAAGGGAGACGAAAGACGCTTCGGCCCGAATCTTGGGTCGCACAACGTCCGTTCGTGGGCCGCCGTCTCGCTCCGGCGGCTTTTTGTGCAATGTGACTTTTGTGAAGCTCAATGCGGGCGCGCCCTTCTGTCCCCTCAGCCGCGCTGACCGGGCTCTTGGTCGGGCACGCACCTTGATACAGGAGACCAGAAGCTTGCTGATGCGCTCGGCACAGATTCAGGCGCAGTGGCAGGAAGATGTTTGCGGGGAGTGTGAAATGGCAGAACGACCATCATGTCCGGTCTGTGGCTGCTCCGAGGTAACTCCTATCTCTCATGACAATCTCTCACCGGGGACCGAGCCGCGAGTATTCGCATACCACTGTGAAAATGGACACCGATTTCTCGCTCCAGAAACAGATGCGGGCGAGGCCCGGAAATCTGCGGCGTAAAAGGGGTGTTTTTCCACAGGCTGCCAGTCGCCCCAGCCGGCTTACCACGGTCCGAACATCTTTCTCGGACATCCAAATACCGTCGTTTGCTTTCCTACATTGCAGGGGAGGCAAGATATGAGCGAGTCCACCTGCCCAATATGCGGTACCTCCGTTTTGGCTTGGGTTTATAGCAAGTCTTTGCAGGGCAAAGTCACCCTGCCCCCCGATGAAGACATGACCGTGGTGGCATATCGCTGTCAAAACGGTCATATCTACGCAGCAAACGAGCAAGCGCCTGGCGACGATTGGCGTAGCGAGCGGGCCGCCTGATTATGTCTCGAGCCGCCGAGTCGATGTTCCGCCATCGTGCAGCGGAATCCTCTCATCTCAGTGGGGATAAATTTTCGACTTGAGCACGACAGCAGAACGGCATGATGAAAATTACGCGTCAGAGGCCGGGCATTGAATTGATCGACCTGCTCGACCGCGTTTTGGACAGAGGCGCTACTGTCCGCCCGTCTGCCCGTCTGCAAGTTGCAGCGCACGACCTCCAGACAATGAGGGCGCGAATTGTCGTGGAGTGTATTGAAACTTATCTGGCGGACGAGCCGGAAAAACCGCCTCCACGGTCGAGAAATCGTCGCCCGCCACGAGCTGTCTAGCGCTTGTGACTGCTCAGCCCCGCCATGCAGACACACAGGTCAGATGGGCCGAACCTCTACGCTTCCGATTCCACCTCCGCCAGCGAACCTTCCGACACTTCCCCGCCCTGATGGACTTTGGCCGTCGTCACCAGCGCCACCCCCAGCACGATCACGACCATGCCTGCGAACATGAAGCCGTCGAGGCGCTCGCCGAGCACGATCCATCCCAGAAACATCGCGGCCGGCGGATTGACGTACGCGTAGGTCGCGACCTTGGGCGTCGGCACGTGCTTCAGTAGCCAGATGTAGGCCGTGTAGCCCACCCACGATCCGAAGACGACGAGGTACAGCACCGCAAAGAGCCCGCGGCGGGTGAGCACGATGTGATGCACCTCGCCAGTGGCGACGGCTACGATCGCATTGCCGGCGGCGGCGAAGATCATCTCCCACGCCGTCGCAGTAAAGGGGTCAACCTTCATCTGCCACTTGCGCGAGAGCACCGAGCCAAGCGACCAACTGAACGACGACAGCAGCAACGTGGACGCGCCGATAAGCGGCATGAGGCCCAGCACGGCGCGGTTCTCGAGCTTCGTCCAGAACAACAGCGCGACGCCAACAATGCCGAGGGCGACACCGCACAGACCGCGGCGGGAGAGACGATCGCCGCGGAAGACGAAGGTCTCGAGCAAAAGAAACCAGATGGGCGTGATAGCGATGATGAGCGCGGCGAAGCCTGTAGGCACCCACTGCTCGGCCCAGGCGAGGCCGAAGTTGCCGCCGACGAGAAGCAGGCAGCCGATGGTTGCCAGGCGCAGAGCTTCGTCGCGCGTGACGCGCACGCGCCGCCCCATCACGGCGCACGCGGCCAGCATCAGCGAACCCGCAACGGCGAAGCGCATGGCGCACATCACCGCCGGCGGTAGATGCTCCTGGTCGGCGATGCCGATGGCAAGGTACGTCGAGCCCCAGAAAACGTAGACCAGGGCGAAGGCGAAGATCACTTGCAGGCGATGATGGCGGTCGGTGGACATGAAGGCAGTGGCTAGTGGCTAGTGGTTAGTGGCTAGTCACCAGGAGCCAGTAACAAGTTAACAGGATTGCTCATTCATTAGAGGCGCAAGAGGTGAGATCGATTCCAAGGCTGTCAGCAACTGACAACTAGTCACTAGCCACTAGCCACTAGCCACTTTATGCTGCACGTTCCGCAGCCGCTGGCTCGTCAGCAGCACGTAATGCACTCCCGAAACCGTCGTAAAGGTGAACGTCGCATACAGCAGCAACTTCACCAGCACGGCGAGCCAGCGGGCTTCGATCACCTGCGCCAGCACGACGAAGTACACCGTCGCGATCTGGCAGGCGGTATTCAGCTTGCCGAAGATGCTGGGACGGAAGTCACGAAAGCCGACGGTGGCGTAGAGCACCACCGCGGTGGCGACTATGCAGAGATCTCGCGTGAAGACCAGCACGGTGTACTTCCATGGAATCTTCTTTACGAACGACAGCACGAGGAAGAGCGAGCTGAGCAGCAGCTTGTCGGCCAGCGGGTCGAGATATTGCCCGAGCAACGTCTGCTGATGCAGCGCGCGTGCGAGCAGTCCGTCAAGTGCATCGCTGACGGCTGCGGCGAGCAACAACCCGAGCGCCCACGGCCAGTCGCCGTCGAAAACGCTGATGATGACAAAAGGGATGAAGATCAACCGTAGCAAGGTGATCTGGTTGGGCGCGGTCCAGAAGCGGTTCTTCGCCTGCGAGCTTTCTAGCAGTGGCATGTTTCTTGTAGCGCCGATCTCCAGATCGGCTGTAGTGTGGGTCTCCAGACCCACGCTTCTAATCTACTGAAGAATTCCTGATCGCCGGCGGGGTGGACACCGCCGTCACAGCCGATCTGGAGATCGGCGCTACGTTTCCAGCACGAATCGAGCCTTCATTCTGATTGTGACGGGTTTGTCCGCCGCTGGCAATGGTGGGCCCATAACCCTGACACATTGGCTTCTGAATGCTATCCTTTGGCACAAATCGTCCGCACCGTTTATCTCAACTACGTGACACTTCGGGAGGCGCAATGTCATTCCGAAAAGCAACATTGCCAGCTCTGGCACTGACGGTTGCGACCGGCATCGCCCTCCTGGTGCACGCGCGATCCACCGTCATGGCCGCCCCCCTGCCGCAGGACTTCGGCCAGGCAGCGCGCATCGCCGGACAATGGTGTGCCCAGGGCGACAAGTCCAAGCATTGCTCGATCAGCAACAACGGCCCATTCCTCAGCTTCACCAACGAGCAGGGCAGCACTTCCTCAGGGCACTTCACCAACATGCAGCAGACGGAGTTCAGTGCCGATCAGTGGCGGTTTGTCCGCGGCACGCTCAGCCCCGACGGGTTGCGCATCGACTGGTCGAACGGCACCTACTGGATGCGTTGCTCCGGCAGCGGCGGCGGTGGCGGGCGGCGGCCAAATCTTGACGGCACATGGTATCGCGACGGCGATCATTCGATGCGCTGCACGATTCGGCAGAAGAAAGGCAATTTGAGTCTGAAGAACGAGAGCGGCCAGACCGCGACCGGCTCTTTTGATGGCAACCGGCGCATCATCACCAACTGGTCGGGCCAGCAGATCGTCGGCTCAATCAGCGAGGACGGCAACACCATCGACTGGGACAACGGAACGTCATGGAGCAGGTAACGCAGAGCTACGTCGCGCTGTTGCGGGCGATCAACGTCGGCGGCAAGCACATTCTACCCATGAAGCACTTGGTGGAGATGTTCTGCGACGCGCGATGCGTGAACGTACGAAGCTACATCCAGAGCGGCAATGTGGTCTTCAGCGCGCCCGAGAAAATCGCCAAAGGCATCCCTTCCCTGCTGGAGCAACAAATCGAGAAGCGCTTCGGGTTTCCCGCGCCGGTCATTCTGCGCACTCGTGACGAACTGGCGAAGGTCGCGCGTGGCAATCCCTTCCTGAAGGCCGGTGCGCCCGAGCGGGAGCTGAACGTGTACTTCCTGGCCGGCCAGCCGAGTGCTGCGGCCGTGAAGAGTCTCGACCCGCAACGCTCCGCGCCGGACCGCTTTCAGGTAATCGGCCGCGAGATTTATCTCCACACGCCGAACGGCATGGGCCGCACAAAGCTCACCAGCGCCTACTTCGATTCCAAACTGAAGACAGTTGCCACTGCGCGCAACTGGGCAACGGTACTCAAGCTGCTGGAGATGATGGGGTAGCTGCGAGCCTTGAGCTACGAGCTTCGAGCTACGAGCTACGAGCTATGAGTTTGGAGCGAAATTGGGCTCCCGCATGAGAGTACTTTACGTTGGCGCTACAGAGAATCTCGGTGCCCATCTTCCAAAACTCGAGGTTCATAGCTCGAGGCTCGTAGCTCGCAACTCGAGGCTCATAGCTCGCAGCTCGAAGCTCCCAGCTATCCGCATTGCCCCGCCGCCTCCGGAACGATAAACTAGCTGGCTACAAAGGGGTCCCCAATGCTTATCGTCATGAAGGCGCACGCCACCGAAGAGGACGTGCGGCGCATTTGCGAACGAATCGAGAGCCTCGGCTACCGCGCGCACTCCATGCCCGGCGCGCAGCGCACCGCCATCGGCATCACCGGCAACCAGACCGAGCTCGATCCCGGCACCTTCGACGAGCTGCCGGGCGTGCAGGAAGTCATCAAGGTCAGCAAGCCCTACAAGCTGGTCAGCCGCGACTTGAAGGAAGATGACACGATCGTGCGCTTCGTCAACTCCGATGCGACCATCGGCGGCGATGAAGTTGCCGTCATGGCCGGCCCATGCGCCGTCGAGAGCCGCGAGCAGGCGCTCGCCACCGCCGAGCACGTCGCCCGCAGCGGCGCCCGCTTCTTCCGCGGCGGGGCGTACAAGCCACGCACCTCTCCGTATTCGTTCCAGGGCCTCGCCGAAGATGGGCTGAAGATCCTCGCCGAAATTCGCGAGCGCTTTGGGCTGCTGATCGTCACCGAGGCCGTGGACAACGAATCGCTCGACCTGGTCGAGAAATACGCCGACATGATCCAGATCGGCGCGCGCAACATGCAGAACTTCTCCCTGCTGAAGCGCGCCGGCCGCGCCCACAAACCCGTTCTGCTCAAGCGCGGCATGTCGGCGACGCTGGAAGAGCTCCTCATGGCCGCCGAGTACATCATGAGCGAAGGTAACTACAACGTCGTACTCTGCGAACGCGGCGTGCGGACTTTCGCCGACCACACGCGTAATACCCTCGACCTCAGCGTGGTGCCCGCGGTGCAGCGCCTCAGCCATCTGCCCATCATCGTCGATCCGAGCCATGGCACCGGCAAGCGCAACAAGGTCACGCCGCTGTCGCGCGCCGCAGTCGCTGTGGGCGCCGACGGCCTCATCATCGAGGTGCATCCCGATCCCGATCGCGCGCTCAGCGATGGCAAGCAGTCGCTCTACCCCGACCAGTTCGAGCAGTTGATGAACGAGGTACGGCAGATCGCGCACGTGCTCGGCCGCACGATCGCCGAACCCGTCGCCAACCCGGCTGCGCGTCCGGTGGGCGCCAGCGCGGGAAGCGCCGCCCATTAATCAAGATGCGTCTCACCGCGGAGGCACTGAGATCAGGGAAGAATTGGAAACAAAAAGGCTGCGCGCCCTCCGTGTCTCCGTGGTGAAAACTTCTCCGTCAAGCTTCGTCACCCTCAAAGGTGCTCCACTCTGGCCTGCTTCCACACAGTGGTGGACACGCCTGGCTTTGATCGCCGCGCTCGCTCTTACTGCCTGCAATCAGCGCAACCCCGTCGCCCCGGGCTATCACGAGTACGCTTACGTCTCGAACGGCAAGAGCAACTCGGTCAGCGTCATCGACATGACCCCCGGCTCGGCGCAACAACTCCGCAACATCAAAACCATCATTGTCGGAGCCGGCCCGACCGGGCTTACCGCCAGCCCAACCCGCAACGAGATCTACGTCGCCAATGCCGACTCCAACAACGTCAGCATCATCAACGCTGAGACCAACGAGCAGGTCGCGGTCATCGGCGTCCACGCGCGGCCATATTACGTTTCAGTTTCGCCTGACGGTAAGCGAGCCTACGTTGCCAATCAGGGCTCGGCGAATGTCTCGGTGATCGATCTCGGCCGGCGCACGGTGATTGCGACGATTCCGGTCGGTGGAGCGCCTGGCCTGGCGCGGGTTTCGCCCGACGGCAAGCTGGTTGTCGCCAGCAACACCGCCGGGAATTCGGTTTCGATCATCGATGCCGACAAGCTTGCGGTTCGCGCCACCGTGCCCGTATGTCTGGAGCCGCAGGACCTAGTCATCCTGCCTGACAACAGCAAGGCTTTCGTCGCGTGCCCTGCTTCCGACCAGGTCGCCGCCGTCGATCTGAAAGCCGGCCGCCTGCTGGCCTACCTCGACGTGGGCCAGCTGCCGGTGCAGCTCACGCTCAAGCCCGATGGCGGCGAGCTCTTCGTTGCCGACTTCAACAGCAACAACTTCTCGGTGATCGAGGCGGGCACGAACGAAGTTGGAGGAAGCTATCTCATCGGCAACAATCCCGCACATGGGGTCGTCACCTCCGACAATTCGCTGCTGTACATGAGCAACTTTGGATCGAATACGGTCAGTGTTTACGCCATCGACGAAGGCCGAGTGATCGGCGCAGTGCAGGTGGGCAATCGTCCCGATGCGCTGGCGCTTACGCCGGACGAAAGTCACCTGCTGGTGGCCGATGCGGGATCGGGCGACGTCGCCGTGGTGCGCACGGTGAAGACGCGCGCTAATTCGAAGATCAGCGCCGACCGCGCATTGCTGACGCTGATTGCCGTGGGCAAGCAGCCCAACGACATCGTGATCAAAGCGTTCGCGGTGGGGAAGCGGTAAGGTAGCGCAGCTGATCTGTAGCACTGGTCTCCAGACCGGCGCTACACAACTTCCATCTTCGACTCGGGTGGGGCAACCAATTCTCCCTGCACCTGGCAGGAGTGCGGCAGAAGTGTCACCACATCATCGGCGCATAGCGGCTTGGCAAAGTGATACCCCTGCCCTTCCTTGCATCCCCAAAACTGCAGCAGCTTCACCTGCTCGCCCGTCTCCACGCCTTCGGCGATCACTTCCCGCCCCAGCTCGCGTGCCAGGCCGATTGCGGCGCGGATGATCGCGCTGCTGCCCGCGTCCCGCGGCAACGCGGCCACGAATGTCTGCGCAATCTTGATGCGGCATCCCGGAAAACGGCGCAGGTATTCCAGCGATGAGTATCCCGTGCCGAAATCGTCGATCGCAATGCGAATTCCCTGCTGTTGCAGCCTCCGCAGAAGGTCGCCATTGTGCTGCCACGCCTCGATCAAGGTGGTTTCGGTCAATTCGATTTCCAGACGGTTTGGCCGGACTCCCGTCTCATGGAGGATTTCGGCGATCTCGATGCTCAGGTCATCGGAACCCTTCAGCTGCATCGGCGACACATTCACCGCCATGACGGGAACGTCGATTCCCATGTCGAGCCAGCGCCGTGCCTGGCGGCAGGCCTCGCGCATCACCCAACGGCCCAGCGGCACCATCAGCCCGCTATTCTCCGCCAGAGGAATGAATTCCGACGGCATGATCGTCCCGCGTTCAGGATGACGCCAGCGCACCAGCGCCTCCAGGGCGATGATCTCGCCGGTATCCAGCGCCACCTCCGGCTGGTAGACCAGGTAGAGCTGCTCTCTGGCAATGGCCTGCTCCAGATCGCCCAGCAGCGACACACGCTGCCGCATCTCCGACTGCATGGTGTCGGTGAAGAAGCGGAAGGTATTCCGCCCCTCCGCCTTGGAACGATACAAAGCCATGTCGGCACGTCCCAGCAGCGTCTCCGGATCTATAACTTCCTTGTCGTGCACCGCGATGCCGATACTCATCCCCGTGCGAATGCGGTTATCGCCGAGAAAGAACGGACAATTCATGCCCGCAAGAATCTTGCTCGCCAGGGCAGCCGCGCCTTCAGCATCGGTCTGCGCGGCCAGAATGGCAAATTCGTCTCCGCCCAGCCGCGCCACCTTGTCGATGCTGCGCAGGGCGCGGCGCAGGCGCGAGGCTACCTCCTGCAAGAGGAGATCGCCGGCAGGATGGCCGAGCGTGTCGTTGATGTCCTTGAAGTGATCGAGGTCGACGTAGAAGACGGCTAGCGATCCGGCGCCGCGCGCCGAATGCGCGATGGCATCGCGCACCGCATCCATGAAGACGGTGCGATTGGGCAGGCCGGTCAGCGCATCATTGCGCGCCAGCCATGCCACGCGCTCTTCCGCTTTTTTGCGCTTGCTGATGTCGCGCATGATGCCGAGCGCCCACCATTCCCCGTTGTAGTTCATCGGCGACACCGACAGCTCAACCGGAATCTTCCGCCCATCTTTGCGTTCCACCAAATATTCGCGCATGATGCCGAGCGCCAGGCCCTTGCCCGTCGCTCCGAACTTCTTCAGACCGTCGGATGCCTGCTCGCGATACGACTCGGGAGCGATCATCTCGTGCACCGGTTGGCCAAGAATCTCCTGCGCCGAATAGCCCAGGATTCGCTCCGCCGCGGGGTTCCAGTACCGCACCCCGCCGTGCGAATCGACCACGATGAAAGCATCCTGTGCGGCTTCGGCGGCCACGCGGAACCTCTGCTCGCTGTTGCGCAGCTCCGCCTCCAGCCGACGCCGCCGCGTGATGTCGCGAAAAAACCACACCCGCCCCAGGTAGCTTCCATTCTCCGCGCAGATCACGGTGGAGTAACGCTCCAGCGTGGTCCCGTCTTTCAGTGCAAGCTCGCACTGATCGTCGAGTTCGGGATGGGCATAGAGGTGGCGTACCCGCCTCAAAAACTCTTCCGCGTTGACCACCCGATCGACGACCGCGTTGAGCAGCGGCTCGTCACGCACCGCTTCTTCGGCCCCCTCAACCTGCCGGAAAACCTCCTCCAGCTTCCAGAGCTCAAGAAATTTCCGGTTGAGCGAGACCACCAGGCCCTCATCGTTGACCACCAGAATTCCGTCGGGGGAGGCTGCGTGCAGGGCGCGCATTACGGAGGAGTTGAATTCTCCCCTGTCGGCGATCACAGACCGTTGTTGAATAAACTGGCTCGGAACCTCTTCCCTTTTTCTCATCGGCAGCGGTCGCGGCTAGACCCCTCCAGTGGCGATCATCGGCATTTGTGGGCTTTGACTTAAACGCGCCGTAGCGTATGTGGCGCACGGGCAGGTCGCAGCGGGCACATCAAGCTCCCCGCTGCTTTCCCTGGTAGAAGCGCGCTTGGAGACGCGCCCCTGCCGAACAGGGGCGATAATTTGCCACGACGCTGGCCGTCGCGGAAGCAGCTGTTAGCAGCCTTACGCCGGATACTTCGCCGTGATGTAATCCTCCAGGTGCCGGATCGTCTGCTCCTGTCCGGAGATGATCCACTTCACCAGATCGCCGATCGACAGCACGCCAATCACCTCGCCCGCCTCGATGACCGGAAGATGACGAATGCGCCGCTTGGTCATGATCGCCATACACTCGTCGACGGTTTGCTGCGGGCCCGCAGAAATGACCGGGCTGGTCATGATCTCGCGAACCGGCGTCGTCTTTGACGAGCGGCCCTTGAGAATCACCTTGCGCGCGTAGTCGCGCTCCGAAACGACCCCCAGCATCCTGCCTTCGGCCATCACCAGCAAGGCCCCAACTTGCTCCTGGGCCATCTTTTCAATCGCTTCGTACACCGACTGCTCCGGTGTGACCGACAGAACCACATTCCTGGATTTCGTCTTCAGCACATCATCAACCGTGCCCTTCACTTCCATGGCAGCACCTGCCTATCTCGAGATTGAAAATGGCCCTCAGGCGGCGATCGGACTGGCCGAGCCAGGCTTTGAGATCTCGCCTACCGTCTTCGATACCTTCTCCGGCTTGTCCTTCAGCGCCAGATCCGCCTGTGCCACGATGCCGATGCACCTGCCCTCGCCATCAACCACAGGAATTCTACGCAGCTGATGCTGTTGCATCAGCCGTTCGCAATTATCTAGATTCTCCCCGTCGCGGCAGGTCACAATATCGGTGCTGACAAAGCGGCTGATCTCCGTGTTCTTCGGATCCACGCCCTCCGCCACCACTGCGCAGCACAGGTCCCTGTCGGTAATCATTCCCACCAGCTTACGCGATTCATAATCGGCCACCACCGGCACCGAGCCGACGTTCTGATCGCGCATGATCTGCGCTACGCGTTGTGCCGTGTCGCCGGGCAAACAACAAACCGGCTTCGCTGTCATGACTTCCCGTATCTTCATATAACACCTGTATGAGCTTGAGAGATAATCAGGCTCACGCCTTTCCTTTCACCTCGATCCTGTCCAGTACCTCGCGCCCTCCGGAATACGACTGCGCGATGCGAATGGCCATTTGATGTTGCTGTTCGTTCTCCACCGTTCCCGTAAGAATCACTGCCGAATCCGTGGCGTTTGCTTTGACGTTCTGCTTTGCCAGAGCAGGTTCCGTGTTGAATTTGTCCTGGATCTGTTGTGCAACATCTGCCGAGGGCCGCCGCGCCGGAGCCCGCGTGTCCGGCGGCATCTGCTGCCTGGGGATTTCGCCCCGCGGAGGCTGGGAAGGAGGTTGCTGCTGCGCAAACGCCAACGCTCCCATCATCAATAGAAACCCGCAAAGAAAATGCTTCATTCCGTTACTCCGTGGATTGCTTTGGATCAGGAGGTTAGATGCCGGCGGCCACCCCCAAGTGGGCCTGGGGAGATGTGCAAGATCCAGGCCAGGTTGCCAGCTTCGCGAAATCGTCAAATCCCTTTGTCGCGGTGATATCCCCCATACTTACGCTAACTCGTCCGCCGGCCATAGCCCACAAGCCGAACAGCACGTCATTCATAATTAGGATGTTACATCCAATGATTAATGTTTTTCTTTAAGTCGCCATGCGCTGTGATCCTTACCTCGGCGTCGGGCGACAGCGAGTGGCGCCGAGCTTTTTTGCACCAATCGAAATCGGCTATGCTGCCCGTTTCCGCGAGAGCGTGATGACATCATGCACGCTGATCAGTCTGCCGTCCAGGTTGACGAAGTCGCTCAGGAATCGGGCCGCGTCCTCTATCCCGATCTCGGCAATCGCGTCGCGCACCAGCGCCACCTTGTGGCCCATCGCAAACAGCGCGGACGCCGCTGATGCAACGCAGATGTCGGTGGCAACGCCGTACATGATGATGTCAAGCCCCCGCCCGAATTGCCACAACACCTCTGCGTGATTGGGATTGCTCGTGAAATCGAACTCCCGCTTCTCAAGAACGATCTGCTGGAAGGCGTGGAGATCGGGCAGATCGACCCGGCGGCTGGGCACGACCAGGCGTTTTCGCAGCAACGTCTCCGGCACCTTCTGCTGGCCTCGACTTCCGGCGATGCAATGCTCGCCATAGATCGCCAGCTCCGGATCCCCAGGCCGATGGGCGCAGGCCGTCGAGATCACCGGAATATGCTGCTCGGCGGCCCACGCGGTCAAGCGCCGCAAGTTCGGAATGATCTTTTCCGCGTCGGGAACGTACAGCTTCCCGCCGGGCAGCATGAAATCGACTTGCGTATCGACATCCCACAATAGAAGCATGGCTATGACCACCTGCTAGTGTGATGCGTTTCGTGTCGCGACGGATTGCGCGGGCTGGCGGTCAGTGGTCGTCGGGCACTTCGCTCAGAGGGTGGCACTCGGTGGGATAACGATCTTCGGCCTTCACTGGCTTCGCGCTTTGCAGGTATTCCAGTTCGGTCAGCTGTTTGTCATGCCAGCTGAAGACCCTGGTGTTCATGGAGCGGTCCGCAGCAAATCCCTTTCCGGAGCCGGACAGCTTGGTCTCTTCGCCGACCTGGTTGACGATGTACACGTGATCGTGGTCGGTGATCAGCTTCGTCTCGGTTCCGGGTCCCGCGTAGATCTCCATGATCTGCTTTTTCGGATTGATTGCGAAGCGGTACCATCCCGGCTGTAACTCCAGTTGAAGTTTCTGGTGCCCGCCGATATGCGCAAGGGGAACGCCATTGCAATACAGATCGCGGTTTGACCATGAGCCGTAGTTGCCGCGCACGATCGCGACTTGGGCGGCGCCATGATCCGGCTGTATCGAGCGCAGCGTATCGAAATCCAAGGACACGCTGCCGTTGACCCATGCGGTGACAACCGTGTTTGCCTTGAGATTCTTGTTTGTGCCTGGGCCAATCAGCGACACCAGAACAACCGGCGCCAGCATCACGCTGCAAACCGGGCAAAAGTCGTTCGAAAGCGGATTGGCCGCCTCCAGCGCCAGGCCGCCCGTAACCTGCGTCACGGGCCCAGCGCCCCCCTTGTAGGAGGGCGTGCCACGCAAGGGCACACGCTGGCCATTGAGTAACTTAATGCTCTGAATATCGATCGCCAGCTTTCCGCCGCGGCTTCCCCATTTTGCCTTCGACGCTTCCACCACCACCGCCTCAACCGATGTTCCTTCTCGCGCCAGGAGCAGCGCGCGATTCCAAAGATCATGGTCCAGCACGAACTCCGCTGCATCTCCGACCTGGGCTTGCTTGCTCTTAACCGCAGTGACCAGCCGCAGCGACACCGGCGTTCCGTCCTCCAGTATGCTCGATGGCTTATGCACTTTGATCGGCTGTTGCATGGAAGAAACTTCGGGAGGAATAACCCGCGGGGCGGATGTGTCGTCGGCTGGTTGCTGCACCTCCTGGCTGATTAGAGCAGTGGCATGAATCAGAAGAGATGAGAACGCGACGGCCAGCACAGCCCGCTTCATAGCAGCCTCGGAGGAGTCTCAAGCTCCGTTTACACCCGCGCTCACAGACCGGCAAGTACCCGCGTCACACCGCCCTCGGTCATCACCTGCGTCCTTATCTGTTTGGCACAGCGGTCGTGAACTGCTAGATTGCCAGCGTGGAAGACACCGCCCTGCTCACCGACCTGTACGAACTCACGATGGCGGCGGCGTACTTCGAGAACCGCCATCTCGGGACGGCGACCTTCGAACTCTTCGTTCGGCGCCTGCCGCCGCGGCGCGGCTATCTCCTTGCCGCCGGTCTGGAGCAGGCGCTTGAATATCTGGAAGGGCTCGCCTTCACCCCTCCGCAAATTGATTTTCTGCGCCGTCATCCCGCCTTCGCAAAAGTGAGCGAGGAATTCTTCCACTATCTCAGCCGGCTGCGCTTCACCGGCGAGGTCTGGGCGGTGGCCGAAGGAACTCCGGTCTTCGCCAACCAGCCGCTCTTACGCGTTACCGCGCCCATTATCGAGGCGCAGATCGTCGAAACCTTCCTGCTCACGACTCTGACCTTTCAGACAATGATCGCAACCAAAGCTGCGCGCGTGGTCGCAAGCGCAGCCGGACGTCCCGTCGCAGAGTTTGGCAGCAGGCGAGCGCACGGGCCGCTTGCGGGGTTGCTGGCCGCCCGCGCCGCCTACATTGGCGGATGCGCCGGCACAGCCAATGTCGACGCTCACTTTCGCTTCGGTGTGCCCAGCTTCGGCACGCTGGCGCATTCCTTCGTAATGGCCTACGATGACGAACTCGAGAGCTTCCGCGAGTTTGCCCGCGTCTTCCCTGAGCACTCGGTTCTGCTGCTCGACACCTACAATTCCCTGCACGCTGTCGACAAGATCATCGCAGCCGGTTTGCGGCCGTATGGCGTTCGCCTCGACAGCGGCAATCTCGCCGAGCTATCGAAGCAGGTCCGTGAGCGCCTCGACCGCGCCGGTTTGCATGCCACGAAGATTGTCGCCAGCAGCGATCTCGACGAGTACGTCATCACAGAGTTGCTGGCCGGGGGCGCGCGCATCGATGAGTTCGGCGTTGGCACGGCGCTGGCAACCTCGAATGACGCACCGGCGCTCAGCGGTGTGTACAAGCTTGTGGCGTACGAAGGCGAACCGCGTGTGAAGTTGACGGAGGAGGAAGACAAGGCCAGCTACCCCGGCAGCAAGCAGGTCTTTCGCTTCGTGGAAGATGGCGTTTACGCGCGCGACATCATCGCGACGGCCGCGGAAAATTATGCCGGCTCTGAGCCGTTGCTCACTTGCGTGATGCGTGACGGTGCGCGACTGGCTCCCGCGCCTTCCGTGCACGATATGCGCGCCAGAGCGGTGAGGCTGCTCGCCAAATTACCGCCGTCGGTGCGCGACCTCACGAATCCAGCAAACTATCGCGTTGAGGTAAGCGCGAAGCTGAAGGAGCTCTTCGCCGAGACGAAGCAGCGTCTGGGCCGGTAGTCAACGGCAGTCGTGATTGACTGTATTGGCCCGCGATGCGCAAGACTTCTGGAGGCTGATTGGCCTCCGCGCTTGCGAAGGACGCCGAAATATCGTGACTTACACCGGCTGCGCACGCGCACTGCGGCAAGAGGATGGCGGTAGAAGTTTGTTATAATCAGCGTGCGGCAATTCCCCGCGCCCTTAGCTCAGCTGGATAGAGCGTCTGGCTACGAACCAGAAGGTCGGGAGTTCGAATCTCTCAGGGCGCGCC
>DATFSK010000111.1:0-2452 GCA_035262645.1 Terriglobales bacterium
CCCCCAGCTGATCCCGTACCGTGCCTGGTTCAGGCACATCAACGGAGATTTGAGCCCCCCGCTGTCAGGCATCAGATTCTTCGTCGGCACGCGAACGTCCTGCAGCGACAATCCCGACGTCACCGAAGCTCGCAGCGACCACTTGCCGTGAACGTCGTAGGCCGAGAAACCAGGCCGGTCGGTCTCCACCAGAAATCCGCGCACCCGGCCATCCTCGTCGTCCACCTTCGCCCAGATCACCGCCACGTCCGCAATCGTCCCCGACGTGATCCACATCTTCTCGCCGTTCAGAACGTACTCGTCGCCAGATTTCTTCGCGCGCGTCCGCATCCCTCCCGGATTCGACCCGAAGTCCGGCTCTGTCAGCCCAAAGCAGCCCAGCTTCTCTCCCGTCGCCAACTGCGGAAGCCAATAGTCCTTCTGCTCGTCCGACCCAAACGTGAAGATGGGATACATCACCAGCGCCGACTGCACGCTCACAAAGCTGCGCACGCCCGAATCCCCGCGCTCAAACTCCTGCATCACCAGGCCGTATTCCACGTTCGACATGCCCGCGCAGCCATACCCATGCAGATTCGCCCCGAAGAATCCCAGTTGGCCCATCTGCGGCACCAGTTCCCGTGGAAACCGGCCCTCGCGGTTGCACTCTTCAATGATCGGAATGAGGTTGTCTTCGATAAACTGCCGCGCCGTATCGCGCGCCATGCGCTCGTCTTCGCTCAGCAGATTGTCAAACCCGAGGAAGTCTACGCCCTTGAACTTGAATGCCATAACTTGCTTGCTCCAGCCGAAAAAATCAAACCATTCAGCGTAGCAGAGCGCAGTAACGACCGGCAAAGCGCACCAGCCTCAAACCGGGCCAACATCAGATGGAACCGCGGCCCTGGAGCAAGCGTACAGCTGATCAAGCCCGACCACGCGACGACGACAGGTCACCAAAGCCACAAGGAGGGAGCATGAACGCCGATTTACGACTGGCTCTGCGGCAATTGCGGAAAGCGCCTGGATTCGCCCTGACCGCTGTACTCACGCTGGCACTCGCCATCGGAGCCAATGCCGTTGTCTTCAGCGTTCTGAATGCGCTGGTTCTGCGCCCCCTCAACGTGCCGCACCCCGAGAACCTGTTCATGCTGGAGCGCGCCTATGGGTCAGATACCACGCCATCGCAGTCGTATCCGGACTACGCTGACCTGCGCGACAAGAACCGCAGTTTCGATTCGCTGATTATCTATGACATCGCCGGCGGCGTTGGCCTCGACACCGGCAGCGGAAATCCCGCTGTGGTCTGGCCCTACATGATTAGCGGGAATTACTTCGATGCCCTCGGTATTCAGCCTTATTTTGGCCGATTTATTCATGCTTCCGAAGAACATGGAAAGAACAGCATGCCGGAGATCGTTCTGAGCTATGCCCTCTGGCACAGTTACTTCAACGGCGACCGCGGCGCTGTGGGCCGCACCGTCCAGATCAACAAGCATCCTTTCACGATCGTCGGTGTCACCCCGCCGAACTTCCGAGGTACCGAGCTCTTTTTTGCGCCCGATTTATTTGTTCCCATCGTCAATTCGCCCCAGGTTCACGATTGGGATTCGCTCGAGGAGCGCGGCAATCATTCCTCCTGGGTGGTCGGCCATCTTAAGCCTGGAGTCACATCAGCCGCAGCCACTTCGGACGTGAACACCATTGCAGCTTCGTTGGCAAAGACTTATCCCAAATCGGACGACGGCCTGAAATTCTCTTTGTCCCGGCCCGGGCTGGCGGGAAACACCCTCGCGCGACCCACCCGCGCCTTTATGGCCGGCCTTATGCTCCTGGCAGGCCTTATCCTGCTTGCTGCATGCGCCAATCTCGGCAGTCTCTTCGCTGCGCGGGCGGCGGACCGGTCACGCGAGATCGCCGTCCGCATGGCTCTCGGATCGCGCCCTAAGCTCATCCTCCGCCAGCTCCTCACCGAAGCCCTTCTCGTATCTCTGACCGGAGGCGTGTTCGGCATGATAGGCGCCGTCGCCATTCTGCGTATCCTCAGCACATGGCGACCGATCCCCGACATCCCGATCAACGTGCCGGTGAATCCGGATGTGAAGACCTACGCACTGGCCTTATTGCTTGCCATCGTCAGCGGTCTGCTCTTCGGCATGGTTCCAGTTCGCCAGGTACTCCGTTCCGACCCCTGGCAGGTCATTCGCTCCGGTGCTACAAACGTCGGTGGTGCGCGACGCTTTACACTGCGCGACGTGCTCCTGGGTCTGCAGATTGCCATTTGCGCAGTTCTCGTAACCGCTTCGCTAGTCGCCGTCCGTGGTCTGGCGCGATCGCTTGAAAGCAACTACGGTATTCAGCCCAAAGGAGTCATGCTGGTGAAAACCAATCTTCAGATGGCTGGATATAGCGGCAACCAGCGTGTGCAGATGCAGAAGCGCATGCTCGATGCCTCCGCCGCGATCCCGGGAGT
>DATFSK010000112.1:0-76357 GCA_035262645.1 Terriglobales bacterium
CCTGCAAGTATCGCGCGATGCCGTAGACATTTGTGGTTCCTGTCGCGCCGAAGACAACTGCAACGCCATACAGGAAAAATGCAGTCGCGAACGAACCGAGCAGGAAGTACTTCAGCGACGCTTCCGCGCTTTCGGCGGCGCGCCGCCGCATTCCCGCAAGGATATAGGTCGAGATCGACGAAATTTCCAGGGCTATGAAGATCAGCACCAGTTCGACCGCCGCCGACATCAGCATCATGCCGACGGTGCCAAACAGGATCAGCCCGTAGTATTCGCCCGAGCGGATGCGTTGCACTTCGAGATACTCAAACGAAGTGAGGATCACCACCAGCGCGATCAGCAATACCACGACATGGAAGAAGACGCTGAAGGTATCGACGCTGATGGTGTTGTAGAACGCGCTGCCGTAGAAGCCCGTTTGATACGCGGTGGCTGCGAGTCCGGCGATCGTCCCGATCAGAGCGATAATTCCGAGCGGCTTCTTTGAGCCCTGCTCAGGAATCAGCGGGTCCACCATCATCACGATGATGCCGAAGATGCCGACGACGATCTCCGGCAGGATGCGTATATAGTCGACTGCGGGAATCATCGTGCGACCACCTCCGCCGCGTTACGAGCTACGGGTGGAGCGGGAGGCCGCGGAGCCTGGGTCGAATGGATGACAGCCGGCGCCGGCATTTCAGTTGCGCCGGAGAATTGCCGCAGCGCCGCGGAAACGGACGGGTCAATCGAGTGCAACCACAGCATCGGCGCAACACCCATCACCAGTGCCGCAATCGCGAGCGGCCACAGCGAGACGCGCTCACGCGCATCGATGTCGCGCAACGACTTGTTTACCGGAACGGTGATCTCGCCGAAGAACACTCTCTGGTACATCCACAGCAGGTAACAGGCGCTCCAGATCACTCCAGTAGCGGCCAGAATCCCATAAAGCTGTTTCGCTTGAAACGCGCCGCTCAGGACCAGGAACTCGCCAATAAAGCCGTTCAGCAGCGGCAAGCCGACTGACGAGAGCATGATGAACGCGAAGAATGTCGCATAGACCGGCATTGGGGTCGCCAGGCCACCGTATTCGGCGATGTCATACGTATGCCGGCGATCGTAGATCATGCCCAGCAGCATGAAGAGCGCGCCCGTGGAAACGCCGTGGTTCAGCATCTGATAGACCGCGCCATCCACTCCCATCTGTGTGAAGCTGAAGATTCCGAGCACCACAAAACCGAGGTGGCTGACCGATGTGTAGGCGACCAGCCGCTTGATGTTCGGCTGAATCATGGCAACTAACGCGCCATAGATGATGCCGATGATAGCCAGCGCGACGATCCACGGAGCGTTGCGATGCGACTGTTCGGGGAAGAGTCCGAGATTGAAGCGAAGTAAGCCATAGGTGCCCATCTTCAGCAGGACGCCCGCCAGCAGCACCGAACCGGCGGTTGGTGCTTCCACATGCGCATCCGGCAACCACGTGTGCACGGGGAAGAGTGGCACCTTGACCGCGAAGGCGATGAAGAAACCAAGGAAGAGCCAAATCGCAGCCTGGCCAAACCCCTCGACCTGCCCGCTCTGAATCGCGCTCTGGATCGTGACGAAGTCGAAGCTGCCGGTCCGCGCATAGAGCCAGATGATGGAGGCCAGCATGAACATCGACGCGATCATGGTGTACAGGAAGAATTTCACCGCCGCGTAAATCTTGCGCCCGTGCCCGTACATTCCGATCAGCAGAGCCATCGGGATGAGCGTGGCTTCCCAGAAGAAATAGAAGAGGAACAGATCGAGCGCGATAAAGACCCCGATCATCGCCGTCTCGAGAATCAGCATCAGGACGAAAAATTCCTTCACCCGATGGTTGATCGACTTCCACGAGATCAGCACGCACAGCGGCATCAGGAAGGTGGTCAGAACGACTAGCCAAAGCGAGATGCCATCGACACCGAGGTGATAGTGGATGTTCGGGTGCGCGATCCACGCGACATTCTGCTCAAACTGAAAGCCGTACTGTCCGCGAATGTAGTACCAGGGCAGGTGAAGCGATGCCAGCAGTGTGATCAGAGAAACGCCCAGCGCGAAGTACCGTACGTCGCGATCACGACGCGGCAGCAGCGCCAGCAAAATTGCGCCTGCAAGCGGCAGGAAGGTAACAATAGTGAGGATGTTGTTGTTGATGAAGTTCATCGCAACCCTCTCCACACCATGAAGGCGATTACGGCTGTGGCGCCGACCGCAACCCATCCGGCATACGAACGAATGTTTCCAGACTGCATGTGCCGCAGCGCATCGGACGTTTCCTGCGCCCCGGCAGCGCTGCCATCCACCGCACCGTCGATCAAGCCGCGATCAATTCCCTTCCAGAAGACGTTGGTCGAGAGTGCAATGATCGGCTGAATGATTACCGCGCCGTAAAGTTCATCCACCTTGTACTTGCTCAACACGAACGTATAGAGGCCGCCTGCGGCTTTGGCGATTCGCGCCGGCAGCTCGGGCCGTTTGTAGTAGAGATACCAGGCAAGGACGAAACCAAATAACGCAATCCCTACGGAAACGCCGGTAAAGGTCAGCTCCGTGCTAGTGCTTTCTTCCTGAGCCGGATTCGGAGCCGCCGCGGAGGGCACCTCGGAGGCGCCATTGCTGCCACCTGTCTGGATCACTGGAGAGAGGAAGTTTCCGAACCGATCGGAGCCGTGCAGCGAATGCGGAACTCCCATCCAGCCACCGGCAAACGAGAGCAGGGCAAGAATGATCAGAGGTACGACCATTGCCCACGGACTCTCGTGCGGAGCGCCGTGTCCGTGGCTGCCTCCCGCCGCATGGGCATCGTGCGCATCATGAACAGCGCCCGTATGTCCGGCATGCTGCGCGCCCGTATCCTGGCCATGGCCGCCGGTCTCAGGATTTGGTCCGCGGTACGCACCGAAGAACGTCAGGAACCACAGCCGGAACATGTAGAACGACGTCATGCCGGCCGTAATCACGCCGATCAGCCACAACACATGCGCGCCGCCGCTCCAGGTTGACCACAGGATCCGGTCCTTCGAGAAAAATCCGGCGAAGGGCGGCAGGCCCGCGATGGCGAACGTCGCAATCGTCATACACCAGAAGGTGTACGGCAGATACTTTCGCAGGCCGCCCATGTGGCGCATGTCCTGCTCGCCACCGAGACCGTGAATCACGGACCCGGCCGCCAGGAACAGCAGCGCCTTGAAGAACGCATGCGTCACTAGGTGAAAGATGCCGCCGACGTAGTCAGCAACGCCGCACGCCAGAAACATGTAGCCCAGCTGCGAGATCGTCGAATAGGCCAGCACTTTCTTGATGTCGGTCTGCACGATGCCGATCGAGGCTGCGAATATTGCGGTAAGCGCGCCGATGATTGCCACCGCCATTCGGGCGTCGGGCGCGCGATTGAAGATAGGATTCGACCGCGCCACCATGTACACGCCGGCAGTCACCATGGTCGCCGCGTGAATCAATGCCGAAACCGGCGTTGGGCCTTCCATCGCATCCGGCAGCCAGACGTAGAGCGGAATCTGCGCCGACTTTCCGCACGCGCCAACCAGCAGCAGCAGGCCGATCGCGGTGAGCAGACCTGCACCAGCGCTCTCGACCGGATACTGGCCAACCAGGGCCCAGAGGCTTTCGTACTGCAGTGTGCCAAAGTGCTTGATCAGCAGGAACAGGGCAATGAGGAAGCCGAAGTCGCCGACGCGATTGGTGATGAACGCTTTCTTCCCCGCATCGGCCGCGCTCTTCTTCAAGAACCAGAAGCCGATCAGCAGGTACGACGCCAGACCGACACCTTCCCAGCCGACGAACATCAGCAGATAGTTGTTCGCCAGCACCAGCGTCAGCATGAAGAACATGAAGAGGTTGAGATAGGCAAAATAGCGGTAGTAGCCGCCCTCATGTTCCATGTAGCCGACGGAATAAACGTGGATGAGAAAGCCAACGCCGGTGACCACCAGCATCATGATCATCGAAAGCTGGTCGAGATAGATGCCGTACTCCGCGGAAAATGCTCCGGAGCTGAGCCAGGTGAAATAGCGCTCGACGTGCGGGATCTGGTCCGCCGGCAACTTCAGAAACTGTGCCGCAGCCCACGACGCCATGCAGAATGAGGCTGCCGTCGAGCCGAGCGCAATGGCATTCACCAGCGCCTTGGGAAAGCGCTTGCCCAGCAGCCCGTTAATTGCAGCGCCGGCCAGCGGCAGAATTGGGATGATCCAAAGGTGCATAGTCTAAAGAATCGCTTTTCGCTCTTCGCTCTCCGCCTTTCGCAGATCCGCTGTGCTCATTGCCTCCGGCGAAAAGCGAATAGCGAAAGGCGAATGGCGTTCTTACAACTTCAGCAAATTCACGCGATCGACGTTCAGCGTCTCGCGCGTACGGAACACTGCGATGATGATTGCCAAACCCACTGCGGCTTCCGCCGCGGCCACCACCATCACAAAGAAAACAAAAATGTGTCCATCAAGCGATTTGAGCTGCGCCGCAAAGGCCACAAACGTCAGGTTCACTCCGTTGAGCATCAGCTCAATCGAGAGAAATATGGTGATAATGTTGCGCTTGATGAGAAAGCCCGCAATCCCGCAGGCGAACAGGATCGCGCTGAGCACAAGATAATAAGAGAGAGGGACCATTAGTCTTCCCTCCGCGCCAAAACGACCGCTCCCATAATCGCAACCAGGATCAACACCGAGGTGACTTCAAAGGGCAGCAGGTAATCGCGGAAAAGTAGGTGCCCGACGGCTTGCGGATTTCCGAAGACATTGG
This sequence comes from Terriglobales bacterium, assembly GCA_035262645.1. Lineage (GTDB taxonomy): Bacteria > Acidobacteriota > Terriglobia > Terriglobales > Acidobacteriaceae > Bog-257. The sequence continues at coordinate 4,768 of DATFSK010000112.1, forward strand.
CGCCGTTCATGACCGTGGGGCCACCAATGCCGATGCGATCCAGCCCAGTCAGATGGGTTACAACCGCCGCCGCGATACCCAAACCGATGATCAGCGCCGGCACGCCAAGGATGGTCGCCACGCGGCTGCCATGCGGCAATCGCTCCTCTTCCCCGGCATTCAGCAACATGATGACGAAGACAAACAGCACCATCACCGCGCCGGCATAGACGATCACCTGCACCGCGGCGACGAACTCCGCGCCCAGCAGCAGATAGATCAGCGCCAGCGAGCCCATCACCACGATGAGCGACAGCGCGCTGTTGATGGGGTGCTTCTGCACCAGGAGGTTGATCGCTCCTCCCACGCACAGCGCCGCGAAAATGAAGAACAGCACAAGAGCAAGCATGGAATCAGTAACCGGCGTTTGGCTCTTAGCTTTGAGCATAGCGGCTTCGGACGTCGGCTAAGAGCTAAAGGCCACGAGCTAAGAGCCCAACTTACATCAACGCCACAACCAAACTCGTCACCACGATATTCGCAATCGCCAGCGGCAACAGAAATTTCCATCCAAATGCCATGAGCTGGTCATATCGGAAGCGCGGCAGCGTACCGCGGACCCAGATGTAGACAAAAATGAAAGCAAACACACGCGCCGCGAACCAAACGACAGGCAAGAGCGACTGCAGGATCGGCGGCCCGAACACAGGTCCTGACCATCCTCCCAGGAACATAATGGACGCCAGGCATGCCACCGTGAACATGTTGGCGTACTCGGCCATAAAGAACATGGCAAACTTCATCGAGCTGTACTCGGTGTGGTAACCGCCGACCAACTCCGTCTCCGCTTCCGCAAGATCGAAGGGAATGCGATTGGTTTCGGCATAGGCCGCCATGATGTAAATGAAGAAAGCGACAAACTGGCCCTTGAAAAGGTTCCACTTCGGAATGAATCCCAACCACGTGCCCGACTGCGCATCTACGATGTCACGCAAGCTGAAGCTGCCGGAAAGAATCAGCACTCCCACTAGCGAAAGGCCGAGAGCCACTTCGTAGCTGATCATTTGCGCCGAGGCACGCAGGCTGGCCAGCATGGAATACTTGCTGTTCGATGCCCATCCGGCCAGTGCGCCGCCGTAAACTCCGACAGACGTGATTCCCAGAATGATGAGCAGACCGATGTTCACGTCGGTGATCTGTAGCGGCGTGTGAATCGAACCTAACGAGATCCATGGGCCGATGGGAATGACCGCCATGGAAGTTAGCGCCGTCACCAGCGCAATGACTGGCGCCAATAAATACAAGGGCTTGTTGGCGAAGGGAGGCGTGACGTCTTCCTTAAAGATAAACTTTAAGCCGTCCGCCAAAGGCTGCCAGATGCCGAACGGCCCCACACGCGTCGGTCCCCAGCGGTTCTGCAGGTGGGCTACGACCTTGCGTTCCAACAACGTCGTGTAGGCTACCGCCGTCATCAGGACGAAGACTGCCAGCAGGATCTTGACGATCGAAACCAGGATGTACGTTCCAATGGACATTAGCTATCAGCTGTCAGCTTTCCGTTAAACGCTCCTCGCGATTCGCTTTTCGCCGGGAGGTTCATCACGCGTGAGGCGCCTTTCAGGTCGAAGTTTAAGCAATCTGTTTTCGCAACAGCGACCTGCTGATCCCAACTCTGAAAACTCGAAGCTTAAGACTCGAAACTAGCTCAGCTTTCCATCCTGACCGTCGGATCGTAATCTGCCGCGATCTCCAGGCCGGCCGGCGGATTGTAGCGCTCGTATACCGTATTCAATGTGTCGGAGAAGCGGCCCAGCGTGCCCGAGGTAAACAGCGAATCGTTCGCGGGCATAATCAGCGCTGGATCGCCCGTACCGGTCGCACCCGCGATCTGCACCAGTTGGGAATGCACGTCCTGTCCTGCAAGCAGAGTCAGGCGCGAAATGTCGTAGCCGGGCACCAGGCGTTGAATCTCATCGAGCAGAGCCGTCGGATCGTAAGGGCTCATCTTGGGCTCCAGGTTGTGATCCGCCAACCAGACGGCATGGCGATCAGCCTCGCCCGATTGCGCGCCGCGCGTTTGACCCATGTCGGCACGCGTACCACCACCGGTGAAGGGCACAAGTTTGTGCACGTCATATCCCATGCGCGCCGCGATACGGACGATGCATTCGAAATCGTTGCGCACGCCCGCGAATTCGCCTGCCTTCTTCAGCATCTGCACGTCGCCGCAGGTGTTCGTGCAGGTGCCTGACTTCTCGTAGGCATTGGCAACGGGCAAGACCACGTCGGCGATCTTTGCCGTTTCCGTCACGAACATGTCCTGCACGACAACGAATGACTTTGACAGGACGAAAGGATCGATGTTGTAGCGCGCGGCGGGATTGGAGCCGACAACGTAGAGCGCCTTCAGCTTGCCGTCCTTGGCGGCGTCCATCATCTGAAGCAGATTCATTCCGGGAGTGGTCGGGATCTCGTCCAGCCATTCCTCGTGAAACTGCGTCGCGCTTGAGACCGGAGCATAGCCGGGCAGCATGTCGGGGTAAAGGCCCATATCGGCTGCGCCACGCGAGTTGGAGTAGTCGCCGAGGCATATGAACTTTGCGCCCTGCGCGAGGCCGAAGTCGATCAGTGTTTTGACGTCGCCGTCGCGCAACTCCGAGCCAAAGATGATGACCAGCTCTTTCTCGTTCTTCAGCTGATCGCGCAATTGCGTGAGCGCTTCGCGCGTGAGCTTGGCAGAGGCGATGCTGTCGGCCGTCGCATCCTTGCCTGAGAGGAATTGAACGAAGCTGCCTTCCGAGCCCGGCGCGATCTCCGCGAACGAGGCTGCTTGTCGCCGTAGCTTGATGGGAGCGGAGTTGACCACGTAGAGCTTGGCGCGATGCAGACGCACGTTGCTGCGAATCTGCCAGGCCAACAAGGGATGCTGGTTGGTCGGATCGTTGCCGATCAGCAGAATGGCGGGCGCGTGCAAGACGTCGCGCATCGAGGCGGTGACATTTTCTTTGCCGGCCAGGGCTGAGGCAAACGCCGGAAAGTCGGTGGTGCGATGGTGATCGATGTTGTTGGTGCCCAGCGTCAGCCGCGCGAACTTCTGCAGGAGATAGTTCTCTTCGTTGCTGGTGTGATTGGAGCCAATGACGCCGATCGAGGCTGGACCATCGCTTGTCAGGATCGCCTGAAACTTCTTCGCGATCAGCTCGAAGGCCTGCTCCCAGGTCGTCTGGATCAGCTTGCCGTCACGCTTGATGAGCGGCTGCTGCAAGCGCTCGGGATGATGGGCGAAATCAAACGCGTAGCGACCTTTGACACATAGAAAATCGCCATTAATGCCGCTCTTGTCGCGATTGTCACCGCGAACGATCTGCATGCCGGTGTCCGCGCGGCGCACGCCCAGCGTAGTCTTGCAGCCGTCGCCGCAATGCGTGCAGACGGTACCGATGTGCTTCATCTCCCAAGGGCGCGTCTTGTAGCGATACGCTCCGGATGTGAGCGCGCCGACGGGACAGATGTCGATGCACATGCCGCATTCTTCGCACTCCAGATGATCTTCTTTGTTAGGCGCGATGATGGAGCCGGAGCCGCGGTTTTGGATTCCGAGAGCCCAGACATCCATCCCTTCGCCGCAGGCACGAATGCAGCGGTAGCACAGGATGCAGCGGGGGCGGTCGAAGTAGACGACAGGCGACCACTGCTGCTCCTCGCGATGGTTCTTCAGGTCCATGAACTTCGATTCGGCGGCGCCGTACTTGAAGGTCATGTCCTGGAGCTCGCACTCGCCTCCAGCGTCGCATACCGGGCAATCGAGCGGATGGTTCGCGAGCAGCAACTCGATCATCGACTTGCGCGCCTGCTTGATCTTGTCGCTCTCGGTGGTGACGACCATGCCCTCGGTGACCGGCGTGGTGCATGCCGTCTGCAGCTTGGGCATCTTCTCGATCTCGACGAGACACATGCGGCAGGCGCCCTGCAACGACAGGTTCGGGTAGTAACAGAAGGATGGCACCTCGATGCCCGTGCTCTTGCAGGCCTCAATGAGCAGCGTCTCCGCGGGCACCGTGAGTTTCTTGCCGTCGACAGTGAGAGTTACGTCAGGCATAAAAGAAGTAATTAGTAATCAGCAATTAGCAATTAGCAATTAGCCAAACCTGGAACTACGCGAGAGCCACTTCCGCCACCTTCTCATACGGACATGGCTTTCCGTTCAGGTGGTCCTCGAATTCGCTGCGAAACTTCTGTATGTACGAGATGATCGGCATCGCCGCCGCGTCGCCCAGCGGACAGAAGGTCCGTCCCAGCATGTTCTCCGCCAGGTACTTCAAATTGTCGATGTCCTTCGCCACGCCGCCGCCGCTGTGCATACGGACCAGCGTCTTCTTCATCCAGTCGGTACCTTCGCGGCAGGGAATGCACCAGCCGCAGCTCTCGTGCTGGTAGAACTGCGTGACGCGCAGCGCGAACTTCACGATGCACATTTGTTCATCGATGACGATCACGCCGCCGGAGCCAAGCATGGACCCGGCCTTGAGCACGGAATCGAAATCCATTGCAACGTCGAGTTCGTCGGCCGTGAGGATCTGCACGGACGACCCGCCCGGCACGACACCTTTTAGCTTCTTGCCTTTGACCATGCCGCCGGAGACGTCGTAGATCATCTTCTTCAGGTTGTAGCCCATGGGCAGCTCGTAGACGCCGGGCCGCTCCAGTTCGCCGCTCATGCAGAACAGGCGTGTGCCGCCGTTCTTGGGCGCCCCCAGGCTGGCGAACCACTCTCCGCCACCGAGAATGATGTGGGGAACACTGGCAAGCGTCTCGGCATTATTAATAACTGTAGGTCCGCCCCATAGGCCGACCACCGCCGGAAACGGCGGCCGAATTCGCGGTACACCGCGCTTGCCTTCCAGCGATTCCATCAATGCCGACTCTTCGCCAACTTCGTACGCACCGGCGCCGGAATGTACGAAGATATCCAGATCGACACCAGAGCCAAAGATGTTCTTGCCGATAAAGCCTCGAGCATAGGCATCGGCGACGGCCTTCTCCATGATCTGGATCAGGTAACGATACTCGCCGCGCAGATAGATGTAGCCGGTTTTCGAGCGGACGGCCAGGGCAGCGATCATTACGCCTTCGATCACTGAATGCGGATCGTGCTCGAAGATCAGGCGGTCCTTGCAGGTTCCTGGCTCGCTCTCGTCGCCGTTGCATAAAACGTATTTCGGCTTCGGCGATTGCTTTGGCACGAACGACCACTTCATTCCCGTGGGAAAGCCCGCGCCACCGCGCCCGCGAAGGTTCGACGCCTTCACCTCGTTGATGATGGCGTCGGGCTGCATCGTCAAGGCCTTTTGCAAAGCCTTGTAGCCGTCGAGCTCGAGATAACGGTCGAGATCGGTCGCTCCTTTGCCAAAGCGCTTGGAGACGACTTTTACTTCATCGGGATGGGAAACTAGGTACGCCATTCGCTATTCGCTATTCGCCTTTACTGCTGCTCCTTCTTCTTCAAGCTGTCGATCAGCTGATCGATCTTCTCCGGCGTCAGGTTCTCGTGAAAATCGTAGTTCAGCATCATTGCCGGCGCCCAGGAGCAGGCGCCTATGCACTCCACTTCTTCAACGGTGAACAGGCCGTCCGGAGTAGTACCCTTATTCGCTATACCCAACTTCTTCTTGCAGTGCTCGAAGATGTCATCCGCGCCACGCAGCAAGCAGCTCACATTGGTGCAAACCTGAAAGTTGTACTTGCCGACCGGGTGCGTGCGCAGCATCGAGTAATAGCTGACGACATTTCGCACTTCCAGCTCGGACAACTCAACTCGTTGCGCAATCTCGTGAATCGCTTCGTCCGTCAGCGTCCCCAGCTCGTCCTGGATATAGAGCAGCATTGGAACCAGCACGGAGCGCTTGGTTGGATAGTGCGTCACCATCGTTGCGAAGCGCTGTTCGAGTTGGTCGGAAAATTTCATGTCTAGCAATTAGTAATTAGTAAATCCCACAGGGATGGCTACTAGCTGCTAATTGCTAGCTGCTGGTTGCTGCCCTTACCTGTCGCAATCTCCCAATACAATGTCGATGCTGCCGATCGCCGCGACCACGTCGGCGATGAGCCGGCCTTCGCACATCTTGCGCAGCGACTGCAGGTTTGCGAACGACGGCGAGCGCATGTGCACGCGATACGGCTTCGCCGTGCCGTCGCTCACTACGTAATAGCCCATCTCGCCGCGCGGCGATTCGATCGGCATATAAACTTCGCCTTCCGGTACGGTGAATCCTTCCGTCACGATCTTGAAGTGATAGATGAGCGCTTCCATCTGCGTCTTCATCTTCTCGCGATCGGGAAGCACGACCTTGGGCGCATCGGCCTTCACCGGGCCTTCCGGCAAACCTTCCAGTGCCTGTGTCGCGATCTTCTGCGACTCGCGCAACTCCGCCACACGCACCAGATATCGGGCATAAACGTCGCCCGCAGTCGAAGTCGGCACGTTGAACTTGAAATTTTCATAGCCGGTATATGGCAGATCGCGACGCAGATCGACATCGACGCCGCTGGCGCGCAAGGTCGGACCCGTTGCGCACAACGCAACTGCATCGTCGGCTGAGATATAAGCAACGTCCTTCAGGCGGTTCACAAAGATGGGATTGTTGGTCAGCAGGCTCTCGTACTCGTCGATATTGCCTGGAAACCGCAGCAGGAACTTCTTTACGCGATCGAACCAGCCCAGCGGCGGCTCCAGCGCCAGCCCGCCGATGCGGAAGTACGACGTCATCATGCGCTGGCCGGAGACTGCTTCGAACAGGCGCAGCACGTCTTCGCGCTCGCGGAAGCAGTAGAGAAAGACGGTCATCGCGCCGATGTCCATCGCGTGCGTGCCCAGCCATACCAGGTGCGAGTTGATGCGCGTCAACTCGTTGAGCAGCACGCGGACCCATTGCGCGCGCGGCGGAATCTCCAGCCCCAACAATTTCTCGACTGCAAGGCAGTAGGCGAGATTGTTCGTCATCGGGCAGAGATAGTCGATGCGGTCGGTCATGGGCACGACCTGCTGGTAGAACTTGGCCTCGCAGGTCTTCTCGATGCCGGTGTGCAGGTACCCGATGTCGGGCATGATGCGCACGATGGTCTCGCCATCGACCTCCAACAGCAGCCGCAGGACGCCGTGCGTCGAGGGATGCTGCGGGCCCATGTTTAGGATCATCGTCTTGTCTTGCGACGGATCCAGCACCGGGGTTGGAGTCATGTGCGCCATTAGCGGTAGCCCTCGACGGGATAGTCCTTACGTAATGGATGCCCTTCCCAGTCATCGGGCATCATGATGCGCCGCAGGTCGGGGTGCTCGTCGAAGCGAACCCCAAACAGGTCGAAGACTTCGCGCTCGAAGAAGTTCGCGCCCGGCCAGATCGGCGTCAGGGAATCGACGCTTGCATCGTCGCCGGAGAGCCTCACCTTCAGGCGGAGGTACTTCTTGTTTGCCGTGGAGAAGAGCTGGTAGACGACCTCGAAGCGCGGCTCGCGCGGGTACCAATCCACGCACGTGACGTCCGCCAGCGCGTTGTATTGCAGTTGCGGATGGTTCTTTAGCGCGTTGCAAGCGTTACGCAGCGCGGTGCGGTCCACCCAGATCGTCAGCTCATTGCGATCGAACTTCGCACCGGCCACGGCGTTCGGACCAGCTTCCATCAGCGCCGCCACTTCCGGACGGGCTTTCAGTTGCTCAATGTCGGTGATTGCGGGCTGGAGCGCCATCAGATCTTCTCCGCCTTGCCCTGCTTGTTCCAGTCGAGCACGCCCTTCTTCCAGACGTACCAAAGCCCCGCAGCGACAATGCCGATGTACACCAGCATCTCCCAAAACCAGAACATGCCGAGCCCGGCAGCTTTCAACTGACGTTGCACGACGGCCCAGGGATAGAGGAACACCGCTTCAATGTCGAAGAGGATGAACAGCATCGCCACCAGGTAGAACTTCACCGTGAAGCGCTGCTTGGCATTGCCGACGGGCTCCATGCCGCACTCGTACGGTGACATTTTGGCGGAATTATATTTGTGCTGGCCCACAAAATAAGAGAGGCCTACGATCGCACAGGCAATCCCGCCGGCGACAAGGATGTGAATCAACAGCGGAAGATAGCGGGCAAAATAAAAATCCGGCATGATTGCGATACGCTCAGAAGACGCTGCAACACACTGCGTAAACTATCGAGTTTAGATTTCAGCTGCGACCTGTGTCAACCGCGCGACGGCCGCGATTCATCGGCCTTTCACATGACTTTGCTGCGTTCGCAACGTGCCTGTAAGGACTTTCTCCAGGCGCGCATCGCTTCTGCACGGAATACAATAAACGTGCCGCTTCGATGAGAGGAATCGATGCGTTTTCTTGTCGGCTTAGCGCTTTCGTCAGTCACGGCAGCAACGGCGTGGGCGCAGATGGAACCGTGCCTGACGGGGATTGACACCCAGGGTTGCGGAATAAAAGTGACGATGAATCCGCCACTCAATCTGTCCGACGAAAAGGTGCTCTGGGTGCCGAACCAGGTCACGGTCGAAGTCCCGATGCGTTTGCACCCGACAAAAGTCCAGCTAAAGAGCGGGCCGGCGGGCACGGAGGTCGGGGATTCGTTCAAGCCACTCGTCGAGTCTGCGAAGTACAAGAAAGCCAGTGGCATGGCGCGTTTCCAGATGGAGGTCAAGAACTGCCCAGGATCCGACAAGGCGCTCGAACTTTACATCATCACGCCAAAGCTGCCTTATCCGATTGCGGTGAATTATCAGCCGTTTGAATGCAAGCCGCGCGACGCTACTTCTGGTTCCACTCAGCCGCCGCCGACGAAGTGAACGATTTCCAGCCGGTCGTCATCTTTGAGCTGCGTGTGTGACCACTCGGTTCGGGAGACAATCTCGCGATTCAGCTCGACGGCGACGCGATCGCCCTTCATCCCAAGCTGCTCGATCAGTTGCGCCAGCGTGAGCGAGTCAGGAAAGCTCTGCTGCTTACCATTGATGGTGAGATGCATGAGGAATTTGGCTGCCCCCCAGGGATTCGAACCCCGATATGCTGATCCAGAGTCAGCTGTCCTGCCGTTGAACGAGGGGGCAGCGATGTTGCGTGGAGGCGCACGAAAAGCGCGCTACAACGATTGTATGGGCAGGGTAAACAGAGCGTCAACCGTACCGGCAGCAACGTTTCGCGGCCGTTGTCTACACCTCGAACAGCCGATAGACCGCCCCGTTCTGCGCCTGATTAATGGCCAGGGCGACGTTATGCACCGGAGTTCCTGCGGTGGTCTTGCCGTCAGGGCTGCCGGCGTGAGCATGTCCGTGCACCACGAGATCCGCCCCATGGCGATCGACAACCTCCGCAAGACGTGAGCTCCCCAAATAAGGGTAGATCTCGAGCGGCTCGCCTTTGACTGTGTCGCCGACCGGAGCATAGTGCAGCACGACGACGCGCTTTTGTGTGCGCAGCTGCGACAACGCGCGCTCCAGTTTCAGCGCTTCATCGATAGCGGCCTGCACGAAAGCTTTGACCTCCGGCTCGCCGAAGGCGGTCAATGCGCCACGTCCGAAGCCTCCCGGAAATCCCTTGGTGCCGGCAAAACCAATGCCATCACGCTCGTAAGCCGTGCCGTCGAGTATCTTCACACCGCCGTCAGTCATGATCTTCATCAACTCGCTGGCACGGCCGCTCTCGTAGTCGTGATTACCCAGCACAGCGACGATGGGAATCCGCAGTCGCACCAGGACATTCATCAGGGACTCCATCTCCTCGATGCGTCCGAAATTAGTGAGGTCACCGGCAAGAATGAGGAGATCGGCTTCTTCGCGCACGCGGTTCAGGTTGTCGCGCACGCGATCGTGCACTTGCGGGCTGAAATGCAAGTCGGCTACAGCAGCGATTCTCATAGATCTCGCGTCTGGACGAGTGGGAAGTCTGATGCCTCCTGCGAAATCTTGGCTTCACGACGATCACGGAGTTGCTCCAGCAGGTTCTCCATTCCCCATTCCTTCACGTCGATGGCAAACATTTTGTCGTCGATCAGGCTGCCACGGAACGGCGCCGCACCCGAAGGAGAGTTCAGCTCTTCCAGCAAGCGGCCAAGCAGGCAAATCCACACCTGTCGCGGAATGTAATCCTGTTTCGCCGGATACACGTAGCGGAAGAGCACCAACTCCCACAGCAGAAGCTCCCAATGCTCGCCCACCAGGCCCAAGACGCGCTCCCAGTCGAGCTTCCCATGCGTGCCGTAAATGATGTGCACGATGTCGGCGCCATCGAAACGCTCGCGGAAATTCACGAACAGCTTCGATGCCACGAGCTCTTCCGCGGCGAGAACTTTGGTGGGAACGCCTAGTACCACAGTGTCAGAGCCGCGATCGATCCATGACTGGTCGACCGTGATGGCCGCATTACTCATGCCGGTGATCAGGTCGACGAAGTATCCATCGCGATGTGCCTTGGCCAGCCAGACGGGATCGCGGACCTCGGTCTCGAAGCCTTGCTCCTGCAGGTGCCGCAAGGCGTCCTGAACAGCCTCAGCCGGCAGAAACAGGTCGAGGTCCTTAGTGTCGCGCCAGATGCCGGTATGTTTCTGCAGGGCAAAAGCTCCCGAGACAACATAAGGGAGCCCGGTTTGATTCAGATGCTCCAGCACCTCGCAGAAGAGCGCGCGCTGCTCGGGAGGAAAGTCCGGAGGCACGGAACTGCTGACGGGTAGTTCCTTCTCTGTCGTCACAGCCTACCGTTGGATGAGGGAAGGGCTACCTGGCGTTGTTGCCCCCGGGAGAAAAAGATGTTGCTGCTGGAGGGCTTCGAGGTGGCCGTCCGGGCCGGTGCTTGCATACCTGGTGTTCCCGACGGCATCATTCCTAAACGAGGAGCCCATGCCGAAAGACACCGTGGTTGACGTTGAGGGCAAGCATCTCAAGCTGTCGAATCTGGACAAAGTCCTGTATCCCGCGGCGAATTTCACCAAAGGCCAGGTCATCGACTACTACGTCCGCATCGCTCCCCTGCTCCTACCTCATCTGCGTGGCCGACCCATGACGATGAAGCGCTATCCCAACGGCGTGAATGGGATGTTTTTCTATGAGAAGAATTGCCCGTCTCATCGTCCCGAATGGGTGAAAACCGCGAGGGTATGGAGCGCAGGCAACAATCGCTGGATGGACTACTGCCTCTTCGACGACATCGCTACTCTGGTCTGGGCGGCCAACCTCGCCGACCTGGAACTCCACGGCAGTCTTTCGCTGGGCAAGGAGATCCTTCGCCCGACCTTCATCGTCTTCGACCTCGATCCGGGGCCGCCGGCCAACATCGTGCAGTGCTGCCAGGTCGGCTTGTGGGTGCGGGATATCTTCGCGAAACTGAAGCTCCAGAGCTTCGCGAAGACTTCAGGATCGAAAGGCCTGCAAGTATACGTTCCGCTGTATACGGCCGTTACATACGACAACACGAAGCCCTTCGCGCACGAACTGGCGAGAATGCTCGAGCGCCAGCACCCGCAGCTGGTCGTCTCCGACATGAAGAAGACGCTGCGCACGGGAAAGGTGTTCGTCGACTGGAGCCAGAACGACGATCATAAGACAACCGTGTGCGTTTATTCGCTGCGCGCCAAGGATCGGCCGACGGTGTCAACTCCGGTGCGATGGGAAGAGGTGGAGAAGTGCCTGGAAAGCGGCGATCCAAGTGCGCTGGTCTTTGAGGCAGGCACCGTGCTCGAGCGGATGAAGAACCATGGCGACCTGTTCGAGCCGGTGCTGAAGTTGAAGCAGAAGCTGCCGGCGTTAGAAGCGCTCCAGAAATCCGAAGCACCCACTCCGGCCAAAACAACCGCAGCGAAAGCGACGCCCGGACGCGCCTCAGCTGGCGCCGCGCAAGCGAAGACAAAACGCGCGACCGCGAAAAAGGCGGGTGCTGTGGCCAGACGCCGACGATGAAGTCGCGGCCAACGCTGTGTTCAGGCCAGCAAAAGGCGAACGTGAGGAGTTCGGTTCCCTGTTTCGCGGCGCCTATCGCGCAATCATCCCGATCGTCCCCAGCCATGTTTCGACCAATTGAGGCCATTCGGTTATGGGTAACTTCGTACGCCGCAGCCCAAATGCGTGTCCGCCTTCTGCATACAAATGCATCTCTACCGGGACACCAGCATTCTTCAGCGCAATGTAGTAAGCCAAAGCGTCGTTTACGTTGTCCACGTGGTCATTCTCGGCCTGCAACAAGAACGTGGGCGGAGTCTGATGGGTGACAGGAATATCAGGATTCAACCCCAATTGCTTATCGGCAGCCGCCGGAGCATGAATCACGAACTTCTTGCTGCCTTGCTTTGCATCCCACTCCGCCGCGGACAGCGACAGGTGGCCCGGATAAATGGCCACGGCAAAATCGGGGCGGCAGCTCACTTGGTCGGCGGCATCGACGGGCGGATACAAACGCTTCGTAAAATGCGTGCTCATCGCGGCCACCAGATGCCCGCCGGAGGAAAACCCGAGCACGCCAATTTTGCGTGGATCAATGTGCCACTCCGCCGCGTGAAAGCGCACCAGCCCGACCGTCCTCTGCGCATCCTCCAACGCTATCGGCGATTCCGGATAAGGCCCTGACTTCGGATATGACGCCGGCTTCGGATATCCCGGCTCACCCGGCACGCGGTACTTCAAAAGCACACACGTGATTCCCTTGGACGTCAGCCAGTCGCAGACCTCTGTGCCCTCCAGATCGATGGCCAGATCCAGATAACCTCCGCCGGGAAAAACAACGACCGCTGCGCCCGTGTTCTTGCCGTGTGGGGAATAGACCGTCATCGTAGGCCGCGACACGTTACTCACACCCACTGCCGGCCGGCCTGCAACCAGAAACTCTTTGCCCGTCGTCCTGGCGACCTCCTGCCCGGCGACAGGCTGCGCATCGGGCACGGCCCCAGGCCATATCGGTATTTGAGTATGACCCGGAGATGGTTGCCAGCCGGTCTGCTGCGCGCCGAGAGCCCCAAACGCAAAGACGGCACAGAGAGCAAAAAGCAATGGCTTCATAACAATTCTGAAAACCGTCTTTAGCATGCACCATCCCAGCCTGCAGAATGTTTATGAGATTGGTTCCAAAGCGGGCTAGTTGCTGAAGACAAGACAAATCCACCCGCAATCAAAAAAGAATCCTTTAATACTTGCTGGCAGGAAAGATGCATGGTTGTTTGCTGGAAATAACCATGCCGCGAGAAGTCCATTACGCCGACTCGTTTCAATGCATTGGGGCAGAATGCGAAGACAATTGCTGCCAGGGCTGGAGCGCTTACGTCGACAAGGCGACCTACAAGAAATGCCGCGCTACCCCATTGCTGCGGCGAGCCGCGGCCGAGCACTTCGCCGTCATTCCCGACGCCCCAGACAATTTTCGCTATGCGCGCATCAAGTTCAATGCTGACAACCGCTGTCCCTTCCTTACCCAGGACAACCTATGCATGATTCACCGGCAGCATGGCCCGGAATTTCTCTCGAAGACGTGTTCGCGGTATCCGCGCGCTCTGGTGCGCTTCGACGGAAAGATAGAGAAGGCACTGTACTTGTCCTGTCCGGAAGCCGCTCGAGTGGTCCTGTTACGTGAAAACCTGCTGCCGCAGGATACTTCACGGTACTCTGCTTTCGTTTTGCATCCCGCGAACGTGGCCATCCTGAGCGGTGTCGGAGTCTCTCGACTGGTCCGCCATTTCACCCTGGATTTACTGCAGGACCGGACGTATCCCTTCTGGCAACGTTTGTTTTTACTTGGGATTGTGTGTCGCCGCGTCCATGAGCTCATCGACGTTCAGGCACCAACAGCGGAAATCGTGGCGCTTCTGGGACAGTACGGAACCATGGCGGTGGAAGGCAGCCTTCGCCCGCAACTGGATGGGATTCCGGCGCGTCCCGGATTACAGCTCGATCTCGTTCTGCAACTGATCCAGCGGCGATTGCGGGTTGAGCAGCCGAACGAACGCTTTGCTTGCTGTGTTGGGGAGTTTCTGCAGGCCATCGGATACTCGCCTGAGAAACCGCTGGCGGACGCAGCGGCACGATATCACAACGCCGCACGGCGCTATGAGATTGTCGCTCAGGCTTTTCCCCACTTGCTGGAGAACTATGCGATTAATTATCTCTTCCGCACGCGTTTCCCATTCGCGGATCTTCCCGGACACATGCAGCGCTCCAGCGATCCTCTCACCAGCTACCTCCTGCTGGCGCTGCAGTATCGCTTGTTGCACAGTTTGCTGATCGGCGCGGCTGCCTGGCATGGCGAGACTTTCTCGACGGTTCATGCCATACGAGTGGCGTACTTGTTCGCACGAGCGGTGGAACACAATATCCCGTACTTTGATGAGCTGCTCACGTTCGCGCGCTCTCCGGAATTGCACAATATGGACGCCTTCGCCGTGTTGCTCAGAGTTTAGACTGCTCCGCATCAAAGGGGGAGCACGCCGCATGTACCCTGCGCGTGATCATCGTTATCGTGTGGACCTTTGGGGCCGCCTTCGCGCATTTTGGCGCTCATCGTTTCAATGACGATCTCCAGAACCGGTGTGGCGTCGAGATGCGCCTTGGGCGCGGCAATGTAGTCTCGTCCTGCCGTCCGGCCGGGGAAATAACGAGAGGTCATCTCCTGAAATATGGCTTGTTTCTCTGCATCATCGTCCACAAGCCCTGCTCGCCCGAAGCACATCACGCTTCGGTAATTTGCCGAGTGATACTTGGCATCGCGCGAATAGACCAGGCCGTCCATCATGGTTACGGTTGCGCACAGAGGTATTCCGGTAGAGAGATGCTGGATCAAGCGGCCGGCGAGTCCGCCGTGCACGTACAGCCTGTCCGGGTGTTGCGTCGAGTAGTGATACAGCATGGGAATGACATAAGGCCGACCCTCGTGCTCAAAGCCGATATGCGCGATATGACCCTGCGCCAGAAATTCCTCTGCTCGATCAAGCACAGCACGCTCGGGATGCTGACGAATCGTCGTGCTCCACTGTCCATCAATTAGGGCTTCACTCATCTTCCAAGCTCTCCTTACGAAGATCGTGGCCTATAATCGGCTCTATAGAAAGTGCCACTGGGCGGTGGTTGTATGGGGCCACTTCTGAGGAGTCATAGTGAAGCGAAACTCGTTGTCCGTCAGCGCTGCCGGCCTTGTGCTCGACGAAGCCTCATCGCAGTCGCTCTACAGTCAGCTCTACCAGCAACTGCGAACGAAGATCCTGAAAGGCCACCTGCAACCGGGTGCGCGCCTGCCTTCGACACGGGCGCTGGCGTCGGAGTTGGCCATCGCGCGCAACACTGTCATGAACGCCTACGAGCAGTTGCTGGCCGAAGGCTACCTCGAAGGCGAGACCGGATCGGGGACCTACGTCGCCCGGGCGCTCCCAGAGGCGGTATTGCACACCGCGCCGGTGGAGTCAGCGCGGCGCGCTGGACGCAGCGTAGCCCGGCTCTCGCGTCGTGGCGAGGCCCTGGCCTGCAATCGTGTGATCGGCCGTTACGCCGATCCGCCAAAACCTTTTCGCCCGGGCATTCCGGCGCTCGATCACTTTCCGTTTGCGGTCTGGAATCGGCTGCTGGCCAAGTACTGGCGCCGCGAGCCCGCAGGGCTGTTGCCCTATACCGACCCCGCAGGATACGGGCCGCTGCGGGTCGCAATCGCCGATTACATCAGGTCGGTGCGGGCAGTGAACTGCGATGCCGAGCAGATCATCATCGTCTCCGGAGCGCAGCAGGCGCTCGATTTGGCTTCGCGGTTATTGCTGGACTCCGGCGACGAAGTGTGGATGGAAGATCCCGGCTACAACGGCGCGCGCGCCGCGTTCTTGTCCGCCGGCGTGAAGCCGGTGCCGATTCCGATCGATGATGCCGGGCTGGACGTCAGCGCGGGCGAGCGGCTTTCCCCCAAAGCGCGCCTCGCCTATGTCACACCCTCGCACCAGTATCCGACGGGAGTCGTCATGACCCTGGCGCGCAGGCTCGAATTGCTGGATTGGGCCGAGCGAAGGCGCAGCTGGATCCTGGAAGACGACTATGATAGCGAGTACCGTTACGCCAGCCGGCCGGTCGCATCGCTGCAAGGACTGGACAAGGGAGGCACCGTGACCTATTGCGGCACCTTCAGCAAGGTGTTGTTTCCGGCATTGCGACTCGGGTATATGGTCCTGCCCGCGCCTTTGGTTGATGCGTTCCGCCGAGCCAAGGCCGTGATCGATCGCCACTGTCCCACAGTCGAGCAGGCAGTGGTCGCCGAGTTCATCGCTGAAGGCCATCTGGCGCGGCACATCCGGCGAATGCGCATGTTGTACTTGGAGCGGCAGAACGCGCTTCTGGAAAGCCTTCGCCGTGAGCTGGCAGGAGCTCTTGAGGTGCATGCGCATGAAGCCGGGATGCACGTGCTGGCCTTATTGGCGAAAGGCAAGCGCGACGGTGTGATCTCGCATCGCGCGCAGCGCTTGGGAGTCGAGGCTCCTGCCCTGAGCGGTTATCGCGCCAGGCCCGGAGGTCGAGGCGGCCTGGTGCTCGGATACGCCGGCTACTCTGCGCAGCAGATTCGCGCGGCCGTGAGGAAACTGGCGCTCGCTATGGAACCACTCTGAGAATGGTTTCTATCGGCAAAAAACAAAGGCACGGGTAAAGGAGGAACCCGTGCCTGCACGCGCCGGTTAGCGCGCTGATGGTTGAGAGGAGATCTAATCGTGCATTCCGTTAAGGTGCGGATGCTCGACGTGCGCGTGCCCACAGCCAAGGGGACACTCGCCAAGTATTGGACGGCACGCCGGATCCTCGCCCACCTCGATCACTTCCGCCGGGACCTTCACCTCCCCGAACTGCTCTGCCTCGGTCGAGTGCTTCAGCGCCGTGACCGAGGACTTGCCGCCGGCGATCACCTGCGTCACCTCGTCGAAATAACCGGTCCCCACGAAGCGCTGATGCTTCACCGCAGCGTAGCCGTGGCTGTACTCGCGGGAGAATTCCTTCTCCTGCAGACGCGAGTAGGCGGTCATGCCGCTGTCTTTGTAAGCGCGCGCCAGCTCGAACATGCTGAGGTTCAGCGCGTGGAAGCCGGCCAGGGTGATGAACTGGAACTTGTAGCCCATCTCGGCCAGCGCCGGCTGGAAGCGCGCGATCGTCGCGTCGTCCAGCTTCTTCTTCCAGTTGAACGAAGGCGAGCAGTTGTACGCCAGCAGCTTGCCGGGGAACTTCTCATGGATCGCACTGGCGAAGCGCTCGGCTTCCTTCAGGTTTGGCTCTGACGTCTCGCACCAGATCATGTCGGAGTACGGCGCATAAGCCAGGCCACGAGCGATCGCGGAATCGAGCCCGCCATGAATCTCGTAGAAGCCTTCCGTGGTGCGCTTGCCGGTGCAGAAGATCTTGTCGTAGTCGTCGATGTCGCTGGTCAGCAGGAAGGCACTATTGGCATCCGTACGAGCGAGGATCAGCGTCGGCACGCCAAGAACGTCGGCTGCCAGACGAGCTGCAACCAGCTTCTGCACGGCTTCCTGCGTCGGCACGAGCACCTTGCCGCCAAGATGTCCGCACTTCTTTGCCGAAGACAACTGGTCTTCGAAATGGACACACGCCGCACCCGCTTCGATCATCGCCTTCATCAATTCAAACGCGTTCAGAGTTCCGCCGAACCCAGCTTCTGCATCCGCGATGAGCGGCGCAAACCAATTGATCCCGTTCTTCCCTTCCGAGTGGTGGATCTGATCGGCGCGCGTGAGCGCGTTGTTCAGACGGCGCACCAGATTGGGAACCGAGTCCGCCGGATAGAGGCTCTGGTCCGGGTACATCTGCCCCGCATTGTTCGCGTCGGCAGCGCACTGCCAGCCGCTGACATAGATTGCCTGCAGTCCCGCGGCCACCATCTGCACAGCCTGGTTGCCTGACATCGCACCCAAAGCGTGAACGTAAGGCTGGCGGTGAAGGCCTTCCCACAAGCGCTCTGCTCCGAGGCGCGCCAGTGTGTATTCAATGCGAAGCGTGCCGCGCAGGCGGACCACATCTTCGGGGGTGTAAGGCCGCTCAATCCCCTTCCACCGAGGATCGCTTTTCCATGATTTTGCAACTTGAGCCGCGGACTCGTGTGCCGCCATTACCGTGATCTCCTTGTCGAACGTTATGAGTACGGAAACTAACCATTCGGCCGATGGCAAATTTTCAGGGCCCTGATGCGCTCCAGAACGAACGTTCAGTTCAATATACTGAACGCCAATTCCATATTATGCACGCAGTGTAACGGCTGGGGAATTCTGCAGGCAAGCGGTGCGTTCAGGATATTGAACATAAATTCAACTTCTTGTACCATGACATCGGATTCTTTCCCTGCCGGACTGGTTGGCTTATGGCTTCATCGAACGACATTTCTTCTACCGCCGTAGAGCGGACGCTATTGATTCTGGAAGCTGCAGCGCAGCGCGAAGGCGGTATGTCCAACGCGGAATTCAGCCGTAAACTCAAGATTCCAAAGAGTTCAGCCAGCTACATCCTGCGAACGCTGGAGCAGCACGGCTATCTGCGCCGCGATGGAGATGACGGGAAGTACCGGCTGGGCATGAAGGTATTGAATCTGTCGCGCGCGGCTCTTGGCGGGGTCGACGTGCGCGAGGCGGCGCTGCCCATCTTGCGTCACCTGGTCGACCGCATCCACATCACCACCCACCTGGCGATCCTCGACCACGGAGAGGCGGTCTACGTCGAGAAGGTAGAAGCGCCAAGCTTCATCAAGATGAACACCTGGATCGGCCGCCGCATGGAGGTCCACTCTACGGCTGTCGGCAAAGCGCTGCTGGCCTACCTTGACTCCAAAGAACGCGACGCGATTCTCCGCCAGCGCGGCTTGAAAAAGCTGACAACGCACACCATCACAACCCTGCCTCGCCTGTTGCACGAACTAGAGCATGTGCGCGAGGTCGGCTATTCCATCGACGATGAAGAAAACAGCCTCGGCGCACGTTGCGTCGGCGCCCCCATCTTCAATGGCGAGGGTAACGTCGAGGCGGCCATCGCTTCCACAGGTACGATCAACGACGTCCCCCGAGACGCCGTTCCGCACATCTCCGATATGGTGAAGGAAGCTGCCCGCCGCATCTCTCACCAGATCGGATATCGCGGCCCCTATCCCAAAACCGACAAGAGCGACTAGTATGGTTTCGCCAAAGAACCCTCTACCCGTCTGAGGCGCGGCTGACCTGCGAAAGGACTGAGGCACTGCCACCCTATGTTTCAGGAATATAAAGAAATTTTCTTCGGGCTCTTCATCGGTCTTGGCGCTGCCATGATCGACATTGGGATGGACGCAGCGAGCGAAGGCTATAGCTACTCGACGGAAATCGTCGCCCATCCCTCCATGATGCTTTACCGCGGCATCTTCGTCGTCCTGGGAGCCGGGCTTGGTTGGCTACTCTGGCAGAGGAACAGGCGGGAACGCGAGTTTCGGCGCCTGAACGAAAAGCTCGACAAGATTCAGGCGGACTGCGGCCGGCTGGGTATTCTGCTGAGCTCGAAACTGCAGGCTATTCTGACCCGAGACGATCTGCACTTGTCCGAGCAAGCGCATCGGCTGGTACACGAGGCATATCAGTTGTGCCACGAGCTTCAGACATTCACGGGCAAAATTGAGTAAGCGATTGATTCGATCGCAAGCGTATCGGCTTCTTCAGAGGGGACGAGTGGACAACCGAGGGGAAGCATCAAGACGGGAGCAGTGAGTCTTGCGTGCGCATGTGCTCTACGTCACGAACTGCGCCGTGCAGGTCTCGCCAAACCTTCCCGTTCCAGCCCTTTTTCGATGCCATGCCACACCCGCGGACTGGGGTCCTCCATCGGGACCAGAAGCTTGGCACATTCAGCGATGTAGCGCAAATCCGCCACCAGGTCGGAGCACACTGGGCAGGTCTCCAGGTGTTGTTGCTCTTCTTCGCTCCCGCCGCCGTCAATAATGTTGGGCAGGATTTTCTGAAATTCCGCGCACGTCATAAATGTTCTCTCCCCAGGAAACTGCGGCGGCTCGGTTGCTATCGTGTCCACCTGCGAATCCCTGCCACTCCGCTGCTAAGGCGAATTACTTCTTCTCCTCTCTTAGCGCCTGCCGGCGGCTTTCTCCGCGCGGCTTTGTTTTAGTAGGTCCCGCAGCTTCATTCTTGCCTTGTGAAGCTGCGACTTGCTGTTGCCGATCGAACATCCCATCATCTCGGCAATCTCATTGTGTTCATATCCTTCCACATCGTGCAACACAAAGATGATGCGGTATCCCGGAGGCAAACTCTCTACCGCCCGTTCCAGGTTTACGCGATCGATCGAGCCGGCCAGCACATTGTCCCGCGTGCCGACATCTTTGCGCGGGCCGTCTTCCTGCTGCGGCTCCATCGATTCCTCCAGCGATACCTCCGGGAGGCCTTTCTTCCTCAGGTGCATCAGTACGACGTTCACCGACAGGCGATGCAGCCACGTGGAGAACGCCGACTCTCCGCGGAAGGTCGCGATCTTGCGATAGAGCTGGAGGAAGGCTTCCTGCGTCAGGTCTTCCGCCTCCGCTGTATTGCCCGTCATGCGCAAGCACAGCGAGTACACACGTCGCTTGTGCATTCCATATAGAGCCTCGAAGCATTTGGCGTCGCCTTGTTGGGCGCGCGCGATTGCCTCCTGCTCGGACATGCCGCTTGCCAGGACTTTTTTCGCTGTTGTCAAAGTTTAAGTACCAGTGCTTCCAGCATCTTTCGATGCCGAACCCCCGGCTTACGTTGCCTCTATAGCGTACTACCGAGGCCACGGGGCCGCTCAGTGCCCTCGCTCTCTACCCTAGTCGGATGCAGGATGTAGCGGGGAGGGCGTCTCGCCGCACGAAAACATCTGCCCCCTGGCTAACAACTCCGCGAAGGAAGCTTGCCGCCGTCCTACACCAAAGTCGGACGTCCTGACGACTCTTGCGTTTTGGCGCGTCCGGTGACCATCAGAAAGACTTGACAAGCAATAGGCCCGGTCTAAAATACCCGAAAATCGCGTTTCGAAATTACTGAATGACGATTTTCCTATGAAGTTCGGCCAGCCGTAAGAGCCAAAGAACAACCATTCTCAGAGCGACGCAATGGACAACCAGTGTCGGCATCCCCGAGTCCAGATCGTTTCGCGAGACGAAGACGCCGAGTATGTCGAGTGCCTCGAGTGCCGCGAGATCTTCGAATCCAGCGAATTCCGCGACATGGACATCGAATCCAAAATCCCTCCCGAAGAAGAATAAGCAATTAGGTCGAGGCAGCCGCTTCAATCACAACCGCGCCCTCGTGCGCTTACCGTAATCTCAGCGCGGCTTCGGCTGACAATTCAGGAGTAGCGAACTCATGAGCGAGGAACCGCGGATAGGCGGCAGCGGCGATCATCGCAGCGTTGTCGGTGGAGAGCTTGCGCGATGGGAAGTAGACAGGCAGGCCTTCGGCCGCGGCTTCCGCTTCGAAGGTGTTGCGCAATTCGGAGTTGGCGGCAACACCGCCCGTGACCAGCACGGTTGCCACATTATGCTCGCGCGCCGCCGACAAGGTCTTGCTCACCAGGTCATTCACCATCGCCCGCTGAAACGACGCGATGAGGTTGAGCGTTTCCGTGTCGCAAGCAGCAAGAATCTCCTCGGACGCGCCTCCCGCATAGGAAACGTTTTGTCGCCGTTGCTCGATACTGGGACGCATGTTGTGCGTCTCTACGTACCGTAGCACCGCCGTCTTGATTCCGCTGTAGGAGAAGTCCGTGCGCAATTGCTCGTCGGCATAGCGGTTCTGAGGATTGCGGTCGCGGTGCTTGATCTGCGCGAAGGGAAACTTCACCGCCTGCGGATGGCCATGCTTCGCCAGAAAATCGATGATCGGGCCGCCCGGATATCCCAGCTCCAGCAGCTTGGCGACCTTGTCGAAAGCCTCTCCCGCGGCGTCGTCGCGCGTATGTCCTACATCGTGGTAGGTCCAGGAGGCGTCGCGGCGCTCGGCCAAATACAGATGCGTATGCCCCCCACTCACGACGAGCGCGAGAACGGGGAACTGCAATTCGCGGTTGCCGTTCTGCCGCTCCTCCAGCAGGACGGCGTGAATGTGGCCTTCCAGATGATTGACTGCAATCAACGGCTTTTGCAGAGCGTGCGCAAGTGCCTTCGCATAGCTCAGGCCAACTAGAAGCGAGCCGGCCAGGCCCGGACCTTGCGTTACTGCGAGCGCATCGATGCTCTGATACGTCTGGCCTGCATCTTCTAAGGCTTTACGGACAACGGGAACAATGGCGCGGAGATGTTCGCGCGATGCCAGCTCCGGAACCACGCCGCCGTAGGGCAGGTGCGTGGCGATTTGCGAGTACACGACATTGGAAATCAGCTCTTCGCCGGAGCGCACCACGGCGGCGGCCGTTTCGTCGCACGAGCTCTCAATGCCGAGGATGAAAATGTCAGGCACATAACTATTTTAGTGGCAGGGAGCTTTCAGCGCTCAGCACTCAGCATTCAGGAAAACCGCCCAATTCCTGGCATAGCAGCGGACAGCATTCGTCCCGGTCTGTATGGCTGACCAACCGATGGCTGAATGCTGAGTGCTGACTGCTGGCTTTTGACTGTTATGATTTTTGCAATGAGGGAGCACGCCACCAACATCGTTCGCGAGTTGCGGCAGCGCGGTTTTCAGGCGTATTTTGCCGGCGGTTGCGTTCGCGACACGCTGCTGGGACTGGTTCCCGCGGACTATGACGTCGCCACCGATGCGACGCCCCCGGAAGTGATGCGTATCTTTCCGCAGACGTATGCGGTCGGCGCGCAGTTTGGCGTGGTCCTCGTGCCGGCGCCGGAGGATCTTCCGGCACCGCTTACTCCTTCCGAGCACCCGAACTACGTCGAGGTCGCGACCTTTCGCAATGACGGCGCTTACTCGGACGGCCGCCATCCTGATGCGGTGCGATATTCCAAAGATCCGAAAGAAGACGTCCAGCGGCGGGATTTCACGATCAATGGACTGCTGATGGATCCGCTGACGGACGATCGTGTGCTGGACTTTGTCGGCGGACGCAACGACCTGGCGGCAGGTGTGGTACGCGCGATCGGAAATGCGGAGCATCGCTTCCAGGAAGACAAACTTCGCATGCTGCGTGCGGTGCGATTTGCGGCGCGCTTTCAGTATGTCATCGAGCGGGAAAGTTTCGCCGCGATCCAGAGACTTGCGTCCCTGATCCACCAGGTGAGCCGGGAGCGTGTCCGCGATGAATTGACGAAGATGCTGACCGAGGGCCATGCGCGCGCCGCGTTCGAATCGCTGGATCGGAGCGGCCTGCTGCGCGAAGTCCTGCCGGAGATCGACCGCATGCACGGCGTCGAGCAGCCGCCGCAGTTCCATCCCGAAGGAGATGTCTGGATCCACACCATGCTGCTGCTGGAGAAGCTCCCGCCCAAGTGTTCGCGAACTCTGGCGTGGGGGACGCTTCTCCATGATGTCGGCAAGCCGCCGACCTTTCGCGTTGCGCCCGATCGCATTCGCTTCGACGGCCACGTCGAAGTCGGCGTTCGGATGGCCGAGGATATCTGTCATCGGCTGCACTTCTCGAATGAAGACACGAAGCAGATCGCAGCGCTGGTGGCGAATCACATGCGTTTTACCGATGTGGAGCGAATGAAGCAATCGACGCTGAAGCGCTTTATGCGCCTGCCGAAATTCGAGGAGCACCTCGAATTGCATCGCATCGACTGCCTGAGCAGTCACGGCAACCTGAATATGTATGACTTCGTGCGGCAACGGTTGCAGGAGAGCAGTGAGGAGGAGATCCGTCCCGCACCTTTGGTTAATGGAGAGGACCTCATTCGGCTTGGCTACAAACCAGGACCGGGATTTCGCGAGATGCTGTCAGCCGTAGAGGATGCACAGCTGGAAGGTTCGCTGCGCAACAGAGAAGAGGCGCTTGCGTTCGTCCGCCGCGAGTTCCCAGCTCAGTAGCTCATTTTGCCGATAGCGGCTGTGTCTCATCGACGAACCGTAACCCGCGGGCATGATCTACAATGAAGCTTCTGATCCTATGCAGCATGCAGGCAGAACACTGAAGAAGATTTTTGCCGATACCATTCACAGGGAGGGCGATGAAGCTCCCTTGCTGGCCTGGCCGCTCGCCTGCGGAGCGAAAACCGCCGAGCGCGCCAGTGCGATCAGTTTTGCTGATGGCGTGCTGACGGTATGTGTCCCCGATGAGGTTTGGCGCCGCCAATTGCAGAGCATGGGCCCGCAATACCTGGCAGCTCTGAACCAGATCTCGCCGCAACCGGTGAGCAAGATCAACTTTGTCTCTCGCGCTTAAAGCGTGCGTTAATCCACCAAACATAAATTATGGTTTCCGAAAAAGATGTCTCTTATGTCGCCGAACTTGCGCATCTGGAACTGACCGATGACGAACGCCGGCGCATGCTGAAAGACCTGAACTCAATTCTGGATTACATCGACCGGCTGAATCAGCTGGACACCAGCAACGTAGAGCCGATGGCGCAAGTAGCCAGCCGGTACGCTCAACGCACGCATGGTGATGACGCCTTCGCCCATGCCATGCGCGCCGATGAACCGCTACCGTGCCTTCCGCGGGAGGAGGCGCTGCGTAACGCTCCTGCCTCGGATGGGACATTCTTCAAGGTCCCCAAGGTGATCGAGCGCTAGCCATGGACATCAACCTGCTCACAGTCGATTCCGCGCGGTCTGCCGTCCTGGAGAAGCAGACGACGCCGAGCGCGATGGTGGATGCGTTCTATCAAAAGATTGAGGCGGAAGATGGGCCGATCGGCGCATACCTGACGCTGTCCAAGGACCGTGCTTATCGGCAGGCGGCGCGGATTGAAGCGCTAGCCGACAAAGGCGACGATCTTCCTCCGCTGGCGGGAGTGCCGATCGCGATTAAGGACGTGTTCACGACGAAGGATGTCCGCACCACTGCCGGCTCGAAGATATTGTCCGAGTTTGTTGCGCCATACGACGCGACGGTGGTGTCAAGACTCGAAGAAGCGGGCGCGATCATTCTTGGCAAGACGAACTGCGATGAATTCGCGATGGGCTCGTCGAATGAGAACTCAGGCTTCTTCCCAGTACACAATCCGCGCGATCTGTCGCGCGTGCCGGGAGGCTCGTCGGGCGGATCGGCCGCGGCGGTTGCAGCTGGAACGGCGGTCGCCTCGCTTGGCTCTGACACGGGCGGCTCGATCAGGCAGCCGGCGGCATTTTGCGGCGTCGTTGGACTGATGCCAACGTACGGACGCGTGTCGCGTTACGGACTTATCGCATTCGCGTCTTCGCTCGACCATCCCGGGCCGTTCGGCAAGAGCGTGCTCGATACCGCGCTGATGTTACAGGCCATTGCCGGCCGCGATCCGCGCGATTCCACGACGGCGGACGTGCCGGTTCCAAATTATCGCGAGCAGGTTGGCGAGCCGATAAGCGGCATGAAAGTCGGCGTTCCCGGCGAATACTTCGAAGAAGGCCTCGATCCCGAGGTTCGCGAAGCGGTGGAGATTGGCCTTCAGGAAATGAAGATTGCCGGAGCCGAGATCGTCCCCGTTTCACTTCCGCATACCGCGTACGCAATTCCTACGTACTACGTGGTCGCAACCGCTGAGGCGTCGTCGAATCTGGCCCGTTACGATGGCGTGCGTTATGGGCTGCGCTCCAAAGAAGCAAAGACGTTGAGCGAGATGTACCGGCGGACGCGCGATGCCGGCTTCGGCGCCGAGGTCAAGCGCCGCATCATGCTGGGCACATACGTTCTGAGTGCGGGATATTACGACGCGTATTATCTGAAAGCCCAACGGGTGCGCAGTCTGCTAGCGCGCGATTTTGATGAGGCGTTTTCCAAGGTGGATGTCATCGTCACGCCCACGACTCCGACAGCTGCATTCAAACTGGGCGAAAAGACGGATGATCCGCTCGCTATGTACCTGGCGGACATCTTCACGGTGACGGCTGACCTGGTGGGGATTCCGGGCATCTCAATTCCGTGCGGCAAGAGCAAGGATGGCCTGCCGATTGGGATGCAGATTCTGGGTAAACACTTTGACGAATCCACGCTCTTGCGCGTAGCCCATGTGGCGGAACACGCGCTCGCGGGGAAAGTGGCGGTTAGCTCTTAGCTCTTAGTGATTAGGTGGCGCGGGGCTG
Organism: Terriglobales bacterium; assembly: GCA_035262645.1. GTDB lineage: Bacteria > Acidobacteriota > Terriglobia > Terriglobales > Acidobacteriaceae > Bog-257. The sequence continues at coordinate 30,893 of DATFSK010000112.1, forward strand.
CAGATTTCGAATCGAACGAATTCCGCGGATTCCGGCTTGCTAAAGGCTAAGAGCTAAAAGCTGAGAGCGGGTGTAACAACATATGGACATTTATTTTTTGCGCCACGCCAGTGCGGGCGAGCCGAGGATGAATCCGGCCAAGGATGATGAACGCAAACTCGATAAAGAAGGTATCGAGCAGTGCCACGTTGTGGGACGCGCGTTGGCTGCGCTCAACGTAACCTTCGACGCCATCATCTCAAGTCCGCTCCCCAGGGCTAGCGAAACCGCAAAGATTGTCGCCGAAGAGATCGGCCACAAGAGCAAGGTTCTCACCGATGCCGCCCTCAAGCCGGGAGCTATCTACCACGATTTTCAGGAACTCCTTCAGCGGCACAGCGGCAAGGACGCAATCATGGTTGTGGGCCACAATCCCAGCATGACGGAGTTCCTCAACAAGCTGCTGATGGGAGATTCCGCCTCTGATGCCGTTGAGCTGAAGAAGGCCACCATCGCCAAGGTCGAGAAGGAAGGACGCAAGCCTGCCATCTTGAAATGGTGCATGCCGCCGAAGGTGGTGCGAGCGATTCAGCAAGTCTCGGCCAAAAGCTCGCGACCGAAAACTGTCTCGAAATAGTCCTTTTCCTGTTCCACCGCCCAGAGTTCCAACTCAATCCCTTCCAACGTTCGCGGCTTCAGCAGCATGCGAACCTGCCCGTCCTGGTGAATGCGGACGGTCAACTCCCTTACGGCGGCGCGGCGGCCTTGATCCAGCGCCCGCGCCAGGCGCAACAGAGACACTGCCTTGGAAACGTAGATCTGATGAGTGCCGGGCAGAATGCTCATAACGCGATCACTGGGCGAGGGCAGCGACTTTCCGACATACCGGGCGATGGCGGCGATGATGCGTCGCTGAAGGGGCGTGTAGCCAAAGAGCTCCGAGTTGGAAATGACGTAGTAACTGTGCCGCCGCCGGCCGGAGCGATTGATGTACGCACCCACCTCGTGCAGCATGGCCGCGGCTTCCAGCCAGTCATGATACTCGTCGGGCAGTTGATGGACGTTTTTCAAACGACGAAAAAGTTGCAGCGCGAGATCGCGAATGCGCTGGGCAAATTGCAGATCGGCGCCGTAGTGCTTGGCCGCAGCCAGCAGCGCGTCGTGCCGCTCCGATTCGACGCGCTCGCGCATGACCGTGCTGGCGTTGTAATCGGCCATCATCTGGGCGAGCAAGCCGTCGCGCAGACCCAGAGGCAGGTAGCGAAAGTTACGCAGCTTGCACAGGTGCATCAACTCGGCAAAGACCATAGCGCCGGCGATTATGATTTCCGCGCGACGCGGCCCGATGCCGGGCAGCGCACGACGTTGCGAAAGGTTACGACGGCTGAGCTTCTCCGAGAGCGCGGCGACCGCAGACTGAGGTATGGTGTGCGGCTTGTTCTCGTCATAGTTCGACAACTTGGCGGCATAAAGGCTCGAAAGAGCCGCCGGGGTGCCGGAAGTGGCGATCGTCACCTGGTGCTTCAGCGCGATCACGCGCTTCTGAATCCGCAATACTTCCCGCTGAATGACGCCGCGCATCTGCTCCAGTTCGCTGCGCCAGGGCGGATCATGGTGAAGGAACGTCTGGGTCAGGCGCACGGCGCCGATGGGCAGGCTGATCATGTCGCTGATATGACCGGAGACGGAAAGCGTCAGCTCGCAGCTGCCGCCGCCAAGATCGACCAGGAGCGCACGCCTTCGCGCGATACGAGCGTTGGACAGGACACCGAGGTGAATGAGGCGGCCTTCCTCCAGACCGGAGATGACGTCGACCTTCCAGCCGGTCGCCGACTCTACCCAATCGCGAAAGGCGCGGCTGTTGCGGGCGTCACGAAGCGCGCTGGTGGCAACCACGCGCGTGCGATCGGCGCCGTAGGTTTGCACGGCGCGATGGAAGCGCCGCAAGACCCGAAGCGTATGAGCCATGGCCTGCGGGTCAAGGGTTCCGGTGGCAAAGACGCTTTCGCCTAAGCGGGTGACTTCGCGATCTTCGTGGAGTTCTTCAAGGCGGCCACGCACGACTCTGGCGATCTTCAACCTGACCGAGTTGGAGCCGATGTCGACCGCGGCAAATGTAGGCATGCGCTGAGAAGAAAGTATCAGCTTGGCAAAGATGGCTACAAGATTGGACCGTGTTTTCCGCGTTTTACCAAGATTCACGAGGTTTTCACGCGGCTGTAATTTGGTTGTGCTTGGCGCCGCAGTGGCCCCCGGTTTGAACTGCTATATTCGGGGAGATGTTGTCGAGAGCAGCCGAGGGCGAGGTGGGAGGCGTTGAGTCTGCACGCGAGAGCAGTTCTGTGCGCGGCAGGGATGCGCTTTGGATTTGGCTCATAGCCGCAATGGGCGCGGCCTTGCGGCTGATAGCGCTTGGCTACAAGAGTTTCTGGATTGACGAGATCGCGAGCGTCGCGATTGCGCGCCGGCCTGCCCCCTTCTTCTGGCATTTCCTCTGGCACGACGAAGGCAACATGGCGCTGTACTACGTGCTGCTGCGTCCATGGCTGCACTTCGGGTATGGCGAGGGAATGATTCGGGCTTTGTCGGTGATTCCAGGAGTTGCGTCGATTCCTGTGATGTATCTACTCGGCAGGCGATTGTTCGGCCGCGTAACGGGGATTCTCGCCGCAGCTTTATTGGCACTGAGCCCACCTGCGATCGCCGTCTCGCAGGGGGCGCGCGCCTACAGTTTCGTCGTGCTGGCGGTGTTGTTGTCGACATATCTGTTTGTTCTTCTCATTGAAGAACCGCGATATGACCTAGCGTGCTGGTACGGCGTAGCTGCCGGCGTGACTTGCTACTTCCACTATTTTGGCGTACTGGTGCCGGCGGCACATGCGATCTCTCTGCTCGCACTGCCGCGTGATCGGCGGCCGTGGAGGCCGCTATTATCTGCCGCCGCTATTGTGGCTGCGATGGCTGCTCCCATCCTTTGGCTGATCCATGCGCAGGATGTCGGACACATTTCCTGGGTGCAGTCCCCTTCCCTGCTCGAGGTATATCACCTGGGCGTGTTTCTCGCCGCCAATGGCGGCAAGGCTGTGGGAGCGGTGTTGCTGGCGCTCGAGTCGGCTCTCGTAGGCGTCTTTGTCGCGAAGTTCACGACTCTGCGGCGCGATGGTGTTGACGAGATGCAGCGCTGGCGCTATACGCTGATCGTCAGTGCGGCGTTCTCTCCCATCGTTATCACCTTGCTCGCTTCCATCGTAAGACCAGCGTTCTACCACCGTTTCCTGATTATTTGCCTGCCGGGATGGCTCCTCATAATCACGATCGGAATTGAGCAGCTACGCGGCCGCACAGTTCGCGTCTCGGCTATCGTGAGCGTGTGCGTCCTGTCTTTGGTGACCACGGTCCTGACATACAGGCGCGTGACAGAGGACTGGCGCGGCGCGGTGACATATCTCATCGCCAATACGCATGCTGGCGATCGTGTGTTGTACTACCAATCCGTCGGGGAGTTCGCCGCCGAGAGTTATCGCGATTGGCTGCCGGGGGCCGGGGCGCGCCGGCCGGGCCCGATTGCGATTGATAGCCGCCATCCCAATTGGATGGAGCAGATTGATCAGGCGAACACGGTATGGCTGGTGCTGTATCGGACAAAGCTGGAGGATGCGGACTCGGCGGCGATCGAGGCAGATCTGGAGCGGCGCTACCAGCGGGTGATGCAGAGAGATTTTCCTGGAATCACGGTCGTCGAATACAAATTGATGCGGTGAAGAGGGAATGCCACTGCGAAGGCCCGCTCCGCCGACGGTCTAAAACTCGGGCTGATCTTTGAACTGCTCGAGCATCTTTTGCAGATCGAGTTTCTGTTGCTCCATTTGCTGCTTTAGCTTCTCCATCTGCTGTTGCATCTGCGGCGTCCATTGCTTCCTGGCAGATTCGATCTCCTGTCGCATCTGGTCGAGATCCTTCTGACTGGGCAGGGAGCTTTGCAGCTGGCGTTTCATGTCATCAAACTGTTGCTGCGTTGGCATGGACTGCTGGATCTGCCGCTTCGTCTCGTCGAAATCCTTCTCCGTGGGCATCGATCGTTGCATCTCCTCGCGCATGGCCTCCATTTCTTTCTGTGTCGGCTTGGAAGACTTGGCGAGATCGTGCGCGAGTTTGCCCATGTCCTTCTGCTGCGCCTTCATCGATTTCTCGAGATCACGGCGCATACGCTCCAGGTCCTTTTTCTCCGGGCCCAATTCGGCAATCAGCTGCTCCTGTGTCGCGTTCTGTTGGGAACGGAACTGCGCCATCTCATCGCGAAGCGCCTGCGCCTGACTGTCGAAGTTCAGGAAATCGTCCGGTTGCAGACGTGAGGTGTCGCCAGGGCCGGGGACGCTCATGACAACGGTTTGCTCGCGCTTGTCGCGCCAGATGGAGATGGAGATCTTGGCGGCCTGAACATGCATGCCGCGCTGCCAGTCGGCCATATCGTGAACGGTTTCGTTGTTCACTTTGAGAATGATGTCTCCGGCCTTGATACCGGCAGCGGCGGCGGGACTGCCGCCCTCAACCGAACGCACCAGAACACCGCGGCCGCGCGGCACGCCGAAGAAGTCGGATAGCTGCGGGCTAAGACTCTCTACCACGAGACCATGGCGCGCGGAGAGAACCGTGAACGATGGGATTTCCAGATCGGGCGTGTAGGGACGCGGAAGAGCAGGAGCGCCAAGAGCGATGGCAGGCACGGCGTGCGACATCACGTTCCAGCTGCCAAGCGTCACCTTCATGTCTTTGCGCTGACCGTTGCGCATGATGGTGAGGGTCACGGTTTTTTCCGGCGGGGTCGCATGGATCAACCCTTGCAGCTGCTGCGGACCTTCAACCTTGGATCCTTCATAGCCGACGACGACATCATTTTCCATCAAGCCGGCGTGGCAGGCGGGGCCATCCTGATCGACGTAGGTGATGACCGCCCCGGAGGGCTCGGTTAATTTGAGCGCTGAGGCCCGCTGCGGCGTGACGGAGGCGATCTGCACGCCGAGATACGCGCCGGAATGGGCCTCCGGCCACGGCTGCGGATCAGCCATGGCCGGAAGAATCATGACCGCCAGGAGAGCGACCAGAGAAGATATGTTGCGTCTGGGCATAACGTCCAACCTTGAGATTTTGTTCCAACCTACTGACAGCGGCGAAACGCGATCTGGCCTATCGTAGTGCGGATTCTGAGCGCCGGGCCGCCGCCGTTAATCGCTCCCTCCGCTGACATGGATCGTGGACTCCATTGGCCGCCCTGCTGAGTGGTAATGTTCAAGCTTGGGAACTCCGTAAGAATTCCGTGGCCACTCGCCATGTCCGAAGTCGCATGCACGGAAACCGGGAGATTGTTAGCAAAACAAACCGTGATGTCGCCCGAGGCGGTGTGCAGAAAGGAGTCGCTGAAGCCGCGATTGCCGACGAATTCCACGGTAATGGGACCAGCCCCCGTTTCCACCTGCGCGCCGCGGCTCAGACGGAATAACGCCACGCTGCCGCCGCCGGTTGTCACCTGCACGGGTCCGGTAGCGCTTGAAATGCGCACGCTACCGCCTTCTGTCTGGGCCTGCACGGCACCATCGATGTCACCGAGATACAAGTTGCCGCCGCCGCTCACCACGTGCAGATCGCCAAAACACTTCTGCACCTGGATGCTGCCGGCACCGGTCTGAATGGTAGACGCGCGAGACGAGCCAATGTAAACGCGGCCACCTCCGAGGCTCATCTGCGTCTGCCCGCCAACGTTGGAGACGCGGACGTCCGACGCCCCGCTGGTAAAGGTGAGATCGCCGCCGAGATTGCCGGCTTCGACGTTGCCGCCGCCGCTGGTGATCTTCACCGGTCCGGCGAGGTCGTCCATTTTGATCAGGCCTGCACCGGTACTGGCGATGATGGTGGCGGCAATCGAGCTGAAGCTCAAGGAACCGCCGCGCGTTTGCACCTTCACCAGGGTCAAATCGCGAGGCACCTGCACGATAAACTCGGCGCCAAAGCGCGCCAGATTCTTGGTCGTGGTCTTGCCTTCGATGGTATCGCTCTCGCCAATCTTGATCGCAGAAGTTCGCAGCTGTTCGAACTGGCGCCTGGCAGCTTCCTGGCTCGGCAGGTAGGAGCGCTTGCGGATCACGTATGCAATGTGCGGCGAGTTCCCCTGGACTTCAACCGAACCCAGGTCGGTATAGACGCGCAACTCGCGGGCTGCAGGCATGGCGCCGCTGATCTCTTCTACCCAGGAGTTGCCATCACGATAGACGCGCGACTGTTGTGCGGCAAGCGGAAGAACGAACCACAAGAAAACGGCAGAGATACAAAGACCAAGAGAAATTGTTCGAGTGACACTGTTCTCCGCCTTTGCATCCTCCTGCTGGTTGTGGTCACTCTTCTGGTTGTAATCGGCCATCGTTACGGTTTCTCTGGATTCTGGATTAATCGATCGTAGGCATGGAAGCCAACTCGCGTTGTGACTCGGTACGAATGTAAGCGCTTGGGTCTTCCTTTGCCAACTGCTGAAGCGCCATGCGGACGCTGCTGTCCGCGCGAACCGGCTCGAGGGCGTGCAGCGCTCCGCTGCGAACTCCGAGGTTGCTATCGTTGAGCAGGGCCTCGAGAACGGCATTGCGGACGCGGATGTCCTGCTTGACATAGCCGGCGAGACCATCGAGCGCTTTGAGGCGAACGCCCGGGTTGCTGTCATAGCGGAGGGCGTAAGTCAGAGCTTCACGCACGCGCGGATCGTCAGGCTTGCTGGTCAGCAAGTCGACCGAATCGAGACGCACGCCGGAGTTGTTGACGTTGTTGCTGGCGGCAAAGGTGAGAAGGTCTTGAATCTGGGGATCGTTAATCGGCCCTTCGACGGACTCAGGAACGATGCGGTCATAGTTAATTTTGACTTTGCCAGTGTTGGGTTGCCGGTCGATGGAGGTGATGCCACCGATGGAAGCCTGCACCGTAGGGGGCTGCTTGGGTGATTTAACGCCGCCAAGTACCCTGTACATGGTTCCGAGTCCGGAACCGAAGCCGACAATGAGGAGAACTGCTGCAAGGGCGGGAGAGAAACGAAGTTGACGCAGCCATTGTGTGGGATCGAAGACGAAGCGGTGATACCAGCTGCGGCGCTGCTCGGCGGTTTCGAGCGCTTCCTGCAGCCGCATTCGCGCGGCTGCCAGGAAGCTGGCAGAGGGCTCTTCTACCGGCAAGGCGTTCATCTGTGCCTGAAATTCCTGTTGGGCGGCCAGCTCGGCGGCGCAGTCTTTGCAGCGATGGATATGCTGCTCCAGCTCATGACGCGCGTCGTCAGCCAGATCGTTATACAGGTACAGGCAGATATTTTCTTGCACCCAATCGCAGTTCATAGCTCGTTCCTCGCAGCAATTAGCAATTAGCTTGGGCTTTCCTCGCTGAATGCTTCTGCCAAGTTCAATCCACCATTGCCTTTCGCTAATTGCTAATTGCTAATTGCTTACTTCATGTCCTTCAAAGCAGCGCGCAACTTTTGCGTGCCGCGGAACAGCGTGTTCTTCGCGGTCTCTTCCGTCGTGTTCAAAATTTCGCCGATGGTGCGCAGCTTCAGTCCCTGATAGTGCTTCATCTCGAAGACCATGCGCTCGCGCGGCGTCAGCTTCTGCAGGGCTTTGGCGATGCGCGCGCCCAATTCGCGGCGCATCAGATCGCGCTCGGGACTTGCGCCGGAGCGCTGATCGGCAACCTGATCGAGCAGATCGTACGTCCCGCCTTCCGAGTCGGTCGCGATACCGGAGTCTTCCTTCCGCACCTGACGCTTGCGCAGCAGGTCGAGGCAGAGATTGGTCACGATGCGGTAGATCCAGGTATAGAACGAGCACTCGAAGCGGAAGTTGTTGATGTTCCGGTATGCCTTGAGGAAGGCTTCCTGGTAAATGTCCTGCGCGTCCTGCTCCGAGCGCGTCAGGTGATAGGCCAGGCGAAGCACGGCGCTGTCGTACTGTCGTACGAGATCCTCGAACGCGGCGTGATTACCACGCTGTGCTTCCCGGATCAGCTCCGTGTCGTTCATGCGGCTCTGGACCTGCCCCACCTGATTCCCTCGCACTGAAGGAATCGATGACGCCGTCTCCCGCCACGCTTCAGGAGGACGGAGTGCCGGGGTTCCCAAAACGCGCGTGGGCGCGGATCGAGGTGCAAGTCCCGGGCCAACCGTGAGCGGAACTGATACCACTTCGGCCGGCATGCTGATTTCTACCTAGTTCGTAATTGGCAAGGCAATTCTCGTGCCTGCAATTACATAGACGCGTGCAGGGAGAAACCGTGAGCCGAATTATAGACCCCGGCTGTGGTACTTACGGGGGAGCAGGACTGGAGGTTCCAGGGCAGGAGTAATCGGCTGGATACCGGGCAGGATTGACTGCCGTTACTTAGCTAAGTAAACTTAGCTAATGAGCTACACGGTCCATCAGGCAAAGACCAATCTTTCCAAGCTGATCAAGGAAGCGGAAAAGGGGAAAGAGGTCATCATTACCCGGGGCAAAGAGCCGGTGGCCAGGATTGTGCCAATCAACAAGCCAAAGAAGCCTGTACCGGATATGCTCAAGGGACAGATTTGGTCGGCCCCTGACGCTTTCGATCCGCTCACCGACGAAGAGATGCGCGAGCTTGGATTCGAATGATCGCGCTGCTGGACACGCACACGCTGCGGTGGTGGTTGGACGGCTCCATCCGCTTATCGCCGACTGCGCGCGATGCCATCTTTTCGACCGCCAACTCGAAGGTCATTTCGTCAGTAGTACCGTGGGAGCTGGCGATCAAGACAAGTCTGGGCAAATTCGATTCGCGAGTATTGCTGTCGCGCTGGGACGAGATACTGGAAGCCCAGGGTTTCACTGAGCTGCCAATTGAGTCAGCCCATGCGATCCGGGCCGGACTACTTCCGCAGCATCACAAAGATCCATTCGATCGCATGCTGGCGGCGCAGGCGCAGGTGACGGGCTGGCCCATCGTCAGCGCCGATCGGATCTTCGATCATTACGGCGTGCAGCGGCTCTGGTAAATTCCCCCGTTACGCCTCGGCGCCGGCTTCCTCAGCCTGGGGCGCGGCCGCTTCCTGCGCGCCAGCTTCCTTCTGAATCGTTACCTTGATCGGCACGACAACGTCGCGGTGGAGCTTGATGGAGACGTTGAAGTCGCCAATGGTCTTCAGCGGCTCGTCGAGCTGGATCTTGCGGCGATCGATGTTGAAGCCCTTGTGCTCCAGCTCGCGCGCAATGTCGGCTGAGGTCACCGAGCCGAAGAGCTGATCGTGCTCGCCCGACTTGCGGGTGAAGTGCAGCTCGACACCTGCGAACTGCTTGGCGAGATTTTCGGCGTCGCCCTTCTCGCGCGCCAGACGGCGCACCGCGGCAGCCTTCATCTGCTCGATGACGGCGCGGTTCGCGGGCGTGGCTTCGATTGCCAGCTTCTTGGGGAGCAGAAAATTGCGGCCATAGCCTTCGGCTACCTTGACCACGTCGCCACGCGAGCCGAGTTTGGCTACGTCTTCCTTGAGAATGACTTCCATTTAGAACTCCGTCGGGCTGAAGCCCTCGTCGAATGTGTCGTCCCCGCGGGGACTTGAATCCTTTTTTCCCGCCGATCGAAGCTGTCGCGTCCACCCCTGCCAGAAATCGCTACCAGCGACAGCGCAACAAGTGGCACGCGAAGATTGGCGCGATAACGCAACACTTGCTACGTCACCGACAACTGACAACCGGCAACCGACAACTGCTTCTCTACCGTCCGCCAAAGGGCAGCAGGGCGATATTGCGCGCCTGCTTGATGGCATCGGTCAGACGGCGCTGATGCGGCGTGCAGACGCCGGTCAGGCGCCGCGGCACGATCTTGCCGCTCTCGGCCACGAACTGCGAGAGCAGGCGCACGTCCTTGTAGTTGATGCCGTCGATCTTCTCCACGCAGAACTTGCAAACCTTCTTGCGACGGAAGAATTTGCGTCCACCTTCGCGTGGTCCGCCGGGGCCGCCGGGACGTCCGCCGGGACGCGGGCCGCGAGGACCGCCCTCACGTGGGCCACCCTCGCGTGGACCGCCCTCGCGGGGGCCTCCTTCACGCACACCACCATCTGTACGCGCGACGGGAGCGTCTGTGGTTGCGGCCGGAGCCGCGCTCTTCACTGCTTCGTCTGCCATGATTCTCCTTCAATGACCCAGTGGGTCGATCTTCACAAATCTTCTGTGCTGCAAACGCCTGTTCGCAATTACGCGCTGACCGGCGTTGACTCAGCGCCTTCCGCCGGTGCCGCCTCGGGCGCTTCTTCAGCGACGGCCACTGCACCTTCGGCTGCGGCAGCTTCGGCGGCGCGAGTTCCCTTGCCGCGGACCTTGGTGTCGCGAATGGCCTTGATTTTGGCAAGGCGCTTCTGTTCTTCGTCGACGCGCACGGTCATGAACTTGATCACCGGCTCGGTGACACGCAGGCGGCGTTCCACTTCCTTCACCATGCCGCCCTCGCCTTCCAGCACCATGAGCATGTAGATTCCGTCCTGGAACTTGCGCACCAGGTAGGCGAGGCGGCGCTTGCCCATGCGCTCCACGCTTTTCACCGTGCCGCCGGCGTTGCCTACCTGGGTTTCCAGGTTGGAGATAAGTCTGTCCTGCTCCTCTTCGGGCATGTCGGGGCGGACGATGAACATCAATTCGTAAGTACGTTGCATTCGTTTTCTCCTGAGCATCGGCTGTCAGCTTTCGCTGTCGGCCATCAGCTCTTGTCAAGCTTTTGTGCCGTCCCTACGGCACTCGGATTGTTAGCTCTGCCTACCCAGGACTGCGCCTTCGGCTCCGTGCTGGGCTAAGCTGTCTCCGTCCCGCAAGCGGGACTCGGTTTTTCGGGTCGCAATCTCCACGGATACGCGACCACTCTGATCTCAACATCGGGTTCCGAACCAGGAGCGCTAACCTCTAGCCCCCAGTCCCTGGCCCCTCATCCTTTTCCTCTTCCGGCTTGCGATTGAACTTATTCATCGCCGCCTGCACGCCTTCGGCGAGAATCACCTTCACCGCATCCGCCGCCTGGTCCAGCACCTGGTCCACTGTCTCCAGCTGCGACTTCTTGAACTGCGACAGCACATACCGCGCGCCATCGCCGACTGGATGATCCGGCGCAACCCCCATCCGGATGCGCGTGATCTCCTGCGTACCCAATGCGGCGATCACCGATTCCATGCCGTTGTGTCCTGCCGAGCGGCCTCGCGGCCGAACTCGCAATGTGCCGAACGGCAGGTCCAGTTCGTCGTAGAGCAGCACCAGGTCTTCTTCCGGCTTCGCCTCGTACTCGCGCACGAGTTCGCTGACCGAAGCGCCGCTCAGGTTCATGTAGGTTTCCGGTTTGGCCAGCAGGACCTCGTGTCCCGCCAGCCGTGTCCGCGCCGTCTGCGCGCGGCAGTGGCGATTGTTTACCCGCACGCCGCACTGTTCGGCGATGCGGTTCACCGCCAGGAAACCCATGTTGTGCGGTGTGAACTGATACTCGATGCCCGGATTGCCAAGCCCGACGATCAGCTTCACCGCGCTTACTTCTTCTTCTCGGGCTTCTCGGCCTTTTCGGCCTTCTCGCCACCTTCGGCAGCAGCTTCGCCTTCGGCTTCCTGCTTGCCCTTCTTGATGACCTCGGGCTCGGCCGGAGCAGCAGCACCTTCCGCCGCAGCCTCCGCCGGGACCGGTTCCACGACTTCCTTCACTGCCACCACGTGCGCCACCGACTGGTTTTCATCGGTGAGGAACTTGATGGAGCCGCTGTGCGGCAGATCGGAGACGCGAATCACCTGCCCGAACATCAACTGGCTGACATCGCCATCGATGTGGCTCGGGATGTCGGCCGGCAAGCACTCGATCTCGACCTCGCGCAGAATCTGCTCGAGGATGCCCCCCTGCACTTTCACGCCTGGAGCTTCGCCCTTGAGCACGATCGGCACGCCGACCTGCAGCACCTTGTCCATGGCAATGCGCTTGAGGTCGACATGCAGCAGCGCGCCCTTGATCGGCTCGTACTGCCAGTCCACGATCATCACCTTGGCGCTCTGGCCGTCGACGCTGAGATCGAAGATGGTGTTGTGGCCGGTCTCCGAGTGCAGGATGCGGCCCATCTGCTTCGGGTCGACGCTGACCGTTTGCGAACTCTGGCCGGCGCCGTAAACGACAGCGGGAATCATTCCGGTGTTGCGCAGGCGGCGAGCATCATTCTTGCCGCCGCCCTGGCGCGGTTTGGCTTCTACGTTCTTGTCTGCGGTTGCTGTAGCCATAATCTCGTTTCCTTTACATGAACAATCTGCTGACCGAGGTCTCTTCGTGAATCGACTGAATCGCCCGGCCGATCAGGCCGGCAATCGATCGTACGATGATCTTGGGCTCGTTGCGCCCGGCCTCGTTCAAGGGGATGGTGTCAGTCACCACGACTTCCGCCAATCCCGAATTCGAAATCCGTTCGATCGCCGGCCCTGAAAGCACGGCATGAGTCGCGCACGCGTAAACCTCGCGCGCGCCTGCTTCGAGCAGCGCCTGGCAGGTTTTTACCAGCGTGCCGGCGGTATCGATAATGTCGTCGAGGATGAGACAGGTGCGGCCCTTCACGTCGCCGATGACGTGCATCACCTCGGTCACATCCATTTCCACGCGGCGCTTGTCGACGATGGCCAGCGCCGAATCCATTTTCTTAGCGAAGAAGCGCGCGCGCTCCACGCCGCCCGCATCCGGCGAGACGACGGTCAGGTCCGGGAACTGCTTCTTGCGGAAGTAGTCGACCAGCACCGGCGATGCGAACAGGTGATCCACCGGAATGTTGAAGAATCCCTGAATCTGCGGCGCGTGCAGATCGACGACCAATGCGCGATCCGCGCCCGCGGTGGTCAATAGATCCGCGACCAGCTTTGACGAAATCGGCACACGCGGTTTGTCTTTGCGGTCCTGCCGGGCGTAGCCGAAGTATGGAATCACGACGGTGATGCGGCGCGCCGAAGCGCGCTTCAGCGCATCGATCAGCAAGAGCAGCTGCATCAGGTGCAGGTCCACCGGATCGCAAGTGGGTTGCACCATGAAGACGTCGGCGCCGCGCACGTTCTCCTCGATCTGGACGTAGGTCTCGCCGTCGGAAAACTTGCTGATCTTCGCCTGGCCGATCGGCAGCGTGAGGAAGTCGCAGATGTCCTTGGCGAGTTGATCGTTCGCCGTGCCGGAGAAGATCTTCCACTTGTCATCCTGCCGTTGCCGTTGCGGCTTGCGCTCGGACAAAGGCCGTTGCTGTGCAACCGGGGCGCCGCCGTCGCCGGAGGTCGCTGCCGGAGGGACTACGCTCGTCTTGGTCGCTGCGTCCATTGCTTTACATACCCCCGCTAACCTGGTTGAGTTACACGCTGGGTCTGGAAAACCGGTCTTGTGCGGTCCCTGAAGGGACTCGATCCCAACTTCACATCACCCAGGACTCCGCTTGCGGCTCCGTCCTGGGCTAAGCTGTCTCCGTCCCGCGGAGCGGGACTCTACTCTTCCCCGTTCTGCATTCGATTCAAGTACAACATTCTGACCGAACCAGGGTTGCAAACCGACAACTGACAACTGACAACTGACAACTGACAACTGACAACTGACAACCGACAACTGTCAACTGGTTTCTGGCTGGGCGGCTAGGATTCGAACCTAGACAAAGTGCTCCAAAGGCACTTGACCTACCATTAGTCGACCGCCCAGTGTCTAAGCCGTCGGCTCTCGGCCATCAGCCGTCAGCTCGCTTGTCGCTCTTCGCCTTTCGCCAGAGCTGATGGTCACCTAATACAAGCCGAAGGAGCAACACAGGTCGTTCTAGCCACTGACCACTAACCACTAACCACTGCTTCCCAATACTCTGCCCGCCTCAGGCTCGTCGTCGCAATGGCTGCATGTCCTGCGGCGCCCATGCGCTCGGCCGCGGCTTGCGCCTCCCGGGCCGAGTCGAACAATCCATACAAGGTCGAACCGGAACCAGACAACGAGGCGTAAAATGCGCCTTCGCGCTGCAAAAGCTCTTTTACCTCACGCAACTCGGGATACTCTGGGAAGACGACGCGTTCGAAGTCGTTCTCGATCCCGGTTCGGACGAGGTCGAGAAGCGGTGTCTCGGCCCGGTCCCCGCCACCTGCGGGAACACCGGATGCAGGCTTCGCCCTCCTCAGCCCTGCAACAATATCGGGACTATTCGGAGCGGCGTCCTGCGGGAAATTCCTGCTCAGCCAGGCAAACACACCTTCACTGAACGTATTTATTGTACCTGCTGGGGTTGTGGCGGTCAACGCAGCAGCGGGATGGAGCTCGTCCCAGCGGGCGAAGGCCCTTGGCGTGGAGACACCCACCGCCGGCGTGACTACGACGACGTGCATGGTGGGCAGATCGGTCAGCGCATAAACCTCTTCGCCACGGCCGACGCCGAGGACAGTCCCACCGATCAGGAACAACGGCAGATCGCTGCCGACGTCGGCGGCAATGCGGAGCTTTTCTGTGAGGTCGAGTTGCAAGCCGAGGGCCCGCTCGAGAGCGAGCATGGTCGCGACCGCATTCGCTGACGCTGCGCCCAGGCCGCCCTGCACCGGAAGCTTCTTCTCGATCTCGACGATAACCTTGCCACCGGCCTTTGCGGCTTTCATCACGCGCTCGGCGATTTTGTAGCAGGTGTTCGACGCGTCCAGCGGAACACGAGGATCGCCGCAGCGGATCTCGATTCCCTCGCCCGGCTGCACATCGACGTGAATGACGTCATGCAAAGCAAGCGTCTGATAGATGGTGCGCAGCTCGTGAAAGCCGTCGGACCGGCGCGGCCCGATCTTCAGACCGAGATTGATCTTTGCGAAGGAGGGGAATGTAATCATTAAGCAGTTGCCAGTGGCCAGTAGTCAGCTGGACGTAAGTCTGCGGTTTGTAAGCTAAAATTTGGCTAGTATATAGCTACAACAACGAAGGGGAGCGATCAATGGCTAAGGTCGTTAAGTTGCCCTTTGACGGCAATAGGCAAGTCGTTCACCTGCCGAAGGAATTTAGCTTCAAATGTGATCGCGTTCGGATTCGGAAGAGGGGCGAGGCCGTCGTGCTTGAGCCTGTGGTCATTGACGTTAAGGAGTGGCTGGACGATCTGCTGCGGCATCCGCTGTCGAAAGACTTCTCTGTCAGATAGAAGCCTTGTCACAACAAGGCGCTAAGCAGTAATCATACTTTCCTTGCCGCAACGACCCGCGGAATTCCCTGTAAATCCGGCACCACTCGGACGTCGTCCCACATTGTGGGACTTAGCAGGCTGAGGACAGCGTCGCGCATCGAATAGCCGATCTCTACCGCTAACCAGCCGCCCCGCTTCAATGCCTCGTGTGCTTGCTGAACAAGTGGAGCGATTACGTCTAGGCCCTGTTCGCCGGCGAAGACGGCGATGCGCGGCTCGAAGTCGCGGACCGATTTCTGGACTTTGTCGGCTTCGCCGAAGCCGACGTACGGCGGGTTGCTGACGACGAAATCGAAATTGCCGACGGCTATAGGGGTCCCTCCGCTCGGGCTTAAGCCCTCGCTTGGGATGACAGTATCGTGTTTTGCCGGAACCGGCCTGAGAACATCGCACTGCTCGAATCGCACGCGTGCGTCGAGCTGCAGGCGGGCGGCGTTGGCGCGTGCGATATCCAGAGCGTCGGCGGAGGCGTCGACCGCGTAAATGTCTGCGTCTCTCAACTCGTGCGCGAGGGCGAGGGCGATACATCCCGAGCCGGTACCTACATCGACAATCTTCGCCTGGGGAGTCCCGCGCGCGAGTTCCAGGACGGTCTCGACCAGATGCTCGGTCTCAGGGCGCGGGATCAGCACAGACGGCGTGACGATGAAGTCGAGCCCCCAAAATTCCTGATGGCCGGTGATGTACTGCGAAGGCATGCCGGTCGAGCGCTGCGCGAGAACCTCGTCGTAGCGGGATTCTTCTTCCTGCGTGAGTTCGCGCTCGGGGTGAGCGTAGAGGTAGGCGCGATTAACGCCGAGGACGAACATCAGCAGGGCTTCCGCGTTGAGACGCGGCGAGCCTACGTCGGCGGAGTCGAGGCGATCAACGGCTGACGCGAGGACTTGCTTCAGATGCATGGGAAGGCAATTTAACCACAGAGACACAGAGACACAGAGAAATCAAAGGGCCAGAGTGAAGATGGATTCTGGACTTTCGAAGATTGTCATCACGAGCGGACATTCAGTCCGCGAGGGACCTGCTTTTCGTGCGTGGACAGCAGACTCCTCGTCGGGCTGATACCACCCCAATCAGCGCAAAAGGGGGCGCTGATTGGGGGCCCCGGTTTCAGCCCCTCCTCGTGATGACAATCTTCCCCTCGGCTCTGCGTTTACGCCATCACGCTCAGAAGCCATGGAGTCACGCGCATGAACTCGTTTTCTCTTACCTCTGTGTCTCTGTGTCTCTGTGGTTAAAAAGAGCATTACGCGACGACTGCCGACTGCTCCTTCAGCTTCTCGGCCTGGAAGTGCGTGACCAGCGCGTCGATCATGGGCTGGATGCGGCCGTCCATGAACTCGGGCAGTTGGTGCATCGTCAAGCCGATGCGGTGATCGGTGACGCGGTTTTGCGGGAAGTTGTAGGTGCGAATCTTCTCGCTGCGATCGCCGCTCCCGACCATCGCTTTACGCTCTTTCGCCAGCGCCTCCTGCTGCTTCTGCTGCTCCATCTCATAGAGGCGGGCGCGCAGCACGCGCATTCCCTTCTCGCGGTTCTTGATCTGCGACTTCTCGTCCTGGCAGCTGACGACGGTGTTGGTCGGCAGGTGCGTGATGCGCACGGCGGAGTAGGTCGTGTTCACTGACTGGCCGCCCGGACCGGAGGAACAGAAAGTATCAATGCGGATGTCTTTGGGATCGATCTTGATGTCGACGTCTTCAGCTTCCGGCAACACAGCAACGGTTACCGCCGAGGTATGGACGCGGCCTTGGGTTTCCGTCTCGGGCACGCGCTGCACGCGATGGACGCCGCTCTCATATTTCATGCGCGAATACACGCCCTGGCCTTCAATCAGCGCGATGACTTCCTTCAGGCCGCCGACGCTTGACTCCGAGGTGGAAAGAACTTCGACCTTCCAGCGCTGCGTCTCGGCGTAGCGGTTGTACATGCGAAAGATTTCCGCGGCGAAGAGCGTGGCCTCGTCGCCGCCGGTGCCGGCACGGATTTCCAGGATGACGTTCTTCTCATCGTTCGGATCTTTGGGAAGGAGAAGGACCTTCAACTCTGCTTCGACCTGGGTGAGACGCTCCTGCAGCTTGCCCAGCTCTTCGTTGGCGTAGGCAAGCATCTCGGGATCGGTTTCGTCGGCTGCGAGCGCCCTGCTCTCCTCGATGCCGCGCGTGAGGTCTTTGTACTCGCGATACTTCTCGACTACGGGCTGCAATTCGCTGTGCGCCTTTGCGGTCTTCTGATAGCGCGAGGAGTCGGAGACGATCTCCGGCGAGGCCAGCGCCTGGTTCAGCTCTTCGTATTTGTTTTCGATTTGTTCTAAGCGTTCAAACATAAGTTCCAACTTTATTGTACGGAATGCGGTTCGGTGTGCGGCCGATATTCCAGCATTACCAGTCTTGAGTCCAGGACCTTTGTCTGGATCAGCTCTAGCCGAGTCTGTCCATAGCCTGCGAAAATCGGCTCGCGGCCAGCACCTCCGAGTAACAGGGGGAAAACCATGAGGCGAACGCGGTCGACCAGCCCTTGCTGCACCAGGCTCTTCACCAGACTGAGGCTGCCGATTGTTCGCAGCGGGTTTCCTTCCCTTTGTTTCAGCGCCTTGACCTCCTCTGCCACAGCGCCGCTTAGTAGGTGTGTGTTTTTCCAGAGAAGCGGCTCGTGAAGTTTGCCGGAGAAAACCAACTTGGGAAGCTCTGTCATTCGTGCACTCAGCTCATCATGCGCAGATGCCGAGAAGCCTGCCAGCAACTCGTAGGTGATCCGGCCCATGAGCAGGACTTGAGGCTCAGCAAGACGATCGCGCACCCAGAGACCTAACTCTTGGCCGAAGTAGCCGAAATACGCCGGTTGGTTGACGCCTGAGGCAAATCCATCCAACGAGATAAACAGGTCTGCAATGAGCTCTCTCATCTGATCATCCTGACATGGCGCGGAAAACGGATCCCTCGTCGGGCTGAAGCCCTCCTCGTGATGACAATCTTCTTATTGGAAATTGTTTTGGGTGAAGGAGTGGCAGTTTTCGCGGCGGGGGCCGCTAAGCAATCACCAGTTCGCCGCCACGCTGCTTTTCCAGCTCCATGGCTTCGTTGAGAGCGACGATGGCAGTTTCGACCTGCGTGTCGTCGGGAGGCTGCGTGGTGATGCGCTGTAGCCACAGGCCGGGCTTGGTCATCAGGGCGAAGAGCGACGATCCGTGCTTGGCGGCGAAGCGAATCAGCTCGTACGAAACGGCAGCGATCACCGGGAGCAACGCAATGCGCGAGGCAAAGCGCGCCCAAAACGTCGTTGCCGGGATCAGCATGTAGAACAGCATCGCAATCAACATCACGGTCATCAGGAAGCTGGTGCCGCAGCGCGGATGCCAGGTCACGTACTTCTGCGCGTTCTTGATGGTCATCGCGTCGTTGTTCTCGAAGGCGAAGACGGTCTTGTGCTCGGCCCCATGGTACTGATAGACGCGGCGGATGTCGGCCCACAGCGAGATTCCCCAGATGAACAGCAGGAAGAGCCCGATGCGGATGACGCCATCGACGACGTTGAAGAGGATCTGGTTGCCGAACACCGGATAGTGGTTCTTCAGCTTGGTGGCTGCGAGCAGCGGCACAAACTTGTACATGAAGATGAAGAAGCCGAGCGAGAGAATCAGATTGACGGCGATAACCCAGCCGCTGATCTCGATCTTCTTCTCTTGTTCCGGCTGCAGCTCGTCGAGGGCGATGTTGGCCGAATAGCGCAACGCGCGAAAACCCAACCCCATTGCCTGGCCCAGAGTCATGATGCCGCGGACGAACGGCCATGCCATCCATTTGTGCTTGTCGGAGAGCTTCTCCAGCGGCTCGGAGTGCGTCGCCAGCGTGCCGTCAGGGCGGCGGATGCAGATGCCCCAGGCGTGAGGCGAGCGCATCATGACGCCCTCAAGCACGGCCTGGCCGCCGACCAAAGTGGTTTCCTCGCCGCTTTCCAGCGCGGGAAGAAATTGGACGGCCGCTAAGAACCGCAGATGGCGAAGCAGAGAACGCATACTGATTGGATGTTCCTCGAGGGGATACGGCGCAAACGCCTAATTCAGGGTAAGTAGGCGCGGGGGAGATGTCAATCAGGCGATCTCCCCCATCCAGCAAGCTCGCGCGGGGAATCAGGGAGCGATGGTCACACCACCTTGCACCGTGATGAGAGGACGGCGGACGATGATCTGTCCGACCTCGTTCTGGTAGTAGTAATAAGGCCGTCCTTCATAGATGTAGGTCCGGCAGCCGTACTTCTTCGCCTGTCCGGGCGGCAAACCGCAGTTCCCCCAGCCGGTCTTCTTGCCGTGCGACCATCCTGGAGGGTAGTGGCCCTCTCCGGCATAGGTGCGGTATTCGTAATCTTTATCCTTGTGCCAGCCCTGGTCGTCGTTGTCGCCGTGCTTGTTGCCGTGGCCGTTCCCATGGCCATTTCCGTCTTCAGCGTTATTGCCGTTCCCGTGGCCGTTGCCGTTGCCGTTACCATTCCCGTGGCCGTTGCCATGCTGTCCGACAGCCATCGTAGAGCCGAGGCTCAACGCGACGGCCAAGGCCAGCATGGAGATCCAAAGTCTGTTCATTTTGCCTCCGCAAGATTTTGAAGCAAGCGGAATACCGCTGTGAAGTCTCTGTCGTGTCGCTAGTTACGCCACGTCATCTCAAATTCCAACACCAACAGAAGACAATCACAATGAATAATTTACATCCCGCCACCCGACAGTAACCGCGGCGTAGTGACGTCCGAAGCAAGCTTCGCGCTGGGCGAAGCGGCGAAGTATAATTCGCGGCTTGGAGTGGGACGTGAAAAAGCACTTGCTGGTTGCGTTGCTGACTACAGCGGCGTTCGCGCAAGCCCAATCCGCTACGCCCGCGAAGATCACCTACCTGCGTTGCGGCACGTTGTACGACGGCAAGTCTGAAACGGCGCAGAAGAACATCACGATTCGTGTTGCAGGTGAGAAGATTGAGCAGCTCGGCACGAACGTTCAGCTGGAGAGCGGCGCGACGGTCATCGACCTGAGCCGCCAAGTGTGCCTGCCCGGACTGATCGACGCGCACACCCACGTGCTGTTGCAGGGCGACATTACGGCGGCGGATTACGATCGCCAGATCCTGCAATACTCCACACCCTATCGCACCATCCTTGGCACGGCGGCGGCGCAGAAGGCACTGAGCTACGGCTTCACCACCCTTCGCGATCTCGAGACCGAAGGCGCAGGCTACGCCGACGTCGACATCAAGAAAGCGATCAACAACGGCGTGATCACCGGGCCGCGAATGCAGGTGTCAGGTCGCGCGATGGACGTGACCGGCGCGTATCCCGTGCTTGGCTACTCGTGGGAGCTGAAGTGGCCGAAGGGAGTGCAGGAGGTCGACGGCGCCGACGACGCTCGTAAAGCGGTGCGCGAGCAGATCTCGCATGGCGTCGATTGGATCAAGGTCTACTCCGATCGCAGCTATCGAGTCCGGCCCGACGGCGTGCTCGACGACATCCCGACCTTCACCATGGATGAGCTGCGCGCGATCGTCGACGAAGCTCATCGCGAACGCCACAAAGTTGCGTCGCATGCCAGCGCGCTGAACGGCGTCCATAACTCCGTCGAGGCGGGCGTCGACTCCATCGAGCACGGCTTTTACATCACCGACGCTGACCTGAAGACCATGGTGGCGCGCGGCATCTATTACGTCCCGACGCTCTATGTTGGCGAGTACGTTGCCGAAGGCCGCGCCGCCGAGGGCTCGCATGTCTGGATCGACATGATCAACATCCATGCCGCGACCTTCAAGCGCGCTGTCGCAGCGGGAGTGAAGATCGTCTTCGGCACTGATGCCGGCGGCTTCGAGTGGACGATCAATCCCGCCAAGGAATTTCCCCTGATGGTGAAGTACGGCATGACGCCGGGGCAAGCGCTTCGCGCCGCCACCATGACCGCCGCCGAACTACTTGGCATGTCGGACCAGATCGGCTCGCTCGAGGCCGGCAAATTCGCCGACATCGTCGCCGTTCCCTCCGATCCCATGGCTGACGTGACGCAACTCGAGAAGGTGAACTTCGTGATGAAGGGCGGCCAGGTCTACAAACGGCCGGAATAGCGAGGTCGAATGCCCTTGCCATTAGCGATCAAGTAGGCGCCCGATCCTTCAGTTGGCAACGGCGGGAGATTTTAGCTTTACTCACAACTGACAACCGCCAGCTGACAACTGCCCTTAAAATTGTTCCACGTGGAACAAGAACATGAATTAGCATTCTTTTTCCCGTTTTGGAACAACCTTCAGATCGCGACATTCTTTCCCGCCTCGTCTACCATTCCCTCATGGACGATTGCCTCTTCTGCAAGATCATCGCCGGCAAAATTCCCTCCAAGAAGGTTTATGAAGACGAAAAGGTGTACGTCTTCGACGACATCAACCCCAAGGCGCCGACACATGTTCTAATCATCCCGAAGCGCCACATTGTCAGCCTGAAGACGGCGACGCCGGAGGACGCGGAAATCATCGGCTACAGCCATCTGATTGCAGCAAAGCTTGCCCGTGAGCGTGGGATCGAGGACGGCTATCGCACGGTTTATAACGTAGGCCCGCGCGCCGGACACTCCGTCTTCCATCTCCACCTGCACCTGCTCGGCGGGCGCGACTTGACCTGGCCGCCGGGATAACGTTCGCTTACAGTTTTGGCTGCTAGACTCATTCGGATGATTGAATGAGCCGGAGGTTGATTTCACCAGCCACTATCCCCTAACAACTACTCACTCTCCTCATGTAACGTAGTACTTCATGGGCCGCATCCACGTTCTCTCGGAAAATGTAGCTAACAAGATCGCCGCCGGGGAAGTCGTCGAGCGTCCCGCCTCGGTGGTCAAGGAGCTACTGGAGAACGCGCTGGACGCGGGCGCGCGCCGCATTCGCGTCAACATCGAAGCCGGCGGCAAGAAGCTCATCCAGGTCACCGACGATGGCTGCGGCATGGTGCGAGATGACGCCATGCTCGCCTTCGAGCGCCATGCCACATCGAAAATCCGCAATGCGGACGATCTGCTCAACATCGCAACCCTTGGCTTTCGCGGCGAGGCGCTCCCCTCCATCGCCTCCGTCAGCCGCCTGCGCCTGGAAACGCATGCGCCGGAAGACGCCGCCGGAACGATCGTTGAAATTGCCGGCGGCAAACTTCTCACCGTCGAAGAAGCCGGCCTGCCGCTCGGCACCTCGATCGCGGTCCGCGATCTCTTCTTTAACATCCCGGCGCGCCGCAAATTTCTGAAGGCCGAATCGACCGAGCTCTCGCACATCGCATCGCTGGTTACGCATTACGCCCTCGCGCATCCTGAAATGCATTGGGAACTGCATTCGGCGACCAATGCCATGCTGATTGCGCCGCCGGTCGACGATCATTCGCAGCGCATCTACCAGGTCTTCGGCAGGGAGACACTCGATCAACTCCTTCCTCTCACTGCCCTGCTGTCGCTCGAACGCATCGGCCTGCCGCAGCCGCCGCCATGGAAGCGGAGCGAAATCGAGGAACCGGTAGAGCCGGTGAAGGGCGAAGTGAAACTCCACGGCTTCGTTTCGCGTCCCGAGATTCAGAAGCTCAACCGCAACTCAATTTTTATCTTTGTCAACGGCAGGCTGATTCGCGACCGCCTCGTGCAGCACGCGCTGACCGAGGCTTATCGCAACATCATTCCACCGACCGTCTATCCCGTCGTGCTGCTCTTCCTCGAGATGCCGCCCACCGAAGTCGACGTCAACGTTCATCCCTCGAAGACCGAGGTTCGCTTCCGCCAGTCGTCGATCCTGCACGATTTCATCCGCGATTCGGTCCGCGCTGCCCTGATGAAGTCGCGGCCCGTGCCGTCGTTCACAACGGAGATACGCGCCAATCCCACAGCCTCGCCTTCGCTCACACCCGGGGCATACGATTTCGCTTCGGACGAACTGCGTGTGACCGAAGCCGATGCCGCCTTCGCGCTTCGAGCGCAGGGGCCTCCGCCGTTCACCGCACCGCTGCAATTCGAAGGCAGCGGCTTCGCCGTGGAAGCCAACGCCGCAATCCCCGTCGCCCGCTTCGGCCCGCAGACCTTCGGAGGCCCGGCAACTGCTGCCGCGGCGGCAGTGAGAGACAACGGTTGCTCTCCGGAAATCGCTGAAGAAGAGGCGCCGGTCAGCCTCACCTCGCTCACAAGCCTGAAGCCGGTCGGCCAGATTCGCGACTCCTTCATCCTCGCCATCAATCCCGAAGGCCTGTGGATCATCGACCAGCACGTCGCCCACGAGCGCATTCTCTTCGAGAAAATCTGCAGGCAGCGCCTCGCCGAATCACCCGAGCGCCAGCAACTGCTGATGCCGCTCCTCGTCGAGCTAACGCCCGGCCAGATGGCCGTCTTCGCCGAAATCTCCGACGAACTGAATCGCAATGGCTTCGAAGTCGAACCCTTCGGCCCCCGTACGATCGCCGTCAAGACCACGGCCGCCGGTGTTACCGCCGCTGAGGTCGAGCACCTATTGCACGAAATCCTCGAGCAGTTCGAGCGCGAGGAGCAATCGCTCAATCTCGACCGCATCCGCACCAACATCGCGGCCAGCATCGCCTGCCACGCCGCCATCAAAGTGAACATGCCGCTGGAGCAGAACAAAATGGAGTGGCTGCTGCGCGAGCTCGCCAAAACCGACTGCCCTATGAGCTGTCCGCACGGCCGTCCGGTGGTTCTGCGATATTCTGTTAAGGACATTCAGCGGGCGTTTAAGAGAATCTAGCAATCAGTATTCAGCAGTCAGCACTCAGCCTCCAACCCGTGGAAGTGCCTCCGTGTCTGAACATCTAATATGGGGATCTCGTCCGAGTACTGGCTGAATGCTGATTGCTGATTACTGATTGCTAATTGCTGCCTTTCTATGCAGGAACACCAACTTCACGAACTTCGCCGCGAAAAGTGGCGGCTCAACGGGCGGCCCATCCGCACGCTCGATGACGCGCGCGAGTTCATCGACTCCGTCGGCTTCTGCCTGCTGTACCCGCAGCGGCCTGCGGTGCTCGTCCCGACTTTTGTTGGCGCCTACAAGGGCAGCGACGAGAAGCTTCCCACTGCCCAGATGGCTTTCGCCGATCCGGCCGCACAGGAAGCCAAAGATCTGATGGTGCTTTTACTGCGTGAAAGGGCAGCCTACGAAACCAATCTCTTCCCGGAAAATAATTTCATCGTCTCCGCCGCGGTCTTCCCTTATTTTTATGGCCTGGTCGGAGACCGTAATCCTCGGCAGGCGCCAAAGGCCGGAACGCGTTCCGAGTATTCGCCCCTGGCAGTCCACGCCTTTCAGCTCATTCAGAAAGAAGGCGCCATCGCCGAGCATCGTCTCCGCGAACACCTTGGCGGGGAGATCTCCAAGTCCGCACTCGACCGTGCACTCGACGAGCTCTGGGCCAAGCTGCGCATCACGCGCGTCGACTACAAACCCAACGAGGGCGTCTTCTGGGACGTGCTCTTCCGCTGGGCGCCGGAAGCGGTCCGCGATGGCACGCACGTCTCGGTCGCCGAGTCGCTGACCGCACTAGTATCGAAATATCTTGATTGCGTGCTGGCCGCTCAGCAGGAAGAAGTAGAGCAATTTTTCTCGCATGTGATTGGGCGCGCCCGCGTGCGTGAGGCCATTAACGCGCTACAGGCGGCTCGTGAGCTCAGCTTCGTTCATGTCGGCGGCCGCGTGATGCTGCAGGTTTCTTCGCTGCAGGCGCCTCCGGCGGGTGATTTCAAACCCCAGCCCAAATTTCAGCCCACTCCGCCCCGCACAGGCAGGCCGCTGGTCCAGCGGCGGCCGGGCAACCGCGGCAGAGAAGCGCGAAATCGGGCTCCTCAAACTCCGTCGCGACCGAACAGCTCCGCACACGAGGACACCGGCAAGGAATGAGCGCCGATCGCAAGCTGATCATCGCCATCGACGGCCCGGCCGGATCGGGCAAAAGCACCATCGCCGCACGTCTGGCGCGCAAGTTCGGGTACATCAACCTGGAAAGCGGCGCCATGTATCGTGCGTTGGCGCTCAAGGCGCTGGAGCAGCATGTTCCACTCGATGACGCCGAGGAATTGAGGCAGCTTGCGCAGAAATCCGAGATCAAACTGGAACCCGCTGGGGATGGCAACCGCGTTTTTCTCGACGGCCGCGATGTCTCACAGCGCATTCGCGAAGCCGATGTGACAGCGGCGGCTTCCAGGGTCTCGATTCACCCGCCTGTGCGCCAGGTAATGGTAGCGCGCCAGCGCGAGCTCGGCGCAGCTGGCGGAGTGGTCATGGAAGGACGCGACATCGGCACTGCGGTCTTCCCCAACGCCGAGGTAAAAATCTTCCTCGACGCCGATCCTACCGTTCGCGCCGAACGTCGCGTACTGCAGAACGGGTCCCACTCCGCCGAAGAGGCGCATCGCATACAGGCAGAAATCGCCGCCCGCGACGAGCGCGATCGTACCCGTGCAGCATCACCGCTCGTTCCCGCACCCGACGCAGTGGTGGTCGACACCACGCACAAGAACATCGATGAAGTCATCGACGAAGTGGAAGCAATCGTGCGCCGCCAACTTGAAACTCAAAATTCCAAATCTGGATCTTGATAACCACCTTCAACGCTGATAGACGGGTGGAAGCACCAGGCCTTACCCGGTAGAAGCACGGGGCTTTAGCCCGGTGGATAGCGGCTTCAAAGGTTGGGCTTTAGCCCCGGTTCCGAGCAACGCTGAAGGACGCGTGCCCCATTCAATCGACCGAGTGGGCCTTCTTCGCGTGCGGATGGGTCTTGTCGTAAACCTCCATCACATGCTTGACGGTGAGTTGCGTATACCGCTGCGTAGTCGACAACCGCTCATGTCCGAGCATCTCCTGAATCGCGCGCAGGTCGGCGCCTTCCTCCAGCATGTGCGTCCCAAACGCGTGCCGTAGTGTGTGAGGATGGACGTCAGGCGACAACCCTCGCGCGACAGCAATCTGCTTCACAATCCTTCCGACGCTGCGCGTCGTGAGCCGCGTTCCTCGCAAATTAAGCAGTAGCGCCCGTTCGCCGGTGCGCTTCGTTTCCGCAAGCACGCGTTGCCGCGCCGGCAGATAAGCCTGCACCGCCGCCTTCGCCGAATCACCGAATGGCACATACCGCTCCTTGCGACCTTTGCCGCGCACCAGCACCACTTCATTTGACCAACGAATATCATCGAGATTGATGCCGATCAGCTCCGAGTTCCGAATTCCACAGCCGTAAAGCAGTTCGAAGATCGCCAGATCGCGCTCGCCGAAAGCGGAACAGTCGGGCATCTTGGAATCGAGCACCGTGTTGACCTCTTCAATGGTCGGAACGCGCGGCAGCTTCTTTGGCAGCTTGGGCGTGGCCACCAGCGCTGCCGGGTTCTGCTCGACCTCTCCCTCCTGCGCCAGCCACTTGTACAGCGAACGCAGCGCCGCCAGCGCACGCGCGACAGACGTCTTGCTCAGCCCGCGCTCATAAAGACTGGCCAGGTAGCTGCGAATGAGCACGTGATCAATGTCACCCCAGTTCTGCGGACCGACGAAGTCGGCAAACTGCGCCAGGTCCGTCCGGTAGGCCTTGATCGTGTGCGCGGAAGCATTGCGCTCCTGCAAGCCGCGTATGAACTTCGCAATGGCTCTCTCCACCAGCGTTGCGCCACTCTTCGTCATGGCAAAAGCGCTCACCTTCAGGTATGACGGCCATTCCTCAAGCAATTGTCATCACGAGGAGACCTTCAGGTCGACGAGGGATCTGCTTTTCTATCCGCGCGACGGTCCCTCCCTCTCGGATGATGCTGCTTGTAAACCTTATTCAGCCGATCCAGCGCAACATGGGTATAAACCTGCGTCGTCGAAATGTCCGCGTGCCCCAGAATCGTTTGCACCGTGCGCAGGTCGGCGCCATTCTCCACCATGTGCGTGGCGCAACTGTGCCGCAGCATATGCGGACTCGCATGACGCGATTGCGCCGACGCCGCATTGACCATCTGCCACACCCGCTGACGCGTGATCCCGCGAGCGTTTTGCGCGATGAACAAAAATGGAGACGACCTCTGCCCTGCGAGCGCGGAACGCGCCTCCCGCAGATACTGCTGAAGCACCTCCTGCGCCGCCCGCCCCAGCGGCACAATCCGCTCCTTGTCGCCCTTGCCTCGCACCAGTACATATCCGAAGTCGAGCTTAAGATCCTCAAGCTTCAGGTTTACGATTTCCGACACGCGTAACGCTCCCGCGTAGAACACCTCCAGCATCGCCCGATCGCGGCTGGCCAGCGCCTGCGAAAGGCGGCCCTCCTTCGCGCGCGGCGGTCCTTGTAGCACGCTCTCCACCTCATCGCTTGCCAGCGACTTCGGCAGCACCTTCCATTGCCGCGGTGTGTCGATATTTAGTGTCGGATCAGATGTGATATGCCGGTCGAGCAGCAGATACTTGTAGAAGTGCCGCAGCGCGGAAAGCTTGCGCGCCACACTGCGACCATCAACCCGATTGGACAGCAGCGAATTAAGGAACTCGCGCACATCCTGCCGCCGCGCCTCGCGCAGCCCGCGCTTGCGCTTCCGCAGAAACTCGGAGAACTGTACTAGGTCCGAGCGATACGCCGAAACACTCAACGGCGCCAGGCCCTTCTCGATCTTCAGATAATCGAGGAACGAACTCAGCAGCCGCAGGCTGGGATCCGCACTCTGCACGAGATGAGTATGGGCTGTGAAGGCGGGGTACGGGAATAACGAACGGGATTCGGGGACAGAAGTCAGCAGTCAGCCAATTAAAGATGTCACAGAAAGCCAAGGACTTTGCCCTTGCCCCGCGGAAAATCCGCACCACGCAATGGGGCTGAGTGCTGAATGCTAACTTTCCTGCCTCTTCCGCACCGTGTTCAACAACTCCACCGCATTATGCGGACTCCGCGGATCCTCTTCATGCTTGAAGAAGGCATACGTCTCCAGCCCATCCGCCACACAGCGCTCAACGCGGTCTGCCAGCTTCTTCAACTCCTCCGCCGAATAGCTGGGCTGGCGAAAGCGGAAATAGATATAGCTGGCCGTACGGACCTCAGGCGTGTTGATTTTCTCCGTCTCCGCGACACACAGCGTCGCGTTGTGGTCCTGCAAAGCTTTGTACACCTCATCGGCAAACCACGACTCGTGCCGAAACTCGAAGGCCGCCTTGAAACTCCGCGGCAACAAGGCCAGAAATTCGCGCAGCACGCCAACATCAGCCTTGCTGTTCGGCGGCAACTGGAACAGCACCGGCCCCAACTGTGTCGCCAGCGGCTGCAGCGTCGGCAGAAATCGCTGCACCGCCTCTTCCACATTCTGCAATCGCTTGATGTGCGTGATGTATTGATTGGCTTTCAGCGCAAAGCGGAAGTTCGGCCCCACATCCGCCATCCATCCCGTCGCAGCTTTCTCCGTCAGGCTCCTGCGGAAGGTGTAATTCACCTCTACTGACGTCAGCTGCGTCGCGTAATACTTCAGGAAGTTCTTCGACGCGACCTCCTTGGGATAGAAGTCGGGCTTCCAGATGGTGTACGCCCACCCGGACGTTCCCACGTACAGCGGCGAATGCGCCGATGGCTCGCTCATCCCCACCTCGAGACGCCTGCAACCCATTGTATGATTCTAGCGATGAAGCGTCTCCTCTCTGAAGTCGCGATTGCAATCGCAATGCTCGGATTTGCGTGCGCACAACAGGACAGCCTCTCGCAGAAGAGCATCACGGGACCTCCACAGGCGGCGAAGCCGAAACCTGACGTCAAACCGCCGAAAGCAATCAAGATTACCGATCCGAAGCCGGCGCGTCATCCGGGTAAGGGCATGACCTTGATTTCGGCTACGGTTGGCATCGATGGGTGGGCACACGATGCCAAGGTGATCGAGTCTTCTGGCAGTGAAGAGAGTGACGATAGTGCTTTGGCGGCAATACAGAAATGGCGCTTCAAACCAGCAACTGTAGACGGACACCCTGTCGCCGTCCAAATAAGCATTAAGATGGACGCTCGTCGCCAGTGATTTGCCAGCTCGCATAACGGCAAAATTAAACTCAATAAGCGGAGTCGCCCCGCAGTAATCTCGATGCGCACCACCTCCCAACCCGGCGGCCGGGCCCCCTCATTTCCCATCGTCGCCCTCACCGGCTTTATGGCCGCAGGCAAGAGTACGGTGGGCCGTTTGCTGGCCGCCCAGCTCAACTGGCGCTTTGTCGATCTGGATTACGAAATCGAGGCCCGCACCAAGCTGAGCATTCACGAAATCTTCGCGGCGCAGGGCGAGCCTGCCTTTCGCCAGATCGAATGTGACGCTTTGCGCTCGATTCTCGAGAACGCTTCGGCTCCCACGGTAATCGCCCTCGGTGGCGGGACCTTCGTTCAGTCACCCAACGCCGCTCTCCTGCGCCGCCATCAAGCCCACGTCGTCTTCCTGGAGCTTGATGTGCTGGAGCTTTTGCAGCGCTGCCGTGCTGCCCGCGAACGCTCTGCCCACAACCCTCGCCCTCTGGCGGCCGACTCCGAGGCCTTCTGTTCCCTCTACGCCGAACGGCTGCCCTCCTATCGCAAGGCTGAGCTGACCGTGAATACGCACCGCAAGTCAGCCGAGCGGGTATCACGCGAGATCGCGGTGGCCTTGCACTTGCTGCCCCCCAAACGTCCTTAGCTGACTCTTCTCCGTTATCGGCTTCGGCTCCTCGAACGTGATATAACTTGAATTTTCCACACGAAGATGTCACAGCAGAAAATCCCAGTCGGAATCCTTGGCGCCACCGGCGTTGTCGGGCAGCGCTTCATCCAGTTGCTTGAAAACCATCCGTGGTTCGAGGTGGCCTGGCTGGCTGCCTCCGATCGCTCCGCCGGACAGGCCTACGGCGATGCTGCGAAATGGCGCCTCAAGACGCCCGTCCCGGAGCGCGTGCGCAGGATGAAGGTCTCCAATGCTTCGCCCGAGGGCGCGCCCCGGGTGATCTTCGCCGCGCTCGATGCCGGAATTGCTCGCGAACTCGAACCTCAATTCGCTGCGGCCGGATGCGCCGTGGTCAGCAATTCCAGCGCTTTTCGCATGGAGCCGAACGTCCCCCTCATCATTCCAGAAGTCAATCCCGACCATCTCGCGCTCATCGAGAAACAGTGCTGGCGCAAAGATTCGCGTGGCTATATCGTGACCAATTCCAACTGCTCCGCCATGGGCCTGGTGCTTGCACTTGCCCCCTTGCATCGCAATTTCGGCATCTCCTCTGTTTTCGTGACCACGATGCAGGCCGTCAGCGGCGCCGGATATCCGGGGGTCGCCTCGCTCGACATCCTCGGCAACGTCATCCCCTACATCGCGAAAGAGGAAGAAAAGATGGAAGAGGAGACAGGCAAGCTCCTCGGCCGTCTCGATGGCGATCACGTCGAGCAGGCTGACTTCACCATGACTGCGCATTGCAATCGCGTTGCGGTGGAAGATGGACATACCGAGTCAGTCTCGGTGAAGCTGAAGCGCAAGGCTGCTGCGGACGAAATCATCGCGGCCTTCAACGAATTCCCGCCTGTTCCGGAACAGCTGCCGACGGCGCCCGCGCAACCCGTTTTCTACGACACTGCGCCCGATCGCCCGCAGCCGCGCTTCGATGTGGATCGCGGCAAAGGTATGACGGTGAGCGTCGGCCGCCTACGCCCGTGTGGCGTGCTCGATTACAAATTCACTCTGCTGTCGCACAACACGATCCGCGGAGCCGCGGGTGCCGCGCTGCTCAACGCCGAACTCCTCAAGGTCCGAGGCCTGCTGCCGTGACAGGTGAGTCATTGCTGGCGGTGCGACCTTGATCGTCATGAAATTCGGCGGCACCTCGGTCGAGGACGCGAAAGCCATCGACCGCGTCGCCGTCATCGTCAAGTCTCGCCTTTCCGAACAGCCGTTCGTGGTTGTCAGCGCCATGGCAAAAGTGACCGACCAGCTGCTGGCTATGGCCGCCGCTGCCGGGCGGGGTGAACGCGACCAGGCGCTTGGGATCTGTCGTGCCCTTCGCGAGCGTCACTACCTGACCGCCGGCGAACTGCTGGGTACAGGCCTGCACACCGAGTTGCATGGCGAACTCGGCTGCGAGTTCGACTCCCTCGATGAATTGCTGCGTGGAATCTCCGCTGTCGGTGAGCTGACGCCGCGCACCTCGGATTACGTTGTCTCCTTCGGCGAGCGACTTTCCAGCATGATCGCGACCCAGGCCTTTCTGGCGCGAGACCTGCCGGCGACTCTGCTTGATCCGCGGCAGGTCATCGTCACCGACGCGCAACACAGCCGCGCCGTTCCCCAAACCGAGGCCACCAACGATCGCCTGCACGATCGCGTGCAGCCGCTGATCGAACAGAAGCGAGTCCCCATCATGGGCGGATTCGTGGGCGCGACGCGCGAAGGCGTCACCACGACAATCGGGCGCGGGGGTTCGGACTTCTCCGCTGCGCTGGTCGGCGCAGGACTGAACGCCGAACGCATCGAAATCTGGACCGACGTCGATGGCATGAAGACCACCGATCCCCGCATCTGCTGCGACGCGCGCCGGATCAAAGTCATCAGCTTCGAAGAGGCCGCCGAGTTGGCCTACTTCGGCGCCAAGGTCCTGCACCCCGCAACCGTGCTGCCCGCGGTCGAAAAGAATATTCCGGTGCTGGTGCTGAATTCGCGGAACCCGGGCAACGAGGGCACGCGCATCCTGGCGCGCACTCCGCGTTCCCGCTCGCTGTTCAAGGCCATCGCCGCCAAGAGCCGCATCACGGTAATCGACATCGTTGCCGCGCGCATGCTCATGGCGCACGGCTTCCTCGCGCAGGTTTTCGAAGTCTTTGCCCGCAATCGCTGCGCCGTTGATGTCGTCTCGACCTCGGAGGTCAGCATCTCCCTCACGGTCGATTCCAACGAAGCGATTCCGCAGATCGCCGCCGAACTGGAGAAGCTGGCCTTCGTGAAATACGCAGGCCGCAAGGCGATCGTTTGCCTCGTCGGCGAGAATCTGCGCGACACTCCGGGCGTGGCGGCGCAGATCTTCGACGCCATTCGTGACATCAACGTGCGCATGATCTCGCAGGGAGCGTCGGAGATCAATCTGACGTTTGTCATTGATGAAGCCGACGTGCCCGAAGCCGTACGCCGCCTCCATGCCAGGTTCTTTACGGATGTCGATCCCGAGGTGTTCGATTGAGCAGATCGCGATTGAGAATCGTTGTGCTGGGTCCGGGCAAGACAGGTTCGCTGGTCGCTGAAGTCGGTCGCGAGCGCGGTCATCAGGTACAGAGCATCGACGAGGATGTAAACAAAAACGGCGCCTGGCTCACGCCGGAAAATTTACGCGATATCGACGTCGCCATCGACTTTACGTCGCCCGAGGCGGTTCTCGCCAACATCGAAGGATGTCTGCGCGCGAAGAAGGCGATGGTAGTCGGCACCACCGGATGGTACAGCCAACTCGATCGTGTGCGGGCGGAAGTTGAGCGCGCGGGAAGCGGATTCGTCTTCGGCGCGAATTTTTCCTACGGCGTGAATCTGTTCTTCCAGATCATGAAGGCGGCCGCGCCCGCTCTGAGTCATAGCTACAGTGGCCACATCCACGAGATCCATCACATTCACAAGAAGGACGCGCCGTCTGGAACGGCAATCGCAATGCAGCGTGTGCTGGAACAAGCTACTCACACGCAGGTAGACATATCCTCTGAACGCGCGGGCGAAGTCACCGGCACACACACACTCGAACTCAACTCAGCCGGCGATCGCATCATCCTGACTCACGAAGCCAAATCGCGCCGCACCTTCGCCGAGGGAGCAATGCTGGCAGCGGAGTGGATTGTGGGCCAGAGTGGTTTCTACGATTTCAAAGACATATTTCATCAGCTGTAAGGCCGGTTTCGCCGACGCGGCAGGTACGAGGCGTTCTTGACGGTGCAGTCCCGGGCAGCAAGCAACGCACAAGCGTCTCGCCCCACTGACTCAAAATCTCTGTGTCTCTGTGTCTCTGTGGTGAGATTCTCTTTTTGAGATTCTGGTCTTGCAGGATTATTCTCGTAGCATGAATCTGCGCGGCTGTGGCACTGCCCTCGTAACTCCCTTCAAGCAAGATGGAAGCCTCGATGAATCTGCTTTGCGTGGGTTAGTCCGCTGGCAGGTAGAGTCGGGCATCGACTTCCTCGTCCCCTGCGGCACTACCGGCGAAACGCCTACCCTCTCGCATGATGAATGGCTGCGCGTGGTCGATCTGACGATCGAAACCGCAGGGGGGCGCGTGCCCATCATGGCCGGCGCGACGTCCAACAACACGCGCGAAGCCGTGGCTAAGGCCAAAGAAATCTCATCTCGCCCCGGCGTCGATTACGTTCTAACCGCGACGCCCTATTACAACAAACCCACGCAGGAAGGAATTTTCCAGCACTTCACCGCGATCGCGGAAGCGTCGACCAAGCCACTGATCCTTTACAACATCGCCGGACGCACAGGAACGAACATCGAGACGGCAACGCTCCTGCGGCTGGCGCAGCATCCGAACATCATCGCTGTGAAAGAAGCCAGCGGCAACATCGCGCAGATCGCAGAGGTGTGTGCGTCAGTCCCCGAAGACTTCCTGGTTTTTTCGGGCGACGATTCGATCACCCTTGCGGTGATAGGGCTGGGAGGCATCGGCATCATTTCCGTCGCGTCGAACGAAATCCCCGCCGAGATGGCGCGCATGACGAATGCCGCCCTCTCCAACAAGTGGGACACCGCGCGCCTGCTCCTCCGCAAATATCTCCCGCTCATGCAGGCGAATTTCATCGAGTCCAGCCCCGGGCCGGTAAAGGCTGTGCTGGCAATGATGGGCAGAATTGAAGAGATTTATCGCCTGCCGTTGGTGCCAGTAAAGAAGGAAACTCGCACCCGTCTGGAGAAGATTGCAGCTGAGGTTGGTCTATTGCAGACGCAACCAGCCGCAAGATAAGAGAAACCGACGAGGATCCGATCTTAAACTAATTACTAATTACTAATTGCTGATTACCAATTGCTAGCTGCTCGCATACGACCAGGTCTCATCCCATCGGCCTAATACAAACACGCCGCTACCATCATCCTCACGACCATAGCGCAGACATGCAAGCCCCTCAGAGAACGCCTTGAGGAACTGCTCGCGGTTGTGCAGTTGCACATTGGCGGCTTTCTCACGAGTAGCAGGGTCCGCCTTCCATTCGTAGATCTCGGTGGGAACTTCGATTCGCATCTCTTCGCGAAAGGCCCGCTGCTCGCCAGTTGAAAGCAGCGACTCCACACGCTTCGACTTCAACCACCATTCCGCGACCAGCCGGTCGGTGGGAAGAAATCCCTGCAACGGCGACGACGTGATCCCGTACTGATTGATGTTGTAGCGCCGCGCGATCGCGCCCAGCCGCTCCAGGTTCAAGTACGCATTCTTGATTTCCAGCGGATCGAAGGTCCACTCGATGAGTTCATAACCTTGTGCGATCGCATCTTCCCGTTGAAACAGCTTGAGCTTGCGGCCAAGCCCGCTATTCCGGTAGTCGGACTTCACGGCGAGCATATGTGAGTGTAGATAGGAGTACCCGTTGCGCGTGCCCGGGATGGAGAAGGCAAAGCCGACAAGCGACGCCTCTTCCCACGCGCCGATCACCTGGCCGCCAATCTTCGGCGCGAGCGAAAAAATGCGCAGCGGGACGAGTTCGTTGTCGGCAAATCCCCAGACCTCTTTCTGAAGGACCACACAGGCGCGAAACTCCTCCACGTCGGTGCAGTTACGTAGTTGAATGTTGTCGCTCACGGTTGCTCTTGTTGTTTGGACTCCTGCCATAGCGACTCCATCTCGTCGAGCGAAGCCTCCGCCGGTTTGCGCCCCTGCTCGCGCAGCCGGCTCTCCAAATACTGAAAACGGCGGCGAAACTTACGGTTCGTCTTGCGCAGTGCCGACTCGGGGTCTAGCGACAGATAGCGCGCGAGGTTGACCAGCACGAAGAAGAGGTCGCCGACCTCGTCTTCCAAACGTGCGCTCAGTTCAGGAGATATCTGAACGCCGCGTGCACCCGCCACACCGGCAACAGATTCCGGCTGAGGGCCGGGCGCGGGATACTCCACAAGGTTCTCGCGCAGCTCTTCCGTTTCCTCATGCAGCTTCTCGAACAAGCCGCCAATGTTGGGCCAGTCAAAGCCGACGTGCGCCACGCGCGAGCTGATCTTGTAGGCCTCCATCAGCGACGGCATGGCGGAAGACACGCCTGCAAGTACGGACTCGGGATGATCCTGCTTCTCCGCTTCCTCCCCCGCTTCCTGCTGCCGTTTCTTCTTCTCCTCCGCCTTCAGGGCCTGCCAGTTGCGCACCACATCTGCTGGCGTGTCGGCCTTCACCTCGCCGAAAACATGCGGATGCCGGTCGACCAGCTTGTTCGAGAGACGATCGAGAACATCATCGATGGAGAAGCGCTTCTCTTCGCTGGCCATTTCCGAATAGAAGAGCACCTGCAGCAGAAGATCGCCGAGCTCGCCGGTCAGCTCGTCCCAATCGCACGCATCGATCGCTTCGATGACTTCGTAGGCCTCCTCCAGCGTGTAGGGCTTGATGGTGTCGAAGGTCTGCTCACGGTCCCAGGGACATCCGCCGGGGGCACGTAACCGGTGCATGATGGAGACGGCGCGCTCAAATCGTTCGCCCGTAGTTGGCATCAGGAACAATGTAAATGAGGCGGTGCATAAGGAGAAAGGGCGGAACGGGAGCTTTCGTTTCTGGCGCTCGGCCTTTGCCTTTAGCCGTTCGAAATGCGCTTCAACTCTGGGCCGCTGCCTTGGAAAGCGCGGTCGTGGGGAATGCTTCACTCAGCAGCGTCGGACTGTCGGAGATCAGGCCATCCACGCCCCATTCGGCGAGGCGCAGCATGTCTTCGCGATCGTTAACCGTCCATGTCATGACCTTCAGGCCGCGAGCATGTGCTTCGTCGATAAGCGCGCTTGAAACCACGCGATGGTGTGGGAAGAACGTCGTGATTGGCAGGTCGGTCCAGACCGCCAACTTCTTCTGCTGATCGCAGATGTATCCCAGCGGAACCCTGGGGTCGAGATCGTACAAGCGCAGCAGCACTTCGGGTAAGAATGAGGAAACGACGTAGCCGCGCCGCGGCGCATCAGCATGCAGAGCTTCGACGACCGCTTCTTCGTTCCCAGGCGCCTTGAGTTCGATGTCCAGGTACGCGGTCGAAGCGTAGCGCGACAGCACATGCTCCAGGCAGGGGATTTTGCAGCCACTGCGGCGCTCCATGCCTTCGTAAACCAGAGTGGAAACCTCGTTACGCTCGAACGTGGGGTCGTGCCACAGCACAGAGCGCCGGTCGTGCGTGTAGCGCACGTCGAACTCGAAGCCGTCGCATCCATGCGCCAGCGCATAGTCGAAGGCAGCCAACGTGTTCTCCAGGGGAAAATCGGATTTGCGCCACCGCAGCCCAAGGTACGGTAGCGGACGCACGCCACGGTGGCCAAGCAGGAGCGGACGTGTGGTCGTGGTGGGCATGTTGGGAAGCGCTTAGCTTTTATCAATCCAAATCAAAATCGCGCAACGGCTTCCCCGTGTCGGGCGTTTCTTTCGCGCGCTTGAGCGCCTCCTGGAATTTCTTCTCCAGCAAATCGGCCTGGTGCTTCTGCGCCTCCACCGACTGGCGAAAGATCGATTCCTTGCGGCTGTCCTGCTCTTTCATGGCGCGCGCCGCAGCTTCCATGTCCTCGAAGGTCTTGGGCACAGCCTTCGGCGTATGCGCGATCACGGCTTTGACTTCAGGATCAATCTTGAGGGTTGCGCCACAGCAAGGGC
This sequence comes from Terriglobales bacterium, assembly GCA_035262645.1. Taxonomy (GTDB): domain Bacteria; phylum Acidobacteriota; class Terriglobia; order Terriglobales; family Acidobacteriaceae; genus Bog-257. Next base: position 67,873 of record DATFSK010000112.1, read on the forward strand.
AGGCAACCTCGAACGGAGTGCGATTCTTCCCCATAGCGAAATCTTACCGCAGGCTCGGGATGGCTTGCCACCGAGTCTGTATGGAGGAACGAAATGGGCTTCGCTCTGTTGTTTTGGGGCTATATGACGAACAGCAAATGGGGACGTTCCCGCCCGCCCTAGGCAAGCGCGTCCCAATCATCCGGCTCGATGTGCGCCTGGCTCAGGATGCTGCGCAACGTTCCCACCGGAATTTCCTGTTTACGCGGAACGATGGATACATCGGTCGCGTCCTTGCTCCGGCGGACAAACTTGACGTGGCTGCCTTTTTGCGTAGTTTCGACGAAGCCGACTGCCTCCAGGCGCCGTTTCACCTCGTGGAATGGAAGAGGCTTAAGCCGCCCCAACCTCTACCTCGATAGTACGAATCTGGGGAGGACGCGTAGCGTTGGGGGGCTCAAAGTAAAGTTCGAGGGCTTCCTTTAAGTTCTCGAGTGCCTCGTCCTCGGTCTTGCCCTGGCTGGCAACATCGACCTCAAGACACTGGGAGACGTACCAATCGCCCTCACGCCACACTGACGCCGAGAAAACGCGCTTCATGACGCCATTATTGCATAGGGCGCAGAAGACAGTAAGGCGCGCCAATCAGCACGGAAGTAATGAGAGGCCAAGCGAGAGGACAAACAGGCCGGTGCTAAGGATCGAGGTTGGCGGCTTGTAACTATCCGCTACTTCGCCCCGACAGGCTCAGCTTCCAGTTGTTGCCGGTTCTGTTTCAACCGCTCCTTCTCCACCACGAAATTGCCCAGGAACAGCATGTCCATTTCACTGCGCGAGAAGGTGCTGAAGGCATTGGCAGGGGTGTTAACGATGGGCTCACCCTTCAGGTTGAAGGAGGTGTTCAGCACGGCGGGAATGCCCGTCGCCTGCGAGAAGCGGCTGATGAGCTGGTGGTAGCGCGGGCTGGCATCGTCGAAGACGGTCTGCAGGCGGCCTGTTCCATCGACATGCGTGATGGCCGGCAACACACTGTGCTTCGACGTCCGCACCGGAACGACATAAAGCATGTAACGCGCGGGATAGTGCTCCACAGCGTTGGGAATCTCGAAGAACTCTTCCGTACGCTCGGCCAGCACTGACGGCGCGAACGGGCGATACGGCTCGCGGAACTTGATCTTGGTGTTGACGATGTCCTTCATTCGCGGATTGCGCGCATCGGCCAGGATGCTGCGATTACCCAACGCGCGGGGTCCCCACTCGAAGCGTCCCTGGAACCAGCCGATCACGTTGCCCTGCTGCAGCCGTTCGACCGCGAGATCCAGCAGCCTGTCGTCGTTATCGACGCGCTCATAGGGAATGCCGTTCTCCGTTAGAAACTGGTGAACCTCCGCATCCGAATAGCCTTTTCCCCAATAGGCATGGTCCATGCGGAAGCGCCGCTTGTTTCCGAGCAGCATGTTGTCGGCCCAGAGAGCTGCGCCCAGCGCTCCGCCACCGTCGCCCGCCGCGGGCTGGATGAAGATGTCCTCGAACGGCGTCTCGCGCAGGATGCGATGATTGGCCACGCTGTTCAGCCCCACGCCTCCGGCGATGCAAAGCTTCTTCATGCCGGTCTCTTTGTGCAGCTGGCGCGCCATAGTGATCAGCACCTCTTCCGTCACCTGCTGAATGCTGGCGGCGATGTCGGCGTAGTGCTGGTTGAGCTTGCAGAGCTCGTTGAAGTTCGACGGCGGCTCGCCGAAGTACGTCGGGAACCCTGAATCGGCGGTGAAGAAGAGCATCTTCGGCGGACGCGGCGCACCGAACAACTGCTCGAACTTTTTGTTGAATGTCCGCGTAGTCGAGTGCTGGAAGCAGAAATAATCCATGTCCAGCGAGAATGAGCCGTCGGCTTCCTGCCGGATCAGCTTCCACACCTTATCGACGTAGCGCGGCTGCCCATAGGGCGCCATGCCCATCACTTTGTACTCGCCCTCGTTTACCTCGAAGCCAAGGAATGCAGTAAACGCGCTGTACAAAAGTCCCAGCGAGTGGGGGAACATCATCTGCTTCTTGATGTCGATCTGGTTGCCCTTACCGATGCCCCACGTCCCGGTGACCCACTCGCCGACGCCGTCGACAGTCAGGATGGCGGCCTCCTCAAACGGCGAGCACAAGAACGCGCTCGCAGCGTGCGACATGTGGTGTTCGGTGTATAGAACTTTGTCGATTGGAATGCCCAGCTCGGCCGAGATTTTCGAGCCTACCCAGAGCTTGTCGATCATCCACGTGATCATCGACTCGCGAAAGACCTTGTAGGACTGCGGATAAGTCTGCAATACCGTCATCAGGATGCGATCAAACTTACGGAAGGGCTTCTCGTAAAAGACGACGTGGTCCAGGTCGCCGGCCTGAATCCCGCCGCTCTCCAGGCAAAACTTGATGGCGTGATGCGGAAAGCCGAAATCGTGCTTGATGCGGCTGAAGCGCTCTTCTTCGGCAGCGGCAATCAGCTGGCCGTCCTGCAATATCGCGGCTGCAGCGTCGTGGTAGTAGCAGGAGATTCCCAGGATATTCATGTCAGCCTTGGCGCCGGGCCTCTTCGAGGGTGTTGGGGATGGATGGATGATCGAACCATTTCTCGGGGCGCTTCTTGATGTGCATGGAATCGGAGAAGGCGCGGACGACCAAACCGAAGGGCAATATCACAATCGAGTACAGCAGAGTAAGAAGGACGCGCGCATTGAAGTTGCCGATCGCATGGCCAAACTTCTTCCATCCCGCTGACAGCTTGGCCTTCACCGCAGCAGGTAAGCACGCCCAGACTACGACTGCGAAAGCGACGACGGCCAGAACCGTCCGCCAATGTAGCCGAATGAAATGAAGTAACATCGTCCCTTTTTCCCTAGAAGAACGTGTAAATGAATGGGGCGATGGCGGAACTTTGGGCCAAAATCAGCAACACGGCAAAAACCGCCAGCGTGATCAGGATGGGGGTCAGCCACCAGCGCTTATTGTTCCAGAAGAAGGAAAACAGTTGCCCAGCCGTACCTAAACGCTGACCCGTTGTTCTGAAGATCCCCATGTCCTCTCCCCAACCTCGAAGCGGCTCGCGCGGGCCAGAGCGGCCCGACACAGCGCGAAAGACCGTGCCTGATTGTACCCTAGGTGGTGGCGCAGTCGGCAAGCGTGAAGTGCAGAGGGGCTCCAGGACTCAAGAGTGCCTACTTGGAGCCGTTACCTTGGCGCTCATAGCTTTTTGCGGCGAAATGAAGAGGTGGCCTTTGTCGCAACGATAGGCCAGGGGATCCTGCGCTGGCGACGGGCCCTCGGCGAGACTGCTCCGGTGTACGGGCTTTACTTCGGAACTGCCGCACACCGGACAGAAGGGGGTTGTACTTTCTTTAAATTGCATTGGTTACATCGATGATGCACGAGGGATTCAGAACGGAATGTGACGGTAGTCACACAACCACTTGCAACTTGGGTGTGATGTCGCGCGCCGGGGTCATCGCAAACTGGGAGCGATGCAGGATTTCGCCGGGTTGCGAGCTCTCGTCCACCGCTTGCCGACTGTCCTATAATGAAGTGTTCTCCCCTCCGTTCTCATCAAGGTAGTAAGGGGTATAGATGGCCACAACTGAATTTGCTGTGCACGGCGCTGACCAGGGCGCGGTGCGTGAGCCTGTCGTCAACAACTTCAGCATCCAGGTTGCAACCGTAAACGGATCGGGTTCGCAGAGCGCCAACACCGTTCTGCTGCGCACCATTTTTCAAATGGGTGTGCCCGTTTCCGGCAAGAACATGTTCCCCTCGAACATTGCCGGACTGCCTACCTGGTACACCATTCGCGCCAGTAAGAAAGGCTACATCGCGCGCAAGAAGGAGATTGACTTCCTGGTCGCGATGAATCCCGAGACGGCGCGCGAAGACGTGCTCTCGCTCGCGCCGGGCGCGGTGGCACTCTATGACGAGCCGCTCAAGCTGAACGAGCTGCGCTCGGACCTGATCTTCTATCCCGTGCCGTACGACAAGATCACGGCCGCGGTCTGTCCAGAGTCGAAGCTGCGCAAGCTGGTGAAGAACATGGTGTACGTCGGGGTCGTGGCGAAGCTGCTGAACCTCGACATGACCGAAGTGGAGAAGGCGCTCCGCAAACAGTTTACGAAGAAGCCGAAGGCTGCCGAACTGAACTGGAACGCCGCCAAAGCCGGTTACGACTACGCGGCATCGTCGCTCACCAAGACCGACCCGTTCAGCATCGAGCGCATGAACGCCACCACCGGGATGATCATCATCGACGGCAACTCAGCCGCGGCAATGGGCTCGATGTTTGCCGGGGTGACGGTGGTGACGTGGTATCCGATCACGCCCTCTTCGTCGCTTGTGGAAAGCCTGATCGACTACATGAAGGAGTACCGCGTAGGCCCCGATGGCAAAGCGACCTTTGCTATCGTCCAGGCTGAGGATGAGTTGGCCGCGATTGGCATGGTGTTGGGCGCGGGATGGGCGGGAGCGCGCTCCATGACCGCGACGGCGGGGCCGGGCGTCTCGCTGATGGCCGAGTTCGCAGGCCTGGGATATTACGTCGAGCTTCCCGGCGTGATCTGGGACATCCAGCGCGTGGGGCCGTCGACCGGCCTGCCAACGCGCACCTCGCAAGGCGATATTTCTTTCGTCGCGAAGCTTTCGCATGGCGACACCAAGCACGTCATGCTGATCCCGAGCACGCCTGCGGAGTGCTTTAGCATGGCCGCCGATGCCTTTGATTTGGCCGAGCAGCTCCAAACGCCAGTATTCGTCATGTCGGACCTCGATCTCGGCATGAACAACTGGATGTCGCAGCCGTTCGCGTATCCCGACAAGCCGCAGAAACGCGGCAAGGTGCTGGCTGCCGAAGACGTCGAGCGACTGGGTGGCTTCTCGCGCTACAAGGATATCGACGGTGATGCGGTCGGATACCGCACTCTGCCGGGAACGGACCATCCGAATGCCGCTTGGTTTGCGCGCGGCAGCGGTCACAACGAGAAGTCGCAGTACAGCGAGCGTCCTGACGACTACGCCAACAACATGGACCGGCTGGCGCGCAAGTTCGAGACGGCGCGCTCGATGGTTCCCCGGCCGGAGAGTGTTCGGAGCGAAGGCAACGAAGTCGGGATCATTGCTTACGGAACGTCGCATCATGCGCTGGTGGAGACGCTCGATCAGCTGCAGACCGAGTATGGCGTAAAAACCGACTATCTGCGGTTGAGGGCCTATCCGTTCACGCGAGAAACCCATGACTTCATCGCCACGCATAAACGCGTGTACGTCGTCGACCAGAACCGCGACGGACAAATGATGGAGCTGCTGAAGCTGGACATCGCGGCCGCGGAGATCGGCAAACTGCGCAGCGTTCGTCACTACAACGGCCTGCCCATCGACGCGCGCTCCATCACCGACGACATCATTTCCCAGGAGGGCAAGTAATGGCGACCACGGCTACGCCCCAACCCAAGACAAATCGTATCGGGCTGACCGTGCTCGATTATCGCGGCGGCAAGACGACGCTATGCGCCGGCTGCGGCCACAATGCCATCTCGGAGCGCATTATCGACGCGTTCTACGAGATGGGCATTTCGCCCGAGCGCGTGATTAAGATTTCCGGGATCGGCTGCTCCTCGAAGAGTCCCGCGTACTTCATGGGACGTTCGCACAGTTTCAACGCGGTGCATGGACGCATGCCTTCGGTCGCGACGGGTGCGGTGCTGGCGAATTCGAAAATCGTCGCCCTCGGCATCAGCGGCGACGGCGATACAGCTTCCATCGGCATCGGGCAGTTCGTTCACCTCATGCGCCGGAATCTGCCGATCGTCTACATCATCGAGGACAACGGCGTGTATGGCCTCACTAAGGGACAGTTCTCGGCGACCGCCGATATCGGCTCGAAGCTGAAGACAGGCGTCATCAACGACCTGCCTGCGATTGACACCTGCGCGCTGGCAATCATGCTGGGCGCAACCTTCGTCGGTCGCTCGTTCTCCGGCGACAAGAAGCAGCTGCATACCATGCTGAAGGCGGCACTATCGCATCGCGGAACCGTCATGCTGGATGTGATCTCGCCCTGCACGACTTTTAACGACCATGAAGGCTCGACCAAGTCGTACAAGTTTGTGAAGGACCATGAAGAACCGCTGCACGATGTGGACTTCGTACCGCACTTCCACGATATTGCCGTCGATTACGACGAGGGAAGCACAATGAATGTGACGATGCATGATGGCTCGTCACTGCGGCTACGCAAACTGGAGCAGGATTACGATCCCACCAACAAGGTCGAAGCGATGAAGCGCCTGATCCAGTCGCACGATGCAGAGGAGGTCCTGACCGGCGTGCTCTACGTGAATACGACCGCGCCAAACTTCCTCGACATGATCGACATGACCGATCAGCCGCTTGCGACCCTGCCGGAGAATCTGACACGGCCGTCTCGTGAGGCGCTGGAGGAGTGCATGGAGGCGCTGCGGTAAGAAAACCGTCCGCCAGCAGTCTCGCCCTGCGGGCAGCGTTGTGGCGGGATGTACGGGAAGGTTACGTTGGGGCCGATTATTTCGCTGCCGCGGCCTCAACCGCGAAATACTGCGCCATATTGCGAAACTTGTTGTATCGCCCCTCGATCAGCTTATCGGTTGGCAATTTTTCCAAGTCAGAAAGGTGCTTCTCCAAGGCGTCGGCCAGGAGTTTCGCGGCGGCATCGTAGTCGTGTTGTGCTCCATCGTGTGGCTCAGGAATAACCTCGTCGCAGATGCCAAGCTCCAGAATGTCTTTGGCCGTGATTCGCAGGGCCTGGGCAGCTACGTCTTTCTTGCTGGCATCCCGCCACATGATGGACGCGCAGCCTTCCGGCGAAATGACCGAGTAGATGCTGTTCTCCAGCATCAGCACGCGATCGGCAACCGCGATCGCCAGCGCGCCTCCGCTGCCGCCTTCGCCGGTGATCACGGCGATGAACGGCACCTCAAGCCGTGCCATCTCGCGCAGGTTGCGGGCGATGGCCTCAGCCTGCCCGCGTTCTTCTGCGCCCAATCCCGGATAAGCACCTACAACGTCGATGAGCGAGATGATAGGCCGCCGCCACTTCTCCGCGAACTTCATCGCCCGCAGAGCCTTACGATAGCCTTCCGGATTCGGTTGCCCGAAATTACGGTAGACCCGCTGTTTGGTGTCGCGCCCCTTCTGCGTACCCAGCACCAGCACTTCCCTGCCGTTGAAGCGCGCCATACCGCAAATTAAGGCCGGATCGTCGCCAAAAGCGCGGTCGCCGTGGATTTCGCTGAAGTCGGGAAAGATCCGCTCGATGTAGTCCAGTGGATAGGGACGGTTGGGGTGGCGCGCCATCTCGGTGCGCTCCCATGGCGTCAGTTGCCCGGACATCTGGCGCTTCAGGGCTTCCACGCGGTTGTGCAGCGCCTGTAGTTGTTTCTGTGCGTCCGGATTGTCGCGGGATGACTTCTGCAACTGCTCGATCTGCTGCTCGATACGTTGCAGTTCTTCCTGTGCCTTGGTAGCAGCTTCCATGTTGGGATCGTTCAGCTTGGTTGAGGCCCAGAACATCGCCTCCGCCGCGTAGATCCAGAAGTCCAGCGCGGAAAGCATGCCGGACTGCGCAGGCGAAAGTTGAGGGTCCTCGGACACGGTGATTGAAACTGCCGGCTACCGGCCGTCAGCTCTCAGCAAAAACCTCAGTCGATAATCCGTACGCTGCCGCGGCCGCATAGCTCTTCCACGCGGCAGATGAACGCGCGGTCCGGCAACACATTATAGCCCTCCGCCTCCATCACCACGGTAAAGTCCCCCTTGCGCTCTAAATCAAAGAGCACGCGGGCCTCGCCTTTGCGCTCGCGGCACAACGCCTGCAAGTCGTCGATGGTCGCTGACGACGCGCTCTCCAGCGGGACCTTGATGCGCAAATGCGTTGGCAGTTTGGGCTGGGCCTCTTCCAGAGGAGTGATGTCGTCGACCAGCAGCTTGGGGTTCGATCCTTCCTCCACCCGAACGCCGGCCTTCACCAGCACAGGAACGGTGAGCTTGACTCGCTCTCCCAAACGGCGAAAGGCTTCCGCAAACACAAGAAGGTCGACGGAGCCGTTCATGTCTTCGAGCTGTCCTTGCGCGTAGAGGTCCCCCTTCTTGGATTTCGCTACGCGGATGCCTTTGAGAATGCCGCCAACGAGCGTTTCGCCCTTGCCGGTCGAGGACTTCATGTCGGCGATATCGCTGGTAGAAAGCGCGTGAAAGTCGAGCAGCTTGTCCTGGTACTTCTCCAGCGGATGCCCGGTGATGAAAAAGCCGAGGATCTCTTTCTCGTAGGCGAGCCGCTGGTGCTCGTCCCAATCAGGGATGTTGGGCAGCGGCCTCTCGGTGACGTAACTCTCTTCGTCTTGCTGGAAGACGCCGAAGAGACCGTGCTGGCCAAGCTCGGCATCCTTCTGTGCTTTTTGGGCCTGCTCCATTGCGCTGTCCACAACCGCCATCAGCTGGGCGCGCC
>DATFSK010000113.1:0-2431 GCA_035262645.1 Terriglobales bacterium
AGCGTTGAGAAATATCAAAACCGCTACAACACGGCCGCGAAGCAGTTGAAGAACTGCGAGGTGTCCGTGAGCGGCCCCTGGCCTCCCTACCACTTCCTGCCGGGTAAATTGCGGACGGTTGCCGGGAATAGTTAGAAGAAATTCGAACTTCCGAGCAGCGCCACGGCGAGAACGTGGCGCTGTTTTATTTGGCATGACCCGCAAGCGATAAAGCGGTCCTCGCGCCCGGGGCGATTGCATCCCTGGCCAGGCGCCATGGCTGTGATGAACGGCTCGGGCAGCCTTGCCGTGCTGGTTGTGTTCAGGCTGCGGGCTTCCGGCGTTGCCGAACTGCAAGAAGCGCCCTGGCAGAATACTGACAACCCGGGGCCTTGGGGACAAGATCCCTTCTTAACTTCCGGAAACGGCATGCAACCGATGTGCACTCTTCTTCACTCGACTCCAGGCCAGGTTGACCTCGAGGCGCCGACCCCAACCGCGAGCTGCGACGATAAGGCATTATGATTCTTTAACTTACACAACGGTGGATGCCACCTGCAGGCGGGTCGCTGTTTTGGCGCGGCAAGTGCTCGGTCCCCTTGTAACAAAGAGGCCGCAAACTCTCTCTGATGACCTTCACTCTCAAACGTTTTCCGCGTCATTTCCCAAACGGTCGTTCTGGCTGGCGGAACGACACCCAGTATCGCCTTTCCTAACATTGCCCACCAACTCCGTAGCCTCTTGAAAACGTGGCCCCAGAGATGGGGCCATATTTTTTAGTGGGGGAGGGAACCTTTCGATTCCTGACACGCTCGGCTACACTTAACGTCCCACATGCGCCCAACAAACATCGTCCTTAACAGCCTGCTCCAGACAGTCCTGTGTGCTGTCTCCTTAGCCCAGAAATCGAACCCGGCACAACCACCGTTTCCAACTCCCGGCCAGATGACTCAGGCGCAGCGGGAAAATTTCCCTCCCCAGCTGCTCGATCAGCTGGCCGCCATCCGGAATGCGGCGCTGGCGGACGACTACGCGTACCGCCAGGTCGCGCATCTGACCGAGAACATCGGGCCACGGCCGAGTGGATCGGCACAAGCGAAAGCGGCGGTCGACTACGTGGCAAACGCGCTCCGGGAACTCGGGTTGGAGGTTCAACTCGAGGAGGTGAAGGTCCCTCATTGGGTGCGGGGCGCCGAGAGTGCAGAACTCACCGAGTACCCGCAGCAAGCTCCGGACAGCAAGCAGAAGATTGTTCTCACGGCGCTGGGGGGAAGTGGTTCAACGCCGGGCGATGGCATCACGGGGGACGTGATCGTGGTGAATGACTTTGAACAGCTGGAAGAGCTGGGTCACGCGGGAGTCGCGGACAAGATCGTGCTGTTCAACGAAATTTTCGACCAGCAAAAGGCGGCCGCCGGCCTGGCTTTTCTGGCTTACGGCGAAGCCGTTCGCTATCGTTCAGCCGGGCCCCGATTCGCCGCGGAACTGGGAGCGGCAGCCGCCCTGGTGCGCTCGGTTGGCAATGCCGACTATCGACTGCCGCACACCGGATTCAGCGTACCAGCAGGGATTCCTGCGGGAGCGGTCACTGCCGAGGATGCCGACCTGATGGCGCACCTCGCAACGCAAGGAAAAGTGCGCATGCACCTGACGCTCACCCCGCAAAAGCTCGCCGATGCCACCAGCTATAACGTCATTGCCGATTTGAAAGGCAGCGAACGCCCCGACCAGATCGTGCTGTTATCCGGACATCTGGACTCATGGGATCTGGGCACGGGAGCAATTGACGACGCCGCGGGTGTGGCCATCGCCATGGAAGCGGCAGAGATTCTCGAGAGACTCCGCCTCCGCCCCAAACGGACGTTGCGCGTGGTTGCATGGATGGATGAGGAAAATGGCGGCGCCGGAAGCCAGGCGTACAGCAAGGATCATTCCCTGGAATTTCCCAGGCACATCGCCGCCCTGGAGAGCGATTCCGGGGCAGCGCATCCGCTGGGCTTTGATACAAAAATGCTGGACAGCGCCATTGAGCTTCTCCGGCCGGTGCAGGCTGTGTTGCAAAGTATCGGAGCAAACGCGCTGCAGCCCAGCAACTATCCGCCGGGCGCCGACATCGCTGCCATGTCCGAAGCCGGGGTGCCGGCGTTCGGTCTTCTGCAAGACGGCCGGACCTATTTCAATTATCATCACACAGCGGCCGACACGCTCGACAAAATCGTTCCCGCGGAACTGCGCGAGAATGCTGCAGCGATGGCGGTGATGGGATTCGCTTTGTGCTCGATGAAAGACCCGCTGCCGCGATAGGAGAGTAGCTGGAAAGTGTTAGACTTACGCGCCTGCCGTGATTATTGCAGCCATTGGGGCGGTTGACGCATCTTAATTGCCGCGCTTATCATTTTCGTTTGGCTGTAGGACAACGGACGCCTCCGAAACGGGGCGTCCTAAGAGTTTG
>DATFSK010000114.1:0-86781 GCA_035262645.1 Terriglobales bacterium
AAAAACTCTTTCATGCTCGAACCGGCGGAAATCAAATCGCGCTGGGATGCCCTATAAACGATCTTCTCGAATTTCGAGGCATTTCTGGTCACCCAATTTAGCCCCAATTAGGGGTCAAGAAGAGTTTTTCAACAGCCACGGCTGTTATCGCCAAGTGACAGAGCAATTTTTACTGATTTGCTGATTGGTACGAAGAAAATCTGCAAAGAGGGACGACCGCAGCGTTCTCAGATTAGCGAATAATCGCGTCACGAAAGGCGGCGATGGGCAGAAGGCCGATAACCCTTGGGCGTCTCTTCATTGCGATCGCCTTTCTGTTGTTGTCAGCGGCCAAACTCCTGCACGGGCAAGCACTTCTTGTGCTGGGTTCCAGCGGACAACAGTCTGCATCCACAATCCCGTTAAAACCCGCAGCGAACTCATGGATGCTGAAACCCACTCCGTACCTCGCGTGGAACCAGGACATTTCCTCCTCCGCACGAGCGCAGCGAGATGCCAATTGGGACAAGGCCGCCTTTAACAAGAAACCTCTTACTGGGCCCGATGTAGACCTGGGGAACTTTTCTTCGTGTACGGGGGACTATGATATGGCTTGGGAACCATCCGACATCAGCATCCACGTTCCCAATCGCGCCGTCTTGACAGCAACCTTTAGCAAGTTCCGCAGCGTTCTAAGCGCGTCCGAAATTTCCATTTATACGGAAATGACGCTGCAAGTAGATGACGTATTTCAGGATCAAACCGGAACAGGTCATCCCTTCAAGAATAAGAACATCGATGTGTTGATCTACGGCGGAACCGTGATTCTGCGATCCGGTCAAACCTTCTCGCTCGCCACGGAGCCATGCGATTACGCCATCGAGCCTGGACGCAAGTATCTTTTGGTTCTTTCGTACCAACCTGCTGGCGATTTTTACGAGCCTTACGACACGTGGGATATTTCAGATGGTGTCGTTCGAGCCGTAGACCAACGAATTCAATACCTCGCGCATGAAAACCAGTCCGCCCTGAACGGCCTGCGTGTCGAACAACTTAGTCCTGTCCTGCACACGCTTTTGGATGACCAGAAGTAACAATTTCAGCAGCCTGACAATACGTCCAAAGGACAAGACCGTCGATAACTTACGTAAAATCCGCCATAGCACTCATTGAGGGGCTCCGGCTCGGCGCAGGGGGTCAATGAGCGCTCTCCATCGATCCCAGAGCCCTGCGAATGCGAACAGCGAATCGTCTTGCATTCCGAAGTGGAACGGCTGTTTAGCCCTCGTACCCCGGTGCCACTCGTAGAAGCCGTCGGCAGGAACCAGGCAGCGACGTCGACGGAAGGGCTCACTGAAGGCGGCTTTGTCGGCTACGGTCTCAGAGTCGATTTGTCCGACCCACTTGGCCGCTCTATCATTGCTCCTACCGCACTAGCCGAACTTACGGAAGGTGGCAGATGTCGGAAGGCGCGTCTCATTGGGATCTCATTGACCACCGCTTAGTGTCGTTGAAGCTGACGAATCTGGCCGAGGAGATGAGCAAATCGACTCAAGACGAGATCGCACAAATTCGATTTGACAATCGAAATAATGCGAACAGCGCGGCGGTTCCCTCACTTATCCTGGCAATGCATCTACGGCGCACTGAGGAGCATATTGAAAAAACCTACGCGATCTATTGTGACGTTTGGCAGAAGCAAGGCCATCAAAAAACCGCTGCCTTTGTCAGGGCAGTCTCCGGTCACATAATCGACACCATTATTTCTGCGCGGAGGGCTTCGATCATCTCGCAGTTGTCCGCTGAGCGCGCGCGAACTGGCTCGCATGTCGACCTGCACAATGCGAGGATGGAGGCTTTTAAGCAGTCGATGAGCCGTTTGGCGGGTCGTTGGACTAGAAGATTCGAGATCGAAGCAAGAGAATGCGAGCACTCGGAAGGCAGGAGCCGCCGTGAGCAGCAGGCTGGATTTGATCAGCAAGGACGTCTCCGAAAAGCAATCCTTGGGCTAAAGGCCCAGATTGGACTCATTAACCAAAAGCTGAACAACCTATCCTCCTCCTATTCGAGTTCGCGTTTTGGAAAGCCCTTACGAATCAGCCAGAGGACAATAGCTAATTTAATTCAGCGCCGGCAAGAACATGAGGCTGCGCTTGCAGAGCTTGAAAGAGAACAGCGGGGATTGCAACAATTCGCAGCTAATAGCCAAAATGGAGCGTCCGAACAAGTCGCATCGGGCGGAGCACCTGAGGTAACGCTGCAGAAGGTTGCTCCTGGAGTTGCTGAGCTTTCACTCGTTGACCTCAACGCACCAATTAGCTCAACTCTGGAACAAGCCAAGCGCCACCTTGCGGCACTTGGTGCACCGATCCGCAAGCTGACAGATCCTCGAATCTTAGAGGCGGCAGAATACAAAGTAAGAAACGCGAAATCCACTTATGCTGAAGTGTCGATCAAGTTCTTTCAGACACCTGGACGCGCGGACAGCATTCGATATTGGGTCAACAAACGTAAGAGCCGGGTCAGCAACAAATGAGTCGCTATCACAAGGCTCCTCCAAATTGCGGTTGCATTGTGGTAGCTGGTGGCTACCGCCTCTGTGCGCGTTGCGGCAATATCCAATGCGCCGGGGACACAGTGCAGGTGGTGTATCGGAGTTCATCGTGGGGCATCTATACGCATCTTGAGGGGCCTAGCTGCCGTCCAAAAGCTGTTCCTGGTTGGCGGGCTGTAGAGCTTGTAATGGACATGCGTGGGACGAATGTCCCCACACCGAGAGAAGCTAACGGGGTGGTGATCGGCGGTTTCGATTTTCCTTTTGTTTCCCTGCTTGACGATGAACACTGCCACGCCGAGATGGCCGCTGTAACAATCAGCCAAAGGGATTTCTTGCCCGCCGTACTGTTTTCTGAAAACGGGGATGAGATCCTGGAGCCCGATCTAAAGGACGACTGGGACCATACCCACCACTGGAGGAACTGGTGTTACCGAGAAGAAAGGGTTGTGGAGGCGCTTGACCGGGGAGTATACGGCGCATTGGTGAGCGTAGCGCGCCGTGTGCTGAGGGATGAGCGCCGCGATCTCTACAATCACCGCAATCCGTGGGCGCATACTGTCACGCTTTCCGAAAAAGATCAGCGGCCAACGCGCGCAATGATTTCCTTCTCCGCTACCTCCAGAGTCCGCGCTTCGAGAGCCTTTCAGGGCAGATCCCGTGGTTTGAGTGGTGCGTTTCCCCACGATTGCCTTGGAAAACCCGGCGAATACGCTCTGTACTCCCAGCAACAGTTGACAGAAGGTAGGCGAGTTCTCAAATTTCAAGGAGAAGCGCTCGACGAGTTCACCTATTATCGGCTCAGCGGGCCTGGACCTAGAGCGCCCAAGCTGCCATTTAATAGTGCGTCGTCCCCGGAAATGTTCGATTGGTGCTACGACATACCTACGACGCTTGTCGCTCATTGGAGGCGAAACCCAAGATCCGTTCCTTACGGGCCGGTCGCCCGACTGAAGCCCGCGCTTTTGGCCTGCCTGAGTACACAAACCCAAGCCCCGGTCTGATTCGCTGATCAGAAGCGGAACGAAAGGCAGTTTTCGTTCCGCTTCGGAGGAAAAAGCATGTTTTTGTACCGCTTCTCTTAGGTGTAGCCAGCAACGTCGGATACCGAACCTGAAGTGGGTACAAGGCACATGGAGACAAACGGAAGACATACAAATCTGGGGGTTTCAGAGCCCGCAATAGAGCTCCTCACCCAGGAAGAAGCTGCCGCTCTCCTTCACAAAAGCCCGCGCGTGTTGAGATTTTGGCGAACTGCCGGAATTGGTCCTGCGTATGTGAAGCTCGGAAAAACCGTTCTCTACGATCGGCAAGACCTGATAGCCTACGTTCGGAGCAACACTGTTCAGCCTTCCGTGCGAGCCGCGTTCGAGGAGGAAGACTGTGGCGCTCTATAAACGTGGGCGATTCTGGTATTACGAGTTTCAAGTAAACGGAAACCGTTACCGCGGATCGACTAAGCAGACCCTTCAGACACGAGCCCGGCAGGTTGAAGTACGCAAGATGCAAGAAGCGCAAGAGAACGGTTATTCGCCGGCCCCCAGAAGGCCACCGATCTTGCGCGATTTTGCGGCTGCCATGCTCAAACGATTCGACAACAGTTCACTCGATCCCGACACCAAGCGTTATTACCGGAACGGTTGGAGTCGGCTAGACGCAACTCCGCTCGCCGGCATGAGGCTCGATTGGATCACGTCTGAAGCTGTTGATGCTCTACAGCTCGATGGTTCTCCGTCGTGGCAGAATCAGGCATTGCGGACTCTGAGCGTCATCCTTTCGAAGGCTGTGGACCATCGGTACCTGTACCGAAAGCCCCCGATAAAGCTGAGAAAGGAGGCGCGACGGGAGAGCATTATCGACGACTCTGCAGAGGCGTTGCTGCTGCAAGTGGCCGCTCAACCAATTAGGGATGTGCTGATACTCGTGCGCGATATGGGATTTCGACCCGATGAAGTCTTCCGCATGAGATGGGAGCACGTTAACTGGGAGAAGCGGTTGTACTTCAATCCTTACGGAAAAAGCCGAAAGTCACAGCGCTGGATTCCCATCAGTGAACGGGCGGCTGACCTACTGAAAACGCGCCTATACGACCAGTCCACCGCAAAGCCAAGTCGACGCCGCAGGCCGGTGGCGGCACCGGAGCCATCCGAATGGGTGTTTCCGTCCAAGAAAGCCAATTCCGGGCACCTGACGACTGTCGCGAAACAGTTTCGCGAGGCAAGGCGGCTGGTGGGGCTACCTGAATCCTTGAAGCTTTACGGTGCGCGACACGCATTTGCAACCTATGCTGTCGAAGCAACCGGCAACGTGTTTGCAGTGGCCGATGTCATGGGACATGAGGACCTGAAAACTACGCGAATCTATCAGCACCCTGAATTGGGCGGGATTCGGGATGCAATTGATCAGCGCAATCGGAGGGTAATGTGAGAGTCCCCACAAAATCCCCCACAATCGAAAACAACGGCCACCAAGTAAGGTGGGCAGATGATGAAAACACAAGATGTTACTGGAGCCGACGATCGGACTTGAACCGATGACCTGTCGATTACGAATCGACTGCTCTACCAACTGAGCTACGTCGGCCCTTATCTTGGAGCCTATTGATTTTAAAGCATGCCCCCTTTGGATTTCTCAGGGACAGCCGTTCCACCAAGTTCATCGCCTGCTGTGTTTCTGCGGATACACCCTTCACTTGGTATTGGGTGGTTGTGTGCAGGTTGGGGTGACGCAGTAGGCCTATGCTGCCATTCCCTCATCCTCGGCGATGGCGTTCCAGCACCGTGACGATGCGAATACCAGCCACTCCATTTTACACGAGGCTTGAGGGCGCAGACCGGATGGCACGCATTGCCAGATGGTCGAGGCTGAGGGGCATTCGCGCAATTGGGCTTCGCCTCGCCATGTTCCTCCCCCTCCCGCAACAACCATGCACAGGAACGGCGGGCACCATCCCTTTGCCGCCATGGTTCGGCCGGCGCACCGGTAATCCGAAGTTCTCCTGGCAGTTGTGGATGCCACCATCTCCGGATGTAAATCGGCTGGAAGGAATCACTTTTCAGACCTTCCTGCATCTGAATCAAAAGACAGCAAGCGGGGCAAACCCTCTGGAAGTGCATCATGTGTGCCAAGCCAACCCGTTATGGTGCAGCTGGGTCGTTTGAGCGAACTGAGAAAGTTATTGAAGACTCGAAACGAATCATCAATCGGACCAGGCAACTGCTGCGGCAATCGGATTGGATACTGAGGCATAGCCCGGTCGTTCTGGGCCCCGAGCCCGAGAAACCTCCCGAAGAGACCGAGAAAGACACCAACAAATAGCGAAACCCGAGAATCCAGGGAAGCAGGGCATCAAGGGGTTGGCAACGTGCTGACGCTCTGGAGCTTCAAGGTTGCGCTAACAGCCGTGATTCGTTCGGTGTTCTTGCAGTTCCGCGTTGGAACTGCATAGCTGTTCGCGAAGCTCACCGCATTCGGATCTCGTCAGGAGGAAGGCTTGATGATCCTTCCCAACGAGTCTGAGCAGGCGGTCGCAAGCAGAGAAAAGTTTGCTGACTAAGAGCAAGCCATGTTCCTCAAGCCTGCTGCGAACACCGCAATATGTAAGGTTCCAATCCGTCATTGCTCCTGCTTTGCTCAAGAGGAGCCAGCCGCCCTTAGCGGTTTAGACGGCTCTTGGGTAATGTTATGAGATACAGTATCAAACGAATGCAGGAGGAGAATAACCGGGATTGTGGCAGAACGACGTCCGAAAAACCAGGCTCCCCAGGGACCTTGTTTTCCACTACTTTCGTTGGATTTCCACTTGCTTCACAGGTGTTCAGGCTCGGATAATTGAAGAGCAAGCTCACTGGCGACTCCGAGCTTACATGAACCGATATTGTCGAGCGGACGTCCTTCGGATCCTGCACATCACGGCCAAGCAACTGGTAGGCTGGCAGCGCGCAGGACTTGCTCCCATTTCCGAGACGTTTACCTTCTACGACCTTCTCCAGCTCAAGAAAATTCGTGACCTGCGCGCCAAGCGTGTGCGTCCGGCGGTGATACGCGAGTCGCTGGAGGCGATGCAGAAGCAAGTGGCCGGCATGGAGAACCCATTGCTCGAGGCGAGTGTGTTCAGCGTCGGCTCGCGCGTGGCCTATCGGCATGAAGGCCATTCCATGGAGCCGATCGCCGGGCAGTTCGTGCTGGAGTTTGGGCCGGTGGGCACGGTGGTGTCGACGAATTCCGTCGCGGGATTGGGGAAGGTGAAGCCGATTGGCAATTACGAGACGGCCGCCGAGCTGTTTACGCGCGGGATCGCGATGGAGGAGCATCCCAGCACGCATGACGAGGCCATCCGCTCGTATCTTCAGGTGCTGGAGATTGAGCCTCAGCACGCTGCCGCGCACATCAATCTTGGAACCTTGTATTACAACCGGCAGGATTTCGTTTCCGCTGAGAAGCATTACCGGGCAGCGGTGGCAGCCGATTCGCGATATGCGCTGGCGTATTTCGATCTGGGCAATGTGCTGGATGAAACGGGACGCGTTGAAGAGGCCGTGAGCGCCTATCGTACGGCGATTCAGCTGGCGCCTACCTACGCCGATGCGCACTACAATGTCGCGCTGGCGTATGAGCGGCTGGGGCAGGCTCGCCAGGCGCTGCGGCATTGGAAGACGTATCTGAAGCTGGACAATAGCGGGCCCTGGGCGGTGCATGCTCGCAACCAAGTCGCTCGGATTCTGGATCGAGATAAGTTGAAGATCGTATTCAAGCGCGAGCAGTAAGGCATCAACTCCCGCCAGCGCGGTTCCTAACCGTCCCCTCTGATCGTCCACTCACAGGAAAATGTGGCGGTGGGGACACCGCCACGACAGCCGATCTGGAGATCGGCGCTACGAAAGACCGGCGCTACGAGTCGGCGCTACGAATCTGCCGGTAAGCGCTTCTGATATTCCTCTTCCATCCGGGTGAAGGTCGCCCAGAAGGCTTCGGGTTCGCGGGAGTCGAGGCGAGCCTGGAGCACCGCGAGATGAGAGTGCCAGCCCGGCCCAACCGCAAGCATCGCTTTGCGATCGCGCAGACGCCTGTGCGTAAGGACCAGCCGCACTTTGTCCCCTTGCGTGGTCAATTCAAATGTGACTTCCGAGGGCTTGTCATCTTTGCCGCTGCCCCACGTGATGCTCAACAGGCGCGGAGGCTCGTAACGTGTGACGGTGTGATGCGTGACCTGGCCCTCTTCGAAGTTCTTGAACCTCTCCGGAGGAGGCGCGGTATTTTTCGAGAGGCTCGAATGATAGAACTTGAAATCAACTTCTGCGCCCACGCGCGGCTCCATCTCTCCTGAGGCAAGCCACTTCGCACGCTTGTCCGATTCGGTGAGGTAGGCCCACACGCGCTCGATAGGGCCAGGCAACAGACGTTCGAAACGAATCGTGCCCGGCTCGAGAACGGCAGCGTACTCTTCGGGTGCGCGCTCCAGCTGGCCGGCCAGGGAGTTCAGGATCATCGTCCAGCCCTCACGAGTGCGATCGTTCCACTCGGGCAGAACATTGTGGTGAGTCAGTGTGAGTTCACAGCCGCTGCCCGCTGGCGTGATCTCGACCGTGACGCGCGTGTTCTCCGAAGAGTACTTGGGAACCTTGAAGGTGAAGACGAGGCGGCGCGGGCGGTCGATCTCGAGGTATTCGCCGACATGCTCCACGTCGTCGCCGTCGCGCCGGATGAGCAGGAACTTGCCGCTCACCCTCGCATCGATTTCAACCCTTGTCATCTTGCCGGTGGGCGTGGCGAAGAGCCATCGTCCTGCGGTTTTGGGATCCAGCCAGGCGTCGAAGACACGCTCGGCGGGAGCATCGAATTGGCGAGTAATGCGGAGAACACGATCGGTATCTACGGTCATTTCGAATGTCCTTTCAAGTGTTCTTCTTTGAGGAGAGCTTCCAGAGCATCGAGGCGCGTCGTCCAGAAGCGCTGATAGAAGCGCAGCCAGCGGTCGGCGGCGGCGAGCGGTGAGGGTTGCAGGCGGCAGACGTGGCGGCGGCCTTCCTTCTTCCGGCGTAGAAGGCCGGCGGACTCCAGCACCTTGACGTGCTTCGAAGCCGCGGCAAAAGACATTCTGAAGGGCGCGGCCAGTTCCCCGATATGTCGATCGCCGGCGGCCAGAGTGCGGAGCATGGCGCGGCGCGTGGGGTCGGACAAGGCGTGGAAGACGTGATCGAGCGACAGCTGACGATGTACAACCATGTGGTTGAATATAACCCCAGGTCGAGCAAATTGTCAACCGGATGGTTGAAGTTTAATTAAACGGGAATGCAGACCGAAGAACCGCGGATAAAGCCGTCTTCATCATTTTGCACATGTCGCCGGGCTAAAGCCCCGGCGCTTCCACGGTTGTAAAGGACTTTCCAGGCCGACGCCTGTGCCCAACTCTGCATCTCATATCCGAGACTTCAATTACAGCGAGGATATGTTTGCAAAGAACGGGACGGCGGCCCCCGCTGGGTCATTACGTATTCATTTCTTGTCTGGGAGCCTTGGCTGTCGGGTTGGGATCGCTGTGGGCGTTTGCCGCCCAGACGAAGACACCGCAGGATGCGATCCTGGGACATCTCAACGCGGCGATCAGCTGGTATCGGCGGCTGGCGAGTCTGGATATCACGGCAGGCCAGCCCAGCGATGCCCTGTACCTGGAGAGTGCGCGCAGTTCCGCGGCTGAGGCCTTGCAACTTGCGTTTCAAGCATCGCAGGCTCAGGCGCTCCTTATCCAGAACAAGAACAATCCTGCCGGCGCGGGCGAAAACGAACAGCCGGCTTCGGACCAGCAGACCAATATCTCCAAGGCCATCGCGAATACGAACAATCGCATTGCGCAAACGCAATCGCAGCTTGATGACCTGAACAAGCAGCTCGGTGCGGCGCGCGGCAAAAAGCGTCAGGAGCTGCTCTCGCAACGTGAGGCGCTGGACGGCAGCCTCGACCTGGAGAAGACGATTCTCGACGCGCTGCAGAAGATCGCCAGCGTGACTACAAGCAACAACGATGGCGCCAAGAGCGGGCTGGCGGGGCAGATCAATCAGCTGAAGCAGTCGGTGCCGGAGGTGTTCGCGACCGCCAAGAAGGAAGCGCCCGCGGCGGCTCCGCAAAGCTCGAAGTCCAGCCGCGCGCAAAACTCCGGACTGTTCGGCCAGACCTCGATCCTGTTTGGGCAAATGCGCGACATGCACGACATCGATCAGCTGATATCGGAGACCGAGCGCCTGCGGAATAACGTGGACAAGATCGACGCGCCTCTGCGCGACCTGCTGAAAAGCCTGGTGCAGCAGGGGCGAGAGCTGGTGAACCAGCCGCCGTCGCCGGATCCCGCGCAGGTGGCGGCGACGCGCCAGAAGTTCGACACGCTGACGGCGCAGTTCAAGCAGATCTCAGCCGCGGCGGTTCCCATGCGGCAGGAGATGATCCTGCTCGACCAGTGCCGCGGCGACCTGGAGGAGTGGCGCAGGTCGATCGCGGTGGAGTACGGAAGAGTGCTGCGCTCGTTGCTGATACGCGTTGCGGGCATCCTGATCGCGCTGGCGTTTGTCTTCCTCCTCTCGGCGATGTGGCGGCGGGCGACGTATCGCTACGTGCGCGAGCCGCGTCGGCGGCGGCAAGTGATGTTGGTCCGCCGCTTCGTCACCGGATTTCTGATGGTGGTGGTGATCGCACTCGGCTTTGTCAGCGAGTTCAGCTCGCTGGCGACGTTTGCGGGATTTATCACGGCCGGAATTGCGGTAGCGCTGCAGACGGTGATCCTGTCGATTGCGGCGTACTTCTTCCTGATCGGACGATACGGTGTGCGCGTCGGAGACCGGCTGACCATCTCGGGAGTGACGGGCGATGTCATCGAAGTCGGGCTGGTGCGGCTTTACCTGATGGAACTTTCCGGCACGGGGATTGATCTCTATCCGACCGGCCGCGTGGTTGTGTTTGCCAACTCGGTGATGTTTCAGGCAGCGCCGTTCTTCAAACAGCTGCCGGGAACGGCTTACGCCTGGCATGAGATTGCAGTGACAGTCGCGGGCGATGCAGATCTTGCTGCGATCGAAAAGAAGCTGCTGGAGACGGTGAGTTCCATCTATGCGCAGTATCAGCACAACATCGACCGGCAGCACGCGCTGGTCGAGCGCATTGTCGACACGCCGATTGCGGCGCCCGAGCCGAATGCGCGAGTGCACTTCGCCGACAGCGGTCCGGAACTTGTGGTGCGTTATCCGGTGGAGATCCAGCGCGCGGCCGAGACCGATGACGAGGTCACGCGGAAGGTCATGGAGTCGATTGGCAGCGATGCGGAACTGAAGGCAGCGGTGACCGGATCGCCGAAGTTGCGAGCGGCGATTCGGGCGTAAGCCAATGCGAGCTCCGCCGCCGCGATTCGCTCCCGCCTACAATGAGGAAATGGAAGTTAATTCCGGCATCCCGGCTTTTCGCCAACCGACGGCCACCGAGCGCGTCTTCAACCGCGTCTTCGGATTTCTGGTCGGCCTCGGATTTGGTCTGAAGCACAACTATCTTCTACAGGTGCGGGGACGCAAATCGGGCAAGCTGTATTCCACGCCGATCGACCTGCTTGAGCTCGACGGTCGCCGGTTTCTCGTCGCTCCGCGCGGGCGAACGCAATGGGTGCGCAATGCGGAAGCTGCCGGAGAAGTTGCGCTCAAGCGAGGAAGCTTTCGGCAGCAGTTCCAACTGCGAGCGGTTGCGGATGCGGACAAGCCACCGTTGCTGAAAGGCTATCTCGACAGCTTCAAGACGACGGTGCAGCGATATTTTCCTGTTCCGGCCGGATCGGAAGCGCAGGCGTTTGTTGGGATCGCGGCGAATTATCCGGTCTTCGAGCTGGTGAGCGTTACGGCGTCGAAATAGAGCCAGGGCCGCCTTTTCCCCCAGGCTGCAGAAAAATCGGCGGCAATGAAGCCGCCGATTGTGAACTGAACTGACCAGCTTCAGAACGTGCCAGGGTTCTCCGCCGAGGCGTAATCGTCGTCGCGGCGCTGCAGCGTGGGACGATCATCGCCGCCATCCGTACTCGGCTTGTTGCCGTTGCCGTTGTCGGCGGTCTGCGTCTTGCGCAGCGTCGGCTTGTTGTCGTTCGGGTTGGGAATTGCCTTCTTCCCGTTTTCGAACGACGCCAATCTCGATTTCACCGAGTCGAACTCGGAAGTGTCCTCGATGTATTCCGGCCGTGGCGGCAGGACGTTGCGAATCTCCTCCTGACTCTTCAGAATGCGGTCGGGAGTCGGCGGGTGCGAGGCGAAGGCCTTCGACAGCGCGCCCGGTTTCTCCTTCTCCAGAGCCTTTACTTTTTCAAAGAACGCGATAAACGCCTGCGGATCGTAGCCCGCCTTGTACATGTACTGCAGCCCGAGGTAGTCGGCTTCGGCCTCATAGCTGCGCTGGAACTTCATGAACGTAACCGGCAGCGCCAGACTCATCGCCGCGCTGGCCGCTTCGTACACGCCCCAGCTGTTCACAAAGATCAGCGGAATGGTCGCCGCGATCTGCACATAATTAGCGCGCGTCTGAGCGCGCGTCGCATGACGAGCGGCGACATGAGCAATCTCATGCGCCATCACGCCGGCCAGTTCCGCTTCATTATCCGCCGCAAGAATCAAGCCGGTGTTGACGTAGAAGAAGCCGCCCGGCAGGGCAAAGGCGTTGATGTCGTCCGAATCGATCACCTTGATGGTGAAGGGCACCTTCGCATCGGAGTTGCGTACCAGGTTCTGGCCCACGCGGTTCACGTACTCATTGATCACCGGGTCCTGAATCATGCGCGCGCTCGATTCGACCATCATCGCGTACTGCTTGCCCATCTTCACGTCGGTGTCGATGGAGTACCAGTCGCCGAGACTCTTTCCGGTCGAACCCACCTTGCGATTGCCGATATCGTCGATATCGTTCTTATCTTTATTGTGGGTTTCCTTGGGAGCGCTCGCCGAGGCCGCGGTTGCGTCGGTTGTGTCCAGCGGAGTACCGGTTCCATTCGCGCTCGCTGCAGGCTGAGTCGACGCGTTGCTGTCATTCGTCGTGCTCGCCGGTTGCGACGGATCGGGCGCAGTGCCGGAAGGCGGTGTGGAAGCTTGAGTTGAGGTCTGCGACTGTGTGTTGTCTTGTGCCGGCGCGGGCAGGGAAAGGCCGACACCTAGCAGCACCGCAATCATCGCTGCGTATGCGCGCGATTTCATGGGAAACTCCAGTGCCCTATCTGGAAACGCACCTTGCCATCAAGGGTGCTTCTTGCGGACATTATATGCTTGGAATCCAACTCGGGTGCAATTGGATTTCTGCTCCTCGGCGCTTGGTTCCATTATTTTTCGCCGATTGTCACGCGCGACAGTGGAATTCGCCAGCCTGAAATGGCGAACTTGAACTAAAATGAGCAGTTTGTCCCAGGAGGCGGCATCATGGCGACCCGGGCCCCGTCACAAAAAACTCACCAAATGTTGACCATCGACGAGTTCGTCAACGGCCTGCACAAGCTGCGCGAGAAGGATTTCTCCGGAGTGCAGGGCACGCTGGAATATCTCCAGAGCACGCGCGTCGATCCCGAAACGCTGAAGCCCTTCCTCTTCTGGAACGCGCAGCACTACACGCGCAACCTGATCGACAAGACCGACCTCTACGAGCTACTCGCGATCTGCTGGGAGCCGGGAATGAAGAGCTCCATCCACAATCACAAGGGGCAGAACTGCTGGATGGCCGCGCCCATCGGCAAGCTCATGGTGCAGAACTATCGCGTGCTCTCCGAGGATCTCTCGGCTCATCAGTGCAAGATCGAAGCCACCGATGAAGTGCGAATCACCGTCGACAATCCCGTCGCCGTCGACCCGCTCAACCCCGTCCACGACGTCCGCAACCCTCGCGAATGGAACCAGCGCGCCGTCAGCCTGCATGTCTACTCGCGGCCGTTCGATTCGTGTGTTGTGTATTCCGTGGAGCAATGCACCTGCGGCGAGATCGGGCTCCAGTACACGTCGATGTACGGAAAGATGTGCGAGAGCAGCCATTAGCCATTAGCAATTAGCCAAGGCCTCGGTAGAGCTGGTACAGATAACTTTCAGGTTCGCGTCCGCCGACTCGACTCCGACCGCGTGTCATCCTAAGCGAGGACTTCAGTCCGAGTCGAAGGCCCTATAGCTTCAAGGCTTGGAAGCCCGCGAAGACGCGGCACACTGCCGTTCTGCAGAGGTACCCCTCCCCCCCTCAATTTTTAGTCCTGAAAATAAAGACCTTACCTTAAAATATTCAAAACGAAGGACTTCGTTTCGGCGCGAACCACCTCGTATTCCAATGACTTGCAGGTAACGCGAGAAATCGGCAATCATCGCCGGGTTAGCCCACCCACTCCGATTCCCCAAGCCTCACCCACGGCGGTTACATACCCATTCGGCTAGCGATCTGTCAAAGAACTTCGTTTCCGCTGCTCGCGCCCGGTTTACCGAAACGCCCCGGCGGTTTGGACACTAAGCCCAACCTACCAGCCTAGCAACGTGGGCCCGCTGTCAACAGGAAAAAACGCACGCCATAAAACGAAGGTAACCAATTCCCAATTTGGATACCAGTCGGCTCGTCCCAATCGCTCGGCACCGATTTTCACGCGCTGGAGCCGGGCGTCGCTTTAGCGAGGTGCCCGGCCGCCGTGTTGTTGTGAAACCAACTGAACCACCTCGGCCTTGCTGAGATCTTTCCGGGCAACACGCATGCCCACGATGCCATCCCTCGTTGTGAGGAGAGAGTCATGAAATCCAGGGACAACGATGCACAGAAGGGCGCCGTCGAGCAGGACCGCCGTCAGCAGAAGACCAACACCTCAATGCAGGGCCAGAACCCCCATCGCGATCAGGACCCGCTGCTGAAGTCTGCTAACAGCGACTTCCCCGAACGTGGTGAGAACGAAGAGCACACCGGGGAGCCGCGGGCCGAGAACCAGCTCGATCGCGACACCGAAGTGAATCCCGAAGGCCTGACGCAGGACCAGGACCCAGGCTTTCGCCAGAAGCGAAATCAGAACAAGAGCAAGGACGATCCGCTGGCAGCGTAGTTGCCCAAGCAACCGCGCTTGTCCGATCATCTCGACATGCCGTCAAGTTCAGGCAATGCCCTCGCCTGGGTACGGGATTCTTTGCGCCATCGCGGACTCGGCGGCAGCTTGCGCTATTACGCTCGCGAACTCATCGACATGCTTCGCGACCTGACACCTGAACGGCGCCGCTCCCGCTACGGCGATATCGATTTCGACTTCGACCACAACGTGGATACCACCTGGGCAACGGTCTCGTTGCGAACCCGGTTGCGGGAATGGCTCTCCGGCGGCCAGTATCAGCCTTCCGAGCCGGCCGCCTTTCGCGGGATGATCGATTCCATTCCCGCCCCGCTCGACGGCTTTACTTTTATCGATCTTGGCTCCGGAAAGGGACGCACGTTGCTCATGGCCTCGAGCTACCCGTTTCGGCGCATCCTAGGGATGGAGTTACTCGACGAGCTGAATGCGGTGGCGGTGCGGAACATCGCGCGTTATCGCAGCGACGAGCAGAAGTGCTTCGCGATCGAGTCGCGCGCTGGTGACGCGCGCCACTTCGAATTTCCCCCTGAGCCGATGGTGCTGTATCTGTTCAATCCGTTTCCGCGGCATATCTGGCGAGAGGTGCTGGCGAACCTGCACACGTCATTGCTTGCGGCTCCGCGTCCGCTTTACCTCATCTATCACAATCCCGTGCACGAGGACATCGTCGCTGCCGAGAAGTGGCTGCAAGAGCGCACGCGGACCCATCAATTCATTCTGTTCGAAGAAAATCAGACCCTTTCATGGGATTTGTCCTAACTTCATACCCTCAAATTCTGCTTGTACGGCGACTCATTTGTGCGGAATTGAGGTGCAGTACTGGATCAACCGCCACATTGTGGGCTGCTGTTGGCCGGCACCGATGAGCTGGAAAAGATCTTCACTCGCCAGGCGTTGGAATTGGAGCAGTGGCGCTCTAGGTTTCACGCCGGCCAATCGCTGCCGGGCATTTCGGAGCAGGAAGCAGCTGAAATCGTCGACTCAGAACTGGGCTACCAGCTGTCACCAGGACAAATCCGCAAACTGATCTCAAAATCCAAGATCGCGGATTTGCGCAACCGCGGCCAGCACACATACGTTTTGGCGAGACGACTCTTCTGGGTGATCAGGGAGTTGCAAACGGTCCAGAAGGGTTCACCAATTAAAAGATCGAGACTCGGGGCAGCTAAGTTGTGAAACCCTTCTGTCCTATTGCCATGATGATGGGCCTTATTAGAGATGGCGCCAGCTGCTGATGGAGGAAACCGAGCGCATAGGCGACGTTGGAAAATGTTAAATATCCGGGGCCTGCATCAAACCCGAAAACGGCGACACGAAAACCATGCTGTTTCATCTGTTTCCGGATAGCCGGTATCGTATTGCACCGATACACGGTCGGGAATACATCCTCTTCTTTTCGCTGAGGTTGTAGTCGAGCCAGAATTCGTGAATGAAAGCGGTTGGGCAGCAGCCTTGCGGCTAAACCAACATAGCTGATTGCATTCGTGGTGGCCACGAAGAGATAGCCGCCTTGTTTCAGTGTTCGCTGTGCCTCAGAGAACAGCAAGGATGGCTGGTGGAGATGCTCAAGAACACTATCGCAGACAATCAAATCTACCGATCCGTCAGCAAGCGGCCACTCACGGTCAACTGACAGCAGACGGAACTCATCAATCGTAGGATTATCTTTGGCGGCAGGATCGACGTCCAAGCCAATCACTTTTGCCACTCTACCCCTGAAGATCCGCAGGTCGCGGCGAAAGCTCACCGGGTCATCAAGATGGCGGGCTCTGCCACAACCGAAGTCCACCAGCAACGAGTCGGACCGGACCACTGCATTCACCCTGCTGTAAAACTGGATCACACCGTCACAGCGCGGGATTCCACCAAATAAGATCTCCGGGTAAAAACGAGGGTCGTACATCGGGAGTGCCATGTTGCTACGAAAACCCCTACACAGGCCTTAAGCGGAAACACAAAAGCACATCGCTGAAAACAGCATGAAATGATAAAGATAGTCTCGACGGGACGCTTTACACTCTCGCTCTCCCGACGACGCTCTCGATGCGTAAAATAGAGAGTAGCATTCCACTGCACGCGCCTAAAGCTTAATTATTATCAGTCAGACGTCCACGATCATGTGAACGTTGCAGGCGATCGCGCTGAGTGGTCATGGATTCAGCGTGCCGAGGCAATCGAGTCGCCCCGGGGCGGTCACTCGTTATCCTGATCTGGATCGATCACTTGGACTGCAGGTGGTGCGCGGCTGTTAAGTCCCTTATATTGCCGGTGACGCCCCAAGGCGCTGATACGCAACTCATCTATCAGTTTTGCCAGTAGCTAAACGCCCCACCGTGGGGTAATCATCTCCAAACACTGTTTGTGATCAAGCGCAGGTCGGTCGTGACTCAAGTCAGGATCATGCTCGTGGATGGCGACCGCACGACTCTTGAGGCTTTGAACGAGATGCTGACGTCGAGCTTTGAGATTGTGGGATCGCTGAGCAGTGGAATGGCAGTTATCGAACAAGCGCAAACTCATAACCCTGATGTCATTGTGCTGGGTGTTTCGCTTCGTGATATGAGCGGCTTTAGGATAGCGAAACTGTTACTGGAACGGAACTCCTCTAGGAAGATTGTATTTCTCTTAGACGATCAGGATATCGGCTTGCTGTGCCTTGCCTTCCAATTGGGAGCTGCTGGTTGCGTCCTGAAATCTCAAATGACTGACCTCGCCAGAGTGGTTGAAAAGGTAACTGGAGATCAGGAGTGTGGCCCTTCGTTGGAATTCTTTTTTCCCGAGAGTTGAACACCTGACTGAGCAAGTTTCCGTGCAGCCCGGCGATGGCGGTTATCTGAGGTCAGACGCGTGCCGCCTCGTCACGCCACGTGCAGCAACGACGGCACGTCCTCGTTTTGTTGCATTCCCCGGCTGATCGGAAAAACCCGTTGCCCCAAATGGCGCGCCCCGCCTGGCGCAGAGTGCCTCGAGGGCTCTTGGAGCCCCTCATTATTGGATTTTGCTCGTTGGCTGCAATGATTTATGCTCGCGTAGTGCTGCGGTAAGAACCGCTCGCCGGCCCTTTGCCGGCTTTGACTTCGGTGAATGCGCTGTGAAAATGAGGGCCGGGATCGGTGTTATGTCACGCTTGATGGCGATAAATCCACATGGAAACGACCTATGAGTGAGCGTACTGCGGATTGGGATCGCAACAGATTAGATGCTCCCCATTCGCCCACAGAAGGGCCAAGCGAGACCTGCGAGGAAATTGACCTCATAGAGGTTCTGATTATTCTCTCGCAGAAGAAGAGAATCGTGCTCGCGGTCACGCTCGCCGCGATGGCATTAGCAGCGATCGTGTCCTTCGTGATCCCTAATATGTACACTTCGACCACAACCATTTTGCCTCCCCAGCAGTCGCAGTCAGCGTTGACGGCAATGCTTGGACAATTGAGTTCCATTACCAAGTTGAGCGAAGCCGATGTAGAGTTCAATAATCCCGCCGACCTATTCATTGCGATGCTACAGAGCCGGGTCGTTGAGGACCGCCTGATCGACCGCTTTGATCTACGAAGGGTGTACTGGGTGGCGCATTACGAAGATGCTCGTAAGAAGCTGGAACGTCGCAGTTACATTGCTGCCGAACGCGAGGGGTTGATTTCGATCAGCGTCGCCGATCATGATCCACGCAGGGCAGCCGACTTGGCCAACGCCTATGTTGAAGAACTGCACACGATGAACTCGGAATTAGCGATTTCGGAAGCTGCCCAGCGTCGGCTTTTCTATCAACAAAAGGCGGATTCAGAACGTGAAGACCTCTCTCTCGCAGAGCTCGCACTGAAACGTGCTCAGGAGAAAACTGGCCTGGTGCAGCCCGACGCCCAAGCTAGATCGATCATTCAGAGCCTTGCTGACATGCGCGCTCAAGTAGCGATACAGGAAGTCAAAGTGCAAGCTATGCGTACATATGCTACATCTCAGAACCCTGATCTACGCCGGGCCGAACAGGAACTAGCCGGTTTCCGTGAGCAGTTGGCCAAGATGGAACGCAATACAGGCGATATCGGAAATGGTAATCTCGAAGTACCCACACAGCATTTACCAGAAGCACAGCTTGAATTAATCCGCCGGATGCGTGAGGTGAAGTATCACGAAACGTTGTATGAATTTCTCACAAAACAGCTGGAGGCCGCTAGGATCGATGAAGCCAAGGATGCCGTTGTCCTGCAGGTAGTTGACAAGGCGGTCGTGCCGGAGAAGAGGTCGGGACCCAGGCGAACCCTCATCGTACTCATCACGGGCGCAGCTGCGTTCCTGTTTTCCTGCGTAGCAGTATTCGTTACAGAGGGAATCCACCGCAAACAAGAAGATCCTCATGATCGCGCTCGTCTGGCCCTCCTACGAGATTCCTTGAAATTCTCCTCATGGCGACCATGAGTACTCTGCTTCAGCCCCTTCATATGATAGAGGCAGGAACCCCGGAGGGTCGATGATTTCACTGATCGTTGCGACTGTGAACCGCGTCGCTGAACTAGAACGATTGCTCGGTAGCCTGGATCTGCAGACTTACCAGGATTTCGAGGTCATCATCGTTGATCAGAACCCCGACGATCGAGTGCTTTCGGTGATCAAGCAACATCCAGGCCAAAAGATTCGTCACTTGCGATCCGGACGAGGCTTGTCGCGAGCACGTAACGTCGCGCTCCCGCACGCAACGGGAGAGATCATAGGCTTTCCCGATGACGACTGTTGGTATCCGCCGCAGCTCTTAAGCAGCATTAAGGAGGGTTTTGACGCGCACCCGGAGGCGGGCGCTCTGTTTGCAATTCTTCGAGATTCTGAGAACCGTCCCATCGGGCCCAAATGGGAGAATTCGGCGCGGTTTTGGGCCAAAAACGATGTCTGGATCCGAGGCATTTCCCCGGCGGGCTTCGTCAGACGCAGGGTCGCAGACGTAATCGGAACATTCAATGAAAAGATCGGGATTGGTGCCGCCACGCCTTATCAATCCGGGGAAGATGTCGACTATTTCATTCGCCCTCTAAGCTTCGGCTGGCGAATTTGGTATGACCCAAGCATTACAGTTCATCATCCTTCGTTCCACAGCCTCGATCGAATCACGGAAAGGAGCTATTCCTATGCCCTGGGAGGCGGCTACACGCTACGTGTGCACCGTTATCCGATTACCCGGTTCGTGAGCATCCTGATGCGTTCTGCTGGTGGGGCAGTGCTGTACTTTTTTCGCGGCCAGTCTGCTTTAGCAAAATCGTACTTGTGGCGCGGCGCGGGATTGCTCCGCGGTTATTTTTTCGGGCCGAGCGATCTGAAGAAGGCGCGTACACTGGCAGATTGAGCGGCGGCTCTCGTTTCGGATAGCATAAGCGTGCACTCACTGGGTTGAGACGTACCATGACCGAATTCGACCATTACATTACACAGCACCTGGGCCCCGTCTCTCTTCCAGGTACGGTGCGCCACAATGCCGCTTCTGCTCTCGAACATCACGGCAAACACTTTCCTTCGAGTAAAGATGCAGCCATTCTGGAGATTGGTCCAGGATTCGGAGCGTTACTCGACTGTCTTCACAATCGCTGCGGATATTCGAACGTCAGGGCTATCGATATTTCACCGGAAGTTGTAGCGGCCTGCAATCAAGTTCTACCGGGCAGCACCGTGCTGGCGGAGGACGCAGCGGCGACTCTAGGAAACTGGTCCGCAGAGTTTGATCTCATCCTCATGCTCCATGTTTTAGAGCACATGCCTAAAGGTGATGTGAATGCGGCTTTGCGAGCTGTTCGTGGGGCGCTCAAAAAGGATGGCAAGCTCATAGTCGAGGTACCGAACATCGTGCATCCGGTGACGGGGGCCTACAACCGCTACCATGACTTTACGCACACGATTGGATTCACTGACGAAAGCCTGGCGTTTGTTCTCCGGAATGCCGGATTTGAACATGTGACGGTCTATGGGTGTCGGATGCCGAGAAGCAACCCAGCCCGGTTTGTACAGCGTACGCTGCAGGATGCTGTGGAATTATTTGCAGCAGTGCGGCTACGCATATTCTTGCCGCGGCATTCGGTCAACCTGGCGACTGCAATTGGCGCCTGCGCGACAAAATGACCATTACATGAAGATGAATACGCCCCCTTTTTCATGAGAGGCTTGACGAATTGTTTCGTAATCGCAGCCGATTCGTCTCGATGCGGAGCGACGGCAGTCGAGCGAGCGGTTCTCTTCGAGGCCGGCGATCACACTCGCACTTTGGATACCAGCGACAAGTAGTATTCGATTTCTTACCGCCCTGAAGCGAGACTACTTCGCCACGCCGAAGCAGGAGGCGGAATATACGGGATTGAACGTGCGTGCCCGCGAAGCGATCTTATGAATATCTCGTGGCGTCAGCTACTTCGCAAGGTTGTCGACCTCGGACTGGGCGAGGCGATTACGCGTCTCAGCGGGATCGCAACGCTATTAATCCTGGCCCACCGGTATGGAGTACTCTTCGTTGGCGCCTATGCCTTGGCGCAGGGCATGCTGCAATACTCATATCCCATCATCGACTTCGGTCTGCGGCATGTGGGCGCGCGCTTGATTGCGACTAAGCCTCTTGCTGCTCGTGAGATCGTGCGGCAGGTGCAGCGGCGACGCCTGATCATGGCAAGCCTGCTTCTTCCGTGCCTGCTGCTTTATGCCAAGTTTGCGAAGTTCCCAACAGAGATACGGGTCTTCTTATTCCTCTTTGCGGCTACCGGTTCTTTGTACGCCGCATCAGTTGATTGGGTCGCATGGGGCAAAGAGCATCTGCGTCTGGCTGGGTTCGGCAGGGCGATTGTTCAAGTCAGCATTTTAACTTGCCTCCTCCTGGGAAGCAGATCCAGCAGTGTTCTCTGGTTTCTCTTGGCAGGGAATGTCATAGGTAATGTGATACAGGCGGGCTTGTTTTGGTACTGGTGGGAACGCAACAAGCCCTCGGAAAACCGAGAAATTTCGTCGACGGCAATCCAGAGGTCCCTCGCATGGCGGCGCACTAGCATAATGGGCCTCGCGTGGCTGTGTAATCTCGCATTCAACACAATCGATACCTTGATGTTGGGTGTTATGTCCAACGCTCAGCAAGTCGGGTTTTATAGCGTTGCCTATCGCTTGATGAACCAAATCTTGATCACCTACTATCTCATGACTATCGCTCTTTACCCTCAACTTGCACGCCAAGCTACACAAGATCGAATGAGCATGTTGCGGCCGCGAATTCTCGTCTCTCTGTTCGCTGCAGGGATGGCCATCGCACTTTTATTGGTGTTCTTCCGGCGGCCGTTGGTGATATTACTGCTCGGACGTCAGTTCCTGCCGGCCACCTTGCTCTTATGCTTGCTTTCCTGGGCCATTCCGCTCGATTTTCTGACTTCGTACTTGAGCAACGCCTACATCGCATGGGGCATGGAAAAAAGCATATTAGCGTGCACCGCTGTTGCAGCCGGGAGCAATATTGCTCTAAATCTAATCTGGATTCCGCACTATGGAGCGACAGCGGCTGCGGTAAATACGCTTATCAGCTACGTTGTCTTCCTCGCGAGCTTAGCATTTGCGGGACGCTCTGCGAAAGAACTTAGTGTTACTGGCGAGCCAATTACAGAAGTGACGGTGTAGGGTGTCTCAGGCAATCCGTAATTATTGTGTTTTGCTCGATTACTCAGGTGGTTCGCCAGTGCTGACCTTCCAATAAGGACGCCGTAGCTTCCTGCGCAGTGACCGCCATAGAATGGCGGCAGGTCGCGAGAGCAACCAGAGTACAGAGCCGCTGGTAAATAGCCTGCGAAGACCTCGAAGGGTTCGAAACTCCTTTATTTCTTCAAGTGCCAAGGCAGTCGAGTACGTCATACGTCGGTAAGCTGCGACTTGAGGGTCTAGGCAGGCGGCCCATTGCTCGACGATTGAAAGTGGCTCCGCATGTAGCCTAAGGCGATGCTGATGGGAGCGGGTCATGCTGGCAGCATGAATCCGATAACGGCAGACGACCTCTTGGACGGCGCGCGCCTTGTAACGACGCGCAATGGCTGTGTAGAGGTAATAGTCGGGAACTACCTGAATCGAGTCGGGTATTCCCCCGACTTCTGCGATAGCGGATCGGTGCAGCATGACCGAACTCATGGCGATGAAACAAGCATCCCGAAAGAGGCTCGGAAATATGTCACCTTCTGGCAACGCCGTGAACTCATGTGCGTAATCGTAGTCACGAAGGTTGCCGCGGTGTCGGTTGAAAAGCACAGTGCGGCCGTAGATGATGCCGACGTTGTGCTCTGCCAGCGGTATCTGCTTCTCCAGTTTGCACGGCAGCCAGATGTCATCTTGGTCGAGAAACGCGAGCCAATCTGCCGTCGCTTGGCGTATGGCGCGGTCGCGGGCTTGACCCAGCGGCACCTCTTCTGGAGAGAGAAAGTAGCGAAGTCGTTCTTCGCGATATTCGTCTATGATTTTGGCGCTGTTATCCGTAGAGCAGTCGTCCCAAACAATCAACTCCCAGTCTGATACCGTCTGCGCCATTACGCTGTCCAGCGCTTCGCGCAGAAAGGCAGCTCCGTTGCGAACATTCATGATGATGCTGACCAGGGCCATTGGGCGCTCGTGTCTATCGTACATTTCCCCTTGACGTCTACGTACTTCGAGAACACACTGAGGAGCGGCCCACAGTTGTATTCAGTAGAACAGGTTAAACAGGTGGCCGCATCGCCATGGATAGTGGATTCTTGCCAAGGAATGTCCTAATGACAACTGCGTACGGCTGATAAGCGTACAGAAGGCAAATCGTACCATGACGAAGGCGGTGTGACTCACTGTCTTGAGATTACGACGATCCCCTGCAAGCTCGCAGCCCGAGCTTAATCGAGTATCTGCCGTTGGGAGGAAACTGTGCACGGCCATGCAGAGCCTGCTGCGATAACTCACGATTCGTTTTTTCGCTCCTGCACGGCAGCGGTTGAGATACTGACGGGTTTAGGCGTAATCGCTTTAGGAGCACTGTTCTACACTATAGGTTGGTTGACCATAAATGCGGCGGTCGTGTTGTGTGTAGGCCTACTCCTCTCCCTGGTCTTGTTGTCATGGACGCGCTTCGATCAGGGTCGTCATCCATGCTTCCTATTTATCTGTACCCTGACGCTACTTCAAGGCGGACGCCTATTGACATACTGTCTAGGGTACCTCCCGCGCCCAATGCGAGTGGGAGGTTTTTCCCAATATGGCTTTGACCTTAGTAGAGATGAGGCCGGAATCGTTTTGCTGTGTCTCGCGCTTTCGGCAATGTGTATATATGCTCCCTGCCGATGGAAGTATCGTCTGTGCTCGCCTCTTGCAAGTTCTACTGCGACACGATATCTCTCATATCTATACTTAATCTTCGCGGTCACTGTCCCCATACAGATCTACAAGAGTTACTGTTACTACAAATACATACGAACACATGGCGGCTATATTTATTTCTTTCTAAACCATGCAGGAGTAGCATCCAGCGTTCCCCTACTGGTTCGCGCGGTTTCCCTCCTTACTTTACCCGTTTTTGTCGCGATCTTCGTCCTGGAAAAAAAGCGACAGCTTGTTTACATGACGACGGTTATATACTTTACATCCAATATATTCACTCTTTTGCTGGGCACCCGGGGAGCATTATTCGCACTAGCGCTCGCATTATGGTATGTAGCTGGCCTGAAATCAAAGCACAAACGTAAGTTGGCTGTATTGGCATCTCTTGTCATTGCCTTAATTCTCGTCGGAGACGTGATACAGACATTCCGGGAAGATTCGAGCAGTTTAAGTCAATATACTTTTGCGCCAATTAAGTTTGTGATGCTCCAAGGCAGTTCGATAGAAGTGACGGAGACAGCTGTGAGGTACCGAAGCATATTCTCGCCATATGCTATCTATTATCTCATTCATGAACTGCAAAATGCGTTTGTGGCAAGTGATGTAACCAACTACTTTAGGGGTAAGTCACTCGCGTTCGATGTCCCTGTGCTGCTGGATCGGCGTGCGTTCAATCTGGGGCACGGTACCGGTGCGTCCTATGTCGCCGAAGCTTACGTTATCGGAGGTATTGCAGGAGTAGCAATAGTCTCGGTGTTAATTGGTGTGGGCCTTCGGTGCCTGTACTATCTCAGTAATAATGTGCTGTCCCTGATTATAGTGGCTCTAATATTGCCCGATGTCCTGATAATGCCGCGAGGGAATCTTCTAGATTGGCTGTCAGTTTTGCTAAAGTATGCCATCTTGCTTCTCATCTTATACACCGGTTGGCTCTTATTCGGGTTCATTGTCTGGCTCAAGAAAGCAAAGGCGTAGGTAGATAACTTTGGCGGACCATCCGCTGCGACAACGTGCCGGAACTAGCCAGCCGTCATTTCCTGGCTTGGTGCTTGGAACGGCAGATCGAGCCGCTGTACATTCCTCCGGGCAAAGCGACGCAACGTGCGCCCGCCAGTAAAGCACCCTGCCGCCGCCCAGAACATCTTGTTAGCGCATTGTCTCCAGTGCGGCCATGCAGTTCGCGTAACCACGACCGAGCGCCGGCAGGCGCGACGTCAGCTTAGCCCAGGACGGAGGCCGGCGCAGCGGCCGGAGTCCTGGGTGGGGAAAGAAAACAGCCCCAGTCCCGGCAGGGACGGCATGTGGTCGGCGAGCGCCGTGAGCAATTTGGTTCGCGACCCCGGTACGGTGTGACCACGCGCAAAGAGTAAAATCGGAATCGGTGACTCGCCTGCTCGATCGATCCAATCGCCTGCTCCAATATTCCGTCTTTCCTCATAAATCCACCCTGCTGGTTCGCACCGGCACCGAGGCGCCGTATGCCCGCTGAGCGCCTGCAAAAAATCATCGCCGCTGCCGGCATTGCTTCGCGGCGCAAAGCCGAAGAACTGATCGCCAACGGCTTCGTTTCGGTCAACGGCCAGATCGTCACCGCCCTCGGAACGAAGGCCGATCCCGAACGCGACCACATCAAGGTCAACGGAAAGCTGCTCCACGGCCCCGAACGCCACGTCTATCTCCTGTTACATAAGCCAAAGGGTTACGTGACCACGGTCACTGATCCGGAAGGCCGTCCTAAGGTATTAGATCTAGTGCGGGGGATTTCCGCGCGGGTGTACCCGGTCGGCCGCCTCGATTACTTGAGCGAGGGCCTGCTGCTGCTGACCAACGATGGAGAGCTGGCGCAGAAGCTGACGCACGCTTCGTCGCACGTGCCGAAGACGTACCTGGTGAAGGTAAGCGGCAGACCATCGGCCGAGCAGATTGAGCGGCTGCGGCGTGGGATCGCGTTGCCGGCAGAGCGCGCTCCTCTGAAGACGCCGGCGGGCGAGCCGGTAAGCCAACAGCGGCGTCGCTCGGAAGCCGTGCGCACCGCCCCGGCGCGAATTCAAATGCTGCGCGAGGCCGAGAACCCCTGGTACGAGGTAACGCTGATCGAAGGACGCAATCGCCAGATCCGGCGCATGTTCGAAGAGATCGGCCACCACGTCGAAAAGATCAGGCGCGTGCGCTACGGCCCGCTGACGCTCGACGTAGAGCCAGGCAAATTCCGGCATCTAACAAGCAGGGAAGTAGAGCAGTTAAAGGCGGCATCAAGCAGAACGCAGAAGAAATCAGGACGTGGCACTTAGCACTTGTCCATAGTGGCACTTTGCGCGTAGCAGTAGTAGCTGTTGCCTGAATGCTGAATGCTAATTGCTAATTACCGCCTCTCCGGAGCTAGAATGACAAACTTCAGCAAGCTGGTCCCCGAGCACGTACAAAAGCTGGCCAGCTACAAACCAGGCAAGCCGCTGCGGCAGGCGGAATTGGAGACAGGCGTGCGCTGCATCAAGCTGGCGTCTAACGAGAACCCCTTCGGACCATCGCCGTTGGCGATCGAAGCACTAAAGGCAGGGACGACCGACAGTCATTTCTATCCCGACAACGGCGTTGTCGAGCTCACCGCGCGACTGGCGGAGATTCATGAGGTCGATCCCAGTCAGATTCTGGCTACCGCCGGCTCAACTACGCTGCTCGACATCGTCGCACGGACACTGCTCGGCCCCGGTCTGAACGCGGTCACCAGCAAGCTGTCGTTCATCGTCTACCCCATCGTCACCCAGGCTGCCGGCGCGCACCTTATCGAGGTGCCGACGCTCAACGACGGCTACGACCTCGACCGCATTCTCGCCGCCGTCGACAGCAACACGCGCATTGTTTACCTGGCGAATCCGAACAATCCCACGGGAACCGTTGTCGCCGCTGACGTCATCGACCGTTTCCTCGATCGCTTGCCGTCGCACGTCATCACGATCCTCGACGAAGCCTATTATGATTTCGCCAGCTATTTCGCAGCCGAGCGCGGCTTCGATTATTCGCACGCGATTGACTATGTTCGCGCGGGAAGGCCTGTCATCGTCCTTCGGACTTTCTCCAAGGCGCACGGCCTTGCCGGACTGCGTGTTGGCTACGGCATCGGACCGGCCGAGCTGATGGGCTATCTCGCGCGCATGAAGCCGGCGTTCATGGTGTCATCGCTGGCCGAGACGGCGGCCCTGGCCGCCCTCGCCGACGAGCCGCATGTGCAACGCGCGGTTGAAAACAACGCCGCGGGCGCGATGCTGCTCACACCTGCAATTGCTGCAATGGGCATCCGCGTCGTGCCCACCTGGGCGAACTTTCTCTTCTGTCACGTGGGAGAAGATGCCGCCCCTCTCTGTCAGCTTATGCAGGAAGACGGCGTGATCGTCCGTCCCATGACCGGCCCGTGGCGAGCCCCCGACGCCTTCCGCGTCACCATCGGAACTCCGGAGCAGAATGAGCAGTTCCTCGCGGCGCTCAAGCGAGCACGAGCGCGAGTGCCACAGCTGAAATAGGGAACCTGAACCTACCTGGAACAAGAGCTTCGAAGAGTCTTGCATCGCGACCAATAGATGGACTAAACTAAGTAAACTTAGTCCACTATGAAAACCGTAAATATCCACGAAGCCAAGACGCATCTCTCCAAACTGGTCGACGAAGCGGCGAAAGGTGAACCTTTCATCATCGCCAAAGCAGGCAAGCCGATCGTTAAAGTAATCGCGGTGGGCGCTCCAACCGGCTCCCAGGTTCGCAGGCTAGGATTTATGGCCGGGCAGATCAGGGTGCCTGATGATTTCGACCGGATGGGCAGCCAAGAGATCGAGCGCCTGTTCGACGGAGGCGAATGAAATTCCTGTTGGACACGCATCTGCTGCTATGGGCGGCCGGTGAGCCGAGGCGGCTATCGACAGCCGCACGGCGGCTTATGAATGAGCCGGAAAATCAGCTCTTGTTCAGCGCGGCCAGCCTCTGGGAGATAGCCATCAAGCGCCGATTGGGGCGCGAGGATTTTCAGGCTGATCCGCGGCTGCTACGGCGGGGTTTGATTGAGAACGGCTACGACGAACTGCCGATTAAGGGCGATCATGTCGTCGCTACTGAAGGCCTCCCACCCATTCACCCGGATCCTTTCGACCGCGTCCTGGTAGCACAAGCGACCGTGGAGGGCGTCACTCTTCTGACAGGTGATTCCATCCTGGCGCAGTATCCCGGTCCAATTCGGCTCGTGTGAACTTAACCCTTGACAATGCGCTCCGCCTACTGTACAGTGTATGTGTACAGTAAACAGTGGCTGACGATCTCACATTGCGCATCGATCTGGATTCCGCCGTTCCCGCTTACCGCCAAATTGTCGACGGGCTGCGGATTCTGCTGGTCAGCGGAAGACTCGCTGCTGGCGCGGAGTTGCCGTCGGTCCGCCGGATGGCGACGGACCTCGGTGTGCACTTCAACACCGTTGCCGAAGCCTATCGAACGCTGGCCGACGAAGGCTGGCTCGACCTGCGGCACGGGCGCGGCGCACGGGTTGTCAGCCGTGATGCTCCGGCGGCGAGCCGCGAGCATTTGGAGGAGTTCGGTCATCGCCTGCGCGCCTTGGCTGCCGAGATGATGGCCAAAGGGGCCCCTGCCGCGAAGCTGCGCTCGCTGATGCGCACCGTGGCCGAGGAGTTAGAACCATGAAGCCCGAAATTTCTTTGATCCTGTTTCTTCAAGTGGTATTCGTGGCGGTGGTGTTTCAGTTCATGCCACTGCTCACGCGCCCCGGCATTTTCTTCAGCGCTACGGTCGATCCGGAATTTCCGCGAAGCGCCGACGGGCGTCGCCTGCTGCGATCCTATCGGCTGCAGGCCGCATTGTGGGCGACAGGCGGAATCCTCGTGGGCCTGTTTGTCTTACCGGGTCGACCGGACTACCGAATGTTGGCGCCCATGCTACTGGTCATTAGCGGGACCATTTTCAGCTACTGGCTCAAGTTCCGCGAAGTCCACGCGCGCTACGGAACTCGCTCGCCAGAGATTCGGCGCGCAGAATTGTCAGCCCGTCCCTCGACGGAAAAGTTCAGCCCATGGGTCTGGCTTCTGCCTTT
Organism: Terriglobales bacterium; assembly: GCA_035262645.1. Lineage (GTDB taxonomy): Bacteria > Acidobacteriota > Terriglobia > Terriglobales > Acidobacteriaceae > Bog-257. The sequence goes on from DATFSK010000114.1 coordinate 29,041, forward strand.
TGTAGCGCTCGCCATCACCGCCGTCTATCTCTACCTGCATTGGGATGCGGTGCCGCAGCGCTTTCCGGTGCACTGGGGCGTCGATGGCCAGCCCAACCGCTGGGCCTCGCGTGATCCGCAGCACGTCTATGCGCCCCTGCTGATGGGCGGCGCCATGAATCTCTTCCTGCTCGGTTTCGGATGGCTGCTCTCAAGGTTGTCGCGAAACACGGTCATGCGCCACGTCACGATCCGCATCATGGAAGTCCTGCTCTATCCCATGACCTTCACCTTCATCATCGTCGCGCTGCTGCCCTTCGGACTGATCGTACCGGTGTGGTTGATTCCCGGGTTGATGCTGGTTTGTGTCGCCGTGCTGATCGTTTGGTCGTACCGTCAGATCTCGGTGCCGGCCACTGTCGACGCGGTTCCCGAACCGCAAAGCGACGCGTATTGGAAGGCCGGGATGTTCTACTACAACCCAAGCGATCCCGCGATCTTCGTCGCTAAACGGGTTGGCATTGGTTACACGCTGAACTTCGCCAGCAAGTGGGCGTGGATTGTGCTGGGGGCAACACTTGCCTTCATCGCAATATCGATTTTCCTCGGCGCGCACGCGCACGCGTGAGGCAAAACTAGGGCGCGCTGCGCACTGTCTCGGTCTGCGCCGCCGGCGCCATCATCGGTAGCCGCGCCGCGCCATACAGGCCGGCGTCGCTTCCCATCAGCGCAATCGTCACTACGGTGTGCTTCTCGCCGGGCTTTACTTTGTCCGGAGCAGTGATGGAATAAATGAACGAGCGGAACTTCAGCTCCTCGAACATGGCAGGCGCGAAGGCATCCCAAGCGCTGGAGACGCCGCCGCCGATCACGTACATGGGCAGATTGAGCGCGTTGATCATCGATCCGATGCCAATCGCCAACGCACGGCCGACGCGCCGGTAAATCTTCTGCGCCGACTGGTGTCCCTGGATCGCCAGCTGATAAATTCCTCGCGAAGTGAACTCGACATTGCCGCGCGCCGAATCGGCGAGGTCTGGCGCTTCGCCGCTTTCGATCGCCTCACGCGCCATGCGCACAATCGCCGTGGCCGAAGCATACTGTTCGAGGCAGCCGCGACTGCCGCATCCGCAGGGATGGCCTTCCGCCTCCACCGTGAAATGTCCCAGCTCGCCCGCCATGCCGTTGACCCCGTGCCAGAGTCGCCCATTGAACACCAGGCCGCCGCCGACGCCTGTGCCCAGCGTATACATCGCCATGTGATCAGTATTGCGCCCGGCGCCGAGCCACTTCTCGCCCATCGCGGCAGCATTCGCATCGTTTTCCAGGATGACCTTGGTTGACAGCTTGCGCTCGATCTCTTCGCGCACCGGAAAATTCGCCCAGTCCTGCAAGTTAGGCGAGCGCATGATGATGCCCGTATCCATGTCAATAAAGCCGGGCACGCCGATGCCGATGCCCGCCAGGTCGCCCGAGCTGCGATGCTTCGCCGTCAGCGACTGAATGGCATCGCACATCTCGCGAATGACGAAATCGCGGCCCTTATGGACTTCGGTTCCGGTAGTCACTTTCTCCAGCATCTTGCCTTCGCCGCTCACCGCGGCAATGCGCAGGTTGGTCCCGCCAAGATCGACGGCGATGGAATAAACGCTCATGAGGACCTCCGGTCTGCTTTCACTGGTAGAGATGGGCGAGGGGGCTAGGGTTTAGGGGCTGGGGACTAGCAAGAAGTTCTGCGATCCACCCTTCACCAATCCCAAGCCCTTGATCCCAAGCCCCTGGCCCCGTTTTCTCTGTGCCTCTGTGTCTCTGTGGTGAATCTACTTCTGACAATGCGGGCAGTAATGACTACTGCGTCCTGCGATGATAACGCGCTTGATGGGAGTTTTGCAGACCAGACACGGCTCGCCCTCGCGTCCATAGACTCTGTGTTGCAATTGGAAGAATCCTTCACGGCCTTCAGCGTCGACATAATCGTTAATCGACGAGCCGCCGAGCTTGATCGCCTCACGCAGAACCTCGCCCAGCGCGGCGTGCAGCCTCTGTAACTCGACATGGGTGAGGGAAGAGGCGCGCCGCCGCGGCCGGATTCCCGCGCGAAACAGCGATTCATCCGCATAGATGTTGCCCACGCCGCTCAGCAGTTTCTGGTTGAGAAGCGCGCTTTTGATCGGCGTCTTACGATGGCGGAATAAGGCGACGAAGCGATCGACCTTGGCATCCAGCGGCTCATCGCCCGGAGCGGCAAAGCCGGCGGCGTCCTTGGAATCGATTCGCACCACTGCCAGCCGGCCGAAACGGCGGTAGTCGACGAAGCGCACCTCACGCCCGGAAGCCAGCTTCAGCACAGCATGCGTATGTTTCGCCATCTCGCTGTCCGGCGTGGCAACCAACAATTGTCCTGTCATTCCGAGATGAACGATCCACTGAGCGCGAACCGCCGGTCGCGTCGACCCTCCGGCTGAAGACTTTCGCCGTGCGCTTCTTGTCCTGCCAACTTGCTTTTCCAGATCAAAGACGATGTGCTTGCCAACCCGCCGCACATGCACGATGCGCGAGTGCTCCAGCACGGTTGAGATCTCGGCGGCGGACGATTTCAGCGGCTCAGGCTTCGAGCCCAGCCAGACGGACTCAACAACGTCGCCCGCAATGCGGCTGTCGAGTCCGCGTGCGACCGTTTCTACTTCGGGTAGTTCGGGCATTGAAACCAGTGTAAGCGAAAGACGCTCCTCGCTCTTCGCTCTCCGCGGTTCGCTCTGTGCGAACCCAATTCTGAGTCACAACTTGGCGATTTGCGTCTTATGTTCATGCCATAACAAATCCCACAGCCGCTTGGCCGAAAGCGAAATGCGAACCGCGGCCACCGATACGTTTTCCCATCCCGGTCCTCCAATCTCCAGCCGCTCCTTTGACATCGCTTTGCGACTGAAGAATAATTTAGCAGTCAGCTTCGGCTCTGCCGCCGCTCTTCCTGTCCCTGGTGCTTTCCCGGTAGCGAATTCTGCGGCAAGCCGATGGGCAGTCCACGCCAACGCGCTGACGAAGAAGAGGTATCTATGCGTAAACGTAACCGGCAACGGGGATTTACCCTCATCGAGTTGTTGATCGTGGTAACCATCATCTTGATCATTGCCGCGTTCACTATCCCCAAGCTCACCAAGTCGACGATTCCAGCGCACGAGGCTTCTGCGATTGTCAGCATCAAGGCCATCAATGAAGCCGAGATGGTGTACGCCAGCAGCCATCCCGACCTCGGCTTCACACCCGATCTGCAGATGTTGGGCGGAACCGCCCAGGGCGGCGGTGAGCAGACGATCGACAATTCGCTAGCCAGCGGGCGCAAGAGTGGTTACACGTTTACCTATACGGCCGGCGAGAAGGTCAACGGCGCGGTCCGGTCGTACACCATCACCGCCGTACCGGACCAGGTGGGTACCACCGGACAACGTCGCTTTTTCAGCGATGAATCCGGCGAGGTCCACTACAACGCCGATGGAACTGCCGACGTGAGCAGCCCGGTGATCAGTAATTAGGCCTGTTTTGCACACCAGCAGCCGCCCGGCGGCATTTGTTTTAGCCGTGGGCGTAAGCCTGCGGTGAAGGCGTTTTAAACCAGGGGCCGCAGAGCGGCGGCACGGGTTGCGACACAACCGAAGCCGGCTTTAGCCGGCCGCACAAGTGACATTTGTCTCGACCTATCCATCAATCGGCAAATCCGCCGCGTAATCAAATTCGATCTCATCCAGCTCCGCGTGCATTCAAACTCCTGGCGCTTATCGCGATTCTTTCCATATTTGCTGTCTCGTCAGCGGCCCAGGACGTGCACGCACTCGCCTCAAAGGTCGACCAGCATTACGATCACATGCGTACCCTTGAGGCCCAGTTCACGGAAACCTACACCGGTGCCGGCATGTCCCGTACCGAAAGCGGCACCTTACTCCTGAAGAAGCCCGGCCGCATGCGTTGGGACTACGATCAGCCGCGTCCCAAGCTCTTCCTCACCGACGGCCAGAACGCGTGGTTCTATGTTCCCGGCGAGCGCCAGGCACGGCGCACGCCAGTCAAGCAGCTCGACGACCTGCGTTCCCCTCTACGCTATCTGCTTGGCAAAACAAAGCTCGAGAAAGAACTCGATGGCCTTTCCCTCGCGCCCGATCAGAAACCTGCGGTTGCCGGCGACGTCGTGCTACGAGGCGTTCCCAAAGGCTTGCGCGATCGCGTCGAGCAGACCCTGCTGGAAGTTTCCCCCGATGGGCTGATTGTCCGCATCGTAGTGCAGGAACTGGATGGCTCGATGACGGAATTCCGCTTTCTTCAGCAGAAGGAAAACGTCGAAATAACAGACGCAGAATTCCACTTCGTCCCTCCGCCCGGCGTCGAGGTGGTAGCGGGAACGGAGTTCATGGAATAGCCATCAGCATTCAGCACTCAGCATTCAGCCACCCAGGGTTGACTGCCCTGCACTTTATTTTTGCCGCCTGGCCAGAGGGCTCCTTAATGGAAAACCACGGCAAGGGCTGAGTGCTGACTGCTGAATGCTGATTGCTAAACTGTTACACTAAGCTCAACACCGCTCCTAAGGCATCTTCTTCAACTATGGCCGAATACACCATCAAAATGGCCGACGAGCGGGGGCACGTTCTGGAGCAAGTTGAGAACGGGGCCTCGGAGGCTGAAATCCGCGACCGCTTCGCGCAGCAGGGCTTTTACGTCTATTCGATCCGATCGAAGGGCCTGCTTTCAGCCGAACTGAACCTGCCCCGCCGCCGGAAGATCAAACAGGACCAGTTTGTCATTTTCAATCAGCAGTTCGTGACGCTCATTCACGCCGGCCTGCCGATCATCCAGTCGCTCGAGTTGCTGATCAAGCGCCAGCGCAACGCTTTCTTCCGTTCCGTACTGCAGAATGTGCGTGACCGCGTGCGCGCCGGCGAGCTGCTCTCGGAGGCCTTCGCCGCGCAGAATGTCTTTCCCAAGGTCTACACGACCACCCTCCTGGCGGGCGAAAAGAGCGGCAACCTTGAGGAGGTCCTCGGCCGCTACATTTCGTTTCAGCGTCTGGCAGTGAGCTTTCGCAAGAAGCTGATTTCCTCACTGGTATATCCCACCCTGCTGGTGGCCGTTCTGATCGTGATGTTGACCTTCCTCATCACCTTCGTCGTGCCGCAGTTCGCGATTCTGTATAACACGCTGGGAGCCGAACTGCCGCCGATGACCTCCATGATGCTGGACATCGGTGTCAATGCGAAGCATTACTTCTTCTACGCTCTCGCCGCGCTCGTCCTTGCGGGCTTCTTCCTCTGGCGCTGGATGAAGAGCGATACCGGCTCGACCCAGGTTGACCGCATCAAGTTGAAGACGCCGCTGCTCGGCGAGATTTGGCTCAAGTACCAGGTTGCGGTCTTTTCGCGGATGCTTTCGACCCTGCTCTCCGGCGGACTGCCCCTGGTACCGTCGCTGGAAACGGCGGGCGAATCGATGCAGAGCCGCCTGATGGCGCAGGGCATTGAGAGCTCTACGCGCGGTGTTCGCGAAGGACGAGGACTGGCTCGCAGCCTGGAAGAGACGCAAGTTTTTCCAGAGATGTCGGTGGAGATGATCGAAGTCGGCGAGTCCACCGGCGCGCTGCCGGCGATGCTGAACTCGATTGCCGAGTTCTATGAAGAAGACGTACAGAACGCGCTGGCTACGGCCATGTCGCTGATCGAGCCCGTCATCCTGATTGTGATGGGCGTCGTCGTGGCGTTTGTGCTGATCTCGCTGTATCTGCCGATCTTTAGTTTGGGATCAGCGGGATTGCATTGAAGCAGCTATTAGCTTTTAGCAAGCAATGGTGCAGCACTTGAATATTGAGAGCTAGTGAAAATCTGGAACAGACCGGTTAGCTAAGAGCATAAGAGCTAAACGCTAAGAGCCAACCCGAAACTGGAACCTGAGGTTTTATGGCAGAACCACCCAAAGCAATTTTCGTAGGCGGCAATGGCGGGCTTGCGACAGGCGACGAGATCGAACGCGGCAAAGATCTGGCGCGGCGCTATCGCTGTGAGTTCGTAGACCTGAAGAACTTCCACATCCAGCACGAACTCTTCCGCAAGATCCCGGTCGACCTGATGTTCCGCTACAACTTCGTGCCGTTGGAAGACAAACCCGACGGCCGCCTGCTCATTGCCATCGCCGATCCCAGCCAGTTGATGATGATCGACGAGATCGGCTTGCTCCTGAGCCGCCGCATCTGCACCAAGGTTGCTACGCTCACGCAGATCAACGACATCCTGAAGAAGACCGAGCAGTCGCAGCGCGTGCTGGAAGAAGCCAGCGAAGGCTTCGCGCTCGACGTCATCGCGGAAGACGAGAACGCCGACGAGACGATTTCGATCGAGAAGCTGACGGCCGAAGCCGATATCAGCCCCATCATCCGCCTGGTCGACACGACAATCTTTACAGCGTTGCAGCGCCGCGCCAGCGATATTCACATCGAGACGCGCGACGACTCCGTCGTCATCAAGTACCGTATCGATGGCGTCCTCCAGCAGGCGATGCAGCCCATCGCGAAGGAGCACCACTCGACGATCATCTCGCGTATCAAGGTCATGAGCGAGCTGGACATCTCCGAGCGCCGCGTGCCGCAGGATGGCCGCTTCCGCGTGCGCTACAACGCGCGCTCGATCGACTTCCGCGTCTCGGTCATGCCCTCGATCCACGGCGAAGATGCCGTGCTCCGCGTGCTCGACAAAGAGTCGATGAGCGAGAAGTTCCACAAGCTCACCCTCGACGTTGTCGGCTTCAGCGACGAGGACCTCCGCAAGTTCCGCCGCTATATCAAAGAGCCGTACGGGATGGTGCTCGTCACCGGGCCAACCGGCTCCGGCAAGACCACCACGCTCTACGCGGCGCTGAACGAAATCAAGTCCGACGAAGACAAGTTCATCACCATCGAAGACCCGGTCGAGTACCAGATTCGCGGCATCACGCAGATTCCGGTAAACGAGAAGAAGGGCCTGACCTTCGCCCGCGGCCTGCGCTCCATCCTGCGTCACGATCCCGACAAGATCATGGTCGGCGAAATCCGCGACACCGAGACGGCGCAGATCGCCATCAACGCCGCGCTCACGGGTCACCTGGTCTTCACCACCGTGCACGCCAACAACGTGGTTGACGTGCTCGGGCGATTCCTGAACATGGGCGTGGAGGCGTACAACTTCATTTCCGCGCTGAACTGCATCCTGGCGCAGCGCCTCTTCCGCGTCATCTGCGAGTTCTGCAAGAAAGAAGTGCACCACCCGGTTGAAGAACTGGAAGCCAGCGGCCTCGATCCGAAGGAATGGGCAAGCATTCCGTTCTACGAAGGCGAAGGCTGCATCGAGTGCGCCGGAACAGGCTTCCGCGGCCGCAGCGCCATCCACGAATTGCTGGAGCTGACGGACAACGTCCGCGAGATGATTCTCGCCAAGAAGCCGAGCAGCGAAATTCGCCGTGCCGCTAAAGACGAAGGAATGCATTTCCTTCGCGAGTCGGCGCTTGATAGAGTGAAGCGGGGCCTCACCACGCTGAAGGAGATCAACAAGGTCACCTTTATCGAGACGACGAGATAGAACAAGCAATTAGCAATTAGCTAACCCTTAACCGTGTCATCCTGGGCGAGGAGCGTAGCGACGAGTCGAAGGACCACTATATTGCGTCAGCTGCTGGTGGGGAACAAACGAAGCAGGGCTGAACAAACACCGTGAATACGACATCCCACATTTCGCGCCCGCGTGTTGCCTGCGAGATCAGCGCCGATCGCGTGGTTGCGGCGCGCATCTCCGAAGAGGGCAAGGCCATCGAAGCGGCTACCGCTTACGCCTTGCCTCCGGATTTGCTCACACCGGGCTTGCAACAGGCAAACCTGGCAGACCGCTCGAAGGCTGTTCCGGTTTTGCGCGACTCGCTGAACGCCGTGGCGGGACGCACGCGCGACATCTGCCTGATCATCCCGGATGCGACCACCCGCGTCATGCTGCTCGACTTCGACACACTTCCCGACAAGGCCCAGGACGCCGATGCCGTGGTGAGATTCCGCCTGAAGAAGTCTCTGCCCTTCGATGTCGAACAATCGGCGGTGTCCTTCGATCGGCAGGGCACCAGCAATCCCATCCGCGTTGTAGCCGCGGTCACTCCTCGCAGTGTGTTGGACGAATACGAATCGCTGGTGCGTGAGGCCGGCTTCAATCCGGGTTCGGTGCTGCCTTCGATGGTGGCTGCTCTGGGACTGGCCGACGCGTCGCGTCCCGCCATGATCATCAAGGTCGAACGCGGCACCACAACCTTCGCGATCGTCGATCAGAACCAGCTGCTGCTGTATCGCGCGCTGGAGAATGGCGGCGCTACGGTCACGGGCGAGTCCCTGGTGGATGACGTGAACACGTCGCTCGTGTATTTCGAAGACCGCTACGGAGTAGCCGTTGACCGCGTGCTGGTGACGGGTGTGCACTCGGCGCAGGCATTGCAGGAAGCCTTCAGCAACGGCTCTAATATTCGGGTGGAAGAGCTGGTCTCCAGCACGGCGGCGGTCACCGCCGCCGGCAATGTGCCGCGTTCGGCCCTGGCCGGAGTCCTGGGGGCATTAGTTTCCTGATGCGCATCAACATCAATCTCGCCAGCCAGCCGTACGAGGTCGCCCGCGAATACAAGCGCCGGATGACGCTCCTGATTGCCGCCCTGGCGGTGGCGGCGGTTGTGCTCCTCGGTTACATCTTTTATCAGCGGGCGCACTCACGCGGCATCAATCGCCAGCTTGCGGATGTGCAACGGCAGATCGATTCGCTGAACCATGAGGAGTCGCAGGCGCGAGCCATTCTGAACAAGCCTGCCAACCGCGGCATTGCCGACCAATCCGAGTTCCTGAACGACCTGTTCGCCCGCAAGTCGCTGTCCTGGACGCACATCTTCACTGTCATGGAAAAGATCATGCCTGCGGGTATTCACGTCGTCTCCATGAAGCCGGAGTTCAGCAAGACCAACGACCTGGTGCTGCATGTCATGGTCGCCACCGACTCGCGGGATCGTGCTGTGGAGTTGGTGCGCAACATGGAGAAATCGGCACACTTCCGGCAGCCGCAGGTGGTGGCCGAGACGGTTGTGACGGGTACCAGTGAACAAGGCCAGGCGGGCAACATTCAATTTGACATCGCGGCGGTGTACCTCCCCAGCGCCGGCGGGGACGAGGAGACGTCCGATTCCGGCACGACGACGGCACAGAATATGAATGGCCCCGGTGCAGGTACTGCTCCTGCGACCACGCCGACGCGTCCGGCGATGAATCCGGCGGCAAGCGCAGGGGCGCGCCAGCCGACGAACTTCAACGCGGCGCAGAACCGGCCGCTTCCGCCCGCGGCTACGAGGCAGCACTGAGATGGCAAGTATTCGCGAAACTCGCTCGAGGTTGATGCCGGTAGTGATCGCGCTGGTTGTGCTCGATCTGGCATGCGTCGGCTACCTGCTGTCTCCGGCAGGACGCTCGCGGCAGGCACGCGAACGTCAGTACTCCCAGTTGCGCCAGCAGCTTGTCGCCAAGCAGGCGGAGGTCCTTCCAACGCGCGGCATGGACCAGAAGCTGGTGCAAGCTTCCCATGACATTACAGGTTTTTACGGCAACCGTTTCCCGGGAGAATATTCCGAAGTGGCAGCGGAGTTGGGCAAACTAGCCGGCGAGAATGGTGTTCGTCTGGCCAGTATTAAGTATGAAGAGAAGAGCGCTCCCATCGAAGACTTGCGCAAGCTGAACATTGAGATCGCGCTCTCCGGCGACTATCTTCAGGAAGTGAAGTTCATCAATGGGCTGGAACGCAACAAGGTGTTTTTCCTGATCAACGGGATCGCGCTCGGAGAGCAGCAGGGGAACGTTCGCCTACAGCTGAAGCTGGAAACGTATCTGCGCGCGGGAGGAACGGCGAAGTCGTGAAGCTGGGCACGGAAAACCGGAGGAAGACGATTCTCGCGGGCGTGCTTGCGGTGATTGCGCTGGTGCTCGTCGTGCGTGCCTTCAGGAGTGGAGGCGATGAGACTGCGTCCTCGGGTACAGCTCCGGCCGCAACCGGCCGTGGGCCGGCGAAGGCAGCCCGCAAGCCGGCGCGCACGCTTCTGGCACACTCGCTCGATCCGAGCTTGCGCTTCGACCTGCTGAAGTCCAGCGAGGAAGTAACTTACAAGGGCACGGGCCGGAACATCTTCCGCTCGGAGGCGCCACCGCCGCCGATCCCGCAGCCTCTGCCACCGGACAAGCAACCCGCGGCGGTGAACACGCCGCCTCCGCCACCGCCAATTGATTTGAAGTTTTACGGATATGCCGGCCCCAGGGGCGGCAACCGCCAGATATTCCTTCTGAAGGGCGAAGATATTTTCCTTGCTAAAGAAGGCCAGATCATCGATCGCCGGTACAAGATCCTGCACATTAATCCGACGTCGGTGGAAGTGCAGGATGTGCTGACCAACAACACCCAGACCATCCCTCTGACTGCGGGATGATGTGCGCAGCGCCGTTTTCAGGACGGCGCTGATCGAAATAGTATGCGGCAGAACCAGCCGAAGTCTCCCGAGCCAAACGCCGCGCGTCGTCAGCGCGAAGGGGGCTATCTGCTGCTCGCCATCCTGCTGATGATGGCCTTCATGGTCATCACCGCGACCTACGTCACGGCGCCGCGGCTGGTGCAGCAGATCAAGCGCGACCGCGAAGAGGAGATGATCCATCGCGGCACCGAGTATGCGCGCGCGATCAAGAAGTTCTACAAGAAGAATGGCCGCTATCCCGCCACCCTCGACGATCTCGACAAAGGCCAGATTCGTTATCTCCGCAAACGCTACACCGATCCGCTGACCAAAGACGGCAAGTGGAAGCTGCTGCACTACGGCGATATTGCGACGCTGCTGAATGCGGCCGCCCCCGGCACCCCCGCCGCGGCACTGGCAGCGCAGGGCGGCGCGCTGAATCAGGGCGGAGCTCTGACTCCCGGCGGCGCGGTGGTTCCTGGCGGCATAGCTTCCAACCCCGGTGGTTTCACTTTAGGGAACCAGCAGCAGCCCGGCTCCATAGGTGGCTTTCCTGTTAGCTCGGGGCAGGGCAATTTCTCCCAGGGAGTGCCCGGCGGCACCGCGCGATTTCCGGTCAGCAGCGACCAGGGCAGCAATCCGGCGGGGACTTCGGGCGGCGATACCGGCAACACGGATCAATCCGGTAACAACAATCAATCTGGCTTCGGGAATAATCAGCCGAGTGGGTTTGGCAACCAGCCGAGTGGCTTCGGCAACCAGCCGGGCAGTTCGCCCTTCGGCCAGAGCAGTGCCGGTAATCAGCAGTTCGGCGGCGGTGCCATCGTCGGCGTGGCTAGCATGAACAAAGAAAAGACCATCCGCGTTTACAACAAAAAGAAAACGTATGACGAGTGGCAGTTCATCTACAACCCGATGATGGACCAGCAGAACGTTTTGCTGCGCGGTCCGTATCAGCCGACGACAATTGGCGGAGCGCAGATCGGCACTCCCGCCGGGCAGCTGAACGGCCAGCAGCAACAAAACGGATTTGGGCAGCAAAGCCCGTTTGGTCAACAGCCAGGCAACTTCGGCCAACAGCCAGGCGGCTTCGGTCAACAGCCGGGTGGTTTCGGTCAGCAAAATAATCCTCCGCAAATGCAGCCCAACAATCAATTTCCGCCCGAGCAGAATCCGCAATAGCGGACTTTGCGAAACCGCCCGCATGTCAATAAACTTTTCGAAGGTAGCGCCGGCCTCCAGACCGGCTGGTTTGGCGCTCTTTCTTAGCGCTGAGCTGACACGCAGCAAGTTTCACGATGGAGCTGGAGTTCGGTATTCCGAGAACGCCAAATGAGACTAGTCACATTCCTGGATAAAAACTCACGTCAGCATATTGGAGCCATTGCGCCTGACGGCCGCATTGTCGAACTCGCCGCCGCTCACTCCCTGTTGCAGCGCGAGAATCCAAAAGCCGCCGCTGCGCACATTCCGGCGGACATGCGCCTGCTCTTCGAAGGCGGCGATCGCAGTCTCGATGCGGCACGAGCGGCGCTCGACTTCGCGATTGACCAGCAGCCTGACGCAGGTCCGCAAGGCGAGCCCGTCTTCTATCGACGCGAAGATGTGCACGTGAAGGCGCCCATCATTCCGAAGAAGTTCTTCCACACCGCGGGCAACTTCCGTGAGCATCATCACGAAGCGGAGAAGGCGGGCTTCTCGCATCCGGTGTTGCCCTGGATCGTCTTCTTCCAGAACGTCGACGCGATCATCGGGCCGGATGAGCCGGTCATCTTCCCGCCACACCTCACACAGGAGCTCGACTACGAGCTTGAGCTTGCGGTTGTGCTGAAGAAGGCGGGTAAGCATTTCACGCCGGAAGACGCGGAACAGTACATTGGCGGCTACGTCATCTTCAACGACATTACCGCGCGCGATATCCAGCGCCAGGAGATGAAGTCGGGGGTATTCAGCTTCTGCAAGGGAATCGATTCCTTCTGCCCGCTCGGGCCGCACATCGCGACCGCCGACGAGATCAAGGCCCCCCACAACCTCGCGATGGAGCTGCGCGTGAACGGCGAGGTGCGACAGCGCTCGCACAGCAGCAAGATGTCGGTCACGATCCCCGAGATCCTCGCGCACTATTCTGCGATGGGCTACAGCGCAGGCGACGTCGTTTCAACTGGCACCGTATCGGGTGTTGCGGCGTTCAGCGCCGATCCCAAAGCCTGGTTCCTGAAGCCCGGTGATGTGATGGAGTGCGAGATCGAGCAGATCGGGGTGCTGCGCAATCCAGTCATCTCGTGGGAGGAAGCCTATGGCGAGAAGCTGCCATCGCTTACGGCAGAAAAGCAGGGAGCGGCGCGATGAGCGACCTCAAAGGCAAGGTCTGGACGAGCAACCTCAACTCGCGCCCGGAGGTGCGAGCCGACTTTGATCGCTCGCGCACCGTTCGCTTCTATGACACGACGCTACGGGATGGCGAGCAGACGGTCGGCGTCATCTTCAGCCCGCAACAGAAGTTGCAGATCGCGAAGAAGCTGGATGAGCTCGGTGTTGGCCGGATTGAAGCGGGCTTTCCCAAAGTATCTGCCGAAGATGGCGAAGCCATTTCGCTCATCCTGAAGGCCGGGCTGAAGCATTCCGAAGTGTGGGGCTTTGCACGCGCGACCCGCGGTGATGTGGAAGAGCTCGTGCGCCTGGGTCTACAGGCGTCGGTCATTGAAGTTCCGACCAGCGATATCAAGCTGAAGGCCTACGGAATCTCGCGTGAGGAGGCTGTCCGCCGCGCGACGGATGCCATCCGCTATGCCAGCGAGAACGGAATTCGCGTGGCGTTCTTCGGAGTCGATGGCACCCGCGCCGATCTGGAGTCCCTCCGCCACATCTACTCCGCCGCAATCGATGCTGGTGCGCAGGAGATTGTGCTGGTTGACACTATCGGTGTGTGTACGCCGGAGGCAGCGGGATTTCTGGTGCGATCCGCGCGCGAGTGGTTCGGCCCGGACCTGCCGATTCACTGGCACGGCCACAACGATTTCGGTTTGGCGACGGCGATTGCTATTGCTGCCGTGCGAGCGGGCGCCGGTTGGGTGCAAGGCACCATCAACGGAATGGGCGAGCGCGCCGGTAACGCCGACATCGGCGAGGTCGCGCTGGCCTTGCAGTGCCTCTACGATGTCCCCGTCGAGCTTAAGCTCGAGCGCATCCGTGAGGTATCGGAATTTGTACGGCGGGCAGGGAAGTACGAATTAGAAGGCTGGAAGCCGCTTATCGGAGACAATCTCTTCCTGCGCGAGAGCGGTGCCGTCGCCAGCCAGTTTCACATTCCGGAAGCGATCGAGCCCTACGCGGCGGAACTGGTGGGAGCGACGCGTGGCATCGTTCTTGGGAAGAAAAGCGGCCTCGACAGCGTGCGCTTGAAGGCGGAGGAGTTGGGGATCGCCCTGCCTGAGGCGCAGCGCGCGGCGATATTGGAGCGAGTGAAGCGGGAAGCGATTGCCAACGGCGGCTTGATCAGCGATGGCGAGTTTCGCAGGATTGTGGAGAGCGTGATGAAAGGCGCGGAGCAGGGCTGATGTCGCGGTGGAATCCGAATGGTCTAAGAGCGGCGTCTGTAGCGGCTCTCACGGCAAAAGGTAGAAGAAACGCGAGAAAAGGTGGCAGGGCACGGCTTCAGCCGTGCAAAAAAGGAGCGATAAAGAACGGGCTTTAGCCCTGGCCGTGTTTCTAGCCACTGACCACTAGCCAACTAGCCAGTTTCTTTCATCCTCTCCAGCACCGCTCCGGCAATCAGAGGCAGTCCAACCGTCGCATCCAGCAAGACTTCAGCAAAGCGGCCGCCTTCTTCCGACGGAACGAACTTTCCCCACGAGACCGCCTCGCTGTACGTGCAGCCGGAGAGCCCGCCCCAATTCACCGGCTCAGGGCAGATGCGCACGCCGTAGTGAAAGCGTTTCAGCGGCAGCTCTTCGCCGCCGCGCCGATGTCGCAGTTCGATGTACGGTCCGAATTGCTGTGCCCAATTCCGCGGCACGCCTCCACCGATGGTGAAGATTCCCAGCCGTTCCTGCTTCAGCAGCGTCTCGGCGTAATGTTCCAGGTCCTCGAAGGGATCGTAATGCAGCGGCGGCAGATTGTTCTTGCGCCGCGCGCGATTGTGCAGTGCGACATCCAGGCCGATCTCCGAATCGCTGAAGGCCGGCACGAATACCGGAACATTCTTCTCGAATGCCGACTTCAAAATGCCGCGCTCTTTCACGTGCTCGCTGAGATAACGGCCGATCTCGCGATTCAGCTTGTACGAGCAGAGCACCTCGCTGTGGTCCCAGCTCTTGAGGATGCGAGCGACGATACTCTCCACGAAATCCAGGTTCGTCTCCGGCTCCAGCGTGTCGTAGACGCGGTTGTAGCCGGCCTCGTACAGCTCCGTGTCGTCCATGCGCGGGTCGTACTTGAAATGTGAGCGGCCGACGCCTTCCACCAATCCATGCGCCATCAGCGCGCCGGTCGAGATAACGGCGTTGACGACGCCGCGATCGATCAGCTCCGTGATGATCAGGCCTTGTTTAGCGACCGTCATGGCGCCGGCCAGCGTCATCACGATGAAGCAGCTTTTGTCCCGCGCCATCGCTTCCAGAACGTCGGCGCCCTCGCCGACCTGACGGCCGGTAAAGGCGGTCTGGCCCATCGCGCGTACTAAGGCATCGATACTGCTGATCTGGCCGAGATCAAGCGGCGCCAGCGGCACCAGCTTGTCGGAAACTGGATCGTGAAGGACGCGGTCAGCGCCTTCACCATGGGTCTTATAGTGCATGTCGCTCAAGATTTCACCTCAATGATTGCGGAACGCGTGGGATGCACACGCGCGATCAGAAGATATCGATCCGATTAACGTGAACAATCGAAGCTACAGGTTGGCGTAACGTTCCGTCAATCTCGCCGGGCGCGATCATCTGTCATCGTTCATTAACAATCGCCGACAGCGCACCGTCGTATGCGAGCGGGATGCTATGCTAACAATTTCACGCGGAGCGATTCTTGCAGGAACGCAACTTCAAGATCGGCGTGGTGCAGATGTCCTGCACGCCGGAGCCGGAGCAGAACCTTGAGCGCGCCATGGAACACGTGCGAACGGCTGCGGGCAAAGGGGCGGAGATCATCTGCCTGCCGGAATTGTTTCAGACGCAATACTTCTGCCAGCGTGAGGATGTGGCGTTGTTCGATCTTGCGGAGCCGATCCCCGGTCCCGCGACCAAGCGCCTGGGCGACCTGGCTCACGAGCTGAAGGTCACAATCATCGCGTCGCTGTTTGAGCGGCGCGCGCCGGGGATTTATCACAACACGGCGGCGGTCCTGGATACGGGTGGCAAGGTGGCCGGCATTTATCGCAAGATGCACATCCCCGACGATCCGCTTTATTACGAGAAGTTCTACTTCACGCCTGGCGATCTCGGATTCAAGAGCTTCGAAACCGACTTCGCGAAATTCGGGACGCTGGTGTGCTGGGACCAGTGGTATCCCGAAGGCGCACGGCTGACGGCTTTGCAAGGCGCGAACGTACTGTTTTATCCGACGGCGATCGGCTGGCATCCGGACGAGAAGGCGCAATACGGCGAGGCGCAATACGACGCATGGCAGACGATTCAGCGCGCGCACGCGATCGCCAATGGAGTTTACGTCGCTGTGCCGAACCGCGTCGGCTTTGAGACGGGAAACATCCGCGGCAATCAGGCACCGGGAAAGGGCCTGGAATTCTGGGGAGGCTCGTTCATCGCCGATCCTTTTGGGCAGGTGGTCGAGCAGGCTTCGCACGACAAGGAAGAAGTTCTGGTGGCGGAAGTAGATCTCCGTCGCATGGAAGACGTGCGGCGCAACTGGCCATTCTGGCGCGACCGTCGCGTCGACGCCTATGCGCCAATCACGCAGCGGTTCATGGTTTAGCCCGTGGCAAAGAATCCTAGAAAATTGTCGGAGACACCGGCCGCGCTGGGTTATCGCATGCCCGCTGAGTGGGAGCCGCATGACGCGACGTGGATCGCGTGGCCGCATAACAAGTCCGATTGGCCCGGCAAGTTTGAGGCGGTACCGTGGATTTACGCGGAGATCGTTCGCCATCTGGCGCGGTCCGAGCGCGTCCACATCTTGGTGAACGACGAGGCTGCCGAGATAAAGGCGCGGAAGGTCCTGGCACGTTCGCATGTGTTGTCCGAGAAAGCCACACAGCCGGGTAAGCCAAGTGGCAACGTTCGCTTCTTCCGCATTCCCACGAATCGCGGCTGGACGCGCGACTACGGCCCGATCTTCGTGCGTCGAGAGTCACGCAAGGGCGAGCTGCCCTCCGTCGCCGCTACCGTATGGCGCTTCAACGCCTGGGCGAAATATAACGACTGGAAGCGCGACACTGTTGCCGGAATCGACATGGCTGCTCACGTGAAAGCGCCGCTGTGGCAGCCGGAGCTGCGCATCAATGGCGAGATGCATCGCATCGTGCTGGAAGGCGGCAGCATCGACGTCAACGGCCGTGGGACCCTGATCGCAACCGAAGAATGTCTGCTGAGCGACGTGCAGCAACGCAATGCAGGCCTGTCACGCGAGCATCTGGAGGAGATTTTTGCCGACTATCTCGGCATCGAGAAGGTCATCTGGCTGGAGCGCGGCATCGTCGGCGACGACACGCACGGACATGTCGACGACATCACGCGCTTTGTTGGCCCCCGGACAGTCGTCACCGCATATGAGCCTGACCCCAGCGACATGGACCACGAGCCGCTCAGCGACAACTTCCGCTGGCTGAAGAAAAGTACCGACCAGGACGGCAAGCCGCTCAAGGTGGTGAAGCTGCCCATGCCCAGGCCGGTTTATTTCGAAGGCCAGCGGCTGCCCGCCAGCTACGCCAACTTTTATATTGCGAACAAGGTAGTGCTGGTGCCGGTGTTCGGCGACGCAACCGATCGCGTAGCGCTGGACGTCCTCACCGAGTTATTTCCTGAGCGCGAAGTGGTTGGTGTCTACTGCCGCGACTTTGTCTGGGGACTCGGTGCAATCCACTGCATGACGCAGCAGCAGCCGGCGGAACAGGACTAAGTCGGCCTCGGCTTTCGGAAGGCTGTGGCCAGGAAGTATCCCCCGGCCGCCACACCGGCATATAGAAACGCGTTCGCAAAGACAATCGTGCCGACCACCAGAGTCAACGCCAAATCGGAGTCGACTGCCGGGCCGATGGCATACGACAGAATGAACGGCGGGCAGAGTACAAGAGCGAGTATGCTCAAGACGCCGTGGAATCCAGCCGCGATCACTCCGGCCCTCCAGCCGAAGTAGATCACGAGAGCTATTCCCATCCCCAGGATGAAGCTGATCGAGAGCACGAGGAGCAGGTAATTTTCTTTCGGGGCAGGCCGCTGCGGCACGAATTCAGATCTCCGCTACCAGTGTAGTTCGGGAAGGGTGCGCATCGCGAAGCTCACGGTCGAGTCGGCGCGGCGCTGGGATTAGCTGCCGCGGTGCAGTAGCACTTCCCAAAAGTTTCGGGAAGCAATCCCTCGATGGCGCAATACAATCCCGGAGTGCTGTTGGGCGGCAGGTATACAGCCGTCGAAACGTTATACAGCTTCAGCCATTCCCCGCGAACTTCCTCCTGGCTTGTAACCTTGTCATAAATCGCCTGCAGGCTGGCGGCATTCAACTGTTTCGCCTTCCACTGTTGCGAGAACGTATACTCTCGCGCCCATTCACCCGCGGTGCGGCTGCTGGCGTACTCGATGTTCGTAAGGTAATAAATCGAACTGTCGCTAAGTGAACCATCGCCTGCAAACGTTACCGCGCGAAACGCTGGATTCTCGTTATAGATAGGCGAGATCGCCGGCGTGATGAGGACAAAGGCCTGCTCATCCGCCGACAAGCGCAGGAGCCTGAAGTCGTCGCGATGGTTATGCGCGCCAAAGCCGGCGATTACTGTGCCCTTGTACTTTTCGAGGAGCGCCTGGAACTTTTCCGTCCATTGCGGCGCCCACATCGGCACAAGCGCAGACGTACATTGCTTCTTGTCGGGATGCGGCGTCTTTTTCAACAGTGCCTGGTAGCTTTGAATGGAGTAGTAACTGTCCATGCCCGGCGGAATATGGAACATCAGCCAGACTTTCTCGTGCGCCTGTTGAGCTTTGTTCAGGCGCGACTCGAGCCAGGTGAAAAGATCGCTGGCAGCGGTTGACGGGACTGTCGTGCAACCCTCGCTGAATCGCTGAGCCTGGTAGTTGTAGTTGAGAAAGACGGTGTTCATTGAAATAATCCGCAGACCACGAACGGCGGGATGCGGAATGTCGTAGCTGCCCAGCCGCTCCCAGGATGTTCGGAACTCCTCATCACCGTGGGCCAGCTTGCGAGTGAGTTCCGCGGTGTCGTGCAGGTAGGCCCCACCGGTCTCGATTGTGTAATTGCCGCATTCCTCATCGTTGTTGCCCGGTGTCAGCAGGATCGGTGTCTCGGGGAATCTCTTGCGAAATTGCAGAGCCAGGAACTCCACTGTCTTGAGCACAAACTGACGGTAGTGTTCGCGATCGGTGTCGTGAGCGGCCTCGGCGAAGGTGCTGGGGAAACGGTGCGCCAGGATGTCGCCGGCCACCATGATGAAGGCGGGATGCGGCTGAGTTGAGCGCATCGCATCGAGGGACGATTGCAGGAGCCACCAATTGGAGTCTTCTCCGTACTGACTGAATGCGGTGCGCTTCGACCGCGCTAGAATTGGCTCCCACTGTGCGGGAGCAGCACGATCCAGATCCGCAACCAGGCTTGGGTCCGCCATCGGGTTGAAATGAATGTCGGCGATGATGAGGAATGTGTTACTCGGTTTTGATTGTGCGACCAGTTTGCAGGTGCAGATCAGAGCGAGGAATAAGAACAGCGTGGATGTGACCCTGAGTAAGCTTCTGTTTGCATCCGGGTTCGGGGAATTCATTGGCGAGTTATGTCCCGTAGCACAAGACCGAATGCGAAGCTTTCGTTGCCCACTAGCTGATATGGTACTCGATGTCGCTGCTCATTCCGGGAAGGTTGCGTCCGGAATCACAGAAGGCACGCAGAAAATTCTTTGACACGCGTAGGCTGTTGTACTAAAGTAAGCCATCTCATGTCAGCTTTCCGTCTCATTTCCGGCGTGACATCCACAACAGGAACACGTGTGTTCACAGGCACACGGGTCACAATCACGGGCGGGAAGCGGAGCAGCAATAGTCCCTAGAAGAAATTAAAGGACAGAGCAATCCGGACCCACCGCCCGAAAAGGCTGGTGGGTTTTTCATTTTGCGCAAACCCCCGACTTGAGAGACGACAGCATGATCGTAATGAAGTTCGGTGGAACCTCGGTAGAAGACGAAGCAGCGATTGAACGCGCCGCGGCAATCGTCTTTTCCCGCCTGGAAGAAAAGCCCGTGGTCGTGGTCAGCGCGCTGGCAGGCGTTACCGATGCCCTGCTTTCGATGTCCCGCGCCGCCGCGGCTGGACAAATCCGCGAGGCGGTGAAGCAGTTGCGAGCCTTGCGTCGCCGGCATTTTCAAGTGCTGGAGGAGCTGGCGAGCGAATGCCCGCACGAGGTTCGCCATGAGATACAGAAGCTGTTTGCGGCGGTAGAGGATATGTTGCGCGGTGTAGCCGCGCTGGGCGAGCTGACGCTGCGCACGACCGACAATATTCTATGCGCCGGCGAGCTTCTCTCCAGTCGCATGGTCAGCGCGGCGTTTGTTGCGCGCGGCCTTGCCGCGGAACTCGTCGATTCACGCGAGTGCATCGTGACCGACGCCTCGCACACGAATGCGATTCCTCGCTTCGAGCTGACGGACGAACGCTTGCGGCAGCTCCTGCAGCCTTTGCTGGACGTGGACCGCGTGCCCGTGATGGCCGGCTTCATCGCGGCAACCAGTAATGGCATCGCTACCACGCTGGGCCGAGGCGGCTCGGATTTCTCGGCTGCGATCGTCGGCGCGGCGCTAAACGCCAAGCGCATCGAGATCTGGACCGACGTCGAGGGCATGATGACCACCGACCCGCGTTTATGCCCACAGGCGCGCCGCATCGACGTGATCAGGTTCGATGAGGCAGCGGAGATGGCTTATTTCGGCGCGAAGGTTTTGCATCCTGCGACCCTGATTCCGGCCATTCGCAGGAACATTCCTGTGTACGTCATGGACTCGCGCAGGCCGGAGAGCCGGGGGACTTGCATTCGCGCACGAGCCCCACGCAGCCGCACCACCTTCCGGGCGATTGCAGCGAAGAGCGGAATGAAAGTCGTGAGTGTCAGGTCAGCGCGAAGGCTGGGAGTCAATGGATTTCTGCGCGCGGTCTTCGAGACGTTCGAGCGTTACACCTGCGCGGCAGACCTGGTGTCGACGTCGGAGGTGAGCGTTTCGGTTGCGCTCAGCGGATCGGCCCCGCTCGACGCGATGATCGCGGAGCTCAGGAAGCTGGGCGAAGTTGAAGTGGAGGATCGCAAGGCCATCATCTGCCTGATTGGAAAAGATATTCGCGGACGGGTGGGCGTTGCGGCAAGCGTCTTCCAGACTCTCGCGGCCGCAGACATCAACGTGCACATGATTTCGCAGGGCGCTTCGGAGATCAACATCGGCTTCGTCATTGAAGAGAGCGATGTGCCTGAGGCAGTGCGCCAGCTTCACCGGCGTTTCTTCGAACAGGCCAAGTCAGAGCGCGTTACCAGGCTGCAGATCGTTCCACGCGGCATGAGGGTTGCCGGACGAGCACGAGTGGCGATGCGCAGGGAGGTGGGGTGATGGCGACCGCCCTGCTAAGAAGCGAAGGTCCGCAAAATTGCGCGCAACGCGAGTTCCGGGTCGCGCTGCTCGGGTTCGGAACGGTGGGAAGCGCGGTAGCGCGCCTGTTGCACGCCCGTCGCGATGAGCTTGGCATGCGGCTCACGCACATCTGCAACCGCAATGTGGCGCGCAAGAAAGCCAGCTGGAATTGCCCGCATGTGCTGTGGACGGAAAACGTGCAGCAGGTGCTGCGTTCCGATGCGGATGTGGTGGTCGAGTTGATCGGAGGTCTGGAGCCGGCACATGACATCGTGCGCCGCGCGCTGGTAGCAGGCAAGTCCGTGGTCACGGCGAACAAGCAGCTCATCGCCAGGTTTGGGAGTGAACTGTCGAGGCTCGCCGATGAGAACGGGCAGTACCTCGGCTTCGGCGCGTGCGTCGCCGGCGGCGTGCCGGTTTTGTCGGCGCTGCAGGACGGTCTCGCCGGCGACCGGCTGACGCAGGTGAGCGGGATATTGAACGGCACGTGCAATTACATCCTGACGCGAGTTGAACAGTCGGGGATCGGCTTTGCGGAAGCATTGCGCGAGGCACAGCAGCGTGGCTTCGCGGAGGCTGATCCGACGGACGACGTCGATGGCCACGACTCAGCGGCAAAGCTGGCCATCCTGGCGCGCGTCGGGCTGAAGCTCGATGTCTCGCCAACCCAGGTAGCGCGGCGATCGATTCGCGACATTACGGCGATTGATTTTGCATACGCGCGCGAGCTCGGCTGCACGATACGGCAGATCTCGACCGCAAAGCTGCACGACGGCAAAGTATATATGGCGGTGGAGCCCTCGCTTGTGCCGGTTACGTCGCCGTTCGGCGGGGTCGTGGGCAGCCAGAACCTGGTTGTGAGCAGCGGTGAATTCGGAGGCGATACGACGCTCAGAGGTCACGGCGCAGGTGGCGACCCAACCGCCGTTGCCGTGATCTCCGACTTATTGCAGGCGTCGCGCAGCCGTTCCAATGGATGCTCGCAACAGCACTGCACTGTGGCTTGCAAGGTAAGCAACGACTTTGAGCGGCGGCACTATCTGCGCTTCGTCGTGCGCGACCGGCCGGGAATTATCGCGGCGATTGCAAGCGTGCTGTCGCGCTATCACATCAATCTCGACGCCGTGCTACAGAAGCCGGGCCTCGACAAATCCGCGCTGCCGTTCGTGATCACGCTTGAATCATGCCGGCAGAGCCAACTTGAAAGTGCGTTGCGCGAAATCAAGGCTTTTGATTTTCTCGCGGAGGCACCAATACAAATGCCGATTCTGAAATAGGAGCGTTCATGCATCTTCGCTGTAGCAATACCGATTGTGGCGCAACTTTGGACCTTCACGAGCGCGCTCTCTCATGTCCGGTTTGCGCCGATCTGCTGGAGGTGGTCATCGATCCGCCGGATGCTTCGCCGGACGCGCTGAAGCGCATGTGGTTTCGCCGGAGGTGCTCGTACGATCCGCTGGATGTGAGCGGTGTGTGGCGATTTCGGGAGTTTCTGCCTGATGGTTACGCGGAGGTCGTGACCATGGGAGAAGGGAACAGCCCTTTGATCGAGGGCCGCAAGACGGCTCAGTGGGCGGGTGTGAGCAATCTGCGCTTCAAGCATCTGGGGTGGAACCCTACGGCGTGCTTCAAGGATTTGGGCATGACGGTCGGGGTTACGGAAGCGGTTTTTGTGGGAGCGAAAGTGGTGGCATGCGCCTCGACGGGAAACACCTCGGGATCACTTGCAGCTTACGCCACGCGCGCCGGACTGAGCGCGAGAGTCTATTTGCCGGCGGGACACGTGTCGATGAACAAGCTGGCGCAGGCGTTGGATTTCGGCGCGGAGATCGTTCATGTCGACGGTAACTTTGATGTTGCGCTGGCGCGGCTGCTGCGTGATGACGATCACCAGCTGTACTTCCTGAACTCCATCAACCCATTTCGCCTCGAGGGACAGAAGACCGCCATGTTCGAGGTGATGGAGCAGCTGGGCTGGGAGCCGCCGGATTATGTTGTCGTCCCCGGCGGTAACCTCGGCAATAGCTCTGCCTTCGGGAAAGCCCTGGCGGAGCTGCATGCGGCGGGCTTGCTCTCCAGAATGCCGCGGCTGGTCATTGTGCAGGCGGAGGGCGCGAATCCGCTGGCCAGGATGTGGCGCTCCGGCGCGAGTGAGCTAACGCCAATCGACCAGCCGGAGACGGCGGCCTCAGCAATCCGCATCGGTAATCCGCGGTCGTGGAAGAAGGCGCTGCGAGCGGTGCGAATCACCGACGGCTTTGTCATGAATGTCAGTGATGAAGAGATTGCCGAGGCGAAAGCGATGATCGGGCGTGACGGCATCGGCTGCGAGCCTGCATCGGCGACCACGCTTGCGGCGCTGCGCAAGCTGAGGGCGCGAGGCGATATCGACCGCGACGCTGCCGTGGTTGCGATTCTCACGGGCCACGCTCTGAAGGACACCGACTTTATCCTCCGATCGCACTTACACGAAACCGCACTGCAAGGAGTGTGCTGCGAATGACCACCATTACGATGAACGCTCTCGAGTCGCTCGAGGTGCCGCGGAGCTCGTTCAGCTTTGATGCGAAGAGTTTCGAAATCAAAGTTCCCGCCTCGATCGCCAACCTCGGCCCGGGGTTCGACACGCTGGCCGTCGCGGTGCAGTTGTATCTGGTGCTGCGCGTCAGGAAGCTGGCGGGGCATGGTGAACTGCACTTCAACTTCGTCGACCACGCGCTTTGCGGCGAGAACCGCATTGAGCGGGCTTATCGCTGCATGGCGGGTGAGAGTCTCGGGTCTCTGCCTTCGTTGTCGATTGAGGTGAGCAGCGAGATCCCGATGCGCTCGGGCCTCGGTAGCAGCGCCGCGGCTACGGTCGCGGGCCTGCGCTTGTACGAGGCGGTCACGCAGCCGCTGCCGATGGAGACGCTGCTGAGCGCGGCCTGCGCCCTGGAGTCTCACCCGGACAACGCCGCCGCAAGCCTTCTGGGCGGGCTGACGATTAGCTGTGAGTTGCCGGATGGGATGGTGCAGGCTACGAGCTCGGGCTGGCCTGAGTCGCTGGCGTTTGTGGTGGTCACGCCGAAACTGGCGCTGACGACGGAAGCTTCACGCTCCGCCCTGCCGCAATGCGTTGCTCGTGGCGATGTTGTGTTCAACCTGCAACGAGTGGCGCTGTTGCTTCATGCGCTGCGGACGGAGGACTTCTCGCTGCTGAAGCACGCGATGCGTGATCGGGTGCATCAGCCTGCGCGAGAGAAGATCGCGCAGGGCTTGCGCGAGGCATTGGAGTTGGAGCACCGAGATCTGCTGGGAGTTTGTTTGAGCGGCTCGGGGCCGTCGATCGTTGGCGTCGCGGAGCAGAATCATCAGGAAATCGGGCGACTGTTGGGTTCGGTGTATGAGGGTTTGGGGATTGAGTACACGGTTCGCGTTCTGCACGCGCACCAGAAGGTGGATGAGGAGCCGATTCCGATGTTTCGTGCTGGATTGCTGTGCGGGTAGAAGCGGTCGGCTGTACAGCCTTTCAGCACGACTGAAGTCGCGCGTGAATTGTGCCGTCCCTACGGGATCAACAACTATTACCACCTCTACCCAGGACTCCGCTCCGCCACCCCAATTCGCGCAAAAGAAGCGCGAATCGGGGAACCCCGGCTTCGCTCCGTCCGGGGCTAAGCTGTTCGCCGCGCCTCCGGCGCTTGATTCTCGGGGGCGCACTCCACTGCCGAAGCGATAGCTCGGTCTTACGCACACTGACACTGGCCGAAGGGCCGGCTCCACCTGAGCCTGTGGTGTGGCGGGCGAAGAGCGGCTCTCCGCTTCGTCACGGTAAGATAGAAAAGGGGAGGGGTTCTCTCGATGGCGGCCACGATTCTTGACGGGACGAAGATTGCTGCGCAGATCAAAGCGGAGGTTGGCGAGGAGGTCAAAGAGCTCACGGCTGCCGGGCTGCGGCCTGGGCTGGCCGTGGTGCTGGCGGGCCACAATCCGGCGTCGGAGATCTACGTTCGCAACAAGGTGAAGAGCTGCGAGCAGCTTGGCATATACAGCGAGAAGCATACTCCGCCGGATACCGTGACCACAGCCGAGTTGCTGGCGCTGGTGGACGATCTAAATCGCCGCGACGAGATCGACGGCATCCTGGTGCAGCTGCCGCTCCCCTCGCAGGTAGACGCGAAGAAAGTTCTGCTGGCGGTTTCGCCGGAGAAGGATGTCGACGGCTTTCATCCCATGAATGTCGGCTATCTTTCCACGCAGCGTCCGGGGCTGGTGCCGTGTACGCCCGCGGGCATCATTGAGATTCTCAAGCGCAGCAACATTCCAATAGCCGGTGCGGAAGCGGTTGTCGTGGGGCGCAGTGATATCGTCGGGAAGCCGGTCGCCATGCTGCTGCTCAACGGCAACGCGACGGTGACCGTGTGCCATTCGAAGACGCGCGATCTGCCGGGCGTTTGCCGGCGCGCCGACATTCTGGTTGCGGCGATTGGCAAGGCGGGCATGATCACGCCTGACTTCGTCAAGCCGGGCGCGACGGTGATCGATGTCGGCATGAACACAGTGACCGATCCTGAGCAGTTCCGGGAATTCTTCGCGGGCAATGAGAAGCGCGAGCGCGACTTCGCCGCGAAAGGCTCAACCCTGATGGGCGACGTTCATCCCAAAGTGGCCGAGGTTGCGGGAGCGATCACGCCGGTGCCCGGCGGAGTCGGGCCGCTGACGATCGCGATGCTGATGAGCAACACAGTGAAGGCCGCCAAGCTTCGCCGCGGCGATAAAGTGGCCGTGGCAGCGCGATAGCTTGAGACGTAGTCGATTCTCACCTGACGGAATGCCTTATCATCCAGAGATTCACAACTGCCCATCGCGTGTCAGCGCGCTTACGCGGCTTTGCGTTCATACAATGATATGTGGACGGAATCGCCGGATGTAAACGGTGTGCGTTGCCAGTTGCTCCAGCGCTCTTTCAACTTCAGTCCCGCGAGTTGGGCCATGAGATCGAGTTCGCTTGGCCACGCGTAGCGAAGCTGCACCGGATAACAGCGCGCCTTGTCACCCGAAATTAGGTCGCGTTTTCGTAGTCGCTCATGCCGAAATGTAACCACTCAGGGCGAGACCATCTCATAGGAGACGATCTTCCACTGGCCCTTGTCCTTGCTCCACAGGAATGACATCGAGGCGGGATGATCGCCGGGCGTGCGCACTTCGAACAGTAACTCGTAATACTTCCCATACGACGAGCTCTGCGCTTCCCAGTCAACCGGCTGATACGGGTGCGCCCGCGATTCTTTCTCGCACATGAATATCGGCGCCAGGGTGTCAGGCACGGCGACAACGGTGTAGGCGTCCTGCTCAGGGTGATCGACAAGCTTCAGTCCGGGGTGCTCGGGATCGACCGGCTCGAGGACCTCATTAATGTGCTGCGCCTGGTCGAGATTGCTGGCAAGGGTGCTCATGGCATTGCGCAACTGCGAGGGAGTGCCTGGCGACTGCTGGGCCGGCTGCGACGAAGCATCGACGCAGGCGTAGCTGCTTGCGGCAAAGTACTTGGTGGCTGCGGCGTAATCGCGCTTCACCAGCCACACGTTCAGGAAGTCATTCGATGCGCGCAGAAAGGCAGAATCGCCGGTGGCATGCTCCTCAACCTGTGCCGTGGCGGCCTTGCGTGTGTCGGGAATGTCCTGAGGTTTTGCGTCCTCCGACTCCATGTCCCACGAGATGACCTTCCAGTACGGGCCCTCTTTACTCCACAGCAAAGTGATGAGCTGCCCCGGACCCTGCGAAGACTTAAGGCGCAGGACCGAAGCATAGTAGCGGCTGTACTTGTTCTTCTTGCCGGTGATGCGGGCGTTCTCAAAGTCGCGCAGCGCGCGCTGGTCGTCGCATTCGAACTCGGGAGCGACACCGTCAGGCACGGAGTAGACGGTGAAGATGTTCCCGTATTGCTGCTTCACGAGCTTGAGGCGGGAGTCATCCAGCGTTCCGATCTTCACGACGCTTTGCAGGCTCGCAGGTTTTCCCAGCGAGCGATTGATTGCAGCCAGGTCCCGCGCTGCGAGATAGGGAGCCGACGAGGTATTGATCACGGTGCCGGCCTGCGGGCCGTATTCCTCGAGGCAGGCATAGGAGCGGGAAGAGAGATAGGCAGCCGAGAGCCCGGGTTTCTGCTCCACCAGCCATGAGGTGAGGAAATCCATGACCGCATCGTCGAGCTTGCCTGAACCTTTGCGAGGAACGGGAGGAATGTCGCCGGTTGCTTCTGCCGTCTCGACCGTGTTCTGTTCGGGAATGTCGAGCCCAAAGAGATTGCGCCACCAGTCGGTGAGACCTTCCCAGCGCTGAAGATGGCGCTGCGTGTTGTTGCCGGCGCGGACGTCGGAGTTGGCCGCGGTGAGATGACCATTGATCAGGGCTGCGGGGAACTTGGATGAGCGGTAATCGACATCAACGTCGGCGTGGCGACCGTCGGCGGCCATCGAGATCTGAATGGAAGGCGCGCCCCCGTCCTGACGCCAGTTCACGGGATAGCCGTGGTGATAGACGGTATTGTCGCGGTCTCGGAAGAATTGCTTGCAGTCCTTCAACGTCTGAAGCGCGTTGGGTTGCAGTACAACATACATACGAAACTGCAGGTCGCCGCGCGCTTTGGGGATCTTTCCGTTGATCGTCTCGATGGACTCGACGAGGCTGAGCGCATTGCCCAGCGGCTTGCCTGACTGGTCGGTCAGGTTGGTCGTCATCAGAGCATGAGTGACGGCTTCAAACGTTGTGCGAACCGAAAGCGAGAGCTGGTCGTAGTCCGACAGAGGAAGGTTCTCGTGCATCATCTTGTTGTAGTCGGCGTACCAGTCGTCGATGAGCAGCTTCTGCTGCGGCTTGAGCTGTTCGTAGGTGCCCGGGAAGGGTGGAGTAGATTTCGTCGGGGTATTCTGCGCTTGCGTTCCGACGCTCAACAACAGGACAAGGACCCATGAGAACCGCATTCGATCTCCTCGCGAATGTGGGCGCGAAAAATTCAGAACATTCTGCGCGATATCCTAGGAAAAGGGAAGGGCTCGAGATTCTGCCGTCCCTACGGGACTCAAGGATTTTGTAACTTTACCCAGGACTACGGCCGCCGCAGCGGCGGCCTCCGTCCTGGGCTTAACTGTTTGCCGCGCCTCCGGCGCTCTGTTCTCGACCGTTGCAGTCAATGGCCGAATTCGCAAAGTAGTTTTCAAGCTGTTACCTTCAGGCCGACGAGGGATCTGCTCTCGTCTCTCAAAAAGCAGATCCCTCCTCCCAGCGGTCGTCGGGATGACAATCTTCTGGTTCGCGTCCGAATGCGGACACGCGCACCAAATTGCCGTTACAATTACTTCGCAGGCGCCAGGATCGCATCCAGGCGATCTTCTGTCCCCTCCACGCGCTCCAGGTGCGGGTAGCGCAATCCGCCGTGGTAGTCGACATTGATGGTGACGAAATCGTCGCCGCGCTTCAGCAGAAGCTTGATCGGCTGATTCGTCTTCTCGGCAGCAAGAATGGCCTGGCGCAGGTTATCCACTGTGAACTTCTGATCGCTCACCGCCTGCAGTTGCATCTCCGGCGTGACACCCGCCTTGAACGCCGGACCGTTCCACGTCACGCCTTCGACGTTGCCTTCTCCACCTACGCTCAAACCGATGGAAGTATTGAAGCTGGCGCCGCGCGAAGGGTCCTGATGTTTGAGCCAATCGGACTGGGTGTCGTTGTAGACGAGGCGATAACCGCCGCGGGTGAAGCCGTCTTCGGGAACAGCGGGATGCAAGTCGTAGACACGTTCGCGGAAAAACCCGGCCCAGTCATACGGCTGCACGGTGTTCAGCGCTGCCACGACGTCGTCCAGGGTGTAGGTCTTCGTGACGTAACTGCCGTTGTCGACGCCGAAAAAAGCCTTCACGAAGTCGTCGAGCGACTTCTTGCCGCCGCTCATCTCGCGGATCTTCGTATCGGCGTCCATCCAGATCAGGTCGGACTCGGGATAGTAGTCGAAGGAACGCTGCCAGCTCGGCCATTGTTCCGACGTCGAAAAGTGAGCCGTCATGATGGGCTGATTGGTGGTGTCGACCAGCGGACGCCAGGTGCGGCCGGGGCTGGCTTCGAAGTTGGCAGCGATCTGAGCGAAGACATCGTGGGTCTGGTCCGTGGTGCGCATTCCGGAGCGTGCCGCGAGCACGTTGCCGTAGTAGTCGGTCAGGCCTTCGTAGACCCACAGCAGATCGTCCTGCATGGGCCAGTTGAAGATGGGCGTCCACAGATCGGCAGGCCGGCGAAACTTGCCATTCCACGAGTGCGTGTATTCGTGCGGAAGCAGCGCACGGCCGCCGACTCCGGCCAACCAGTCCGTGAAGTAGTTGGCGCGCGTGCCGTCTTCGCTGGACTGATGGTGCTCCAGACCCTTACCGCCGACCGAGTCGCTCAGCGAGAACAGGAAGTCGTAGTGGTCGTAGTGATGCGAGTTGAAGAGCTTCTGCGCTTCGACGACGAGGTTCTTGTGGTACTGCAACTCTTCCGGCGTGAATTCCAGTTGCTCAGGCTTATCGGAGAAGAGGTCGAGGTAGACCTTGTTGTCCGGACCGCTGGAGATGTCGACGCGCTTGAAGTTGACGCCGGCGTACACAGGAGAGTCGATGAGCGTGTTAAGCGTCGTGTCCTGGAAGTGAACTACGTTGCCATCCTGCGATTTCGTCTCCAGCGCGGTGGCGCACTTCCAGCCCTCAGGCAAGCGGACCGACGGAGAGAACTGAATGCGCCGCGAGAAGTGTCCCGCGGGATAGAGCAGCGTGTTGATAAAGCTGAGGTTGGCGAAGTTCGAAGAGATGCGGCCCTGCTGCGGCTTGACAGGTGCGAGGTACTGAAAATTGACATCGAGCGAGGTCGTACCTTGCGTGACATCCACGTGAAAGGCGTACATGTTGACGCGATCACGCACCCAGGCGAGGCGGTTGCCGTTCGCGGTGATCACGAGCCCGGCGAGACTGGCGATGGGAAGTCCCGGCGAATGTCCGCCGGGAATCCATTCCGGGTAGAGCAGGATGAGCTTGCCGGGCTTGACGGGGATCGTCTCATGCACGTCGAAAACACGATCATTGATGTTGGTGATGTCGACGAGCAGCGAGATGGTGCCGGGATATGGCGTGTCGGCCGGCGCGGGAACGGGCGGCGGCAGAGGCACGGGCTGCGGCCCCTTGGAAGCTTGTCCGTGCGCTGCTGTGACCAGGCTGAAGAAGAGAGCTAGACAAATTGCGGTAGCGGATCGGCGAGAGAAGACGCGGGCTGACAAGAACATTCTTCAAAAAACCTCGCACAACACTCTATACCAGTTGCGAAGTTCGCATCTGCGGTTCGTCACATCCGCGGAGGCGGCCATTTATAGTGATAGAGACACCGGCAGTACACCTTTTCGATATGCTCACCCAGGACCAGGCCGGCAGCATCTTTGACAAACTGAAGAAGTGCACTACGGCCGACGAGATCGAGTTGCTGGTTTCGAGTGGTCGCAGCGCCCTCACCCGCTTCGCCAACAACACCATTCATCAGAACATGACGGAAGAGGAGACCCATCTTTCGGTGCGGGTTTCTTTTGAGGGCCGCACGGCACGCGCGACCACGAACAAGGCCGACAACGACAGCCTGAGACGGGTGGTGCAGTCGGCGGAAGCGCTGGCCAAAGTACAGCAGCCGGATGCGGATCTGCTTTCCATGCCATCACGGCAGGAGGCGCAACAGAACCCGGGCGATGCTGGAGCGGCCATGAAGCGGCGCTTCGAAAGCACTGCGTCGATCACGGCTGACGACCGGGCGGCTGGTGTTGCGCGAATGGTCGACGTCGCCCGGCGGCACAATCTCACTGCGGCCGGCATCTTCTCTTCCGCCGACGTGGCTGAAGGCATCTTTAACTCCCACGGTCTGTCGGATTGGTACGAGCAAACTCTGGCCGAGATTTCCGTGACCATGCTGGCGGAGACGTCGTCGGGATGGCAGAAGGCAAACTCGCCGGATGCGGCAAAGCTCGATCCGGTTCGCATGGCCGAGATCGCCGCGCAGAAGGCGGTTGCCTCGCATGACCCGCAGGAACTTCCGCCGGGCAAATACACCGTGGTCCTGGAGCCCTCGGCGGTGCTCGACGCGGTGGGTTTCATGTTCTGGGACTTCTCGGGATCGGCGCTGCTGGAGCAGCGATCGTTTCTGAACGATCGCATGGGAAAACTGCTGTTCGGCGAGAACATCACGGTACACGACGATGCCTATCATCCGTTGCAGCTGGGAGCTCACTTCGACGGCGAGGGCATGCGCCGACAGCGCGTGAAGCTGATCGATAAAGGCGTGGTCACGGCGGTGACCTATGCGCGCTCCAGTGCCAAGCGGATGAACGGGTCGGGAGCGACGACGCGCGCTGTGAGTCCTACAGGACACGGCTTTGCGTTGCCGAATGAGATCGGGGAAGCCCCGCTGAACATCGTTTTCAGCGGGCCGCGCGCCGGCGCTTCGCAAACCGTGGAGCAGATGATCGCATCCACGGAAAGGGGTGTCCTCGTGACTCGCCTCTGGTACATACGCGAAGTTGACCCGTACGAGAAGATCCTTACCGGAATGACCCGCGATGGCACCTTTCTTATCGAAAATGGACAAATTCGCCGAGGAATTCGCAATTTCCGCTTCAATGAAAGCCTCATCCACATGTTGCAGAATGTCGAGGCCATGGGCGAGCCGGTGCGGGCCAGCGGAGAAGAATCCATGGACATGGTCGTGCCGCGGATAAAGGTGCGAGAATTCAACTTCACGGAAGTCACGAAGTTTTGAGCCGTGAATTGAGCCAGATAGATCGGCTTCGTGCAGGCGGGTAACCTGACACCTTAGAGGTAATCTCGCAGGCCGTCGGATTTATGCTTTTAAATCAATGATTTACGATCAAACCAACTAGGGTCGGCGGGATTCAGGAATCATTCCTGGAGTAAACTTCGCCGAAGGTAATCTCGGACAAATAGTACTTTAGTAACTGGTCTGGCAGGCATGTAGGAGGTATGCTGTTGTTGCCACCGTCATGTTCGCCACTTACGAGTCTAACCTCCGTAACTCGATAAGGTTTCCACTTCACCTTCAAGTTACGCTGAGGACGCCTACCGGGGAGTACCGCGCCAAAACAACGGACATATCCGCGGGCGGTATTTCGTTTCAAATCGAATCGGCGATCGAAGTGGGGTCGCGTGTCGAGTTTTCCATCGCCATGCCGAGCGAAGTATCGGGGACCAGCCATGCGGTGAGCGTGATGTGTGCTGGCAGAGTTGTGCGTTGCACACAAGAAACCTCAGGATGGAACGTAGCGGTGGTCATCGATGAATACCACTTCAAACGGCTTTAAAGGCAGAAACACGAAGCGGCATCACGGACGCAACAAGGCCAAAGCTCCTAATGGGACTGCGGCTGAGAGCGCGCAACCGGCTGCCGAGTCCAACCTGCCGCTGATTCGCATTATCCTCGCCGACTCGGAAGCGATCTTTCGCGTCGGCATGAGCAAAATTCTGGCCCAATGGGAAGACCTCGAGGTGGTTGCGCAGACGGAAACTCTGGCGCAAACCCTGACCGCCGTCTCCACCATTCCCGCAGAAGTAATTCTCTTCGAGCTGGGGCTGTCGCCGAGTCCGGCGGACGCGATCAGCGAAGTAGCGGCGCGCGCTCCCGAGGGGACCAAGCTGGTCGTCGTGACGCAACGCGCCGGCGAGCAGGAGACGGTCGACTTCCTGCGCCGCGGCGTGCGTGGAATTCTGGCCAGGTCTGTCTCTCCCGAGTTGCTGGTCCGCTGCGTGCGCAAAGTTGCCGTCGGCGAGACCTGGCTGGACAAGCAGGCGGTGAACTGGGTGATCGAGGCATATCGCACGCAGGCGTTGCAGGGCGTCGCTCCGCAACAGCAGCTGCGCTTGAGCGAGAAAGAGATGCTGATCATCAGCGGCGTCACGCAGGGTATGAAGAACAAGGAGATTGCGCGTGAGGTCGGAACCACCGAGCAGGTGGTGAAGAATTACCTGCGCAAGATATACGACAAGCTCCACGTAGTCGATCGTCTCGAGCTGGCGCTCTACAGCATGCACCATCGCTTGCTGGAGGGACACGGGGTTGCATCCACGCCGGAGGTGGAAGCGAGCGATTCGGCAGCCGCGACGGCCGTGGCGACCGCAGATTCAACAGAACCTCAGGGCGAGCAGTCATCGTCCGAGATTTCACCTGCTCCGGAAGTTATGGCGCCGCCGGGGAATGGGCACGCCGTAGGGCTGCAGGGGCGTAAGGCGTAACGACTAGGAGTCTCGACGCACATTAGGCGTCAGTTTGAAATTCAATCGCTCACCGAATGCAGGGTGAGCGCTCCTCGATAGACCGCTGAAACATTCCTTGTCGCAGCCGCCATTGCTGGATTCAAGCCCGAAGGGCGGCACAACGGCAGCCCACGAGGTTAGTCCCGGGTCCCGCTGGCAGCCTGCTACTATCCGCTGCCGCTAGCGTCCTAATCTCGCGTCACGACATCACTGCGCGGTCCGGTGGGTTGTTCCGCGTGCGTGCTTTGCGATAGCCTAGCTGGTTTGCATTTACTCTCCCGAGGCAGTCCATGCACATCGCGATCCGCACTCTTCGCAAGTCTTGTCTGACCTGCGCCTTTGTTCTTCTCCTCCTTGTCTCATGCTTGCAGGCGCAGACCGCGTCTTCGCTCTCGCCGGACGTGCGCAGCAGCATTGACCAGATGGCGCAGCAGGTATTGAAGACCACCGGCGTTCCCTCCGCTTCGATCGCCGTGGTGCAGGACGGCAAGATCGCCTACCTGCAAGCCTACGGCTCCGCCAAGCTCGATCCGCACACTCCGGCGACGCCGCAGATGCGCTACAGCATCGGTTCCATCAGCAAGCAGTTCACCGCGGCCGCCATTCTGCTGCTGGCCGAGGAAGGGAAGCTGTCGCTCGACGATCCCGTATCGAAATACGTTCCCGGGCTCACCGACGCCAACCAGATCACCATTCGTCAGCTTCTGTCGCACACCTCCGGCTATCAGGATTACTGGCCGCAGGACTACGTGCCCCCGTTGATGCTTCACCCCATCAGCGCGCAGGAGATCATGGACCGGTGGGCAAAAATCCCGCTCGATTTCCAGCCGGGCGCCAAGTGGCAGTACAGCAACACTAACTACGTCATCGCCGGCGTGATTGTCGAGAAGGTTGCCGGCATGCCGCTGCTCCAGTTCCTCAGTCAGCGAGTGTTTACGCCTTTGGGCATGACGAGCGTTGCCGATACCAATGCGAATAAGCTGCCTCCCACCGATCCCACCGGATACTTCAGCTACGCATTGGGGCCGCTGCATCCCGCTCCCAAGGAGGGCAAGGGCTGGATGTTCGCCGCCGGCGAGCTCGCCATGACGGCCGAAGACCTGGCGAAGTGGGACATCTCCATGATCAACCGGAGCGTGCTGAAGCCGGCGTCGTATCGCGAGATGGAGACCGAGGTGGTGTTGAAGGACGGCGTGGGCACGCAGTATGGCCTGGGTGTGTTCGTACGCGATGCGAACGGCCGCCGGGTGTTGTCGCATGGTGGTGAGGTGTCGGGGTTTGTCTCGGACAACATCGTCATGCCCGATGACAAGATTGCCGTGGTCGTGCTCACGAATCAGGACGCATCGTCGGCAGCATCCGGTATTGGCAACCAGGTTCGTGCCCTGCTGGTCAACGCGGCCAATCCCAACGATCCCAGGCAGGATGCGTTAATGCGGAAGGTATATGACAGCCTGCAGCAGGGAAAGATCGATCGCTCGCTGTTCACCGATAATGCCAACGCGTACTTCGACGATCAGGCGCTGAAGGATTACGCGAGTGGCCTTGGCCCGTTGGGCCCGCCCAAGGAATTTAAGCAGACGCGGTCTTCGCTTCGCGGCGGAATGACGGAGCGGATCTACAGCATCAAGTATTCCAGCAA
Source organism: Terriglobales bacterium (assembly GCA_035262645.1). GTDB lineage: Bacteria > Acidobacteriota > Terriglobia > Terriglobales > Acidobacteriaceae > Bog-257. Next base: position 64,275 of record DATFSK010000114.1, read on the forward strand.
GAATCTGGTAGCCATCATCTACGAGATGCCGGACGGGAAGATTGAGCAGTACCTGATTTCCGAACAGTAGATCATTTCGCCGAGTACGGCAATGAGTGGAAGGGTTGTGCTTAACTAAGAGCGTCGTACCGCACGGCTGAAGCCGCGCCCTGACACAAGGCGTAATTCGGGAGCAACCGTCATGTCCCTCTACGACTTCTCCGCAACCCTGAACAACGGCCGCAACAAGAAGCTCAGCGCCTATAAGGGCAAGGTCCTGCTGATCGTTAACACCGCCAGCCAATGCGGATTCACACCGCAATGCAAGGATCTACAGGCGCTCTATGCGAAGTACAAAGACCACGGCTTCGAGTTACTGGCCTTCCCATGCGACCAGTTCGGCCATCAGGAGCCGGGCTCGGACGCAGAGATCAAGGAGTTCTGTCAGCTCAACTACGGCGTCGATTTCCCGCTCTTCTCCAAGATCGAAGTCAACGGCGATGGCGCGCATCCCTTGTACAAGTTCCTGAAGAGCAAGAAAGGCGGCTTGCTCGGCGATTCGATCAAGTGGAACTTCACCAAGTTTCTCGTCGACCGGCAGGGGAACGTGGTAGAGCGGTATGCGCCGATGACGCCTCCCCGAGGGATAGTGGCTGATATTGAGAAGGAGCTGGCGAAGTAGTTCGAGTAGAGCGGGCCGTCACGCCCGCTCTACCTATAAACGCGAAGAACACTCCTGGTTGTACGCCGCTTCTAGCGTGAACAGCTACGGCTGACCACGTTCAGATCGGTCACCGTCATGTGGCCATGCTCGGTGGCGTTTTTGTCCATGCCGTGCTCCTGTGCTTCCTTCTTCATGTCCTCTTTCATGCCATGCATGGCGGCGTTCGACACGGCGCCGGTAATGGTTACCGTCTCACCGACGTGACGCGCGAGGTTGACGGAGTCGCTGCGGATCTCCCACGTGCTGCCGTCCTGGCCGGCGAGCGCAAACTCCTTCGCATTATCGCCCTGCTGCAGGCACCCGGTGAGGGTGCGCACGTTGGAGCTGGTGCTCTGATTGTTCATAGTGCTGGCGCTGTCATGATTGGTCATCGCGCCGCTGTCATCCTGCTGTGTCGTCGTGGTTGTAGTAGTCGTCTGCTGCTGCGTGGTCGTACTGTCCTGCGCCTTGGCAATCGTGGCAGCGCTGACGACAAGTCCGGCTGCGACGATCCATAGTGCAAATGTCTTCATGAATCTCCTCCGTAGGGTCCCGCCGTATTCAATTCCCGGCTCGTTTGCTTAGAAAGCCGTTTTGTGTGCGGGGTTTGCTCGCACTAAGCCTCGCGGCACGCGAACTTTACAGAGACCCCCGCATTGGCTTGTCACCTTGGTTGCCTTACAGCGAGCGGATTGACTGGGTCATCCCACCTTTCCGACAGAGCAGGCGTCTTACGACAAGGCCGCCGGGCGACCCGTTCGATCCAAGCGCGAGAGGTTTCGTGCGCCTGCGGTTGGAGACCCTTTGTCGAAAGCCTGGGACATGCTCAAGTTGCTGCGCCACGGCGGCCCCGCGCTGTGCAACGTGGCGGTCACCAACTCCTGCAACGCAACCTGCGACTTCTGCAACTTCGCCTACAACAAAGGACGCGTCGGCAAGCTGCGCTGGATCGATGCCGCGCGCTTCGACGACGCGTTGGGGATTCTCTACTCGCGCGGCGTGCGCTACGTCAGCTTTTTCGGCGGCGAGACCCTGCTTCACCCGCGTCTACCGGAGATGATCGCGATGGTGGTCGCGCGCGAGATGGGCCTGCCGTCATCACCAACGGCTGGCTCCTGCCAGCGCTGCTCGACAAACTTGCCGCCGCGGGCCTGAAGTCCCTCTACATCTCCATCGACTCGCCGGACATGGCGGTGCACGAAGCCAATCGCGGGCTGAAAGGGCTGGGCGAGCGCATCCGAGCCGCAACCGCGCGCATGCCGGCTCTCGGCATGACCGCGACCGCGCAAGTCACGATGAGCAAGCTCATCCGCGACTATCGCGCGCTCATCCCCATGCTGCGCGAGTACGGTTTTACGTCCGTGACCTTCTCCTATCCGCAGCAAACCCGGCTCGGCTCGACGACGCTGGCGTGGTCCGACGACTCCGGCCTGGTGAAGTTCGGCTCACAAGAGCTTGTCGATGCGTTCGATGGCATCGAGCAACTGCGCCACGAGTTTCCGGTCAACAATCCCAGCGCGTCGGTTGCGGACATGCAGCGACACCTGCGCCACGAGAACGAGACGTTCATCTGCTACGGCGGCTACAAGAGCTTCTACATGGATTGGAACTATGACGTCTGGCGCTGCGACGCGTGGAAGGAGCCGATGTGCTCCGTTTGGGACTTCGGTAAGGCGAAGCTGGTGCGTGACGGCTGCACCGCCTGTATCGCCGATTGCTACCGCGACTCCAGCGTAATGCTGCACTTTGCAGTCTCGCTCGGCGACGCCATGGATTTACTTCACGAGGGGCGACTGATGAGCGCGCTCAGGACGCTCGTGAGCCCTGCCAACGCAGCGTCGCTCGGAGCCATTGCAGAGAACGCGCGCATGCTGTCGCGGCTGGGAAGGGTAGGGTGACGAACGCCGTACTCAGCAGGACGCCGGCGACCCAGCCGAGCCGCACCCCATCCAAGGCAAGCGAAACCCTTGATGGGGCCGTGCACGACGGAGCCCCCTCTGTCTTACGGAGCAGCACCGACGGCGAGCGACTGAGAACTGACAACTGACAACTGACAACCGGCAACTGTTCAGTGCTGATGCCGCTCCGGCAATCCGAGCCGCGTCGCCGTCTCACCCTCGAAGTCGAACTCGATGAGTATGGCGGGCTCATCGCCGACCACGCGGCCATCATGTCCGGCCTCGATGACGATAACCTGCGGCGCGACGAAATCGCGCGTGCAGCCGTCCTCGAAAGTCATGTGGATCCGTCCGCGCGCCAGGAAGCCGACATGCGAATGCATGCACGTCTCTGTGCCGACGTGCGGCTTGATGTCTCGCGCCCAATGAAATCCGACAGGATAGATAGCGCGCTTTACGCGGGCATTGCCGGTGCGAACGGTATCCAGTTGAACTCCAGCGAATTCGCGATGCTCCGCATCAGGCATCGGAGCGAGTAAAGAATCGGCTGCGCCCATGAGCGTCTCCTCGGATTGCGGTGTGCGCTCGATTCTACAGCACACGCCGAAAGCACGTTCTCGTGCCTTATGATCACGACCCAAACCGCCGCACGAGAGAGCCTTGTCTTCCTCAACAGGCCCGGCCCTGACGCCCAAAGCGATCGCTGATGGAAAAGCGAGAAAAACGGCAAGCACGTCACTGCGGTTTAGCCGGCTCGCGGTATAGCATCCAATCGAATGCCGATTACGGATTCCATCGGATTCAGGCTGGCTGCCTCTCTGGCCATCGGGCTGCTCATCGGGGCAGAGCGGGAACGGCGCAAGTCGGAGAGCGCTGTCAAATCCTCTGCCGGAATTCGCACATTCGCTGTGGCGTCGCTGCTGGGCGGGGTCAGCCTGATCCTGGGCGGCGAGCGTCTGCTTGCGGTCGCTACGCTCGCCATTGCGGCGCTCGCTGTTGCTTCGTATCTGCGCACCTCCGATTCCGACCCCGGACTTACGACGGAAGCCGCGCTCGTGCTGACCGTGCTTCTGGGAGGGCTGGCACAGCAACAGGTTGTGCTGGCCTCGGGTGTCGCCGTAGTCGTCACCATTCTGCTGGCTGCCCGTACCCGAATCCATGCCTTCGTTCGCTCCGTGTTGAGCGAAGAGGAATTGACCGACGCAATTGTTTTCGCGGCGGCAGTCCTGGTCGTCCTGCCACTCACTCCTGATCGTTACCTTGGCCCGTACGGCGCCATCAACCCTCGCATCATCTGGAAAATCGTGATCCTGATTATGGCAATCAGCGCAGCTGGACACATCGCAGTACGGCTGTTGGGGGTTCGCTTTGGATTGCCGATCGCGGGCTTGGCTTCGGGATTCGTATCCAGCACGGCAACGATCGCGGCGATGGGACAACGCGCTGCGGAGGACGGCAACATCGCTGGACCTGCGGTGGCGGGCGCGGTGCTCTCGACCGTCGCAACCGTTGCCCAACTTGCCGCCGTGTTAGCAGCAACCAGCGAAGCTACCCTGCACTTGCTGCGGACTCCACTTCTGGCGGCGGGGATCATGGCGCTGGTCTACGGTGGAGCGCTCACGCTGTTGAGCATTCGACAGCCGGTTGCAGAAGTGAGGCGCCCCGGACGCGCGTTCAGTCTGCGCGCCAGCTTGCTCCTGGCGGCAATCATTGCGCTCGTGCTTTTCGGCTCGGGGGTGCTGAATGCCCGTTTTGGCGAAAAGGGGCTTTTGGCGGCGGTAGCCATTGCCGGATTTGCCGATACCCATTCGGCGGCCGTCTCGGCTGCGTCGCTGGTCGCCGCCGGTAAGCTTCCCCTACACGCGTCGGCAGTGCCCATTCTGGTGGCGCTTAGCACCAACACGATCAGCAAGATTGTCGTAGCTGTTTCCAGCGGCGGCTGGAGGTTCGCCCGCAGCGTTGTTCCGGGATTGGTTCTCGTGATCGCGTCGGCTTGGGGCGCGTTTGCCCTGATGTAAGGGCGGTGACCCGCCTGGGGATATCGCTACCCTGCAAGGTCGCGTCAAGTGGCGCGATCTCTGTCGGTGTGCGTCGCCTTGGGTTGCCAGGTTGCCGGCTGGTCCGATGTGCTCTTGCCTCGCCGGGAAGCGCGGTGCAGATGAGCCGTCAGCTTCGGAAAGCGGCGTTCCAGCTGAGTGAGAAGGTTATGCGCCCACGCGTACTCGCTCGACAGGATCACCAGCCCGATCAGCAGGCACAAGATGCCTTGCAGGAACGGAAGAAACAGGCCTGCGATGCCGAGCAGAATGAATCCCCAGCCACTCAGCAGCAGCATCCATCGCTTGGCCTTCCGATTCAAGCATCCTCCCGACCGGCAATATCTCTATGATCGCATGTGCCCCGCCAGGTGGTCGGCCAACATCGCGCCGCGGTGCGTCACGAAGATCAGCCACATGGCGCCTTCGTCAGGAGGCCATTCCATAACGCCTCCTGACCTGCAAACGACGCAGCGACTGGAAATGTCCGCAGCTTAATTGTCCCGCGAACGGCACGCGGCTTTCTGTGATCTTCGCCCCGCGGGGAGGTGACGGCACACCGCCGCCCGCGCATATCGAACAAGATCTACCCTTGCCATCAGTCGTCCCCGTCGGATCCCTCCCGTGCATGCTCCGGGATCGCAGCAAATAAATGTGCGTCAAGCTTGACAAAAAGCGGTAACATCTTTCAAACAATCCATCGCTCCCATTGAACTCAACAGGTCTGCCTCGCTTTGGACAAAGGAGGATAGCCCGATGTTGCCAACCGGGAGTGCGGTAGCCGAATTCTCTGAATCGACCTGCTCGAATTGTGCCGTCCAAGCGCCGACCCGATGGGTCGTCTTCCACCAAAATATTGGGATGCTGTTTTCGCGCAGAAGGTCTGAGGTATCAGGCCACTTGTGTCGTCGCTGTATTTTTGCCTATTTCAGGTCGTACACGCTTACAACGCTTTTCCTGGGGTGGTGGGGGACAATTTCGGTTTTCATTACTCCACTCATACTCCTCAACAATATCGGACGATTTGCGGCGTCACTCACCTTGTCCAGCCCGCCCCATGTCACCGCAATTCCTGACTTTCAAATTGATCAGAAGCCAATCGTCTCTGGCGCCGGCAATCTCAAGTTCAAACTGATCTATGGCGCCGTTGTGTGGTCCATCGTGCTCGCCGTCATCGCCTACCACAGCGTAGACTTCATGGAGAAACACGCCCCGTCGCTGAATGCAAAGCTGCACGGCGGTGAGATCACAGAACAATCCGACGCCGATTATGCCTGGCGGAAGATTGTTGAAGATCTAAGGGTTATTAATGCCGACGTCAAGGGAACTGACTGGCCGGCCCGTCGCGCCGATTTTCTGTCCCGAGAACTCTATGCCGAAGATTTCAACGTCCAGAGTGAAAAGCTGCGAGCGGCGATTGCAAAAGATAGCGCTTCAGGTTCTCAGGATGCATGCTCCCGGCTGGTGAGTGACCAACTTGTACCGGCACTCCGCGACTACTCCTCTGTGACGCAGCAGTTGTTTGCCGCAATCAAATCGGCTCCCCAGGAGACGCCAGAGTCCACGAATGCAATTAAAGGCATCGAAGAGCAGCGCGATGGCGCCGGCGAGCGATTGACGGAAGCCTTCTCTAAGCTCAATACGATGAAATGCGAGAAGTGATACGGGGCGCCCGCACAACGCATGTTCCAACTGCTGGCCCAAGCGAAAAGCTATTCCAACGTCTTTTGGACGGCAGCCAACACCTTCCTACGCCCTCCGCGTGATTGACCTCCACTCGCCCAAAATGTTACAAAAATCTCGCCATTTGTCTGCGCTGGGGCTCATCCCTCATTGCACACAAATCGGTGCATTTTCCCCGACGCGGCCAAACCTCAACACTTCCGTCTTGAAGTGGAAGCGCGTTTCCGGGATCCAGCAGGTCGATCCACCCCAACAAGTCCGATGTAGGGACTGATCGGGGCTCCGATTGTCTGGCGGTTTCGAAATCGAGACCGGTTCGACGATCGCGTTATGCGCCTGGCCTGCTGGATGGTCACCGATCTAGGAAACGATTTCCGCGAACGTCGCGGCAGTATGAAGAACCGTAACGTCATCATTCATGGGCGCTGTTCCGCTCATCGGAGGAATTCTATGCACACCTGCCTCGCTACCCTGCGGCGGCTGTCGTCGGTAATAAGTAAACATCCATCTCGAACGTTCATGGCTGTGTTCACGCTTCTTATGTTGCACGCAACCGCCTTCGCTCAGCCCAGCGAAGCCGGCGGCGAAGCGAACCTGCAAGTCCCCGATTTGTCCTCGGTCAGCTTCCTCGGCATGAACGGCCACAGCATCCTGCTGATCGGCCTCATCTTCTGCGCATTGGGCCTGCTCTTCGGTCTCATGATTTACATGCAGCTCAAGAAGCTCCCGGTGCACCGCGCCATGCGCGAGATCTCCGAGCTGATCTATGAGACCTGCAAAACCTACGTGGTCACCCAGGGCAAGTTCCTTATGATCTTGTGGGCCTTCATCGCGGTCGTCATCCTTGCGTACTTCGGATGGCTGCGGCCCATCAATCCCGTGGGCGTCACCCTGCCCATCATTCTCGCCTTCAGCATCATCGGCATTCTTGGCAGCTACGGCGTCGCGTGGTTCGGCATCCGCGTCAACACCTTCGCCAACTCGCGCACCGCGTTTGCGGGTCTCGGCGGCAAGCCCTATCCCTGCTACTCCATTCCGCTGCGCGCCGGTATGTCGATCGGCATGATGCTCATCTCCGTCGAGCTGCTGATCATGCTTTGCATTCTGCTCTTCGTACCCGGCAACTACTCCGGCCCGTGCTTCATCGGCTTCGCTATCGGCGAGTCGCTGGGCGCGGCGGCGCTGCGTATCGCCGGCGGTATCTTCACCAAGATCGCCGACATCGGCTCCGACCTGATGAAGATCGTCTTCAAGATCAAGGAAGACGACGCCCGCAACCCCGGCGTCATCGCCGACTGCACCGGCGACAATGCGGGTGACTCGGTTGGACCCTCGGCCGACGGCTTCGAGACCTACGGCGTCACCGGCGTCGCGCTCATCACCTTCATCCTGCTCGGCGTGCGCAATCCAACCGTGCAGGTTCAGCTGCTGGTCTGGATCTTCATCATGCGCATCATGATGCTGGTCTCCAGCACGCTGGCCTATTTCATCAACGAGGGCGTAGCCAAGGCGCGCTACGGCAATGCCGACGAGATGAACTACGAATCCCCACTCACCTCGCTGGTGTGGCTGACCTCGATCGTCTCTATCGTGCTTACTTACTTCGTTTCGTGGAAGATAGTGCCGGACCTCGCCGGAGACACCTCGCAATGGTGGAAGCTGGCGACCATCATCTCCTGCGGAACGCTGGCCGGCGCCATCATTCCTGAGCTGGTCAAGATCTTCACTTCGGTGGAGTCCGGACACGTGAAGGAAGTGGTGACCTCTGCCGAAGAAGGCGGCGCCTCGCTCGACATTCTCTCCGGCTTCGTGGCCGGTAACTTCTCCTGCTACTACCTTGGATTCACCATGGTCGCGCTGATGGCGATTGGCTACTACGTCAGCACCTTCGGCCTCGGTGCGCTGATGCTTGCCCCGGCGGTGTTCGCCTTCGGCCTGGTGGCCTTCGGCTTTCTCGGCATGGGTCCGGTCACAATTGCCGTCGATTCCTACGGCCCGGTCACGGACAACGCGCAGTCCGTCTACGAGCTGTCGCTCATTGAAGGCATACCCGGCATCGAGGGCGAGCTGAAGAAGGACTACAACATCAACGTCAACTTCGAGCGCGCCAAGCACCTGCTGGAAGCCAATGACGGCGCGGGCAACACCTTCAAGGCGACGGCTAAGCCCGTGCTGATCGGCACCGCCGTCGTCGGCGCAACCACCATGATCTTCTCCATCATCATGGCCTTGACGAACGGGCTTACGAGCGGCGTACAGAACCTCTCGCTGCTGCACGCTCCCTTTGTCCTCGGCTTGATCTCGGGTGGCGCCATTATCTACTGGTTCACTGGCGCGTCAACCCAGGCCGTAACCACTGGTGCCTACCGCGCCGTCGAGTTCATCAAGGCCAATATCAAACTCGAAGGCGTGGAGAAAGCTTCGGTCGAAGACAGTAAGAAGGTCGTGGAAATCTGTACCAAGTACGCGCAGAAGGGGATGTTCAACATCTTCCTTGCCGTGTTCTTCGTGACGCTCGCCTTCGCCTTCGTCGAGCCGTTCTTCTTCATCGGCTATCTCATCTCCATCGCCGCCTTCGGTTTGTATCAAGCAATGTTCATGGCTAACGCCGGCGGCGCATGGGACAACGCCAAGAAGATCGTCGAGGTCGAGCTGCAGCAGAAGGGAACCGCACTGCACGATGCAACCGTCGTCGGCGACACCGTCGGCGATCCCTTCAAGGACACCTCGTCGGTCGCGATGAACCCGATCATCAAGTTCACCACGCTCTTCGGCCTGCTCGCCGTCGAGCTCGCTGTTCAACTGACCGCGACCAACGGCACCGCCTTTGGCCACGTCCTGGCCGTCGCCTTCTTCCTGGTCTCGTTCTTCTTCGTCTGGAAGTCCTTCTATGGCATGCGAATCGTAAAAGCGAAGGCGTAGAAGAGCCTCTAACTAAACTCGGGTGCCCCACTCAAGCACCTTTTGCTTGGGTGGGGATTTTCTTCTAATAGGGATGTTCTTTCCACTCCTCCCACACCGTGGTACGCTGAAACCGAACACAGTCATTGCGCTTTTCCAATCCGCACGTCGGGAGGAGCCGCCATGAAGAAAACCCTCAAGATCATCGGCATCGTCGTCGGTGTCATCATTCTTCTCCTGCTCATCGTTCCTTTGTTCGTCAACGCCGACAGCTTCCGCCCCCTCATCCAATCGAAGGCCCAGGAAGCTCTCGGCCGCAACGTGCAAATCGGCAAGCTCGGCCTTTCGCTGTTCTCCGGCTCGCTCAGCGCCGACGGTATCACCATCGCCGACGATCCCAAGTTCAGCAACCAGCCGTTTGTTACCGCCAAGTCGCTCGACGTCAGCGTCGATGTGATGCCTCTTATCTTCTCGCGCGAGCTGCACGTCAACTCCATCAAGCTGGTGCAGCCGCAGGTTGCGCTCATCAGTAACGCGCAGGGGCAGTGGAACTACTCCAGCTTGGGAGGCGCGGCCGCTTCCGGCAAGGCGCCAGAGAAGCCCGCTCCTCAGAAACCCGCGCCAGGCACAGCGCAGAAACCCTCCGAAGCTCCTGCGAACTATTCTGTCGACGAGATCGAAATCACCAACGGCAAAATCACCATGTCGGAGGTTCCGTCGAAGCAACCGCCCACGGTTTACAACGACGTCGATCTCACGCTCAAGAGGTTTGCGCCGGGATCGCAGATGCCGTTCACGCTCTCCCTCAAAGCGCCGCGAGGAGGCACGATCAAAGCCGACGGCACCGCTGGGCCACTGAACCCGAACGACGCCTCCCTTACGCCATTGCAAGTCAACCTGAAGAACAGCGCAGTCGAGATTGCCGGCCTGGCGCCGACTTCCGGCATCTCTGGCCTGCTCGACATGAACGCGAAGTTCACCTCTGACGGCCGCTCAGCCGATCTCACAGGCAACGGCGCGATCAATCACTTCAAAGCGGTCGCGAACGGCACTGCGGCGAAAGATCCGCTCGGCTTCAACTACAACACGAAGTATTCCTATGCCAGCAGGGAAGGGAACCTGAACGCGACGGTTACGGCACGCAAGAACACCGCGCGCCTGTCGGGCGGCTACCAGATGCGCGAGGCCATGCTGGTCCACATGAACCTCAACGGCCAGGGCCTCTCGGTTGATGAATTGGAATCGCTATTGCCTGCCTTCGGTGTCGTCCTGCCCAGCGGCTCATCGCTGCAAGGCGGCACGCTCAGCGCCAATCTCAACCTGCAAGGCCCCCTCGATCAGCTCACCATCGCCGGCCCCGTCAGCCTGAACAATACAAAACTCGCCGGCTTCAACCTCAGCCAGAAAATGTCCGGTCTGAGCCAGCTGGCGGGCATTAAGACCGGCAACGACGCGACCATCCAAACCTTCAGCTCGAATGTGAATGTGACGCCCGCCGTCACGCGCGCGGACAATATCAACTTGATCATGCCCGCGCTCGGCCACGTCACCGGCGCCGGCACCATCGCCAATCAGAACTTGAACTTCAAGATGGTAGCCACAGTCCAAGCCACCGGAGGTGGCCTGCTGGGCGCCGCAGGCGGCAAGGCGGGAAGCCAAAATGTTCCCTTCGCCATCCAGGGCACCACATCGAATCCGCGCTTCATCCCCGACACCAGCGCGCTTGTACAGAACGCTGTCCAGCAGCAGATCAATCAGCGTTTAGGTGGACAGGCAGCGAATCCGAACAATCTGGGCGGCGCACTCGGCGGCCTCTTCGGCGGCAGCAAGAAAAAACATTAGGTCGTCTTCGTCTTGATCACGACGAGCTCTGCACCGCAGGCTCGCCCGTGAGTCGGACTAACCTGGGTCCACTCAAGGATTCGCCAGGAGTGCCCGGAACTGAGGATCCTCCCGCAATTTTGCAAACGCCGGTTCGCCACTCAGCCATGCCGAAAAAGCGGCAGGATCCGCAGATTTCTGTTTCGCGCGCTGCAAGGCTTCCAACGCTCCTCCGCGATCGCTATCCAGCGCTCGCGCAGTAGCCAGCGCCTTCAGTATTCCCACCGAGTCTGGGTTGGCATCGGCCGCAAGTTGAAAGTAGCCTTTCGCCAGCGCAAAGTCCTTTTCGTCGAGGCTCTCCTCGCCCAGCTCGGCCGCGGCGATGAAAACGCCGCTCAGCGCACGACGGTCAACTCGCAATTTTTCTTGGTTCTTCTCCGAGGTAGTGCGTCCGCGCAAGGAAACGATCTGTTGCTCTGCGTGATGGAGGACATCGGAGCGGTTTGTGCCCGTGTCCTGAGGCTGAGGCGCTCCGCCACGCTGGCCTTGCCCGCCCATGATTGGCTGGCTCGGTTCAGAATTCTCCGGTTGACTCCTGGCACCCATCTTCAAGGACGTCAAGCTGGCATAGATCGCACTTGTGAGCTGCTTCTGCTCCTCGAATTCCTGCGCCTCACGCTTGGCGCCATCCCGCACGCTCTTATCTTTCGCCAGCGCTGCTGCCGCCTGCTCGAAGGGTGCTGGGTCCACCAGGCCCTTGAACGTCGCAATCGCTTGGCCGTATTCGCGCCAAGCTTCGTAAGCTTGCCCTGATTGCTCCAAAGCATGGGCACGACCGCCCGCGGCGGCCCTCTCGGCGGCTATGAAATTCTCATCACGCGCTTCGCGGCTCTGTTTCATCGCCATCAGCCGGAACCACGCAAGGGCTTCCTCCATGACGCCGGCCGGCGCCCAGTCGTGAGGTCCGTCAAAGTGGCGCAGTTCGTGTGGAAAACCTTCGTCTTCCAATTTCTTGTCGAGCGCCGAAAGCTCCGGGTAGTTGAAGTCGAACGTTCCTACCGTCGCAAATACGGCAAACATGTCGCCCCGCGAAGGCGGAGTGCCGGCAAACCCTGCGCCGTCCAGAAGCACGCCGGCAGCGCATTTGCACTGTTGCGCGAGTGCCGCGGCGACGCGCGCTCCTCCGGAGAAACCCGCAAAGTAAAGCCGGCGATTATCGATGGCAAAACGCGCATGCGTGTCCTCGAACATCGCCTGCGCCGCCTCCGTTTCCACCTTCCACGATCCGTTCCGTGAGTTGTTCGAGGCGGCAACGATGTAGCCGTGGCCTTCGGCTGCATCTTTCATCAAGTCGACTGGAATCTTCCCCCGCGCGTCGGGATCAAAGACGTACACGATCGGCCACGGCCTGTCCGAAGAATAATGGGACGGAAGGTAGAGGGCGTAACTCTGGTCGGGCTTTGCAGCGGAAGCTTGCTGCGGAATGACTACGCCAGTCGGGAGAGTGCGGTCCGGCTTCCCCGGTGGATTCTGTGAAGCTAATGTTGACGTCGCCAGCGCCAGCAGCCAAATACAAGGCACGAGCGTTCGGTACACGACTTCAGTATAGAGATCCCGCCTGCCTCTGTGCCCAGGTTCGCTCATCGGTTCGGCTAACCTGGGCCTCGGTGCTGCCGGCTTCCTGTTCAGGGGGGCCACTCCTTCGTGCTTTTCGAATGAGTCGACTTTTAGTCGTCATCACTTCGATGTTTTCTTAATATTCAGTTGCGCAACATCGCCGTTCGGACTCTTCACCAGCAGGACCTTGCCGTCCAAATGCGCGGGAAACTCCTTCCCCGGCGACCAGCCCATGAACAGCGCCGGTGGACCGCTGGCTTCGCATTTGTAGAGCGTCTCCCCCATGCGCATCATAATCTTGTAGCGGTCCATATCTTCGGGATGCTGCGCATTGGCCGCCATTTTTTCGATCGACGCAACTCGCGCCGTCTGGTCGAAGCTTTGCGCGAAGGCCAACGTCGCGGTAAGTGCAACGCAGCACGACAACACAACCAAACGTGTCTTCATTCGTGTTCCTCGCTCGATCAGCGTTCTGGGCGCCTAACGAATGGATTCTCTCCGGCCTTGTATCAAGGCACGACTTCTGTCGTGCCGAAAAGCATACATTAGAGACCAGGCTTTAGCCCTGTTGAACGCTGAACCGGGAATAGAGGCGGGATCAGTCAGAAGACCGGCGCTACGAAGGACATTCAAATCTGATAATCGATCTCGATGATTTCCTGTAGCCGGTCGGTTCCATCGCCGGGCACCAACTCCCGCCCCTGCAACTCGCGCACTTCTTCCTTCAGCTTCTTCACTTCGTTCGCCACCGCCGCCAGCGCCTCCGACAGCGGATCGTTGATCTGCTTGGGATCGGTAATCACCACCCGCTTGCCCTGACGCAACACGATATGCCCAGGCACACCGACCACCGTTGAATTGTCGGGAATATCTCGCAGGACGACCGAACCCGCACCCACTCGCGAGTTCTCGCCAATCACAATGTTTCCCAGCACGCGCGCGCCGGAGCCAACCACCACGCCATTCCGTAGCGTCGGATGTCGCTTGCCCGTTTCCTTGCCCGTGCCACCGAGCGTCACACCCTGAAACAGCGTTACGTCGTCGCCGATGATCGTCGTCTCGCCGATCACCACTCCCATGCCGTGATCGACGAAGAAGCGCCGCCCGATCTCCGCACCGGGATGAATCTCGATTCCCGTTAACAGGCGCGCCGCCTGCGAGAGGAAACGCGCCACGAACCGCCAGCCATGAATCCACAGCGAGTGGCTAATCCGGAATGCCCACAAGGCGTGCAAGCCTGAATACAGCAGCACCACCTCCACGCGAGACTTCGCCGCCGGATCGCGGTCGAGCACCGCGGCGATGTCTTCGCGCATTGAGGAAAGCAGGTTCACACCGCAACCGCTACTGCCGAGAGCGCCAGCGCCTCATCGCGCAGCTTCTCGAAGAGGATACTACTCAAGTAGCGCTCACCGGTATCCGGCAGCACCACAACAATCAGCTTGCCGGCATTCTCCGGGCGTTCGGCTACCCGCAGCGCCGCCACCACGGCCGCCCCCGACGAGATCCCGACCAGCAGCCCTTCGTCCTCTGCCAGCCGGCGCGCCATATTGATGGCCTCATCGCTGGATACCTGGATGACCTCGTCAATATAGTCGGTTCGCAGGATGCTCGGAACAAAGCCGGCGCCAATGCCCTGGATCTTATGCGGGCTCGGCTCTCCACCGGAAAGCACCGCACTCTCTGTCGGCTCAACCGCAATTGCCTTAAACGAAGGCTTCTTCGGCTTGATGTAGTCCGACACGCCAGTTAGCGTTCCGCCGGTGCCGATGCCCGAGATCAGAATGTCGACCGTGCCATCGGTATCGTTCCAGATCTCCGGCCCGGTCGTCTCGCGGTGGATCTTCGGATTCGCCGGATTGTCGAACTGCTGCGGCATAAAACCATTCGGAGTCTGCGCCAGGATTTCGTTGGCCTTGGCGATTGCGCCCTTCATTCCTTTTGGCCCTGGCGTCAGCACGATCTCCGCGCCGTAAGCCCGCAGCAGAACGCGACGCTCCGTGCTCATGGTCTCCGGCATGGTGAGGATCAATCTGTAGCCCTTCACCGCGGCGACAAATGCCAGCCCGATTCCCGTGTTGCCGCTGGTCGGCTCGATCAGCACGGTCTTGCCCGGCGTGATCTTTCCCGCGCGCTCGGCTTCATTGATCATGCTCACCCCGATGCGGTCTTTCACGCTGCTGCAAGGGTTGAAGCTTTCCAGCTTGGCGGCGACGGTCGCGCGCGCGCCGTTAGTAACCTTGTTCAGGCGCACGAGCGGCGTGCGTCCAATCAATTCCGTAACATCGTTGGCTATCTTCATGGTCTGTCTCCAAAAGATGCTGGCACCTGGGCCGGCTGTGTGAGTGTTGGTTTTGCGAAGGAACGGAGCGCTATGCTACCGACAACAACAGCAGGGACAGCAGTGCCGGAACCGGCGCGCGCAAACTATGAGGACATTCTGCTTGGTATCGATGCGCGTCATAGGCAGTCCGATTCGGCCGAACTTGCGACTAGAGTAGCATGGATCGCTCCCGCAGGTTGTCATAATCGACCGTGGGCCGCACACATCGCCGCGTTTCACCAGGCATGTCTCCGTTCATTCATCTCATTTTCCTTGCCCAACCTCACGGTCCGTGCCAGAATCGCGCCAATCCACCCAAGGGGCGAAAACCATGCTACGTGCCTTCTCGCTGGCCGTACTCTGCGCAATTCTCACCGCAACCTCGGTCGCACAATCCAAGCCGGCCGCATCACCGCCCCCCGCCGGCGACCTCAGTCCAATCGCCTGGATGGTCGGCGGCACCTGGAACTCCGACGTCACCGACTTCTCCAACGAGACGGTGACGCATGTCGCGAACCGCGTGCGCTGGTCGCCCAATCACACGGCAATTCAGTTCCTCGCCGATTTCAATGACAGCCCGCACTACAACGGCTTCTACGCCTACAACCCTGCAACCAAGGCGATCAACTTCTACTACACTAGCTCCGAGGGCGAACTCACCACCGGCACCGCCACCCCCGATCCCGACGGCAAAACCATTCGCCAGGAGTTCGACATCACGCACACCGACGGAACCACGGGCCACTTGAAGTCGACGATCGTCCGCGACGGCGAAAATGCCTACTGGCTGACGGTCTTCATGCAGAAGAACGGCGACTGGGCACAGGTCTTCCGCATCCGCTACCAACGCAAAGCGGATTAGGTAAAACCTGTATCGTTGGCAATTGACCGTAGCGCCGCGCTCCGGCGCGGCTGTTCCGCCGTCGCCCACGCCGGCAGTTTTCGCGAAGCAACACACAGACCCGAGGTCGACCTCCTGGCCGATCGCGAGATCGCCGCTACGCCTGCCGTCATGACGAGGACTTCGAACTCTGCCGTGAGAACTAGATTGCGAGTTGGTAGATTGCGGCTGTAGAGAACCGAGCGCCGCAGGCTGGGGTGCCCCACCCAAGCGTGTTTGCTTGGGTGGGTCTTTTTCTTTGTGAGGGGACTACCGCTCCACCGCCAACCCGACCGCATTTCCGCCGCCCAGGCACAACGCCGCAATCCCCTTGTGCACGTCGCGGCGAATCATCTCATACAACAACGTAGTCAGAATGCGCGCCCCACTGGCCCCTATCGGATGTCCCAGCGCCACCGCGCCGCCATTCACGTTGACCTTGTTGAGGTCGAGCCCCAGCTCGCGCGTGACCGCAATCGCGGCCACTGAGAACGCTTCGTTGATCTCGTACAGATCGACGTCCTCGTTCTTCCAACCCGTCTTCTTCCACAGTTGTCGCACCGCGTCCACCGGCGCCATCATCACCCAAGCCGGATCGATCCCGCTGGTCGCCTGCGCCACAATCCGCGCCATCGGCTTCAGTCCAAGCTCCTTCGCCTTCGCCGCCGACATCACCACCACCGCCGACGCGCCGTCATTCACGCCCGGCGCATTGCCCGCCGTCACCGTGCCGTCCTTCTTGAACGCAGCCTTCAGCCCGCGCAGCACCTCGGCTGTTGTGTCCTCGCGTGGCGACTCGTCCTTGGTGAACAGCACCGGCGGCGCTCCCTTCTTCTTCGAGGGCAGCTCGACCGGCACAATCTGATCTTTGAAGCGGCACTCGTTGATCGCGCTCACCGCCTTGCAATGCGAGTTCGCCGCGTACTCGTCCTGCTCTTCGCGCGTGATCTTGTACTTGTCCGCGACGTTCTCGCCTGTATTGCCCATGTGATAGTCGTTGTAGGCGTCCCACAGGCCGTCGTGCACCATCGCGTCGACAACCTTCTGATCGCCCAGGCGGAAACCCTTGCGCGCGTTCTGCAGGAGGTACGGCGCGTTGGTCATGCTCTCCATGCCGCCCGCCACCACGATCTGCGAATTGCCCGTCTGGATCGCCTGCTGCGCCAGCGCAACCGACTTCAATCCTGAGCCGCAAACCTTATTGATGGTCATCGCTCCGACGCTCGAAGGCAGTCCGCCGCCAAGTGCCGCCTGCCGCGCCGGATTCTGTCCCAGCCCCGCCGAAACCACGTTGCCCATGATGCATTCGTCGACCGTGTTAGGATCGACGCCCGCCCGCTTGACCGCTTCGCGCACTACGATCGAGCCCAGCTCTGGCGCTGTAAGGTCCGACAGCGAGCCTTGAAACTTTCCAATCGGCGTGCGCACTGCCGATACGATGACAACATCTTCTATGAAGGCCATGAGTGTTGCTCCTGAGATGAAGTAGCTGCGAGCTTCGAGCCACGAGTGAGTGGGGTGTTACCGGCCAACCCGCAATCGACGCCCCTGCCCTTCGCGGCTGCTACACCCTAAGTGGCTACCCAGCCCGCAAGCCAGTTCCGACTCGCAGCTCGTATCTCGCCGCTTGAGGCTCGTAGCTCATTATAAGATGGAGCTGCCTTGCCCGCGGACGCACAAATCTCGGCTGATCCGCAGCCTCCTTCGCCTTCGCAAAAGCTCCTTCTTGCCCCCTGGTGGCATACCGCACTGCTGATCGCCGCCCTGTTGTTCATGTCGGTGAAAGGCTCAACCAGCCAGCATCCTCTCGCCGCCAAAAGCAAGCTGCTGCAATACGTGGGAACCATGATCTGGGAGTGGATTCTCACCGCCTACATCTGGCTCGGCATCCGCAAACGCATTCGCCTGCGCGATCTCGTCGGCGGCCGCTGGGAGACATGGGAAGATTTCTTCCTCGACGTGGTCTACGCCGGTGCATTCTGGGTGTGTGCCTGGTTCATCCTCGGCGTGCTCGCCTGGATGATGCATCTCGCCGAGCCCGGCAAGCTCGAAAGTATGCGCAAGCAGCTCGGCTTTCTTGCGCCCGAGACGAACCTGCAACTCGCGGTCTGGTTCTGCGTCAGCGCCACCGCCGGCCTCTGCGAAGAGATCATCTTCCGCGGGTATCTGCAGCGGCAGTTCGCCCTCGCCGCCAATTCGACGCTCGCTGGTGTGTTGATCTCGGCAATCGTTTTCGGCGCCTCACATGGCTACGAAGGCGTTCCACGCATGATTTTGATCGGAATTTACGGATTAATGTTTGGGTTACTCGCGTGGTGGCGAAAGAGCCTTCGCGCCGGAATGATGGCGCACGCATGGCACGACGCAATCAGCGGCGCTTTTTTGCGAGTATTGAAATAGCCAGTGTTTATGCGGCTCCGAGCGATGTTCGAAGTTAGCGAACGGTGCGCTGCTCGGTTGCAATCAAGAAATCACGTCGTCGAAGAGACGATTACCTTGCATCGCGTGCCGGTCGCTCGCAAATTTTGCATGCGTTTTTTGCTTGACTATTCGTTTCAATAACTCTATACAACTATCAAATTGCGATGAAAGTGATCGCAAACATTCCATGACAAATGGAAAGGGAGAATAGAAACCATGGCAACTAAGAAGGCTGCAAAGAAGTCCAAGAAGGCTGCGAAGAAGAAAAAGCACTAACTTGGCTTCGGACCAACCGAAGGGGACGCGAAAGCGTCCCCTTCACTTTTTGGCATCAGCGGGAATTGGTTTGTCGGGTAGGGCCGACCTTCAGAACGCGTGCGGAGTGAAGAATTCGGCAGAGCTGGCCTTCAGGCCGGCGTTCCGGCTTTCATTTTTTTGTCATCCCGAGCAGGCCTTTAGGCCGGCGAGGGATCTGCGGTTCGCACCACCGCTGCGAATCTCTCAATTCACCTTCGCCGCCTGCTCCGCCGGCCGCGGCAGCGGCTCCTCGTGCGCCGGGCAGATGCAATGGTAGGAACAGAAGAAGCATCGCCCGCCCGGTTTCGGCTCAAACTCTCCGGCCGCAATCTTTCCCGCGATCTCTGCCACGTCCGCCTCAGCACTGCGCAACTGCTCCGCCGTCCGCTGTGACTCGACCGCCGCCCCGTTTCCCAGATTAATGAACACCAGCGATGCTGGCGTGTGTCCGAGTGCCTTCGCTGCCAGCGCGTAGACAGACAACTGCAGGCTATCGTCCGCGTCTTCCTGCGTCTTGCCCTTGCCTGTCTTGTAATCGATGATGCTCACCTCACCGCCGCCCACACGATCAAGCCGGTCGAATCGCCCTTTCACCGTCGCGCCGCCGATTTGAATCTTGAAGCGCCGCTCCGTTTCCAGCACCTTGCCGTCAGGCCGCGCATGCTGCGACTGAAGAAATGCCCTCAATTGCGCGATGCCGTCTTTTGTGTAGAGCTCACGCTGCAACGGCTCGTCGATCTTCGCCTTGGCAAACTCGTCCAGGAAACACGCAATCACCGTCTCTTCATCGGGCGCACGGCCCGCGCGCACCCCATCGAAATGTGCCTTTAACGCCAGATGCATCGCGCTCCCAAACTGCAACGCGGCCGTCGCGTCCTCGGGCAGCCGCCAGTCATATTGCAGCTTGTACGCCAGCGGGCAATTTTCGTACCTCTGCAGCGCGCTCGCGCTCAGCTCCAGCAGGCGGGCATCCTCGCGCGGCGACATCTGCGTCCACCGCGAAACCGTGAGCAGCGGCTCGGTCGCAGCGTGGATCTGCGCAACCACCTCCGGTTGCAGCATGCGACACTCGATCGCCCCGCGCAGCGACGAACGCGAGCAACTCACCAGCTCCCTCATATACGTCTTCGGCGGCGCAGGTTGACCTTTGTCCCTTCCAGCTTTTCCGCAAAGATACAGCTCATCCATGGCGCGCGTCATCGCCACATAGAACAGCCGCCGCTCTTCCTGCTCATGACGCGTCTTCGCGTCATCGTCCGTCAACGCCTGACGGCTCCGCAACTGCGGCGGGAATTCCACCAGCGACTCTTTGTATCCGCTCGGGAACGACTGCGAGACAGCGCGGACCACAAACACGCACGGGAACTCCAGCCCCTTAACGGCGTGCACCGTCATCAGCTGCACAGCGTCATCAACGGGAGCACTCGCCAGTTCGCCCGGCTCAAGTGCCGCCACTGGATCATCTTCATCGGTCTCTTCCACCAGCGAGCCCTTTGCTTCATCGCGAAAAATGGAAACATAATCCAGAAAATCGTGCAGCGTACCCCCGGCAACAATCTGCTTCGGCTTCTCCAGCCAGCGATTGGCGAAGTCGCGCAGGCGCCGCAGCGGCATTGAATCCGGCAAGGCGAACGCGCGCTGCGCAATCTCGATGGCGGTCGACAGACCGTTATCGGCGGCAAGCAGCTCGTGCCGCGCCGCGCGAAGCTCCTCCACGACCTGCAATCCGCCAGGCACATTCTCCAATACCGCCTCGGCAGAGAAGTTGTCGCCCGCCAGCGCCAGCTCCTCCCGAAACCGCTCTGGATCGACCTTGAAGACCGGCAGCGCAGCCACACGGAAGAGCGCGACCGGATGACTCGCATCCAGCAGCCGCAGCACCGCCATGGCATCGCGCAGCTCCGGCGTGTGAAACAGGTCGGCGCCCTTCACACGCACCGGAATGCCGCGTCGCGTCAGCTCGGCAACAATCTCTTCGCGTTGAAAATGCGACCGATACAACACCGCGATGCGGCTCAGCTTCGTCCCCGGCTGTTCACGGCGCATGGTTTCAATCGTGCCCGCAATAAAGCTCGCCTCCTGCTCAGCGCCATTGTGTGCAACCGCCTGCACGGCAGGCGCGGTTGCCAGCAAGGGATTCTGTTTCTCGCGATCGCAGCTGAGCGGCTTGCGCCTCCAGCTTGCATCCACGCTGACGATTTCCGGATTGCACTTGATGACCTGGTATGCACAGCGCAGGATCGGCTGCGTCGAGCGCCGGTTAGCCGACATCGTCACGCGCGCGACGCGATCGGGACCGAAGGTTTGGAGAAACTGATCGAAGGCGTCGCTGGTTGCGCCGCGGAACTGGTAAATCGCCTGGTCGGGATCGCCCACCGCAAAAACATTCGCCTCATCGCCGCCGAGAATATTGGCCAGCCTGATCTGCGCCACGTTCGAGTCCTGGAACTCGTCGATGAGGATGAACCGTGCCCGCCGCCGCGCGCGCTCCAGGACCTTTTCCCGCCGTGCCAGCACATCCACCGCACGCGTGATGATGTGCCCGAAGGTACCGAGGCCTTCGTCTTGCAGCAGCTTTTCGGCGAAACGGAACGCCCGCGCAACTTCACGGCAACGGCCAAGCACTTCGTCGTCCGGCATCTCACGCGCGTCCTTCGACTTCGCCATGCGCGGAAGCGGAATCTCGCCACGCTCGACCCGGGCGAGATACGCGTCGTAATCGTCAGGCGTGCGCAGCTCATCGTGACAGCTGCTGAAGAACTTCAGCAGGTCTTCGAGGAATTTTCCCGGAGTCGCCGCTTTGATGTAGTGTTCCAGCTTCAGATCGCCCATGCGCCGCCGCAGGAGCACGAAGAGGTCCTTGTCATCCAGCAGCTGAAACTTGTGCCCCGCATCCTGCAGCAGCCGATAGCAATACGAGTGGAACGTATGCGCCTGCAGGCCGCTCTGAAGCAGCTTCTTCGCCGCGTTCGAACGATTCAGCTCGGGATACAGCGATGGCTGTTGATCGAGTTTGGGATAGAGAATTCCAGCGACCCGCCGAATCAACTCCGCCGCAGAGTTGCGCGTGTAGGTGACAGCAAGAATTTCGTCGGGGCGCGCGGCTTCGCTCTTGATCAGGTGGGCGATGCGCCGCGCAAGCACTGTGGTCTTGCCCGTTCCCGCCCCGGCAACGACCAGCATAGGCCCATAAACGTGTTCGATCGCCCGCCGCTGGTCGTCAGTAGGAACGAAATCGTGGTATCCATTGTTCGACACGCAAACTCCGCTGCGAAGAAAAGGCGAATATCGCATTATTCCTCTTTCGCGAGTGCCACGCAAGCGGAATCAGCTGTGGATATCGAGGCAAGAATTGCTTTATCCGTTGGGCCAGGGCGACCCGCCTTTTAACGACTGTTAAAGCACTGCCCTCGCGACCGCCAACGCTGCGATCGCAGCCGTCTCAGAGCGCAGGATAGTCTCGCCGAGGGACGCAGTCATCCATCCTGAATTAGCGAACCCCTGCAACTCCTCCTTAGTCCACCCGCCTTCCGGCCCAGCAGCTACTGCCAGCGACGCAACATTCTCTTGCGCGTTAAGAACGTTCGCAAACGACGCTTCACGCTCACTTTCGGCGAGAACGATCTTCAGCTCTCCAGCCGGCGGACCGCAGATCTCTCCACTCGAACTGAAGTCATCTGTCGGGATGACAATCGAATGCGGCTTGTCGCCCGATGCGCCGAGTGCCTCCCTCAGCTTCATCGGCGCAGCGATTTGTGGCGGCGTCACCCGCCGCGACTGCTCCGATGCCTCTCGCGCGATCCGCCGCCAGCGCTCCACGCGCTTCTCCGCGGCCGCTGCAAGATGCTTCTCCGTCCGCCGCGCGATCACCGGCACGATGCTGCTGACATTCAGCTCCGTGCACTTCTCGATCGCCCACTCCATACGATCGAACTTGAAGACCGCCAG
>DATFSK010000115.1:0-28285 GCA_035262645.1 Terriglobales bacterium
GAATCGGCCGCGCCCGAACAATGGCTCTGGCGATTCTCCGCGACCTCCTTTCCTCACCGAATTCGTAAATCGCGTCGGCAAGCTCGCGCTCGTCGAAGCGGTTTACCACTTGACCGGCAGTCAGCCCGGAGTGCGGATTCATCCGCATATCCAAAGGGCCTTCCGCCTGAAAACTGAATCCACGCGCCGCGTTCTCCAACTGCATCGAGCTGACGCCCAGGTCGGCGAGCAATCCGTCAACCGATGCTGCCGGGACATGCTGTGCTACGCCGGCAAATGACGAATGCACAAGCTCGATCTGCGGCCAGTCACTCGCCAGTTCCGCCGGCGGCTTCGTCAACCGCTCACGCGCGTGCTGTAACGCTTCGGGGTCCTTATCGAAGCCAATCAAATGACCCTGAGGGCCGAGGCGTTTTGCGATTTCCCAACTGTGTCCGCCTAAGCCGAGGGTTGCATCGATATAGGTCCCGCCGCGCCGTACGGCCAGGAATTCGATCGCTGGTTTTAAAAGAACTGAGACATGGCCAAAGTCGCCGCTTCCATGTCCGCGCCCAGGGGCGCTGTCCGATTCTGAAGATCCCTTGTCCACTCACTGCCATTGCGAATGGAAACCGGAAAAGCTAAATTCCCAGACCGCCGAGTGTGGCCTCATCTTCCTCGGTGAAGGGTTCGACAATCGCCTTGCGGAGCTCTTCCGCGTTGCGCACCACCAGGTGCTTCAAGTTGCCCATCACCGCAACCTCGCCCTTCAGGTTGGCCGTCTCGCGCAGCACCTGCGGCATCAGCAGCCGGCCCTGGCCGTCGAACTCCACCACCTGCCCGTAATAGCTGGTCCGCTCCAGAAATTTCTGCTTGGTCTTGTTCATCTCGGGCAGGGCGGCCAGCTTGCGCTCGATCTCTTCCCAGGCCTGCATGGGATAAACTTTGGCACTCCTCCCGTCCCAGCTGGTGATATAGAATTGCGCGCTGTAGTTCTCGTCGATTTCGCGCTTGAATTCCGCGGGCATCTTCAGACGCCCTTTGTCGTCGAGCCGGGTTAAGTGAGTGCCGCGAAACATAGCGTCGGGCCTTTTCAATCCCGAGCAAGGAGGTAGACGTCACAAGCCCTGCCGAGTCGTTGCGATCAAGTTGCACCATAAGTTGGGCAATAGTCCGCTTCGCATCCAGCGACTGCTTTGAGAGCCCCGAGGGTCGTCCCACCACGTCCCACTTCTTACCACTTAGGACGTATCCTACTCCTAAACCGTTGTCTGTCAAGAGGAAATTGAGGCTTTTTGTGGCTAAGCTGCGTCTAGGCCGCTCACCACAAGGGATGGGGTGGGAGAACCTTGGCGGACCCAATAAAAACGGTTAACTAAGAAGGTTCACGTTGGCCGCACGCCGCGAAAAACGCGGTGTTTCCCGCGAGAAGCATGAAATTCGGATTTCTGCGGAATGTTTCGCGATGAAAACAGGAGTAGTGCGTCCTGTGCCCGTACGTGATGCTCTGGTGGGAAACCGTAGGCTATTCTTCAGCCTTTGACGCCAGTGATCACCGGCGCCTTGCTTTGCTTGGCTTCGGCAATCATGTGCTCGACCATGGCCTTATTCTCGAAATTGGGGTTCGCCTGGAGTAGCTTCTCCCATGCCGCCACGGCACCATCGACATCATTCTTGCCCTTCCACTTGATGATGCCGATATTGATCAGCGTCCCGGCGTGCTTCGGATCGTAGCTGAGCGACTTGTTCAGCTGCGCCAGCGCGCCATCCACATCGCCCAGATAATACAGGCAGGAAGCCATATCGGTACGCGCGCCGACGTTCTTCGGGTTAATCGCCAGTGACTTCTGGTAGTACTCGATGGCCGTCTTGAATTGATGGGTAGCGCGATACATGGTTCCGATCTGGTTGAGCAGTTCGGCATTGTTGGGATCGCTCTTAAGCTGTCCCAGCAAGGGCGCGGCCTGCTTATCGGCCATCTGCTTCATCTCGTCCAGACTGGGCATGCGCTGCTGACCCATGCCCGCGTGCGGATCCTGTGCTGACTGTGCCTGCCCCGCCTGAGGCGCTCCCTCGGAGGCGATGGCGACCGGCGTTGACGAGGCCGAGCCGCGCAGAAAATATCCGATGGCCAACCCGATAAGGAGGCAAATCGCCGCCAGGGTGTAGGTCTGTGCCGGCTTCCAAATGGCGGTGGTGGCACGCTCGTTTGGGTTGCTGTCCATGATGTCTTTCACCCCTTTACGTTCCGGGAGCGACGCAGGGAGCGTGCTCCGCGCAGAGGAACCTTGATACGAAAGCACCTGGATTGCCAAAGGCATCGCTTCCTGGGATTCAACAGTTCTCCTTAATTTTCAGGCTGTTAGGCTCGACCAGGCACAGAGCCGCCGACCGTCGCAACCGTCCGGCGACGTGTCTTAGTCCGCAGTAACGCGTTTTTTGGCGCGGAAGGTTCAGGGATGGCTGACTTCGCTAGCGTGAGAGACCAGCTGGAAGTAGATCTGTTGCGGCACGGCGGTATCCCAATGGCCGCTGAGTTTTGCGTATCCCACTAGGCCGAAGAACAAGATCGCGATTGCCGCGGCCAGACTCCAGGCCGGGATAGCTTTCGGCGTTCTCCAGCGCGATCCACTCTTCTTTGCTCCCCAGCCAAACATTGAGGCGAGCACGAGAGCATCCTGGGCGGGGCAGACGGCAACGCATTCCAGGCATCCCGTGCACTCGGCGGAGCGGATCTGCACCAACTGGTCGACCCGCAAGGTCGAGGGACACGCCTTCGCGCACTTTCCGCAATCGATGCAGGTTGTCTCGTTGCGACGAATGCGCAGCGGACTCAACATCGAGACTAGCCCCATGAGCGCGCCGTACGGACACAAGTAGCGGCACCAGAAGTTCTGCACAAACAACGACGCCACAATCAGCGCCAGGATGACGAATGCCGCTGTTCCGCCGAGGAAGCGGAAAAAGTTCAGCATGCGAACATCGACCACCAACCCGTAGGGCGAGCTCAGGAAGCCGGCAATCGACTCAGCCGGCATAACCACAACGGCGTAAGCGAAGAATGCCAGCAGCAGATACTTTGTCCCACGCAGCAGGACATCCATCCAGCGCGGTAGCGTGAAATTGCGGCGAAAGGTGTAGCGGCCCAGCTTCCACAGATACTCGGAAAGTGTTCCGACCGGACACAGCCAGCTGCAAAACGATTTGCGCAGCAGGAAGGACATCAGGAGGAAGACGGTGATCAAGAACAGGCCGGCAGGATGGACCAGCGGCCAGCGGTGTGTGACTGCCACATACTTCAGTTGCATCAGTCCGGCAATCGGCAGCCAGCCTTCAACTCCAGCAGGACGTTCGACTGCGCGCGTCTTGCCTGCGGTCTCAGCCCACCGCACCCACTGGTAGAACTGAATCCCAATCCACACATTCAGCAGAAGGAACGCCAGCTGCACGCCGAGCCGCAGATGTTGCGAGTAGTCACGATCGGAGCGGCGGATGAGCTGCTTTTTCGATCGCTGTTCGGTAATCGCTATTGGCTCTTCGCCAGAGTTGATGACCGACGCTGGACAGCTGCACATGTTCTCAGCCTATCCAGCCGCTGTCACGCCCGCCTATGACTTACGTCACAACGTAAAACTTCCCCCGCATTAAAAAATCCCGCTGCGATAGATTACCCACCAGCTCACAAACAGTGCACCGAAGCTTTCGGCCACGCCCCACCAGAACGGCAAGAAGAAACCGATGCAGCTGAGCACAGCGAATAACAGCCAGAAGGATTTCTTCTGCGAATCCACGCAGCACGACTCCTTAATCGCGAGCGCTCGATCGCGTATAGTACGAACGCGCTTTCACCCTGAACCGAGGCGGCGACGATGCCTGGTTACATTCTCCCTCACAACCTTGCCGGCGAGCAGCACCGTCTGGCTTTGATGTCGGAGTTGCTGGACCCGATGGAGCGGGCGCACATCGAGCTTCTCGGTCTCCGTCCCGGCTGGCGTTGTCTGGAAGTGGGATGCGGCAACGGCTCCATCTCGCGGTGGCTCGCCGATCGGGTTGCGCCCACGGGGCACGCAGTCGCCAGCGACCTCGACATCAGCTACGTCACGGGCGTGCGGCAGTCGTGCCTCGAAGTGCGCCAGCTTGACATCACGCAGGATGCAATCGAGCCAGGCGTATTTGATTTAGTCGTAGCGCGTGCCGTGCTGCATCACCTTCCCTCCGCTCGGCAGGTGTTGGAGCGTATGATCGCGGCGCTGAAGCCTGGCGGTGTGCTTCTGTCCATTGAACCAGATTTCCTGCCGGCCACGGTCGCCGAGCCGGAATCGATGCGCCGATTTTGGCAGGGATGGTTGCAGTGGTCAGTGGAGGTGAACATCGACTACTTTATCGGGCGCAAAATTCCCGGCTGGATGGATTCGCTCCAGCTCAACGATGTCGGGGGCGAGGGCCACACGCCGGTGTTCAACGGCGGCTCTCGGTGGGCCACGTATTGGATCGAAACAATGCGAGAGTTGCAGGCGCGGATCGTGGAATCAGGACACATTAACAACCAAGGCTTTGAACAGTTCGGAAACTTGTACCGCGACTCGCGATATTGGACGCGCGTGATGAGCGCGGTGGCGTGTTGGGGGCGTAAGCCGCCCCGATGAGCGCGGGTCGGAGACCCGCGCTACGTGTGCTTAATCTGCCGCGGCCGCATCCGCGCGCTCTTCCTGTGGCACAACCGCGGGCACGATGGTCAGCATATCCGTCTGCACCTTGTCCCACTGCTGGATCAGCAGGCCCTTGGCTTCAAACAGATCGCGGATCTTCGTCGAATCCCACTTCACTACTTCCTCGAGAATCGGAACCAGAATGGCTAGCGCACTGTCGCTGATGACGGAGCGCTTCGCGATCGGCGCCAGGTACTTGTTTTCCGACACGGCGATGGTGAAGCCGTCGCGACGGTTGATGTGCAGCATCACATGAATGTCGGAGCTGCCGTCGCCGACATACACGATGCGGTCCGGGCCGGTACGCAGCTTCTCCAGCAGCTGGTCTATGACCGCGACTTTGCCGTAGCCGGCGGTGACCTGCTTGATCCGCTCGATTTCACCCGCGGCGTTGTACTCGAATTCCGTACCGTAGATGTGGTCAGGCGGAACAATGCCCTCCAGCGCCGAGCAAATCACCTCCACCGGCGCCGCCGAGATCACGTAAAAGTCGAAGTGGAAGCCCTCGACCTCTTGCGACAAGAAGCTGTAGAGCGCGTCGATGTTCGGCTTCAGCCGCACCCGCTTGCCGGTCTCGTACAAATGCTCGCGACGCACGCGCGAGCGGAACTCGGGATCATGCAAGAGCAGATACGCAAGTTCCCCGCCCTGCTGCACCAGGTTGAGCTTGGTCATGCCGTCGGTCTTGCGCTCGAATTCGCTGACGGAGATTCCCAGCAGCTCGCTCAGCACGTAGCCCGAGTCGTTGAAGCTCAGCGTCTGGTCGAAATCGCTGGCGAATATGTAGCGTTTCTTCGGTGATGTCTTCTCTGCCGTCATTTCCAACACAACTTCGTCAACATGCTTTTGCATGGGCACAGTTTTAGTCCAGTGATTGTGGGGATTAGGGGTCACTTTATTAGATGACAGAGCTGGTTGCGGGATGATGAATTTGCGGTCAAATGACGAGCAGCGCTGACATGCACTAATCAGAAGATACGGCCGCCGCGAAGCTCGTTTCCGCTGCGGCGGATGACTCCTGCAGGAACATATTGGGCAGCGTTTCGTTTCGATTCACTTCAGCGCGCGCGGCGAGGAACCGCTGGGCAGCATCACGCAAGCCATCGACTTCGCGCTGCAACAGGGCTGCAGCAGCGGCGATGGCTGTGTGGTCGCCAAGCTCAACCTGTTGTTCCAGCGCATCGGCCGCGTAGTAGGTACGGTTAGCGCAAATCGTGTCCGCTGACATCTTCAGCCTGTGCGCCGCCCGCGCTGCCGAGCCCTTGTCGCTGGTTTCCACGGCGCGCAGGAGGACAGGCGAGAGCGTATTCGCATCGTGCAGGAACAGCTCGCAGAGTTCGGCCACGATCTGCTTGTCGCGGCCGTTGCGCTCCACGGCGCGCGCGATGTCCAGCACGCCGGGATCGGCCGTGATGGCTGCTCCCACCTTTGCCACATGGCCCGCCGAGTGCGTGCCATGCTGATAGATCATGTGCAGCAGTTCCTGCTTCTGTACGGGCTTGGCAACGTAGGCGTCCATGCCCGCTTCCAGGCAGCGCTCGCGGTCTCCCTTCATGGCATGAGCGGTCAGAGCGATGACAGGCACGTGCTTACCGCTCTGCTGCTCGCGGCCACGAATAATACGCGTCGCCTCCAGACCATCCATCACCGGCATCTGCACGTCCATCAGAATCACATCGAAGTCGGTTTCGTCGCTGGCGGCCACAGCCGCTTCGCCATCTTCCACCAGCGTAACGTTGTGCCCCTCCTTCTCCAGCAAGCGGACCAGCAGGCGCTGGTTCACGCGGTTGTCCTCGGCAGCAAGAATGTGCAGCCGCCCATGCCGCTCTTTCTCCCACAGCTCCTGCCCCTGCTCGGGAGCGGTAAAGGACTCCTTGCTCTTCAGCACCCGAACAATGACGTTCATCAGCTC
This sequence comes from Terriglobales bacterium, assembly GCA_035262645.1. GTDB lineage: Bacteria > Acidobacteriota > Terriglobia > Terriglobales > Acidobacteriaceae > Bog-257. Next base: position 6,601 of record DATFSK010000115.1, read on the forward strand.
CAATCGCCGGATCGGTTTGATGACATAAGCGGAGACCCCCAGTTCGCGGCAGCGGCTGATGTCCCCCGAGCGTAATCCAGGACTCAGCATCAGGATGGTTGCGCCGGCAAACTTGGGATTGCGCCTGACGCACTCGGCCAACTGGAATCCATCCATCTCCGGCATGGTGGCGTCAATCAGCACCAGGCGGTAAGCGGCATTGGCGCTTGCCGCCGTTTCCATGGCGGACAATGCGCGCATACCGCTTTCAACTGAGTCCGGCTTCATGCCCCATTGGCTGAGCATGCCGTCGAGGATCTTTCGCTGCGTCAGGTTGTCGTCGACGACCAGGGCGGTCACGCCTTTCAAGCACGCGGGGATTTCTGCGGTCTGCAACGGTCCGGGCGGCAGAGGCACCATCACGTGAAATTCGCTGCCCAGGCCGGGCTCGCTGTCGACCGAAATCTGCCCACCCATCAGCTGCACCAGGCGCGACGTGATCGCCAGGCCCAGTCCCGTGCCCCCATAGCATCGGCTGTGTGAGGAATCGGCCTGCGAGAAGGCGTCGAAGATCATCTGCCGTTTGTCGTGCGCAATGCCTATGCCGGTGTCGCGCACCATGAGGTGAATCATGTTCGGCGCGCCCTCCGGCACGCTGTCCAGGATCACTACCACCTCCCCGCTCTCGGTGAACTTGATCGCGTTGGCCACCAGGTTCAGCAGTATCTGACGGAGGCGATGCGCGTCGCCAATAAGGATGTCGGGCACTGAGGGACGAACGTCATAGACCAGCTCGATTCCCTTCTGGTGCGCGCGAATCGCGATGCCCTTCAGGGTCGATCCCACCAGGTCGTGAACGTTGAATTCGAAGCAGTCCAGCTCCAGGCGACCCACCTCGATTTTGGAGAAGTCGAGGATGTCATTGATGATCGAGAGCAGCGACTCGGCCGAGAGTTTCACGGTGGAAAGGTATTCGCGCTGCTCGGGGGTGAGGTTCGTCTCCAGCGCCAGCTCGGTCATGCCGATGACGCCGTTCATGGGCGTGCGGATTTCGTGGCTCATGTTGGCCAGGAACTCGCTTTTGCTGCGATTGGCAAATTCGGCTTGTTCCTTCGCCAGCACCAGCTCGCGGTTGATTTCCTGGCGGCGCTTCAGTTCCTCTTCCATTTCGAGCTTCTTCTGTTGTAAGTCGCTGTCGCGCTGCTGGATCTCCGCCAGCATGGTGTTGAACCCCCGCCCCAGTTGCGCAACTTCATCGTTGCCGCAGACGGCGGCGCGCAGGCCATAGTCCTGCTCCTGCGTCACCTTCCGCATAAGATTCGTCAGCCTGGATAGCGGCTGGGACATCCTGCGCCGCAACACCGTGTCGGAAATACCGCCCAACGACAGAGAGATGAGGAGCAGCGTACCTGTGAAGATGACCAGCACATGTGTCTCGTGCCAGAGGGTAGCGTGGTCCGAGAGAAGATAGAGCTGTCCCACGGCGTTTTGTCCGAGATAAACGATACGGGTTGTGGAGTCGTAGCCGGCGGCCGCGCGCCGGACTTCGTGTGGATTGGACGGACAGGGGATGTAGGTCTTGGAACGCTGATAGGCGGCGAGCAAAGTTCCCGAGGAATCGTAGAGGCAGCCGGTGACGACTGCGGCCTCGGCGCGCAGCGAAGCTACGGCCATCTTCGCACCGTTGCGGTCGTCATCGCGCAGGGCGGTTGCTGAGATGCTGCCCAGCACCTGTGACCACATAGACAGTCGCTGGTCCAAATCGCGATGAGCGTGTACGCGGTCGAAAACCAGCAGCGCCGAGGCCAGGGTGCCGAGCGCCACTGCGCCTGCCAGCACGCCAACCAGCGTCATCTTAGTCACGAAACTGCCAGAGGAGAAAAGGGCAATCCGCCAGCGACGGTCCACAACAGGCCTCCATAAGAGGCCCATCGGCAATAGCTCAGGGCGGCTTCAGGCAGGGCCTTATCACAACACGCCGGCTGTTCGTCCTCGAACAGAAGCGTTCAGCGCCGAACACAGGCCAGGCCTGAAAGCCTCGTTGGTGGCACTTGCCCATTCATAATGAATCGCTTACAGACGGGCCTCAGTGGAGCAGAGATTGCTTCTCTCTCCTGCATTCTCGCAGGGAGTACTCATGCGCAGCCTGACCGACGACCTTCGCTACGCACTTCGCCAGCTCTTCAAGTCGCCAGGATTCGCGGCGATGACCATCCTCACCCTCGCACTGGCGATCGGCGCCAATACTGCCGTCTTCAGCGTGATCGACGCGGTCATGCTGCGGCCTCTGCCGTACGACCATTCTGAGCGCCTGGTTGAGGCGGACTCCATCAACACGCGGAATCCATTAACCAGGGCCATATCCTATCCGGATTTCTTCGACTGGCGCGCGCAGAACCACACGCTGGAGCATTTGATCTCGTATCACGACAATCAGTTCACTTTGACTGGCGCGGGCGAGCCGGTGCACATCGACGCAGAGGTCACCTCATGGGACCTTCTGCCCGCGCTGGGCGTGAATCCTGAGTTGGGCCGCGGCTTCACGCGCGAGGAGGAAAAGCGCGGCGCGCATGTGGTGCTGATCAGCCACGCGCTCTGGCAATCGCAGTTCGGCGCCGACCGATCCGTCCTGGGACGGAGCATCAATCTCAGCGGCGATCTCTACACCATCATCGGCGTGATGCCCGCCAGCTTCCGCTTCCCTGTTACCGAGCCACAGGTCGGCATGTGGACGACGCTCGCCATCGACGATGACCCGAACGATCCGCATCCGGCCATCAGCAACCGCGGGGGGCATTTTCTAAATGCGATTGGCCGCCTCAAGCCCGGAGCTACCGTGGGGCAGGCGCGCCAGGACCTGAACCTGATCGCCACGAACCTTGCGAAGCAATATCCCGCGACGAACTACAAACACGATGCCGCGCGGGTGGTAAGCGCGCTGGATGGCCTGGTCGGCGACACGCGCACGCCGCTGCTGATCGTGCTCGGCGCGGTGGGATTGGTGCTGCTGATCGCGTGCAGCAACATTGCCAACCTGCTGCTGGCCCGAATGCGCGAGCGTGAACGTGAGATCGCAATGCGTTGCGCTTTAGGCGCGGGCCGGGCGCGCATCATCCGGCAGCTGCTGGTGGAGAGCCTGGTACTGAGCGCTGTCGGCGGCCTGGCAGGATGCGGCCTCGCTTATCTGAGCACGCCGCTCATGCTCTCGCTGATCGGCGACAGCGTCCCTCGCGCTGTAAGTGCGGGCGTGGACCTGCGGGTCCTTGGCTTCGCCATGGGCATTGCCTGTGCGGCGGGCATTGCATTCGGGATTGTGCCGGCGCTGACCGCATCGCGCACCGACCTGGTCTCGAATTTGAAAGAGGGCACGCGCAACGAAGCTTCCGGACGTGACTGGCTGCGCTCCTCCCTCATTGTGGGACAGGTGGCGCTGGGGTTGGTGCTGACGGCCGGCGCGGGCCTGCTCATCACCAGCTTCCTCAATCTGCGTAATGACAAGCTGGGATTCGATTCGCACAAACTGCTGACGCTCTTCTTCGAGACGCCAGACACGCGTTATCGCAAGAGCCGCACTCCGTTTTATCGCGAGTACTTCGAAAAGGTGCGCGCTCTACCGGGTGTGCAGTCGGCGGCGGGCGCCATGCTTCTGCCCATGACCGAAGATGGCGCGGTCATCAGCTTCGAAGATACCGAGCATCCTCTGCCCGAAGGCCAGCGGCAGAGCGCCGACTTCAATGGGATCACGCCGCGGTTCTTCAGCGCCATGCGTGCACCGCTCCTCGAGGGGCGGGACTTCACCGATCGCGATGACATGCACTCGCCATTCGTGATCATCGTGAACCGCGCTTTCGCCGACAGATTTTTTCCCGGCGAGCCGATGCTGGGAAAGAAGCTGAAGCCCGGCGCGGGCATCGGAACCGAAGAGACACCATGGCGTGAGGTCGTCGGAGTGGTGGACAATATCAAGCTGTCGCCGACACAGCGCGAGATGCGTCCCGCAATGTACGTCCCGGCCGATCAGCTCCCTACGTGGTGCTGCGTCTACACGGTGGTGCGCTCGTCTGTCGATCCGCTCAGCCTGGAGTCCAGCATCCGGCGGATCGTCTCGTCGATGGATAAGGACATCCCGGTGACGCAGGTGCGGACCATGGATGAACTTGTGTCGCGGGGCCTCGCGCAGCCGCGATTTGCCATGGCGCTGCTCGGCGCCTTCGCGGGACTTGCGCTGGTGCTGACGGTGGTCGGACTGTACGGCGTGATGATGTACGCCGTGACACGCCGCACGCGCGAGATCGGCGTGCGCATGGCTTTGGGCGCTCAGCGCATTACCGTCCTGGGCATGGTGCTGCGCGAGGCCGCCAGGCTGCTGCTTGTCGGACTGGGAATAGGAGTCGCTGCCATCCTGCTGACCAGCACCGTGCTGCGCAGCATGCTGTACGGCACCGGCTCGCGCAATCCGGTGGTGCTTGCGTTGGTGTGTCTGGTAGTGGGAGTCGCGGGGATTATCGCGGCTTATATTCCAGCCTTGCGCGCCGCGTCGATTGAGCCGATGGAAGCGCTGCGGACGCAATGATCCCTCTTTTCTAAGAGAACTATCCGTGATGTCTCAGAAGCTTTTCGGCCAGCGACGCCTGCCATGCAGCAGAGCCAGCACCTGGACGGTGGACTTGCCTTTTAACCGATACGCCACGTGGTAAGGCGTTCCCACAATCACCAATTCGCGCGTGTTCTTTACCCGGCCTTCCCGCCCGGCCTTGGGAAAGAACTCAAGACGTCGCACAGACTCCGTGATTTTCAGGAACAGCGCATCGGCAGCCTTGATGTTATCCGCCGCAACATAATCGACGGCGGCGGCGAGTTGCTGGACAGCATCTTTTGTCCATCGAATTGTCACTTGACGCGCCGCAACCTGGCGACCAACTTCTCCACCTCGCTATGGTCCACCAGTTCGCCGGCGTCGGCTTGCCGGATACCTTTTTCGATCAACTCGATGTGGTACTGGTTTAATTCCAGGTAGTAGTCGATCGCCTGGTTGAGCAGATAAGTGCGATCGCGTTCCTGTAACGCCGCCAGGGCATCCAGGGTCGCGACTTTCTTTTCGTCGGCGCGGAAGCTGATGGTCTTGTCCATTATTGCGGCATATTATTCCGCATTATTCAATATTGCAACAGGCTCGTCGACACCGTATGGTTGAAATGCCAGCTTCCAGGTTCGCGCCCCGAACCAGGCTGGGGAGTGAAGAATGGGACGGGCCGCTTGAATACCGCGACAGGTACCGCGCCGTACCCGCTGAAAAAGGGTATAAAAGTCGGTGCTGAAGACAATGAAACAAATCTCTGTCCTCGCCTCACGATTCTCGCTGTTGATCCTGCTGATCGCTTCTCTGGTCATTCCGGCGAGTTCGCAGGGGGCCTCAGCGCCGCCGGCCCCTGCTCCCACCTCAGGTGTTCGTGCCGAGTTCCTCGACGACCTGAAGGTTCAGGAGGACAAGTACGTTTCGCTTGCTCAGGCCATTCCCGCCGACAAATACACCTGGCGACCGGCCGAAGGCGTCCGGTCGATCAGCGAAGTTTTCCTGCACGTAGCAGCCGCGAACTACAATTTGCCGAAGCTGTTCGGCGTTCAGCCGCCGGCAGACTTCAAAGTGCAGGGCTTCGATAAGTCGACGACCGACAAAGCGAAGGTTGTTCAAACGCTACAGGACGCCTTCGCCCATATGCGTACCGCGGTCGTGGGTATGCCGGAGTCAGATATGGATAAACTGGTCAGTTTCCGAGGCGGAAAGAAAAGCACTCGGGCTGTGCTTGTTTTCATCCTGGAGCACAACGCTGAGCACCTCGGCCAGTCCATTGCCTATGCTCGCATGAACGGAGTTACCCCGCCGTGGACTGAAGAGCAGCAGAAGAAAGCGCAGAGTCAGTCGAAGCAATGATGTGAGTCAGTTACGCTCAACTTTCCGTGAATCCTTTTTAACCCTGTTATAATCAAGCTCATTAAATGCCACAGAAGCGTCTGATTCGCTCTACTACAGTTCTTTGCGTGCGCCGGGATGGGAAGGTGGTCATGGCTGGTGACGGCCAGGTCACGCTTGGCGAGGGCGTCATCAAGCACTCGGCCCGCAAGATTCGCCGCCTCTATCAGGACAAGATCCTCGCCGGCTTTGCCGGTTCCACCGCCGACGCGTTCTCGCTCTTCGCCCGCTTCGAGTCGAAGCTGGAGCAGTATCACGGAAATCTGGGCCGCGCCGCCGTGGAGCTAGCCAAGGACTGGCGCACCGACAAGATGCTGCGCTCGCTGGAAGCCCTGCTGCTGGTCGCCGACGGCAACCAGACATTCCTCATCAGCGGCCAGGGTGATGTGATTGAACCCGACACGGGCATCGCGGCGATCGGCAGCGGCGGCCCGTACGCTACGGCGGCGGCTCAAGCGCTATTCGAGCACACGCAGATGCCCGCGAAAGCCATCGCCGAGGAAGCCATGAAGATCGCCGGCAAGATTTGTATTTACACGAATGACAAGGTAACGATTGAGGAGCTGTGAGAAGCAGTTGTCAGTTGCCGGTTGTCAGTTATCTGATTGGCAATGGGGCAGCCTCACTGGCCGAAAACTTCATCGTTCCTGTTCTTAACTGACAACCGACAACTGAGAACTGACAACTGATTATGGCCATCTATCTTCCCGCAACCGCTGATGAAGAACACGTAGCACTCGACGAGCTCACCCCGCGCGAGATCGTGCGCGAGCTCGACAAATATGTCGTAGGCCAGGACCAAGCCAAGCGCGCGGTCGCTATTGCCCTGCGCAATCGCATGCGCCGGCAGAAGCTTCCGGCTGAGCTCGCCGAAGAGGTCATTCCGAAGAACATCATCATGATGGGGCCGACGGGCGTCGGCAAGACGGAGATCGCGCGCCGCCTGGCGAAGCTCGCCAACTCGCCCTTCCTCAAGGTGGAGGCCTCGAAGTTCACCGAGGTCGGCTACGTCGGCCGCGACGTCGAGTCCATGGTGCGTGACCTGGTCGAGATCGCCATCGACATGGTGCGCGAGGAGAAGCTGGAAGATGTCGCCGACAAGGCCGAGATGAATGCCGAGGAGCGGCTGCTCGATTTGCTGTTGCCATCGATGCCCGCGCAGGTGCCGAAACCTACGCACGATGACAAGCAGATCGGCTTCAACATCAACAACGAGCCGCTGCTTGCGGGCGAGCCGGGATCGCGTACGCGCGAGAAATTCCGCCAACAGTTGCGCGAAGGCAAGCTCGATGAGCGCATCGTCGAACTCGATGTTCGCGAAAAATCGATGCCCGCGTTCGAGATCATCAGCAATCAGGGCGTCGAGGAGATGGACGTCAACATTAAGGACATGTTGCCTAACATCTTCGGTCAGCGCACCAAGAAGCGGAAGATGAAGGTCAGCGAAGCCTTCGAATATCTCATCCAGGAAGAAGAGCAACGCCTGGTCGATATGGACCAGGTAACGCGCATTGCCGTCGAGCGCGTGGAGCAGTCGGGCATCATCTTCCTCGACGAGATCGATAAGATCGCCGGCCGCGAAGGCAGCCATGGGCCGGACGTCTCACGCGAAGGCGTGCAGCGCGATATTCTGCCGATCGTGGAAGGCACGACCGTCAACACGCGCTACGGCATGGTGCGCACCGATCACATCCTGTTCATCGCCGCCGGCGCATTCCATGTCTCTAAGCCGAGCGACCTGATTCCCGAGTTGCAAGGCCGCTTCCCCATCCGCGTGGAGCTGCAATCGCTGACCGTCGAGGACTTCATCAAGATTCTCACCGAGCCGAAGTCGTCGCTCACCAAGCAGTACACGGCGCTGTTAGACACTGAGGGCCTGAAGCTGGAGTTCACGCCCGAGGCGCTACAGGAAGTCGCAAACTTTGCCTTCCGCGTGAACGAGGGCACGGAGAACATCGGCGCCCGCCGCCTGCACACCATCATGGAGAAGGTGCTGGACGTAATCAGCTTCGAGGCGCCCGACATGAAGGAGAAGCACGTAGTGGTCGACGCTGACTACGTGCGCAACACGCTCGCCGATATCGTGAAAGACCAGGATCTGTCGCGGTACATCCTGTGAACTAACCACAGAGGCACAGGGACACAGAGGAAGGCTTTTCCGGGAATCCGACTTCGGTCTCTTCCCTGAAGATTGTCATCCCGAGGAGGGCTTCAGCCCGACGAGGGATCTGCTTTCGCCCCCAGCTGCAGGATCATGTACTCCTCATCAATGTAGCGGTTGCCCACCTTCAGTGCCTTCGGCTCGCGGCCCCAAGGCGTGAAGCCGAGTGAACGGTACAGCGCGATGGCCGCAGTCTGCGTGCTCGCCACGCTCAGCGTGATTCGCTCCAGCCCGTCCAGTTCGCTCGCGCGCTGCACCACCGACTGTAACAATCTCGATCCGACCCCTCGCCCTCGCAGTTCTCCATCCAGGTAAACGCCCCAGATCCGTCCTTTGTGGCGCACCTTCGGACCGCGCTCACGGACGAATCCCGCCGTGCCGACCAGCTTTCCCTCAACAAACGCGCCGAAGACACAGTTGTTCACCGGGTCGGAGGACAGACGCGAGCGAACCTCCTCCTCGCTTAACTTAAGGTGTTCTTCTACCGAGGAACTGAAAGCTTCAGGATCACGTTCAAGAGCCCGCAAGCGGCAGACCGAGTAGGCAGCGGCGTCATCAGCCGTAAGAATCCGGATCTCCACTTCAGACACTGGCAAGTTCGCTGTCATCGAGAAGCGATTATTTCTCCCAATGCGCAGTGGTGAACTGCTTAGGATCGAAGATCGCCGGATTGAGCTTGGGATTGGCCTCAATGTCTGAATAGCTCTCGTTGAAGACTTCCTTGCCGTCGATGTAAAACTCCACTCCCGCCGCAACCCAGCCCACAGGCAACTGGCGATAGTCGACGAAGCGGGTGTCGGCCGTCTTGCTGGGATCGCGCTGGTCCGGCTGGATCATGCGCACAAACAACAGCCGCTTCTTCTCGACCCAGAACTGCTTCGATTTCAAATCGCCCTTGTCCGCGCCGACAACATACGCCGCCTCGCCCTGCCAGGTATCTTCGTGCAGTTTGGTGAGATCGAAACCCTGTCCCTTCACTTGATCGATGGTCGTCTGCGGATCCTGCTTGTACACATCGAATCCCAACACCAGCAGCATGTGTACGAGCGGCTTGGTGGCCGCAACTTTGCCGTCCTTGAACGATGTCACCACCCCATCGGCAAAGATGACGCCGTTGTTATCGCTAACTGGTCCCATGTCGATGCGCAACTTGCCAGGCAGCATCGCCGCCTCGTGCCAGGTTTCGGTTGTCGTGGTCCCATCGGGTTTGTGGGTTGTGCTCGCCTGGGTGAAGGTCAGGGTCTCATACCAGTTGTTCTGGTAGCGGTCGTGCATCGCGCGCAGAAGCGCCTCGCCGTTTTGGATCTGCTGAGCGTGCGCTGCGGTGAAGCACGCGCCCGCCAGCAAAGCCGGCATCAACCATCTCAAAGCACGTTTCATGTCATTCCTCGCACTGGGTGTCGTTGTGCAACCAATGATTGTACGGCCAGAAGTGTCAGGCATACCCGGCAGGTACGTAGCTGAGGCGGGGAATGTTTCGCGATTCGGAACTCACGCTCGCGAGCGCACTCAAGCGGAGGCATCCCTGATACGCTTTTCGGCCTGGCAGTTTCATGTAAACTTACCACTCTCTAGTGAGGTGAAGTATGGCTACCCCGGTCACAGAAACGACGACCCATTCAACGATCGCGCTAAGGCAGCAGCTGATGCAGATTGCCGAGGGCTATTTGCCGTCGGCGTGTCTTCATGTAGCCGTGAAATTGAAAATCGCCGATCTGCTGGCGGATGGACCGCGACCGGTGGAGGACCTGGCCTCGGCAACGGGAAGCAACGCCGACGCCTTATACCGCGTATTACGGGCCCTGGTAAGCATTGGCATCTTTTCCGAGCCCCAAGCGCGCACCCTCGCGCTTTCTCCGGCAGCCGAACTGCTTCGTACTAATGCGCCCGGAAGCGTTCGCGACATGTTGCTGTGGATGTCAAACCCCTTCCTCATGCACGTCACCAGCGACTTGCCGCACTCGGTCGAGACCGGCAAGCCTGCCATCGAACATCTCTATGGCAAGCCGGCCTTCGAGTGCTTCGCTTCCATGCCGGAGTTCGCCCGCGCCTTTAATGAAGGAATGACCGCGATCAGTGCAGCGCTTGCGCCCGCGGTGCTCGAGGCCTATGACTTCTCCGGCGTGGGAACGTTGATGGATGTCGCCGGCGGCCAAGGCTACTTCCTCTGTGAAGTGTTACAGCGGCACCCGCAGATGAAAGGTATTCTGCTGGACGTCCCCAGCGTTGTCGAGGGTGCCAAGTGTCTGCTGTGCGACATGCGGATGGAGGAGCGCTGCCAGCCCGTCGCCGGCAACTTCTTCGAGCACATCCCGTCGGGCGCCGACGCCTATTTCATGCAGCATATCCTGCACGACTGGAGCGACGAGAACGCTCTGAAAATACTCGCCAACGTGCGCCAGGCGCTCACCGGACGGGCGGGTGGTCGCCTGATCGTGGTGGACATGGTCCTGCCCGAGGACTCGAGACCACATCCCAGCAAGATGCTTGACCTGCTGATGCTGATGTTTCCGGGCGGGCGCGAGCGTACCGAGCGGGAATGGCGTGACCTGCTGGCCAGGGGCGGTTTCACTGTCACCCGGATCGCGCCGACCAGGGCGCCCGACAGCGTGATCGAGGCCGTGATCGGCTAGCTGGAACTCTTCGAAGCATAGCCGCCGAACGGTAACGCCGGTGCCGAATCCGGCCGCGCGGCCCTTAACCCTCATTTTTCTGCAAGTCTTCCGCTCCGTTTCGCTTACGAGCAGGTTACAATCTATGGTGGGCCGGATTCTATAAATCCGGCGGGTGAGGGCAGCCATCTAATGCTGTAGACAGAGGATACGTGTCTGCCCCTGACTAACAGGAGTTTTCAGTGAATTCGACGGTCAAAACGGTCGTGTTCTGGCTCGTGATCGTGCTCTCCGGCGTCCTGCTCTGGCAGGTCGTCAAGGGCGCGAACTCGGGCGCCAAGGAGCATGACTTTACCTTCTCGGAGTTTCTCTCCAACGTGGACCAGGGCAATGTCACGGAAGTGACAATCACTGGCCAGGAGGTCCACGGCAAGCTCAAGAGCGACAAAGCAGGTTTTCGCACCACCGTCCCCGCCAGCTATCCCGACATGATCAAGGAGCTGCGCGACAAGGGCGTCAACATCAACGTAAAGGACGCACAGGGTGGAGGCTGGCCGACGTGGCTGCTCAACCTGGCGCCGTTCATCCTGCTGGGTGCGCTGTGGTTCATTATGATCCGCCAGATGCAGACTGGCGGCAACAAAGCGCTGTCGTTCGGCAAGAGCCGCGCCCGCCTGCTCTCCATGCAGCAGAAGAAGGTGACGTTTAAGGACGTTGCCGGCGTGGACGAGGCTAAGGAAGAGCTCCGGGAGATCATCGAGTTCCTGCGCGAAGCGCAGAAGTTCCAGAAGCTGGGCGGACGTATTCCCAAGGGCGTGCTGCTGGTCGGGCCTCCCGGAACCGGCAAGACCCTGCTGGCGCGCGCTGTCGCCGGCGAAGCTAACGTTCCCTTCTTCAGCATCTCCGGTTCGGACTTTGTAGAGATGTTCGTCGGCGTCGGCGCAAGCCGCGTCCGCGACCTCTTCGAGCAGGGCAAGAAGAACGCCCCCTGCATCATCTTCATCGACGAAATCGACGCTGTCGGCCGTCACCGTGGCGCAGGCCTCGGCGGAGGACACGATGAGCGCGAGCAGACCCTGAACCAGTTACTCGTCGAAATGGACGGCTTCGAGTCAAACGAAGGCGTCATCCTGATTGCCGCGACCAACCGTCCTGACGTGCTCGATCCGGCGCTGCTGCGGCCTGGCCGCTTCGATCGCCGCGTCGTGGTCTCGCGTCCCGATGTTCGCGGCCGGGAAGAGATTCTCCGCGTCCATACGCGCAAGATTCCCATCAGCGACGACGTCGATCTTGGCGTGCTGGCCCGCGGAACTCCGGGCTTCTCGGGCGCCGACCTGGCCAACATGGTGAATGAAGCCGCGCTGAACGCCGCGCGTCAGAACCGCAAGACGGTGCTGATGTACGACTTCGAGCAGGCCAAGGACAAGGTCCTGATGGGCGCCGAGCGCAAGTCGATGCTGCTCTCGGACGAAGAGAAGAAGGTCACCGCGTATCACGAGGCCGGGCACGCGCTGGTCGCGGCCATGCGCGAACACGCCGACCCGCTGCACAAGGTGACGATCATCCCGCGCGGTATGGCGCTGGGCGTGACCATGCAGCTGCCCATCGACGACAAGCACACCTACACGCGTGATTACCTGGAGACGCGGCTGGCCATCATGATGGGCGGACGGGTTGCCGAGGAGCTGTTCCTCAACACGATGACGACCGGCGCGGGCAACGACATCGAGCAGGCCTCCGACCTGGCACGCAAGATGGTGTGCGAGTTCGGCATGTCGTCGCTCGGCCCGATTACCTTCGGCAAGAAGGAAGAGCAGATCTTCCTGGGCCGCGAGATCAGCCAGCATCGCGATTTCAGCGAAGAGACAGCGATGAAGATCGACAGCGAGGTTCGCCGCTTTGTCGACGACGGCTACAACTCCGCTCGTCACATCCTGGAGAGCAACCGGCCGGTCCTGGAGAAAATCGCGCAGGCGCTGCTGGAGCGCGAGGTCATCGACGGCAACGATATTCAGTTGCTCATCGAAGGCAAGGAGTTGCCGGCGCGCGTGAATCCGAATGCTCCGCCTGCGAAGGAAGATGTCCAGCAGGTGCTGAAGCCGGCTCCTGGCCAGCAACCGAACGTGGCTCCGGAGCGCCCGGCGCAAGCTTAGCCTTCGGCTCTCGTCTAAAACGATTTGGGCGGCCTACGGGCCGCCCAGGATTTTCTGCGCGCGTGTCCGAGGATTAACGTAACTCCGCCGTAGTAATCCCGACATTACCCGTAAGCGGCTGCCGCACCAGAACGCTCAGCGTCTGTCCATCCTGAAAACACGCCAGCGTGCCGCGAAAGTCCGGCTTGTACTGCCGAATCACCTCACCGGACTGCACGTCATACAGCACGTAAACGAACGAGTCCTTGGGATCATCCGCTTCGCCTTCGTAGACCACCAGCAGGCGGCCCTCGGAGACCCACATATCACTCGCCACGCCGTTCTCGAACGGCTCCTGCAACTTCAGCTGACGAACGATTCGCCCGGCCTGGCTGACGACCGCAATCTTCGCATGATCACCGTCCAGCAGAACATACATGTTGCCATCGTCGCCAAGCCTTACCGACTCCGCGTGAAGGAATGCGTCGTTAACGTCCCCGTCATCTTCAAGCGTTCTAGCAGGCACATCGCCGCGCAGACGTCTCTGTAGATGCGCGTTAGCGCCAAAGATCCCCGCAACAGGGCTTTCCGAGACCCCATCGTTTGTCTCCTTCATCATGATTCCCGACAGAAAGAAGTTTCCATTGGGTAATGGCAGAAATGCAGAGGGAATAAGCTCCTGCCCGAACGGCTCGCGCGAGCGCACATCACCATCGCCATCGAAGCGCACATACTCGACCATCTCTCGCGCATCCGTCGCAGCGGCGCGCAGAATCTCGTACATCGCGCCGTCACGATCAACGGCAAAAGTAAACACGTGACTATTTTCGCCCTGCACCTGGCCAAGCGAAAATGTTTCGGTGCTTCCGTCAGCCTCAACTCTGGCGATATTCGACACATAAGATCCGCCGTCCTGCATGGCATAGCGAACATACACAGTGCCTACGCTGTCGCATTGCGGGCTTCCCAGAAGCGCGGCGGGCGGAAGCTGCGTCGGCCGCAGCTCGCCATCAAGCGGCAGAGGAACGATAGGTTGGGCGATTTGGGCGCTGGAAGACAAGCAAGCGAGAAAACTGGTCCATCCAAGTAGAAGACACCATACGATACTGCGCATCCTGGCTCCGACGATAGGCAAACTGCAGAGAAACCCGTGCCTGACTAGCCGGAAACCTTCAGGGTCTACGCGCCAGTGGACCTGCTCCTCGGCGACACCGCGTAAGGGCGATTACCACAAGAGAAGCAGATTATTCCTTCGAGGTTGTCAGGTTAAGCCGAAGCAAATTTGCGCCACCAGCGCGATCGATGCCGGCGGCTGCAGCTCCGGTTATTTGCCTCTACCGTCGGCGCGCGCGAGTCCGGATGAAAACAGATTCTTGACTGGAGCAGTTAGTTCAGCGATCCGCGCCTCAATGGGCGACGTTGCCGGGGGCACAGATGCAAGTGTCATTTCTACAGCATGTGAAAGCTGTCACCCGTCAACTCATCCCGCCTCGACGCGCCCGGCAAGGCTTTTTCGATATAATCCGGGTACACGCCACACGGTAGGGGATGATGTCGGCAGTTACGGCAGCCAAGAGTCAACAAGAAGCTGCAAGCGTTGAACCTCCGGCATTACTTTGCGAACTTGAGCCGTGGTCTCGGACCTTCTTTCGCAACCTTGGCGACGCCATCTTCCGGCGCGAGCCACCTCCGCTTGAAACTACCGCGGTCCCCATCCCTGTTCACCAGAACTACTTCATCAAGACAGGCGTTGACCTATCGAAGGTCGCGGAATCGTATGGCGGACACATTGTGTTCGTCATCGCGGTTTATCTGGTGTGCACGCTTCCCTTCTTCAATCGCCAGGTACAGCTGCGTTCACCGGTCGAGAACACCGAGCTCACCTACTATCCCGTCAGCGAGTACCTGCCGCCGATCAACACCGCGCAAAAGGCGGCGATGAAGCCGCGCCATGGCGCGCCGAAGCTGGCGAAACAGGAGATTCTCTCCGTGCCTCCGAATCCCGACAACACGCGGCAGACAGTGGTTACGCCGCCGAAGATCAAGCTGAATCACGATGTGGCGCTGCCGAACATTGTGGCGTGGACACCCGTGCCATCGACGCAGCCGGTGGCGGCATCGGCGCGTTCGGTGTCGCAGTTGACCGTGCCTACCTTCCAGCCGGATGTCGTCGCGCCCACCGCCGACGTGTCGAAGGTGCACAATACGCTGACGGTGCCGACATTGACTCAGCCGCCGGACGTCGTCTCGCCCACGGCGGATGTATCGAAGCTCCATAACAGCCTGACGCTGCCGAAGTTGCCGCAGCCCTCGGTGGTTGAGCCCGCAGTCTCCGCCGATCAGCTGAAAGTAGTCAGCGGCCAGCTCAACATCCAACTCGAACCTACGGTGGACGCGCCGAAGCTTCCGGTACCCCAGCAGCGTGCCGTCGCGGCCGCAGGCACTGGAAATGCCGGGAAGGACATTCCACCATCGCCCAATGTGCAGAATGTTCCGGGCGGAGGCGCACAGGGGCAAGGTCAGCTGATTGCGCTGGGGCTGAGTCCAGCAGATGTGCGCGGACCGATCAGCGTGCCTGAAGGCAATCGCAGCGGCGAGTTTCATGCGTCGCCTGCCGGAAAGCCGGACGCGCCCGGTACACCGAACGTCACCGGCGCTGGAACGGCCGACAACGGCGGCGGCCACGGCAAAGGAAATGGCGCGCCACCGGGAATCGTCGTGGGAGTGCCTCCTCCGGGAGCGACGGTATCAGCCGTGGCCGGAACGCCGAATGGATCGGCCGCCAAGCCGTCCAACGCGAACACGGACGCAACCAGGCGATTGCTTGCCGAAGCCATGAAGCCGTCATTGCCGAATTATCGCGACCGCATGGCGCCGCCCGCGACCAGCGTTGCCGAGGATCCCGACGCCAGCATCGAACGCAAAGTATTCGGCCGGCGGCATTACTACTCGCTGATCATGAACATGCCGAACCTGACCTCGGCAACCGGCAGCTGGATCATCCGCTTTGCCGAACTGAAGGAGAGCGCGGACGACAGCGCACTGACAGCGCCGGTCGCGATGACCAAGGTTGATCCTGCGTACCCGCCTGACGTGCTGCGCGATCACGTGGAGGGCACGGTTACGCTATACGCCATCATCCGCGCCGATGGAAGTGTGGATGGCATTCGCGTGCTCGACAGTCTGGACTCCCGTCTGGACGAGAATGCGATGCGCGCGCTCTCGGCTTGGAAGTTCCGGCCCGGAATCAAGCACGGCGAACCCGTCGCCGTCGAAGCCGTGGTGCAGATTCCCTTTCGGATGACGAAGCTGCGGTAGGAACACCTGGCAATCGGCATTCAGCCAATCAGCCAAGAGTTCGGAGGGCATCTTCGCCTTCCCGTAATCTAGTTTCAGGGTGGCGTCCCAATCGGGATTCGTCTACCGCCTTGTGGCGCGTGTGTCGTCCTAATCCGTAGCGGCTACATCGGAGAGCTGCTGCAGATTGCACGTCCCTTCCGTGCGGGAAATTGGGAGCGGCCACAAGACCGCCAATGCGGACAACATCCAAGAACAGAAGGAACGGCGTGCAACGGTACGATGCAATCATCATCGGCGCAGGAATCGCAGGATTGGCGGCCGCCGAATGCCTGGGCAAGGCCGGCTTACATGTGCTCATTCTCGAAGCGCGCGATCGTATTGGCGGCCGGATACTGAGTCTGCCGAGTCTCACGCCTGAGCACGCAATCGAGCTCGGGGCCGAATTCGTTCATGGCAGACCGCCGCAGTTTGACGAATATCTTCGAAGCCATGGGCTGAAGTTGCAGGAAACCGCGGGAACCAGTTATTGCGCGGGCCAACATGGACTGGAGCGGTGTGCTGAGGCGGATTCTGATGTCTTCGATCAGCTCAGCAAACTGGATCCAACGGATTTTCCCGACGAATCCTTCGATGCGGCCCTGCGTTACCGCTTCCCCGGAGCTTCGGACGAAGACAAAGCCTGGGCGCGATGGTTCGTCCAGGGTTTCCACGCTGCCGATACATCACGCATCAGCACGCATTCCGTGATTGCGGACACTCGCGCCGAAGAAGAGACCGATGCCGATCATAGTTTTCATATTGTCGGCGGATACTCGAACGTCGTCGAGGCACTGCGGCGCGATCTCACAGCGACCGTTGAATTGCGAACCAGCACAGCGGCTGTGGGCGTCAACTGGGGCGCGGAGGACATCACGGTGCGCGCCTGCGCGGCCACCGGACAAGTGCTGGAGAGCGTGGCGCCGCACGTGGTGATCACACTACCGATCAGCCTGCTGCAACTCAAGCCACCCGCATCGGGCGCCATCGAATTCGATCCGCCTTTGAGGGAAAAGCAACTGGCGCTGAATTGTCTCGTCATGGGGCCGGTGGTTCGCATGGTCCTTCAGTTCGACTCGATCTTCTGGGAAGACTCCAGCGTAATGGCCAACGGCACATTGAACGACCTGCACTTCCTGCTCACGCGCGATCCGGTCTTCCCGACCTTTTGGACGCCGATGCCGCTGCGACTGCCGCTGCTGACCGCGTGGGCCGCAGGGCCGCTCGCCGACGGCAAGCGCCAGTTGACACAGCAACAGATAAGGGACGAAGCTCTCGGCACGCTGTCGCGATTCTTATCCATTCCAAGGGAGGCGCTAGCTGCCAAATGTATTCGTTCGTACTATCACGATTGGCAAGGCGACCCGTTCTCGCGCGGGGCTTACAGCTACGTTCTCGCCGGAGGAATGCTGGCGCAGGAGGACCTGGCGCGTCCGCTAGGAAGAAAGTTGTTCTTCGCCGGTGAGGCCACGCAGAGCGACGGCCATCACGCAACGGTCCATGGAGCTTTCGCCAGCGGCTACCGCGCCGCACAACAGATTCTGTCAGCCAGATGAAAAATGTTCGCAGCCGGTGCGGGGACCTTCACTTACAGGTAATTTTCTTGATGACCGGAAGACCGGCAATCTGCTCCTGCGAGTTGTAAACGACGGAACACATCGTGGTGTGCGGCGGCAGCGTTCGCGTCAACTCGATGGCTGTACCGGCATAGCTGCAGGCGATCCACGCTTTACGCTCATTCTTCGGATCGAAGTTCCAGATCGCCGTCTCCTCTCCTTTCGCCTTCGTGATCTTGTCATAGACAAGAGAAGCCTTCTCGGAGGGCGGCCCATCGTAGAACGTAATGCCGGCGAGGTTGTGCGGCGCCTCGTCGCTCATCTTTGTCCAGCCGGCAACTTGCGATGTCAGCTCTTGTCGCGTTGTGATCGTGGCCGGACAAGTGACGGAATCGGCAGCCTGGCAGACGAGTGTCAAGAGAAGGAATGATATTGCAAAGAGCAAAATGCTTCGTAAACTCATGGGTTCACCAGCGCAACCAAGCAATTTCGACGGAACGTCGCGGGCGACGGAGAGCGCGCATCGCTTGCCGACAAACACAGTTTGGCGCCTGTCGTGGTCAGCATAACGTAGGCTCGCTCACGATGCGCCACGTACAACGCCGCCACGATCGGCCTTCTCCAGTACTCCTGGCAAGTGGGGCATGGTATCGCGAATGACCAGCCCTCGCACGAACAATATCCGGACCGTTGGCGCCGAAGTACGTGATAGCGCTGATCTAATCCCCGCTTGTCGTGGGCGCGAGAGCGGCTGCATGTGCAGCCTTGTTGCGCGGTCGGCCTGGGTCGAAGAAGTTCAGAAAGATGCGGATCGCCCAATATCCAGCCGCGATGCCGATGGCGAAACAGCCGACAATCGTCAGCAGCAGCATGCTGGAGAGAAAGAATGTGGTCATTACTTGTTCTCTATCTTATCCGATGTGCCGCGCTCCGCGGCTGATGTTTCATCGGGCTTCATTTACTGTGATGCTGCCACTTTACCGCTGATTGACGCGCTTTAGTGTTGACAACTAAGATACGTGAGTAGGATTGCGCACTCACTCGCCTGAAACTTCCAGTGCAGTCGAGAACGGGTAGAGCGGCCCTTCCGGGTCGCGTCCGGGCGATTTACCGTCCCGCCTGGAGTGCGTGATGTGGGTGCGAATCGGAATTTCATGGGTATCAGCAGCATCAGCGTTCGCGGGGCACGGCAGCACAACCTGAAGAACATTCACGTTGAGATTCCGCGCAACACTTTGACCGTAATCACCGGCCTCAGCGGCTCGGGCAAGTCCTCGCTTGCGTTCGACACCATCTATGCCGAGGGGCAGCGCCGCTACGTCGAGACACTCTCCGCCTACGCCCGCCAGTTTCTGGACCAGATGGAGCGCCCCGACGTTGACAGCATCGACGGCCTGAGCCCGTCCATCGCCATCGAGCAGAAGACTACCAGCCGCAGCCCGCGCTCTACAGTAGGGACAATCACCGAGATTTACGATTATTTGCGCCTGTTGTACTCCTCCATCGGCGTCCCGCATTGCCCGCAGTGCGGGCGGCAGATCTCGCGCCAGTCAGCCGACCAGATCCGGCAGCAGGTGATGGCGCTGAAGCCCGACGAGCGTGTGATGGTGCTGGCGCCTATCGTGCGCGGCCGCAAAGGCGAGTTCAAGAAGGAGCTCGACAAGCTGGCGCAGCAGGGCTACACGCGCGCGCGCATCGACGGCGAGCTGCGCAATATCGTTGACGAAGAGATCAAGCTCGACAAGCGTAAGAACCACACCATCGAACTCGTGGTCGATCGCCTGCTGGTAAAGCCGGGGATTGAGGCGCGCCTCTCGGCGTCGGTTGAACTGGCGATGAAAGAGGCGAATGGGCTGGTGCTGGTCGCGGTGGTCGGAGGCGAGGAGCGGCTGTATTCCTCGAAGCTGGCGTGCCCGGAGTGCGGCATCAACGTTCCTGTGCTGGAGCCGCGTTCGTTCTCCTTCAACAGCGTCTATGGCGCGTGTCCGGAGTGCAACGGACTTGGCAGCAAGTACGACTTCGATCCGGCAAAGGTCATCAACGACTGGTCGAAGCCGCTGCTGGATGGAGCGCTTGGGCCGGGTTCGGCGTCGCAAAACCTGATCCGCATTTTGCAGCTCGCAGCGCACGCCTACGGATTTGATCTTTCCACCCCCTTCGAGATGCTGCCACGCAAGACACAGAACCTGATCCTCTACGGCCCCGAGGCGAACGAAAAGAAGCGCGGTGGATTTCTCGGCGTCTTCGCCTACCTGCGGCAGTCGATGGAAGAGAGCGCCTCGGAAGGTTATCGCGAATGGCTGCTCGATCATATGTCGGCGACCACATGTCCCGCGTGTCAGGGCAAGCGGCTGCGTCCAGAGAGCCTGGCAGTAAAAGTGAACGGCATGTCCATCGCCGACTTCACTGCCCTGCCCGTCTCGCGCGCAGTCGAGGCTGCGGCACAGATCAAACTCAACGAACGCGAAGAAAAAATCGCCGGACGAATTTTGAAAGAGATTGCCGAACGGCTGGGATTCCTCAACGCCGTCGGGCTCGGCTACATCTCGCTCAATCGCTCGGCGGCGACGCTAAGCGGGGGTGAAGGGCAGCGAATCCGCCTGGCAACGCAGATCGGCTCGAAGCTGCGTGGGGTTCTCTATGTGCTGGATGAGCCCTCGATCGGCCTGCATCATCGCGACAACGACCGCCTGCTGCACGCGCTGGAATCGCTGCGCGATCTCGGCAATACCGTCCTGGTGGTCGAGCACGACGAAGACACGATTCGCCGCGCCGATTACGTCATCGACCTCGGCCCCGGCGCAGGCCGTCACGGCGGCGAACTGGTTGCCAGCGGCACGCCGGAGCAGATCGAGGTTGCGCCGCGCTCGCTGACTGGTCAATACATCTCCGGGCAAAAGAAGATCACCGACCGCCATAAGCGGCGGCAGCCGAACGGTAAGGCGATCGCGATCCTGGGCGCACGCGAGAATAACCTGAAGAACATCGACGTCAGCTTCCCCCTGGGCGTGATGACGGTGGTCACCGGCGTCTCCGGCTCGGGCAAGTCGACGCTGGTCAATGACATTCTCTATCGCGCGCTGGCGAACGCGCTGTACCGATCGCGCGAGGAAGCCGGCGCGCACAAGTCGATCAGCGGCATCGAGCACATCGATAAGGTTATCCGCATCGATCAATCACCCATCGGCCGGACGCCGCGCTCGAATCCGGCGACCTACACCGGAGTCTTCACGCAGATTCGCGATCTTTACGCCATGCTGCCGGAGTCGCGGGAGCGCGGCTACAAGGCCGGGCGCTTCTCCTTCAACGTTGCCGGCGGCCGCTGCGAGGCGTGCCAGGGCGAAGGCCAGCGCCGCATCGAGATGAACTTCCTGCCCGACGTCTACGTGCTGTGCGAGGTCTGCGGAGGCAAGCGCTACAATCATGAGACGCTGGCGGTAAAGTACAAGGGCTTCTCGATCGCCGACCTGCTGGAGACCCCGGTGGCCGATGCGCTGCCCGTGCTGGAAAACATTCCGCAGATCAAGCAGAAGCTGCAGACGCTGGTGGATGTCGGGCTGGGATACATTCACCTCGGCCAGTCGGCGGTGACGCTGTCGGGCGGCGAAGCGCAACGCATCAAGCTGGCGCGCGAGCTGAGCAAGCGCCAGACGGGCAAAACGCTTTACCTGCTGGATGAGCCGACGACCGGGCTGCACTTCGACGACGTCAGCAAGCTGCTGGAGGTGCTGCACCGGCTCACCGACCTGGGGAACAGCATCATCATCATCGAGCATAATATGGATGTGATCCGGAACGCCGACTGGATCATCGATCTTGGGCCGGAAGGCGGCGAGGACGGCGGGCGCATCGTGGCGCAGGGGACGCCGGAGCAGGTGGCACGCACGAAGAAGTCGTATACCGGACAAACATTAGCCAAACTGCTTCCCGGGGCGTCC
>DATFSK010000116.1:0-3375 GCA_035262645.1 Terriglobales bacterium
CTCGCGCTGTCCGCGTCCTATGGGGATCATGGAGTCGATAGCCTTCAGCCCGGTGGCCATGGGCTCTTTCACTGGCTGACGATTGATGACGCCCGGCGCGAGGCGTTCGACTTCGTTGAACTGGTCGGTGGCGATGGGACCCTTGTCGTCGATCGGCTGGCCGAGAGCATTGACCACGCGGCCGACCATCGCGTCGCCCACGGGCACGCTCATGATTTTGCCGGTGCGCTTGACCTCGTCGCCCTCTTGGATTTCTGTGTAATCGCCGAGGAGCACGGTGCCGACCTGGTCTTCTTCCAGGTTCATGGCTAGTCCAGCCACGTTGTGCGGAAACGAGAGCAGCTCTCCCGCCATGACCTTCTCGAGTCCGTATACGCGGGCGATGCCATCGCCGACGGACATAACCGAGCCGACCTCGTCGACAGCGATCTTGGTTTCGTAATTGTCGATCCGCTCGCGGATGAGCTTGGTGATCTCGTCTGCTTTGATCTGAGCCATATCAATCCAGTTGTCAGTGGTCAGAGGCCAGTTCTCAGTAATAACCGAAGGCCGCTACCCCGACGCATGATTTGGATTCCAACTGACCGCCGCAATCCTTTGCGGCAACTAAGAACTCGCTAACTGCTCTTTCAATCTCTGCAGCTGCCCGCGGACGGAACCGTCGTAAACTGTACTGCCGACGCGCACCAGCGCCCCGCCCAATAACTCGGGATTGGTATCGTACTTTGCGCGCACCTTCTTGCCGGTGATGCTCGCCACTTGGGCTTCGAGGTCCCGCTTTTCGACATCGGAAAGCGGTCGCGAACTGGTGACGTCGGCTTCCACGAAGCCAAGCTGCGTGTTGAGTTCCGTCTCAAACTGACGGGCGATCTGCGCCACCATCGGGATGCGTCCGTTATCGATAAGGATTGCGAAGAAGTTACGGATCGGCCGTATCGTCCCCGCTCGTGCCACTATCGCGTCGAGAAGTGCTCGCTTTTGTTCCGACGGAACCGCCGGCGACTCCCAAACCATGCGCAGCTCATTGCTCTCAGCCACGGCCGCCGCCATGTCGTTCACTTGCTGGATCGCAAGTGTGGGATCGATCTTATCGTCGATGACCACATCCACCATGGCGCGGGCGTAACGGCTGGCAACGGCGGCCATGACTATTGACCGTCCTTTCCGAGGCGGTCGACAAACTGGCGAACGAGGACCTGGTCGGTGTTGTCGTCAACTTTGATCTTGTGAGCCGCAATGTCGACTGCGAGCGATGCCACAAAATTTTTCAAATCGTGGCGCGCATTGCGGGCGATAGCAGCGATCTCCGACTCAGCAGCTTCGACGACCTTGTGCTTGTCTTGCTCGGCGGAGGCGAGGATGCGCTCTTCTTCCGCAGCCGCTTCGCGCTCGGCTGCGGCGCGAATGTCGGCCACTTCGGCATCCAGCCTCGACAGGCGCGTTTCGATATCGGCGAGTCGCCGGGATGCCTCGGCGCTGGCGTCGTGGGCTTCTTTCAGTGCTTTCTGGATGGCGGTAGTGCGATCGCGGAACATTTGCGGCAGCCTTGACCTGAGAAGCATCCAGAAGAAAAGTGTCAGAATCACAAAGTTGATGACCAGCGAGACCCAGTACATACCGTGGGCATCGATTCCGATCGCCCGTCCCAGTCTCGCGACCATGTTCGAATATTTGAATTCGCTGTACTCTTCATGACCTTCGGCAGCGTGGACAGCCTTTTCGGATTCCGCAGATAATTCGTTGCTGACAGCGGTATCCGGGTTAACCGGCTGCGCTTGCTGTGCCGAATGCTGGGAGTTCGCAGGAGGCGCTGGTTGCGGTTGCTGGGCCACAACAACGCCTGCGCAAAGCCAACCCAGTAAGAAAAGTAATGCGAGTCGGTTACCGCGGAAACACTTCATGATGGGCCGCCCGCCGCAGAAGCCACCCCCGCGGGCTTCAGAATGGTGCGGATGATCTCACCCGCCAAACGGTCGGCCTCAGTCTGCAAAGATTGCTGCGCGACAGCCACGTCCTGCTCGATAGCGGCGCGGGCCTCACGAATCTGCTGCTGGGCGCGCTCCCGGGCCTGTGCTGCCGCCGCTGCTCGGGCCTTTTGCGCAGCTTGGCGCCGTGTTTCCTGAGCCTTGAAGACGGCCAGCTTGGCTTCTCGCAGGCGGTGCTCGTATTCCTGGGTTTTGGCCTCGGCAGCCGCAACATCTGCACGCGCCTTAAAGATAGCCCCTTCCGTGCGCTCGCGGCGCTGGTCCAGGGCGCGTCTCAGGGGTCTGCCCACCAGACTGCTGTATATGGCTATCAGTAGCAGAAATATCACCGCGGTCGGAACCGCGCCGAGCAGTAAATCGCCTACCTGTTTGAGAAGAGGGTCCATTTCGGGTTCTTGAGTTCCCGCGGCTGAAGGCGTTACAGGGAGCGCTAGGAAAACTGTGGAACTAGAAACGGTAACAGACGCTAAGAGCCAAAGTCAACGAAGCGTATCGCGTCGGGCGCGCGACATAGAAGTGAATATTTGTGCCGTTTCTTTTTTGGGGTTAGAGTTCCTAGCGTATTGGCACTTCAGGATAGCCGAGCTGAGCTATCCTAGGGAGGAATCACCCCATGGCAGAATCTCTCGCCGATTTGGAACATCAGCGTGGCGCCATCTTGCAGCAGATGCTGCGACTGCCCGACTTTCGCAGCGGGTCGATCACCGCCACCCTCGGCACCTGCGGCAAGCCCACCTGTCGGTGCCATCAGCCGAACCAGCCCGGACACGGCCCCAACTTTCGCTTGACCCGCAAGGTGAAAGGAAAAACCGTCACCGAAAGCTTTGCCACGGCGGCCGCACTGCACAAGGCACAACGCGAGGTGGAGGCCTATCACCGCTTCCGGCAGTTGGCACAAGCCCTGTTGGAGATCAACGAGAAGATCTGCCAGGCCCGCCACGTCGAACCGGAGCTGGTGCCCGCGAAAAAAAAACGGCGGAAATCATCCAGCAGGAAGTGGCTCGCGAAGTAGAGCATCTGTTGCGGCTGCTTCTGGGGGCTGGGAAAGCGACTGCCCCTCTGGATTTAGAAGCGGTGGAGATGGCGATTCGCGCAGCATGCACCAGGCTGATCGGTTTGAAGTTTATCCAGGCCTTGCCCCAATCGGAGAATCGCTGTGCGTCTCCCCGATTTTGCCGTAGGCATGTGTCTGCTACAACCTCCATCTGTCGTGTTTTCAGCGAGTTGAAGAGCTATGTCATAAGTCGCTCAACTCCAAAGAAATCAGCGGTTTATCGGTAATATTCCTTGACATTTCCACAAGCGGAGTTACGATCTAACTATCACCTCCGATCCATTTCAGGATCGAATGGGCCCGGAGCCAAGGAATCGTCACCGCTCTTTGGCACAG
>DATFSK010000117.1:0-3572 GCA_035262645.1 Terriglobales bacterium
CGTTGAGAAGCGTGCGTAGCTCATCGGGCCGGCCTTCACTACGCCGTCCAGCGTTCCGTGTGTGTTCTCCTTGCCCACAGTTCCGGCGATGATGAGCTGGTAGTCCATCTTCACGCCCTTCTTGAAGAAGTGCTTCGGAAGGTTGGAGCAGTGGAAGCAGACAGCTTTGTCCGGGTTATCACCGTAGTTGTTGTTCCAGTCCAGCAGTGCCGAGGGAGTCTCGCTCGCGAGCGTCAGTGCGTACATGCTCAGCGTGCCCAGAACATCGACCTCACACGCCGATGGAATCAGGTTCTCGCTCATCATGCTCATCACAGTGCAGGGAACAACTCCGAGGTATTCCTCAAGCGAGGTCCAGCACTGCACCGCGCTGATCGTCAGTTCGCTCGCCGCCATCCAATGATCGATCACCGCGCCCAGCTTCGCCATCTTCATCAGCGCAGCCTCGGGAGTCTCGCCTACCGGGATGTACTTCCTGATCGCCGCGAGCTTCGCCTGTGCAGCGTCGTCGTTGTTATTCATCCGCTCGATGCGCCCCATCACCTCGCTCAGGTCCAGCGTCTCAACCGTAATTCCTGAACGCTCCAGCAGCTTCTCCGAGTAGCGAACCGTATTGAATGCAGTCGGCCTTGCCCCGATCGCTCCGATGCGAAGGTTCTTCAGTCCCTTCACAATGCGGCAGACCGCTGTGAACCACGCAAGGTCAGCCCTGAACTCCTCCGAATCCGGAGCTTCCGTATGCAACCTCGTCAGCGAATAAGGAATCCCGTATTGCTTCAGGTTATTGCAGATCGACATCTTCCCGCAGAAGCTATCGCGGCGAAATGCAATCGACATCTTTCCCGCCGAATCCGGCGTCGCCTGGATCAGGACGGGAACCCGCAGGTCCGCGAGCCGCAGGGCGTCGGCCAGGCCGCGCTCTTCGCCAAAGTTCGGCAGCGTAATGATGATTCCGTCGATCTCGGCAGCATGCTTCTTGAAAAGTGCCGCGCACTTCTTCGCATCTTCGTAGGTCTCAACCGCCCCATGGGTAGTCTCCTCCGGAGACAACACCACCGGCTTGATGCCCGCCGCCTCCAGCGCCGCGATCATCTCCACTCGCCCGCTTGTCGCCAGGTGACCGGGAAAGAACCCGCGATTCCCGACCATAACGCCCAACGTCATCTTCTTTGCCATTTCCTGATGCTCCTTGCGGCCGCTATGCCGCTCTGTTGCGAAGACACTACCCGAGGTTATCGATTAAAGCTCAAGAATTCGCCCAATCAGTGTTGATCGGTGTTAAGCCTTCTCTTTGTCGCCTGGCCGCGGACGATATTTGAATGTATAGAACGAGCCAAACAGGAACAGCAGCAGGCCCCACCAGAACGTGGTATGCAGATGATTCAGCACGGTGTCGGCCTCGTGTCCGCTGAACCATGCCCAGGCACCATAGGGCAGCAGCACGACTCCATAAGACAAGGTCATGACGCCCACAAAAAACCAGATCGAAAGTGATTCGCCGCGTCCTGTTCCTTCCGCCATAAAAATGACTCCCTTAAGTACGTTCCCAAAGTTAGAAGAAGATGATCTGCAACACCAGGAAGACGGCAAACACAATGCCTGCCCAGACGATGGGCTTATGCCAAAAGCTCGTTGCTTCATCATGCGGAATGGCGGTCGCGCCGTAGACAAGGCCGTTGAGTTCTGCATCGGTCTTCGGCCTGGTCATCAGGCTCACCATGACCGTCACAGCTACGCAGATCAGCCAGCTCCACAGCGCGCGGAACATGTTCTCCGCCATGGGCTGTGCGTCGGGCGAAAGCGCGATACGCGCCAGCGCCGCTTGCTTGTGGGCTTCCGTGCCGGTGCTCGTGTAAAGGAACATGCCGATGGACGATACCGTCCCTGCGAACAGGCCGAGGAAACCGCCCCAATTCGTGGCGCGCTTCCACAGCATGCCCAGAATCACGGTGCCGAAGAGAGGCGCGATGAAAAAGCTGAAGAGCGCCTGCACGTAGTCCATGATGGAGGCCGCGTGCGCGACCAGATACGCCGTGCCAACCGAGATGATCATGCCGATGACGGTAGACCAGCGTCCCATCAGCACATAGTGGCGATCCTGGGCGCGTTTGTTGATATATGCGCCGTAGAGGTCGTAGGTCCAAACGGTGGAGAAGGCGCTGACGTTGCCTGCCATGCCGGACATAAAGCCTGCCACCAACGCCGTAATGCCGAGGCCCAGCAGTCCGGGGCCGCAGTAGCGGATCAGCATGAGCGGCAGCACCTCGTTGTAGCTGTAAGGATGGGCAGCATCAACCTGGTTTTCGCCGACGAGACGGATCAGCTCGCCCGTGTGCGGATCGCGCAGCACGCCAAGCGCCAAAAGGCCAGGCAGGATGACGATCAGGGGCACTGCCATCTTGAAGGCTGCGCCGATAATGGGAGCCATCTTGGCTGCGCGCAGGTTATGCGCGCTGAGCACACGCTGTACGACGAGAAAGTCCGTGGTCCAATAGCCGAACGAAATAATCGCGCCCAGGCCGAAGACGATGCCGACCCAGTTGATGCCCATCGGATTGTCTTTGAAGTGGCCGAGTGTGGACCAAAGATGGGTGTAGTCATTGGACCCAACGTTGACGGCGATTTGCGCCTTGAGGTTGGTCCAGCCGCCAGCCTCAATCAGGCCGAGGATCGGAATCATCCCCGCGCCGGCCCAGATCAGCACAAACTGCAGCACCTCATTGATAATTGCTGAGCGGAGCCCGCCGAGCATCACGTAGATCGCCACCGTGGCCGCGCCCACCCAGATCGAGAAGTTGATGTCCCAGCCGAGCACAATCTTCATCACCAGCGCCATGGAGTACATGTTGACGCCTGACATCAGAATTGTCATGAAACCGAAGGATGCGGCGCTCAGGCCGCGCGCTCCCTCGCCAAAGCGCAGTTGCAGGTAGCCCGGTACCGAGTGCGTCTTCGAAATGTAATAAAAGGGCATCATCACGATGCCGAGGAAGAGCATTGCCGGAATCGCGCCGATCCAGTACCAATGCGTGGCCAGAATCCCGTACTGGTAAGCTGAGCCGGCCCATCCCATCAGCTCCAAAGACCCAAGATTGGCAGAGACGAAACTTAGTCCCGCGATCCACGCCGTCATCTCACGGCCTGCCAGGAAGAACTGCTCACTGGTGTTGGTGGATCCCTTCACGTAGAAGCCGATGAACAGCACCATCGCGAAGTACAGCACAAGTATGATCACATCAACCGCTGACAGACGCGTCAGTTGCTTGTCCATCAAAAACAGCGCAATAAGAGACTGCATTCGTTCTAGACCAGGGAAAACGTTCTCCGCCAGTTGTTCGGACGGCCGATTCGCCCACACCCTTCGATTGAGATATCTCTGTTCCGTCCATCCGTGCAAATGAAGGAAGACCGAACGTTGCAAATATACATGAACGAATTTCTCGCTGGCCAAGAAGAAATTCATGGCAAAAAAACGAAAATTATCCAGTATCGAATCGTTTTAGTAATTCGAGTCGGCTAAGGGCGAGAAGGCAGCCATATCGCCAGATCCGGCCCCGATGCACTACCATTTT
>DATFSK010000118.1:0-48607 GCA_035262645.1 Terriglobales bacterium
AACGAAACGTGATCCCCATGTCCCATGTAGTCGAGCGTGAAATAAACGCGAGCGGCCAGCAGGCCTCCGGCGCCGTCATAGAGAACGACTCTCGCCCCATCGCCCAACCCAACGTCCTCGAATGCAGTTTGCAACCTGTCCACCGCCGCGAGGTCGTTAAGCGAATCCGCATGCTGCTCCACAATCTCATCCAGCGCCAGATATCGCGCTCCGGGTAGATGCCCCGCGTCGTACTCGCTTCGGTCGCGCCCTACATGCAACACGACCAAATCGGCATCCCCGAGATGCTCCTGCAGCCACGAAGCTGTCACCAGCATCTCCGAATGCACCTTTGGCTCCGTTCCGTGAACTGCCGGGGTGAACGTCGCTACCATTGCCAGCACCGCAATCGCTGCCCTCACTCCGTCCTCAGCAAGACCGTGGGATCCAGTTTCGCAATCCGCGTCAGCGGAAGGAACGACGACGCCATCGCGACCACCACCAGCAGCACCGCCGACACCGCGAAGGTCACTGAATCCCGCGGCAAAATTCCATACACCAGCTTGGCCATCGGCGCCGACATCAGCCAGGCCACGGCCGCGCCGCAACCCAACCCCGCAACAATGATGGCCGTGACGCGCGTCATCATCGAGCCCATGACTCTGCGTGGCGTAGCGCCAAGCGCCATGCGAATGCCGATCTCGTGTTTGCGCTCCGAGACCTCCAGCGTCATCAACCCGCTGATCCCTGACGCCGTGATCGCCAGCGCCAGCCCCGCGAAGATACTGAACAACAACGCCGTGTTCCGTCGCGGCGCCAGCGAATCCTTGCGCACATCCGTGAGCGCTTCGACGTCGGTGATGACCGCGTCCCGATCGAGGTCGTGCACAATCCACGCGACCTCCGGCGCCAGCTCGTGGGCCGAACGCGTCCCGCGCACAATCAGGTCCATGAAATAGTTATTGGTTTGCGCAAAGGCACAATACGCCTCGTCAATCGGCTCCTGGTCGAGCCCGCGATGGCGCACGTTGCCCACTACGCCGACAATCGTGGCCTCCTCGCTTGGCGAGAAACGTATCTTCTTACCGATCGCACTCTGCCCCGGCCAGTAATGACTCGCCAGATGTTCATTGACGATGCTCACTCGCGGCTCCTGCTGCGTGTCCCCTTCATTGAAATCGCGCCCCGCGAGCAAATGCATTCCGATTATGGAGAAGTATCCAGGGGTCACGGCTCGCCCGGCGGCAGTTCGCGGCTTAGGCTGATCGCCGCTGGACGGCTTGTCCGTCGTGAGTGCGTATTCGTACTCGTCACCACGCTCCGATAACGGAAAGGTGCTGGACAGCGCCACGGATTCCACGCCATCCAGTCGCCGCGTGCGTTCCATAAGCGAGTGGTAAATACTTTGGAAGCTGTCGTTGTGTGTATAAATTCGCGCCGTGGTCACGCCACTCGGACGAAAGCCGGCGTCCATATGCTCCAGCTGAAATAACGTGCGCAAAGTGAGCCCGGCGCCAACCAGCAAAATGACCGAGACGGCCAGCTGTCCCGCGACAAGAATGCCTCGCGTGCGCGAGCTCATGCGCGCTGGACTGCTCATGTTCTCCATCTGCGCGGTGAACAGCGGCATCTGTCGCATTCCGATCGCAGGCATGAATCCGATCACAAACCCACAAAGAATCGAAAGAACGAAGCAGAACGCAATTGCCTGCGGACCGATGCGCAGCTCCGAAGCCAGCGTCGTGAAGCGGGCGCTGAACGGCACCAGTACGTCGACACTCCAGAACGCCAGTACCAAGGCCAGCACGCCGCCTGCGCAAGCCAACAGCATTCCTTCCGTAAGGAAGCTGCGAACGATCCGCCCATGGCTTGCGCCCAGGGCCGCCCGTACCATCAATTCTTTCGAACGCGAGAGGATTCGCGACAGCATCAGACCGGCAACGTTGAAGCACGCCAGCAGCAGCAACAGAAAGGCCGCCGCTCCCAGCCCGATCAGTACCGGGCGGATCTTGCTCGTCAGCTGCTCGTGCACCGGAAGGATTGCGATGTCGTAACCCTTGGCCGCGGGATAGGACTCGGGATAAGCCGACCGCAGATGTTTTGCGATTCCCCGCAGATCATCTTCAGCCTCTGGCAGCGTGACGCCGGGCTTGAGGGTCGCGAAGACGGTCATCATGCGCGAAGTGCGGTTCTCCCTGAAGCTTGCGCCGGAGCGCGTGGGGCAAGCCGAGGTGGGCATGTACACATCGACCACTCCAGGAAACTGCGGGATCGGCGGCAGCACGCCGACAACAACATGCTCCTTGTCGTTCATGGAGTAAGAACGACCGACCACATTCGGATCGCCGCCAAAGCTTTTCTGCCAGAACTCGTAACTCAGTACCAGCACCGGCTTCGCATTCGGGCCATCATCTTCGTCCATGAAGGTTCGGCCGTGCAGCGCACTCACACCCAGCACGCGAAAGAAATTTGCTGACACCACAGCGGTGTCCACGCGCTCCGGCTCACGCCCGCCGAGGAGAGTGAACATCATGTTGTGGTACTCGACAACCGAACCAAGGGTGCGGCTGCGCGAGCGGTAGTCCTCGATCTCCTTTACCGAGAAGCCCATGTTGTCCACGCCCACTGCAGGTTCCAACTGTTTCAACTGCACCAGGCGATTTCCCTCGGCGAAAGGCAGCGGTCGAATCAAAATCGCATCGGCAGCGCTGAACGCCGCCGTGGCTGCCCCAATCGCGAGTCCAAGGACAAGAATCGCGATGAAGGTGAAGCTCAAGTCCTTGCGCATCATACGCAGGGCATAATCGGCATCTTGCACCAGGATCTCGGTGTGCTCGCGGACGGCGGTCGCAAACAGTCCTCTAATCGTCTCCCACCAGAAGCGGGCTTGCGCTGCCCGCCCGGACTGCTGCGCATCCTGTCGCTGGTCAGCGAATACTGACTGCATTTCACCGCGGAATCGATCGCGAAACTCCTCAGGCAGAAGACGCAACAGCGCTGCGAACAAGCGATTGGAGATGTCTTCTGCTTCCCTTTGCCTCGCCATATTCACCTCGGCTATGCGCTCTCCGGTCCCAGCACGCGCTTGGCCCGCGCCATGGCGAGCACGCGTTCCATGCGCTCGGCCTCGGCCTCGGCCAGCGCCGTTCCCTGTTTCGTCAGACGGTAATAACGCCGCCGTTCATCGTCCAGACTGAAGTCCGGGCGGTCTTCCGACTCCTCGATGAAGCCGTCTTCCAGCAACCGCTTGATGATGCCGTACAGCGTACCCGCGCTGAGCCGTACTTCATTATTGGTGCGGCGCGCGATCTCCTTGCTGATCACGTAGCCGTGCTTTTCGCCGTCAGCCAGCGAGAGCAGCACGTGGAAAACCGCCGGCGTCAGCGGCAGGAACGATTCAATTGGCTTTTTCTTCCCCACGGGACGATCCTCCCCCGATTGCAAGCGCTTCACAACCGATTTGTGACGTATCGCTCAAATTCCTTTACAGTCGTACGTTATTATGCATACTAGTACGTTGTACGATGTATACGCTCGTTCTCCGAGTCAGTCAAGTCAGAAAGGTAAAAACCATCATGGCAGCCGCCGTCTCACTCGCCATCGGTATCGCAATCGGCGTTATTTCGGGATTGATCGGGCTGGGAGGCGGAGTCTTCCTCATCCCGATCCTCGTCTACGGCTACGGAATGGACCAGCATCGCGCGCAGGGAACGTCGGTGGCAACGTTGCTGCTGCCGATCGGCGCGCTGGCCTTCTGGAAGTATTACGGCGCAGGGAATGTCGACATCAAGATCGCCACGCTGATGGCAATAGGCTTTTTTGCCGGGGGATACTTTGGAGGATCGTGGGCGCAGGCCCTGCCTACGCTGCTGCTGCGGCGCATCTTCGCCGCCTGCCTGATCGGAATTGCAATAAAAATGTTCTTTCAGAAATAGGAGTCGATCTCCCCGTGGGATGTATCGCGGTCTCCGGGCCTTTCTAGCCACCCCGACGCGATTTCTCATGCCCCTTGGCCTGCGCCAGTTCTTTGCGTGTGAGGTTAGCGAGCTTGGCAATGTTATCCGTGCTGGCATCGAAGCCACTTAAGGTCGCGCCCACAAGCAGATCTCCATCCAAGGTTTTGATCGTGACATGCGTGTCGCCGCCCTGTGTGACAATCCCCGCGAATACGTCCTGGCCTACATTCGACAGGGCGATGGGCGTGAGCTCCGGCACCTGAGTCCTCTTGACTGCCTCCTGATAGGCCGTTAAGGCATCGCCCAGACTCGCATATTGCTCTACGCTCAGGACAACCCTCTTTGAAGCGTCCTTCGTTGTATACACCGCCGTTCTCGTGGCGGTGGGGTTGCCGACCGCACTCGCGTTTTCTTCGCCGCCCTGCAGGCGGCTAATCGCCGGGAAGAACTCTCTCACTACCTTCAGAGGAACCAGCATGTTGCGCGACAGCACCGCATCCGACGAACTGGCGCCACTTGTGTCGGTGGAGGGCTGTTCTTGCGCATACAAGTGCATCGAAAGCGCAGCCGTCAGGGCCACAACAATCCACCACCCTCGCAATCCACTCCACATAGGCTTATCCTCTGCTCTTGCATGATACTGCCGAGCAATATCTCCCGCGCAAGATCATCTCGCGCTGCTGGTTAAGGACTGTATCCCGGCCCGCCCGACCGAGCCGAAAACCGGCCCACCTCCTATACCTAGGCCGCCATCAGCTTTATAGCGAAAATGTAGCGAAGAAAAGGCGAAACTAACGCTATAATCTCTGGCATGAGCACGACCCGTTGCAGCGTCTCGTTTACCGACAATGACAGCCTCTCGCACCGCGTTCATGTCGAAGCCGCGTCCCTGTACGAAGCGGTTGCTCTCGCGGTCGCCGCTTTCCGGGACGATCCTGTAGTCCCGCGACCGGGGCCGATGACCGAGTTCACTGTGGTGGTCGAGCGGCCATCGGTCGAACATCGCATCTGCCTGAACCAGGTAGCCAAATGGGCCGAGACCACGACGCGGGAGGGCCCAGCAGGGGTCCTGAAACGGCAGCGCGTCAAGACTCTGCTGGGACCGGCACGGTGACGCCATTCGACAGGAATGATGAAGCTGGCGCGGAGCGACTCAGCGCAGGGCAACTCCGCCGCGAACTTAGCGCCCGCAATCTCCGCCTGGCCGAAGGCGTTCCTCATGAAGCAACGTTCAGCGCGATCCCCAGTATCTTGTATCAGGACGCGAATGGCGGGCACGGCAATTTTCTGCCCGCGGCGTACCGGCGCATCTGTAGCCATCCCGAATGGCGGCGCCGGCTGGCCAAGTGTTACACCGCGAGCAAGAGAATTCCGCGACCGCAAGATCGCATACGGCGCGAGCTCGATTGCGCTAACAGCTCCGACGCGCTGCTGATGAATATCTTCTGCTATCCGGGAATCACCAGGCGAAGCGCGGTGTGTTCCCTTCTCGGCATCCGCCCGCGATTGCGCCCACAGTTTGGCGTAAAGCCAGGGCTGTCGCTGGTGACGGGTCACACTGATCGAACAGAAATCGATATGGGCCTTGGACATCTCTTCGTCGAAGCCAAGCTCACAGAAAGCGGTTTCCCGCATGGCCGGGCGGATCTCGTTCTGCGCTACAAGGATTTCCCCATAGTCTTCGATCCTGGCGAACTTCCGTCCAGACATCGGATATACGAGTCGTACCAGCTCATCCGGGGTGTTCTGGCAGCGCATCATTGTGAGCGATATTTTCTTCTCCTCTGCGACGCTCGTCGCGATGACTTGACGGAAGCGTTCTATCGCGTCGTACGCGCCGTCCGCAATTGCGAATTGCGCTCGCGACTGGCGATTCTGAGCTGGCAGGAGCTTAGCGGCACATTGCCGAAAAGCTTGCGGCAGTTTCTTCAGAACAAGTACGGCATCCGCAGCCGGTAGCTCGGCATTGCCCGCCCCTCATTGCGCGATGCTCTCAGGAAAAATGAGTCGGCAGACCCGATGCGGTCATCTGCCATAGCATCTCCAGGCACAACCAGCCTGATTGAACAAGCCCAGGACCGCTCAACCACTCAATTTCATAAGGAGAAGTCGTATGAGCACCATTACGGTTAAAGACGGCACGACTATTTATTACAAGGACTGGGGCAAAGGTCAGCCCATAGTATTCAGCCATGGATGGCCGCTGAGTTCCGACGCATGGGAAGACCAGATGCTGTTCCTTGCCGCTCGTGGCTACCGTTGCGTCGCGCATGATCGACGGGGTAACGGACGTTCCGGCCAACCTTGGGACGGAAACGATATGAACACGTACGCCGACGATCTTGCCGAGTTGGTGAAAGCTCTCGACCTTAAGAACGCGATCCATGTAGGCCACTCCACCGGCGGGGGAGAGGTCGCGCGCTACATCGGTCGCCATGGCACGAAGCGAGTTGCCGGCGCGGTGCTCATCGGCGCTGTGACGCCGCTGATGTTAAAGACAGCAGCCAATCCCGGCGGCACGCCAATGGAAGTGTTCGACCAGATTCGTACCTCCGTGAAGGCCGATCGCTCACAATTCTTCAAAGATCTCAGTCTTCCTTTCTACGGGGCCAACCGTCCGGGCAGCAAAGTGTCGCAGGGCTTGCGTGATTCTTTCTGGCTGCAGGGCATGCTGGCAGGACATAATGCCGTGTACGACTGCATCACAGCGTTTTCGGAAACCGACTTCACGGAAGACCTGAAGAAGTTCGACGTCCCTACGCTCATCCTCCACGGCGACGACGATCAGATTGTGCCGATCGGCGCTTCCGCCATGCCTTCGTCGAAACTGGTCAAGGGCGCCATTCTGAAAGTCATTCCCGGAGCACCACATGGCATGTGCTCGACTCTCAAAGACCAGATCAATTCCGAACTGCTTTCATTCTTCGGGAGAAGCAAAGAAGCTGCCGCATAGCGTCATCAGCACGTCGCGGTATACCACAGCCAACGGTTGTGACGATATTCCATTCGAAGGAGACCTTATGAAGAAATCTGCAACCCTCACGGAGGACCTGGAGCGGCGGCAACTCAGCCCGCTGGTGACCCCGACCGATTTAGAGCGCGCCGGAGTCAGGGATATTTCTGCTGCCATGAACGGCATCCTGGCGGATGTTTTCGCCCTGTATCTGAAGACCAAGAACTTTCACTGGCACATGAGTGGCCCGCATTTTCGCGACTATCACCTGCTGCTCGATGAACACGGTGACCAGGTCTTCGCCATGACCGACCCCATCGCCGAGCGGATTCGCAAGCTCGGCGGCACCACCATGCGATCCATCGGTCAGATTGCCCGCATGCAGCGCGTTCTGGATAACGATGCCGAATACGTTGAGCCGGAGGACATGCTGGCCGAACTGGTGGAGGACAACAAAGCACTCACCTCGCGACTGCGCGAAGCGCATGACGTTTGCGACGAGCACAACGACGTTGCCACAGCGAGCCTGATTGAAGTATGGATCGACGAGACGGAGCGGCGTACCTGGTTCCTCTTCGAGGCGACGCGCCATCCGGATTCCACTGGACACTGACGAAACGAGGCGTCTACGCACGATCGTAGGCGCCTCAACTTCCCCCACAAATGCGCTAGATCTTCGCGAATGCCCTCACCGGAAACGTTCCAAATCCTTTCACCTTCACCGGCAGCGCATTAAACGTAAAGGCGGACGGCGGCAGGAGGTCCAAGGCGCACAGGTGTTCCGCAATAGGAATCTCCGCAGCAAGCAGCATCGTATGCACAGGCCGCCTTCCGTTCGATGTGTCGTCGATGTTCATTGAGTCGATGCCGACGAGAGCTGCACCCTTTTCCTTCAGGTAGGCCGCTGCCGCTGCCGTCAGGAATGGATGCCCGTCGAGGTACTGCTCCGTGCCCCAACGTCGTGCCCATCCCGTGTGCACGAGCACCGCCTTCCCGGCCACATCTATACCGACAAACCGATCGCGATCGACGGCTCGTCCATGAAGGTCATCGACTCGCACTACGACGGCAGGTAAATCGACCAGCTTCTCGAGCGCAAGCTCGGAGATATCCTTCCCATTCTCGAAGCGGTGAAAGGGACTATCGACATACGTCCCAGTATTCGCGATCATCTCGATCTTGCCGATCTGAAACGAGGTCCCGTCCTCATAGAACTGCTCCGACTGTTCACGGCTCATGTAGTCGCAGATTACGGGACCGGGAAAGCCCTTGTACGTGATCATCCCCGGTTCAATGGTGTGACTGAGATCCACGTAGCGCGAGCGAAAAGCGGTCTCCACATTTACCTCCGGAAACCCAAATGGGTAAAGGGTGATGATAATACCGGTTGCGCCCTTCTGCCGATCTGTAGTTCCTCCCCTCCAACATTTCGCACATGTTTAAATGCGGATCCAGCTGGGCAATTGGTCACATGGAATCCCCCTGGAATAAAAATCCCGCTCGGCAGTTTATGCAGATGAGCACGTCGCCCAATGGCGGCGCAAGCAAAGACGGCGCTCACTTGCTCCCGCTTGCGCCGCCTCGAATCCAGGCGACAGCGACAGAAAACGGAAAGGTCACCTAATGGCAAAGAATCTGCTCGACCGTCATTCCGGCGGCGTCATCGAACACGATCACAACAATGACGGTATCGACCGTCGGGGCTTCCTCAAATGCATGGCTTGGGCCGGAACTGGCGCTTTCTGTCTGATGCAGGGCGGTGTGCTGAGGTCGTTCGCCCTCCCGTTCCGTAACCACTCCGGAGACAAATCCGGCAACCTGGGCGAGCTCAGCTTCGTGCAGATCAGCGACAGCCACATGGGCTTTAACAAGCCGGCAAATCCTGACGTGGTCGCCACGCTAAAAGCGGCGGTGGACAAGATCAATGCCCTTCCGCAGCAGCCGGAGTTCATCCTGCACACCGGCGACATCAGTCATCTTTCCAAACCGGAAGAGTTCGACAATGTGGATCAGATCCTGAAGGCTACGAATAAGGAAATCTTCTTCGTGCCCGGGGAGCACGACGTCCTCAACGACAACGGAGCGATGTTCCGCGAGCGGTACGGAAAAAATTCCAAGGGCGATGGCTGGTACAGCTTCGACAAAAACGGAACCCACTTCATCGGCCTGGTAAATGTGCTGAATCTGAAGGCCGGCGGTCTAGGCGCGCTCGGATCCGAACAACTGGAGTGGCTGGAAGACGACGTTCGCCACCTGAAATCCAGCACGCCCGTCATCGTCTTCGCGCACATTCCGCTGTGGACGGTCTATCCGCGATGGGGCTGGGGGACCGAAGACAGCGCCCAGGCGCTTTCGTATCTGAAGCGATTTGGTTCGGTGACTGTCCTTAACGGCCACATCCATCAGACGATGCAGAAGGTCGAAGGCAACGTGACCTTCCACACGGCGTGTTCCACCGCCTTCCCCCAACCTGCACCTGGCACAGCTGACGGTCCAGGCCCGATGAAGGTTCCGGCCGACCAGCTGCGCAGCGTCCTCGGCATTACCGATGTGAACTACGTTCAAAAACGCCACGCACTGGCCTTGGTGGACTCGTCGCTGGCGTAACTACTTATCAGAAGGAGAATGCAATGAATCGACGATTTCTCGTTCGCCTGTTGCCCGCCATACTTCCGCTGGCGCTTGTCGCCATTCTGACTCTCTACTCCCCGCGAGCAGCCAGTCAGGAGGCGAAGCCTTCGTCAACCGAGGTTAAGGTGGATAACTTCGCCTTTGCCCCGCAGACCCTGACAGTATCGGCGAACAGCACTGTGACGTGGGTGAACAAGGACGATGTTCCGCACGTGATTGCCAGCGACCAGGGGGTGTTCAAGTCCAAGGCGCTGGATACCGACGACAAGTATTCGTACACCTTCACCAAACCGGGCACGTACACCTACTTCTGCAGCATTCATCCGAAGATGACGGGCACGATCATCGTTCACTAACGGCATCGCCAGGACAAAACGAATATGTCGATCTCCAATCCATTTGACCTGCGAACCATTGTTCTGGCGAAGCACGCCCAGCACGTCGTGCTCATCCACTTCCCCATCGCGCTCTTCCTCACGGGCGTTGCTTTCGATCTCCTGTCGCGCGGCAAGCGTAGTTCACAGCTTGCCGGAGCAGCCTATCTCAACCTCTCCATCGCCGCAGTCACAGTGATTCCCACAATTCTCACTGGGGTGTTAGCGTGGCAATTCGTCCTCGAAGGGAAACGGATCAAAGGTCTGCTGTTGCTTCATATACTTGCTGCCTCGGCGACCGGGCTATTGGTGATCGCGACGTGGTTCTTGCACTGGCGCTTCCGAAAGCGTGAATCGCCAGATCTTCCCGGCTACCGTATCCCTGTCGAGCTGTTGGGCGTCGTCGCGATCACCATCACGGCGCATCTTGGCGGGTTTCTGAGCGGCGTCAACTCGTGAGCTTGCTTGGCAGCTGACTCACAAGCCGCTCATCAAGGTTCCTTCGGTTGCAGCTGAGGATGATGCATTAACGCTTTCTGCGGATCGGCAAAGGTCGCGTGGATGTCCGCATACAGCGGAGCGGTAATGGATGCCAGGTTCTGGCTGATGGTGATCATGTCAGCCAGCGACGAAGGAACAGGCTGGCCTACAGCAACGTAATGGTTCTCAATCGTTTCGCGCAGCCCATTGGCTGACTGGAGTACATCAGGCGCCGGACCGGCCCCTTTTCCGCTGACCTCGTCGGACATGGCGCGGGCGGTAGTAGCCATATCCCCTTCAAAGGTGGACAACGCCTTTGCGACTTCCGGCGTGAGCTCCGGATATCGCTTCTCAAAGAGATATTGCATGCCGGTGATCTGCACCTGCATCAGGGTGCCCAGTGCCGGCTGCCAGCGCCGGAAGTCGTCACGGATCCTGAGCTTTCGCTGACGCGACCGTCCGAACTCAAAGAGCACGGCATCGGCTTGCGCCGGCACCTTGTTGAATCCTTCGTTGATCTGATCGCGCAACTGCGTTACTCGCCTGGCAACCGCCTCGCGCTGCTCCTCCTGAGCCGGATTGGCCGCGAGGTCAATGATCTCCGCCAGCCATTGCAAATTGCGGGCAAACTCCTCCTGCATCTCCTGCAGCGCGTCTCTCACCCACAGATGATCGAAAACCAGCCACATACACATGATGCCGAGGGTCACTCCGACCAGGCGGTCGCGCGCAACCGCCAGCGACGGCTGAATCGCAAACTCCTGCAGGTTGATCAGGTAGAAGGCCAGGGCCGCTTGTATTCCCAGGTATGACAGTCTCGGCGACGCGATCGCAATCCACGCGCAAACCGCCGTTACCACGGCAAACAGGATGGTAAATCCCGTGATCGACTCCAGGTGGGTAAGAACGAAGCACTGCGCGCCGATGCCGAAGACGAGGCCGCCGAGCACTACACCTCCCAAACGCAGGAATTGCTTCTGCCGCGACGAGCCGAGGGTCGTCAGTGCGGTAATGATGCAGGTCGCGACCGAAGTGCTCAGGCCCGGCCAGTCGATCGATTGATAGACCACATACGCAAGCACGGTAGCCAGCGTTCCGCGAATTGCAAACCTCAGATAGTCGGGATTGGTAAACGCGTCGGGGACAAACAGCCGTTGCCGCTTCTCGGGAGCCAGCGGCGGCGCAACGAACAACTCCTCCAGGCTCTCCGAACCGGAGAATGCGTGGGAGATCAGCGCCACCGTCCGCTCCATCTCAGGAAGAAATGGCAGGCCTGACGACTGCGCGTCTGTTGGGATGGGGATCGGTTGCGGCAACCGGCCCTCTTTGAGATCGCGATCGAGTTGCGAGATCTGCTCGGCCAGCACTCGACAGCGTTCGCGGTCCTCCGGGAGCGCGACGAAAGAACGGTTCGATCGCGCGATCTGCAAACTGGCGGACATATCGATCAGTTGGCCGAGCAACGCGATCGAGGTGTTCATCGGCCCGACAAACTGAGCCGGCAATCCTGAACGCAGCAGAAGCCGACGCAGCCGTGAAGTCCCGACATTCGAAAAGCGGGAGATATCCTCATTGATCGCAAAGAATGGCTGGCCGGAGGCGATCTGTCGCAGCAGGCCTTCCGCCGCTTGCAGCCTGGACTCGATACTCAAGTTGATGTCGGTAACAGGATGCACGCGACGAAATAGGTACTCCACGAATACGGTGAGCGCCGAACCGATCAAGACCGAATAGCCCAGCCATAACGTGTTCTCGGTGCGCTGTTGAATTGTGAGGGAGGTCTGGTCCCACAGCGGTATTGCTCCCGCGAGCGTGAAACCAAAGCCCACCGCCGTGAAGTAATCGGGAAGAATGCGGATGAGATAAAAAGCCAGAAACAGCGAAATCGTGATCCACAGAAAATGCGTCACTGGATCGCCCACCATCGTCATGACACCGACGATGGTGTATAGGGTGGCCACAACATACATGACCGCCGTCCGAACTCCCGAACGCAGGGTTAAGCTGAGGCTCTCACGGCTGATGAAGAATGTGTAAATCCCTGCCAGAAATCCGTAGGGAACGCGAAACGTCATCACCACGATCATCACCAGCGTGGCAGCGATGGTGATTCGGCCCACGACCCAGGCACGTCCGGGATAGGGTGCGAGTTCGGACTTGAGGAATTGCCAGAACCACACGCTGCGGCTGTCCAGGGTTCGCGATTGCGCGACTGCCGGTAGCGCCTGGTCCTGGGACGACATGGCTATCGCGTCCTGTCGCGATCGGGCCGCATGATGACGACTGCGGATTCGCTCAGGCGGAACGGCTCGGTCTCGGGCGCCACAATCCTTACCCGAACCGGAAATCGCGTCGCCAGGTGGACCCAGTTGAGCGAGCGCTGAATATCCGGGAGCCCCGGTCCAAATGACCCGACCAGCGTGGAATCGGGCTGCACGCCAAAGCCGACGCTGTCCACGATGCCCTCGTATCGGACGTTGGGACGAGACAGCACATACACGTCGGCATGCATTCCCGGGTGAATGTGCTTAAGCTGGGTTTCGCGGAAGTTCGCCACCGCCCACCACACGCGCGTGTCGATCAAGGTAAACATCTGCTGGCCGATGTGCGCATATGCCCCCTGGGAGATCGTCAGATTCGTGACGCGCGCATCGAAGGGCGCATAGACCCGGCAGTTGTTCAGGTTGTACTCGGCATCGCGGATGATAGCCGCCTTACCGCTCCGCTGAGCTGTGAGCGGCTCCAGCGTCAGCACACTGTGCTGCGACTGTGCCAGCTGCGAGTGGCTTTGGCTCTGATTCGCCTTCGCCTGCTCATATTGCGCCTGAGCCGACGCCAGCTGCGCCTCAGCCTGCGTCACTTGCGAGCGCGCCCGGTCGACCGCCTGCTTTCCCGCTACCACCGCGGTTCTTGCCTGATCCACCTGATCCACGGTGACAAACTGCTTAGCCAACAGCGGCTCGATACGATGATAGTTATTGTTCGTGTATTCGTATTCCGCCTGCAAGCGATCCAGTTCTGCCTTGCTGCTCTGCAGGTTCGCCTGCGCTTCTTTGACTGCCGCAGCGGCGTGATCAACGTTTGCGGCCGCGCTCACGGTGAAGGCCTGCGCCGCCCCGACCGCGCTCTGCTGGGAGGCGATGGTCCGGCTCTCGTCGACGATCTGCCCCTCCAGCGTGCTAAGGTCCGATCTCGCCTTCTCAAGCGCGTATTGGTACGGCCGGGGATCGATTTCGAACAGCAGGCCACCCTGTTTTACGAACTGGTTGTCCTGCACGGGAAGTGTAATGAGCGGTCCCTCGACCTGCGGAGCGATGCCGATGAAGTTGGCGAAGACCTCGGCGTCATCGGTGCGCGGGTATCTATCGGTGATGTGAATCACCAGCAAGCCCGTGATCAGGGCGGCGGCGACGATGCCCCAGCTGACGATCCTTCCGCGACGGCTTGGCTGAACGGGAGTGTCGTTATCGGCCATAATGTTTAACCCTGGATCAGCTGAAGAACAGTAGCCAGATGGTGAACGTGAAGAACAAGGCCAGGCACGGATACACCAGGATCAGCGGCGCCAGTTCCTTTTCGAAATTGGTTCGCACAAATACGACGCGCGCAACAACCGTCAGCGCTATTCCCAGTGCCCCGCACAGCAGCCACGCGGGGAAAAAAGATCCGAGCAGGTTGAACGAAGGCGCCCGGGAGCAGCCCGCTGCCAGCAGCGTTACCGCAATAGAGACAGCGAGAGCAACGACACCTACCCAACCGCGATTGTTGCCGACTTTCTCCGTCGTCTTCATCATGGAGTCTTCCCATAAAGCAGATCGCCCGTCTGATACGCAAGCGCTGCCAGTCCGGTCAACAATTGCGTGCGCGCGGTGACGTCTGCGGTACGCGCTTCTGCCAGCGTGCGCTGCGCCGACACAACATCGATTTGCGTCCGCAGTCCGTAATTGTAGGACTCCAGCGCCGCATTGTACGACTCGGTCGCAGCCTCCAGCAGAGCTGCCGCGGCTTTCTGCTGCCGCAAGGCGGTGCGGGCCGTCGAGTACGCCGCCCAGACCTGATTCTCCACCTGGTCGCGAAATGCATCGACATTAGCCGCTGCCTGTTTTTCATCGGCGCGCGCCCTGGCCAGGCGATTCTCGCGCGCCAGGCCGTCGAACAGGGTCCACGTCAGACTCAAGTGCGCATCCCAGGGCTGCAAGGTTGGTGAGTACACTCCGGGCATCTGGTCCTGCTGCCCGTAAGCGCGAATCTCGCCCGCGTTTCCGCCAACGCTCAGCTTGGGAGCATAGGCTCGTTTCGCGGAACTCACCTCGGCATTGGCCGCGCGCAGTTCGGCAACTCGCTGGAGCAGATCAGGCCGCTGTGCCAGCGCCTTATCGATGGACGCCTCGACACTGTCAACGATACTGTCGGGCATCTTTATGTCGTGAATGCTTTGCACCTGAATGGTTGTCGTTGGCGAGACGCCCAGCGCCGTCGCCAGATCGCCGTGCGCAATCTCGGTTGCGCCGACTGCCGCCTGCAGATCGTAATCAGCCTGCGCCTCCGCGCTGCGGGCCTCCAACACATCCGGCAGAGTCGCAAGGCCATTCTGGAGCCGCGCTTCCGCCGCCTGCCGCACGGTATGCGCGTTCATCAGATTGGCTTCTGCTGCGTCTTGCAGGCCTTTGTCATCGAGCACACGATAGTAAGCGTCCATCACCTGAAAGATCACGCGTCGATGGGTGTCGTTGAACTGAAGGTTTGCCGCCAACAGATTGTTTTTGCTGATCGCGATGTCCTGCGACCGTTGCAAGTCAAAGATCGTGTAATCCAGGATGAAGAGCGGCGAATACGACTCAATGGTCTGGCGCACAAAGTAGGGCCCGAAGAGGATGTTCTCGCGCGTGGTCTGCGCCAGCACCGCAGCCGCCATCGCCGGGTAGAGTGTCGATTTGGCAATACCCAGGTCCCCGGCCCGCGCCTTGGCATTCTCCCATGCAACGCGCGTTTCAGGATTATTCTGCTCGGCGATGTTCACCAGCTCCGCGAGGGTATAGAGCCTGGCTGGATCAAGCGGCGGCGACGGAAGGCTCCGTGGGGGTGGCTTCAGGGCTTGCGTGGCCGCCGAGGCGTCCCAGGGATGGCTGGCCGCAGGAGGCGCTTTTTGCGCCGCGCCGATTCGCCCCCCAGCGAGCACAAACAGCAAGATGAGCGTTCGTCCCCGAAAACGAAGCATTCGTAAGCCAAGTTGCCCGTATGTGGGCAGGATGATGCTGCAGGATCTGGATTGTCTGTCTGTGCATTTTAGCAATACGCCTGCGAATCGCCATACACGATAGTTTTGCCCTCCCCCCCGCCCTGAAGAACGGGTTGCACCGACCGGTGAAACGGCGGATCATAGGCGGAAATGATCGGGCAGACTCTAGGGCGATACCGCATTCTTGAGCAGCTTGGGCGAGGGGGAGCGGGCATCGTCTACCGGGCGGAAGACCCGCGTCTGGGCCGCTCGGTCGCAATCAAGGTACTCCATGATCAAGGGCTCCGAGATGAACGGGCCCTTGCCCGCTTTCGTCAGGAAGCGCGGTCGCTTTCACGCCTGCTTCATCCGAACATCGCGACACTCTTTGACTTCGATTCGCACCAAGGCTGCGACTTCATCGTGCTGGAGTACGTGGCGGGCGAGACGCTGGCGCAGACCCTCGCGCACGGGCCGCTGCCCGAGTCGCGCGCGAAAGCGATCGCTATCGAGGTCGCGGAGGCTCTGCAGTTTGCCCACGAGGAAGGAATTGTCCATCGA
This sequence comes from Terriglobales bacterium, assembly GCA_035262645.1. Classification (GTDB taxonomy): domain Bacteria; phylum Acidobacteriota; class Terriglobia; order Terriglobales; family Acidobacteriaceae; genus Bog-257. The sequence continues at coordinate 16,153 of DATFSK010000118.1, forward strand.
GACCTGAAGCCAGGCAACATCATCCTCACGCCGCGCGGCCGCGCCAAAGTTCTGGACTTTGGATTGGCCAGGCTGCTGCACGAAGACAACGATGCGACCGCAGCCACCGAGAACTCGGCCGGACTGCACAGCGACGGCGGCAGCTTGACGGGAACCTTCCCCTACATGTCGCCTGAGCAGGTGGAAGGGCGCCCCGTCGATGCTCGGGCCGATATCTACGCGCTCGGTGTGGTGATGTTCGAAATGCTCTCGGGTACTCGCCCCTATGAAGCGGCCAACGCTGCCCGACTCCTTTACCAGATTGCCCACGAAAAGCCGCGGCCTCTGCGTACCGTAGCGCCAAGCGTTTCCTCGCATCTTGAAGGCGTCGTGATGAAGTGCCTGAAGAAGGACCCCGCCATGCGCTTTCCGGCAGCGGTCCAATTGGCAACGGCTCTCCGCGAGCCCGACTCGTCGTCCGGCGCTTCGACCGCGTCCCAACTGGCACCTGCAAATACGGGAGCCGGGCATACCGCTTTCGCGACAAACAGTCCGGCGCTCGAAACCTCGCCCAGGATCTCCGCTCCGCAGAGTGACAGCTCGGGAAGCTCAAAGCGCATTCGCGCCATCGCGGTCTTACCGCTGGAAAACCGCTCGGGCGATCCGGAGCAGGAGTTCTTCGCAGACGGAATGACCGACGCCCTCATCGCCGACCTGGCGCAGATCGGGTCTCTGCGGGTGATCTCGCGCACTTCGTCCATGCGATTCAAAGGCACTCGCCAGCCCCTTCCGGAGATCGCTCGTGAATTGCATGTCGACGCAATCGTCGAGGGCTCGGTGTTGCGCTCGGGAAACCGCGTTCGCATCACCGCCGAGCTGGTGCATGCTGACAGCGACACCACTCTTTGGGCAAAAAGCTATGACACGGAGATTGGCGACATCCTCTCGCTGCAGCGCGAAATTGCGCGGACCATCGCCGAAGGAGTTCGCGCGAAAGTAACCCCGGAAGAGGAGAAACGATTTGTGTCGCGCGCTCCAGTGAATCCTGCGGCGCACGTTGCGTATCTGCGCGGCCGATACTGCTGGAACCGTTGGGACACGCGCTCGTTGCACGAAAGCATCGTCTTCTTTCAACAGGCGCTGGATGCCGATCCCGCATATCCGCTGGCCTGGGCAGGGCTGGCAGATGCCTATAACGTTCTCGGTAACACCAATGCTCTTCCCCCCATGGAGGCCTACTCGAAGGCGCGCGAGGCGGCGTTGCGCGGGCTCGCGCTGGAAGACAGCATCCCAGAGCTGCATGCATCGCTTGCCTACGTCCATCGCCACTGCGATTGGGACTGGCCTGCGGCGGAACGGGAGTTCCTGCGCGCACTTCAGCTGAATCCCGGATACGCCACGGCGAGGAGCTGGTACGCACGCTTCCTCTCCGGTGTGGGCCGCCACGGCGAGGCCATAGAGCAGGCACTGCGATCGCTGGAGGCAGATCCGTTATCACTGATCATCCACACCGTAGTCGGCGACACGTTGTTTTACAGCCGGAAGTATGAAGAGTCGGTGCTGTACTTTCGCAAGAGCCTGGAGATGGATTCGACCTTCGGTCCGGGCCACACCGACCTGGCTCGCTCCCTGGATTTGCTCGGCAGGCCGGGGGAAGCATTGCACGAATTCCTGCAAGTCGCGCCTCCAGTCGAAGGCAAAATGCAGGCTTCGGCCGGTCTGGCGACGCTGCTCTTACGCGCAGGACGCGGCGAGGAAGCGCGGGCGATGATGGGAGATGTTCTGGAGACTGCCAAACGACGGTTCGTGTCGCCGTACGGCATTGCCTCTTATTTTGCCGTCGCGGGTCAGACCGACTCGGCCTTGCAGTGGCTGAGCCGTGCCCACACAGAGCGCGATGGCGCGATGGTTTGGATCAAAGTTCACCCCCGCCTGGACTCGCTTCGTCAAGAGCCGCAGTTCCGGGAGCTGCTGGTGCGGATGAAACTGGAGTAATGCGCGGCGATAGCGGGGCCCGGCGATGGTGACAGCTGCATACATCCGCAATGTCAAGGGTGCGTAGTGGAGCGGGGGTCTGGAGACCGCCTTCGAGCCGGCCCTCGGCAACCGTTCGGCGATCTTCGCTACGTTGCCAGGTCTACTGGCCGAACGCCGCTACGGCTGCGGCCTCGTCGTCGATCACGTGGAACACCGTGTACAACTTGGTGATCTGCAACACGTCGTGAACTTTTTTCGTCAAGTTCAGGAGTTTCAATTCCCCTCCCTGGTTACGCACGGAGGTGAACGCGCTCACCAACTCGCCAACGCCAGCGCTGTCGATGTATGTAACATCGCCCAAATTCAGCAGGATGTTTTTCTGCCCCCTGGCCAGCAGTTCTTTGACGGTGCCGCGAATAATCGAGCTGCCCTCGCCCAGTTCAATCCGGCCACTCACGTCAACGATCGTGACCTTCTCCAGTTGCCGTGTACTTGCCTTCATGATTCGTGATCTCCATTCCTCCCGGCACCGTTGAACTCCGGCGGCTGTGGTAATCGTCAGCCCCGGGTACCAGGAACGATTAAGTCTTGCAAGTCATACCCTGTTCTGCATGCAGTTGTCAGTGACCTCACGTCCTTGTGGCATTGGCCTGCGAATGGCCCCGGAAGACGCGTACCTGCGTCAGTTCGACCGTCACTTGCTTTCCAGCACAACCCGGTCGTAAAGCGGCTCAACCGGACGCGAATTATGACGGTATAGCTTCTCGAACTGTTGTATCTCCTGAGCCGAGATCGTGACCGGCTGCTCAAGCACGAACCAGGTCACATTTTCCGTACAGGGCGGTGTGGTAAGCGATCCGGAAAATGTGTAGTAATCAAGGTCCGAAGGCAGCAAGGCTTTTGCGTTGATTTGAACACTATCAAGCTGTTCTTCGTGCTCTTTCTCGTGCGGTAAATCGCTCCACAATTCGTGAATTAAAGCGTTGTCCGCGCCCTTCTGCAGCAGGACGGCAACCACCGCCAGGTTACCCTGCTCATCCGCGTGCACCAGATGCAACGACATATCGTAACTCTTGCCGTCGATCTCCTCTTCGCTGGGACGGTGGAAGTGAAACTGCTTCAGCTGATACTGCTTGTCGCCCACGCGAATCGAGCTGCCCGGGGAATAGTTGATCATGATGGTATGACCGTTATCGATGATGTGCAGCGGAGATGGCTTGTAGTCGACCTGTAGCGGAGGAAGATCGGCTTTTTTCGCCCCGGTGATGTTAATGGGCGACTGATGATGGCCAGACTGGCACAAGGCGAAGTCAGGACTCAATGCCCCCCAGTGTGTCGGACCTTGACTTCCGTCGTAACTCCAGTGACTTGAGGTGTGTTGGGCCAGCAGAGGCAATTGGCAAGCTAAGAAGACAACGGCGATCGAAAGCCGCATTCTGGCCTCCAAGGCCCAACTGTAAGGTGAGGTGCTGGCAGTGATTGTACGCCAGAGGCTTGATACGCTGAGAAATCATTCATGTGCTGAGTTGCGGCGAATGTCAGCACAGCGTGGGCGTCGGCCAGGCGCCAGAGCATCTTCCATTAGCTTGCGGGATGTTCTTAGCCGGAAAGGATGAGTAGTTTGTCGCCGCTAAGTGCTGTCATTGTCACACGCTCGTGCCGATCTGCGGAGTAAGGCACGTCCTTGGCACTCAAGGGTACGTCAGGGCATCTCAACGTCATCAGCACACAGAGTCAGCAGCAATTCGGTCGTCAATCTCTTCTCCATCAGCAAATAAGGTGTCCTGATACAGCGATTCGCGGGTATACTCGTAGCAATCGCTCCTGACCCTTAAAAAGGAAGTAAGCACCTGCCGCTTACATCGCAGAGAATATGGCCCTTCCGTTTGCGCCTGCAGAAATAGAAGCTGCACTTGGGCGTCGGTATATTGTTGGTCCGCAGATCGCCCTAGGTGGCCAGGGAGCGGTGTTCAAGGCGATCCGCGCCTCCCGCCCGGACGGAACCTCGGCCTGCGATATCGTGGCATTGAAGTTGCACCTTCATCCCGGTCAAGACATCCGCGTACAGCGTGAGATTGCCGCGATGGAGAGCATCGCCCATCCAAATCTGGCGCGGCTGATCGAACATGGCTATTGCGACGTGGCCGGGCGGCGTACGCGCTATGTGGCATGGGAATTCGTCGACGGGCAGACCCTAAGTCACCGGCTGAAAAGTGGGCCCTTGCTCGAATCTGACGTGATCGCGGTGGGACGCGATGTCTCAGCGGGAATAGCGGCGATCTGGTCGCAGCGTATTGTTCACGGCGACGTGAAGCCGTCGAATATCATGCTGCGCGATTCGGGCGGCGCCGTTCTCATTGACCTGGGTGCGGCCAGGCATTTGGAGCAGGACAATAGTCCAGCTGCGCGTAAGCCTTTTGGGACTTTGGGTTACTTCTCGCCCGAGCAGGCCAGAGGGGAGAAGAACTTATCCTGCGCGTCGGACATTTTTTCGCTGGGCGTGGTCATGGTGGAAGCCCTGTTGGGCCGACATCCTACCGACTATCACCAAAGCCCGTTGGAAGAGGGCATCCGAGCTAGCGGAGGCAGGGTTGCCGCCGGAATCGGTTTGGTTTGCATGCTGGACAAAATGCTGTCGGCGCGCCCGATATTCAGGCCGCTTCCTGCCCAACTCAGCAGCTACTTCCAAAGACTGTTAGAACGGATGGACGAGGAAGCCGCGGCGGCCGCCCGCACCGTCCCGAAGGTCGAGGAGTCTGCGGAAGCGGAAGAGGTGTAAATCAGCGCCGGCGCTTCTCACGATGTTTTCCTCTGGCCAGGGCCAGACCGCGCTTCAAATCCGCTGACAGATCGTTGTCCTCGGTAACGATACGTACCGGCTCATGGCTGCCTGACTCCTGCCCCAACCAGCGATTCAATTCGTCCGGGGATGACACAGCATACCTGCCCTCGCGCCGGACGGGCATTCCCGTTCGCCCCCATCGCTGCGCAACCGCAACCGGCTGACCAAGGAAGTCGGCTATCTGCTTCCAACCCTTCAAGACGGTAGCAGCGACTGCTGAGCTCTTCTTGGGTGGCTTCACTTTTACAGTATTTTTTCGCGCCATGCCGGTTTTGAAAGTACGCCTTCCCTCAGGCGGCTTGGACAACGAGAGGCAACTCCTGGCAAGTCCAATGGCCGCATGATCATTCATTGTTATACCGCACAAGAGATTCCCCATTGAAGGCGTTCCCTCGGCGAGACACGCCCTCTTCGCGGCAGTCAGGCGAGGAAATTTCTGAGTGCCCACGCAAAATTTCTTACGTATTTTCGCCTATCTCATCAGAGGGAACTTCGGGAGCGTTGAGTGGACGAGGGTGTAACAGCGTCGGGGGGACGCTGTTGTCAAGCCACTTCGTTGTCCGCGACGAACTCACGCTCCCGAGCTTGAATCTCAGAATCGCTTGCGGTGACGAGCCCCAACAAAAAATTAAAGGAGAGAGGTCATGAATGCTAAATCGAAGTTGACGCTTGTAGCGTCGTTACTGGCCGGGTGGGTGCTGATTAGTGTGCCTGCATTTGGCCAGAAATCAACCCTGGGAGGCCCCGGACCGTCGCCCGTACTGGTGGTCAACGGCACCGGCGCGCCGGTGCCAGTTGCTGCCCAAGGCACAACCAACGTTGTCGGCACGGTTAACGTAGGCAACACGCCGAACGTTAACATCGCGAATACGCCGACGGTCACTCTGGCGCCGGGCGGCAGCACTGGGTAACCAATCCGCTGGACAACCAGAGCAACGCCATTCCCCTTGCCATAACGGAAGGCGCTCAATTCTATGCCGTAACCTGCAACGGGCAGTTCAACGGCGGCGCAGGCACGGGCTGCAATTTCCCGACAGTCCCATCGCACAAGCTCCTCGTGATCCAGGAAGTGGATGCCGACATCAGGATCGACAGCGGTGTGCGGCCGCAGACTGTCTTTATGAGTATTGACACCGTCTATCACTACTTCACGGATACATTCATGGCGACGTTCGATACTTCCGACTTTTACGCGACGCATCAGGCAACGCACCTTTACGCGGGTCCTGGGCAAACCCCGGGCTGCAACGTTCTCAGTAACTCGAACGGCTCCGTCAACGGTTACATCAATTGTGGTATCTCGGGATTTATGGTCGATCAGCCCTAGCACGACAAGGCTCGAGGGAAAGGCGTTGCACTGGCGGCAATCCAGGCGCTTTACAAGCTCAGCCAGCAGCAGGTGCAGGAGCTGACGAAACAGGTGAACGAGCTTCAGTGCCAGGTAGCACGACTGGCGGCAGGCCACTAAGTTTTCCTGGCGTGGCAGGCGAAATGTCCTCGCTCCCCTCCTAAACGGTCGCGTGGTTCGGTAGCGATACCGGGCCGCGGCCGGAAGGGAGTTAGCAAATAACAAACTAGAGAATGAGGTAAGCAGTGAAAAGCAACACGAACAGCAGCGCTAAGACTTATGATCTCGTCAATGCGGAGACGAGCAGCGAGCTTACGATTACCCGACTTCTGACGGTGGTGTGCCGGCGGCAGCGCGGCGCGGACGATGGCGCAGGGCATCTCGTCTTTCGCCTGGTCAGGTCCATACAACTGGAGACCGCGTGATCACTCGGTCGTTGGCGCTTGCATCACCGGAACGTCAGCGATAGCGAGTAAACGTCGTAACGGCCATGCTCGCGCAGCAGAATCAGAGAGCCATCCGGCGCAACCATGAACGGCCAATCGGCGAGGCGGAACGGGAGTTCCAGAGCTTTTTCTTCCTGTCCATCGGGGACACGCACGCGCAAGAGCGAATTGATTCCCCATCTGACAAAGTAAATGTACTTTGAATCGGGCGACCAGGTGGGCCATGCGGCAGGGCCGGCAATCTGCGTACGCTTTCCCGACTTGGGGTCGAAGAGGAACAGCCGGTCGTCAGCGGCATCAACTGACAATAGGTAACGGCCGTCCGGCGACCAACTTGGACCGTAAAGGGCATCGCTGCCCGGGATTTTCTCGCTGCGTCCGCGCTGCCGATCGAAGACATAAAGTCCCGGATCTTCTCCCGCGTAAACACGGCTGTAAATGACTGCGTCACGGCCAGGCATCCAGTCAGGGGAGCACTGCGGCAACGAATCCGCAGGAAAGGGTTCTGGATTTCCGCCATCGGCAGAAATTATGTAGTTCCTGAACGACTGGCCCGGTTGTCTTGCATGGAAAACGATCCAGCGGCCGTCCGCCGACCAACGCGGACCGCCGACCTGCAGAGGAGCAAACGTAAGCTGAAGTTGCTCTGTGCCGTCGCTGCGGGAGCGCCATAGTGTGCCCTCTGGGTAGGCGACGTAGGCGAGCCATTTTCCGTCACGGCTGAAAGACAAAAGAGCCAATGAGCGGCCGTCGAGAAAGGGCTGAAAGTCTTTTCGCTTGGAATCGTAACGAACGAGCTCGCCCGCGTCCTGCACACCGATGGCGAATATGTTTTGGCCGTTTCGGCTCGGCGCCGGGCGGTTGTAGTTCATGGGGCCGAAGGTCAACTGCACCGGATCGGGATTGCGCCGCCGCCACCAATCCGATTTCTCTTCCAGCATCCAGAGGTTGGAGGTGCCTCCGCGGCGCGAGGCGAAGACAAAGTAGCGCCCATCCGGCGTCCAGTCGCCGCAGCACTCCATTGGAGTGCCTGGCCAGTTAAAGCGCAGCTCGTGCAAGTTTCCGCCATCCGCGCCCACTTCCCAGAGCGCTCGCCTGGTCGGAAAAACCACAGAGCCGCCTGGCCCGGCGGTGATACGAGTGAAGCGGAGTGTGCGGTCATCCGGCGACCAGCGAATGTGGTCAATCTGCGGGGAAATTTCAGGCACCGTCGAGGACCAGTGCACATGCTCCGCACCTGCGGCCTCTGCTGGAAGTGTAGTCAGCAATCGCGATGATGTGCCGTCGGCATTCGTCAGGAAAAGCTGATTGCCTCTGGCGTAAGCAAACCAGCTGCCGTCATGTGACCACGCGATATCGTCTGCCACCAGGTTTCCGACGCGCCGTGGTGAACCGCCTCCGATGGGCAGCGTCCAGACGCCGGATTGGCCCTCCAGGTGAGAGATGGCCACGAACTCAGTGTTGTCGGGCGAGAATCCACGAATGCGAACCAGTGCAGCGGGGACTGGAACACGCGCATCGTCATCGCCATTGAGGACGACTTGCCGGAGTTGCCAGTCTGCCGCCAGAGGACCGATCGACTCATAGTAGATACGCGGGCCGTCAGTGTAGAGGGGCTCGTCAGGCCGGGCTCCTCCCGATTTCGTGAGTTGCACGATGCGTCTGATTTCCGGAGCCGGCATAGCCGGCCGAAAACGGTACGCAAGTGCCAGAAGCGCTGCGCATGCGGCGATGGCAAAGAAGGCCGAGCGACGGCGCGGCACTGCCTTCGCCAGACGGGCCCGGATCCCAGTGACCCGGCCACCACTCGCGCCCACAATGCCTGAATCGGAAAGCGCTTCGAGGGCGAAGGCCAGGTCCGACGCGGATTGAAAGCGCCGGTCCCGGTCTTTTTCCAGGCAGCGGCGGACAATGCGCTGTAGGGATGGCGGGACGGCAGGCGAAAGCTCGCCAACATCCGGCGGGGTTTCGTTGAGGATGGCGGCCATGGTCTCGGCCGAAGAAGCTCTCTGAAACGGGCACGTGGCAGTCAACATTTCGTACAGGACCACGCCGAAAGCAAAAATGTCGCATCGCGGATCAACTGTTTCGCCGCGGACCTGTTCCGGCGACATGTAGCGGACTGTCCCCATCACCAGACCGTGTTCGGTGAAGGCGGCATTGCCAACGAAGGTGGGAGCGCTCCCGGTAAGCTTCGCCAGGCCGAAGTCGAGGATCTTGACTCGCCCTGATCGCGTCAGGAACAGGTTCTCCGGCTTCAGATCGCGGTGGACAATTCCCTTCTCATGAGCAGCCGCAAGTCCGAAGGCGATCTGCACGCCATAGCCGACGGCGACTCGCGGCGTCAGCGGGCCTTGTTTCATATGCTCGCGCAGGGTGACGCCGTCCAGAAGCTCCGACACCAGATAGGGGGCGCCTTCATGAATGCCCAGTTGGTAGACGCCGAGAATATTAGGGTGGTTCAGCGCGGCCGCGGCTCGCGCTTCCTGTTGGAAACGCTGCAGCCGGTCCGTATCCGATGTAACAAAGGAAGGAAGTACTTTGATAGCTACGTCGCGAGCAAGGTGAAGGTCGCGCGCCCGGTAAACTTCGCCCATGCCGCCCGAGCCGATGAGTTTCTCGATCTCGTAATGTTCGATCCGCGCGCCGGGTTGCAGAGCAACGGATTCGAGTACGGATTTCGCAGCACCTACAACTGCGGCACCGATATCGTGCCCGCCCGAGACGTCGTGCGCCAGTAAGGACTCGACCTCGGTGCGTACTTCTGGATTGTCAGCGCATGCCTTATTAAGAAAGGAGGTGCGCTGCTCAGCAGGCAGTTCTAACGCCTGCAGAAACAGGCTCTGGATGCGCTCCCAGTTTTCGATCATGGCGTATGGTCGTAACTACCTGGTCCCGGCTGCACTCCTTTCACGCTGACTGAATTCAGACGACGCTTGCTTGTGCGGAGGCATCCCGGTTGAGCTCGCGCTGCAGCCACGCCTGTCCCACCCGGAGTTCGCGGCGCACAATATTGACCGGCAAATCCAGGACCACCGCAGATTCTTCCGCAGTCAGCCCACCGAAGAAGCGCATTTCGATGAGCTGAGCTTTGCGGGCATCATGGCGCGCCAGCTCATTCAGCGCGTCATCGATGCGAATCATGATTGCCGGCTTTTCCACGCACGCTTGCTGGGCTTCGTCGAGTGAAAGGTTTTCCTGCCGTCCACCGCGCTTCTTCGCGTATTTCGCGCGTGCGTGATCGATCAGGATCTGGCGCATCACGTGGGCGGCGACACCGAGAAAGTGGGAGCGATCGTTCAGGTCGGGTGGCGATTGGTCCGCCAGCCTGCCGTATAACTCGTGCACAAGGGCGGTCGGCTGGAGTGTATGACCGGAAGGCTCATCGCGCAGTTGCCGTTGTGCGATGCGGCGCAGCTCGGCGTACACCAGAGGCAGTAATCGATCCAGCGCCGCCTTATCGCCGCTCGCGTATTGGTGCACCAGCACCGTAATGGAGGTAGCTGATTCCATCTGGGGCAAATCATCACGGCACGGCCGGCCCGACGCGCGCCGGAGTGAACCTAAATTGTCGACCCGGCTCGTTGACATCTGAATTATCGGATCCATCCTTCGCACAGGCGGGGTTAGCGCCATCTCGACATGTGCTGGAAACCACCTGCCGCAGACCGCCGTTGCCGGGATCAAGTAATGTTGTCAGGTCAGCAACACTGTGTATCGAAAAGCTCTTGGTAGTCAAGCAAATCCTCCAAACATGGCATGTTTCGGCAACATTCTGTGGGCCTATATGGGCCGTGGAGATCTTTCAGCCCTTCTCGCGAGGTTACGATTGTGGTAAATATTGACGAACACTTCGGGGGATTCTCGGTAAACGAGGAGGGGCGATGGCGTATCAACTCGAAGGAAAGCTTCTGGAAGTTTGCAACTGCAATGTTCTTTGCCCGTGCTGGATCGGGGAGAACCCGGACAACGGCACGTGCGATACGGTTGTGGCCTATCACATTGATAAGGGTACGGTCGACGGGACAGATGTCTCCGGCCTGACGCTCGCCCTGGTTGCGTTTATTCCGGAAAATGTGCTGAAGGGCGACTGGCGTGTCGCGGTGTTCGTCGATGACAAGTCCACTCCACAACAGCAGGAGGCGCTGCTTAACGTCTGGACGGGAAAGCTGGGCGGGCCTGTGGCGGACCTTGCGAAGCTTGTCGGCGAAGTAGTTGCCGTGCAGCGAGCGCCGATCACCTTCACCGTGAGCGAAGGCGAGGGGATGCTGAAGATTGCCGATGTGGTCGACACCATGATGGCTCCCTATAAAGGAGGGACCGGCAAGCTCACAACGCTGAATGAGAGCGTGTTTTCGACTATTCCCGGCGCGCCCGCCTATGTCAGCAAAGCTTCGCACTACAAGCGAAACTCCAAGAAGTTTGGCCTTAACGACGTGGACATCCAGAACAGCAATGCCATCCAGGGTTCGTTCCGCTTCGTGGCCTGACGCGATACTGCTCGGCCTGCTGACCGCGCTGGTGCTGCTGGCCTGGTACGCACTGTGGCTGTGGGGCCATTCGCCCTACGGTCACCTGCTGCTGCATGCGCCGATGCACATGCATATGGCGGCGCACAATCCCTGGCTGTTTGCGGCGATCTTCGTCATCGGATGGACGCTGATGACGACGGCAATGATGCTGCCGACCAGCTTCCCTTTGATCCTACTGTTTCGCCGCATCGTGCATGGCCGCACGACGGCAGCGTGGTTGCTTTTGTTGCTGATTGCCGGCTATCTCGCGAGCTGGCTCGTGTGCGGAGTATTTTTGCAGATTGTGAACTGGGCTGTGCGCGCCGGTATTGCGCACATCGCATGGTCGGCCTGGAGGGCCGCGATCAGCGGCGCGATCATATTGGGTATAGCCGGTCTGTATCAGTTTTCCTCGCTGAAGTATGCTTGCCTGGAGAAGTGCCGTTCGCCGCTTTCTTTCATCACCTCGCGTTGGCAGGGCGGGAATGAGTCCGCGCAAGCTTTGCGGATCGGCGTCGAACACGGACTGTTCTGCGTCGGATGCTGCTGGTCGCTGATGCTGCTGATGTTTCTTGTGGGCGCCGGCAGTCTGGTATGGATGCTGCTCCTGGGCGTGGTCATGGCGGTGGAGAAGAATTCTCCCTGGGGGCACCGCCTGAGCACTCCGCTTGGCGTGGCGCTCCTCGTGGGCGCAGTAGCGATGCTCATCAGCGGGGTTCGTGCGTAGCAGGTCTTGAGAATGGATACGCCGGCAAAAAACGGGTGGACAGGAACGACTCGAGGCATTCCGGCGGAAGGCAGCGCCGCTGAGCGTTCGCGAACCGTGGGCAAGCGCGATATCGAACTCTTCACCGAGATCACCGGCGATCGCAATCCACTACACTACGATGAAGACGCGGCAGGCGCATCGTTGTTCGGCGGCCTGATCGTTCAAGGTGGAGTCACATCCGGCATCTTGAACGCGATCGTCGCCGAAGACTTGCCTGGGCCCGGCAGCGTCTTTCTCGGTACCGAGCTGAAGTTTCTGAAGGCGGTGTACGTGGGCGATACCATCACCGGAAGGGTTGAGGTAAAGACCGTGAGAGCGGACAAGCCGATCTGCACACTCGAGGTGTCCGTGCGCAATCACAAAGGAGAAGTCTGCCTCACCGGTACCGCGACGACCTATACCGCTCCCCTGAGCAGCGCCGGAAAGTAACCTTGCCGACGCTGTCGGCGTATCCTGTGCCGATGGGCGTGATAGCGATGCATGAACCACCAGATTGATCTTCCAGCGGCGGTCCCTATCGCGCGACCCAATCCAGTTGCGACCATCGCCATCGCCCAGCTGTTCGGCACCTCGCTGTGGTTCAGCGCCAACAGCGCCGCGCCTGACCTGATGCACGCGTGGGGTATCGGTGTTTCGGGCATAGGGCTGCTGACCAATGCCGTGCAACTCGGCTTCATTCTGGGGACGATGACCTTCGCTCTGAGCGGACTGGCCGACCGCTTCCGCGCCAGCAGGATCTTCGTCGTGAGCGCGTGCGTGGGAGCGTTCTTCAACGCCTGCTTCGCGGCCTTCTCCCATGGCTTGCTGAGCGCCGCGATCTTCCGATTTCTGGTCGGCGTTTCGTTGGCGGGAATTTATCCCATCGGCATGAAGCTGATCGTGAGCTGGGAGCCGAAGCAGACCGGCGCTGCGCTGGCTTATCTGGTTGGAATGCTCACGCTGGGCACGGCGCTTCCGCAGGGCGTGCGCTTTCTTGGCGCCCATTGGAACTGGCAAGCCGTCATCTTCACTTCCTCTGGCCTGGCGCTGGCAGGAGCGTTGCTGATCTTCTCTTTGGGTGATGGCCCGCACCTGGCGCATCGACCGCAGCTTTCACTGAAGCGCATGGGCGGGGTCATTGAAGCGTTCCGCTCGGAACAACTTCGCGCCGCGGCCCTCGGTTACTTCGGACACATGTGGGAGCTCTATACGTTCTGGACCCTGGTGCCCGTGATCCTCACCACTACTGCGGCAACGAAAGCGCAGCGGTTCGGTATTTCGGGCATGGCTTTCCTCATCATCGCAGTTGGAGCTGTGGGCTGCATCGTGGGCGGCATAGTCAGCCGCAGAGTCGGCAGTGCGCGGGTTGCGGCGACGGCGCTGATCACCTCTGGGGCATGTTGCTTCCTGGTGGCTCTCGATGGAAAGCGACTTTCACCGCATGCGTTTGTGGCGATTCTGCTGGTATGGGGAGTGGCAGTGGTGGCCGATTCGCCGCAGTTCTCGGCCCTGTCGGCTGCGGCTGCTCCTTCCAACCTGGTAGGTGGCGTGCTGGCCATTCAAAACTCGGTTGGATTCGCCATCACCATCGCTTCCATCGCGCTGGCAACCTCGCTCTATAGTCGGCTCGGACTCAATATCGGCTGGGTATTACTGCCAGGACCTGTGCTGGGGCTAATCGGCTTTTACCCGGCGTGGGGCAAACCTCGTCGTGACTCCTCAACAGCGGTAGGCAATGAGCCGCGCGATGGCAGCAGCGATTTGCGCCGCTTGGGATAGCCGGCGGCGAGAGCGATTCTACTTTCCCGTCCAGCACGCACGGCGCTTTTGCAGGAAAGCGGAGATGCCTTCCTGAGCGTCGGCGGCAAGCGAGTTCATACTCATCACTTCTTTGGCGTAGGCGTAGGCTTTCGGCTGATCGAGGTCGATCTGCGCGTAGAAAGCTTCTTTGCCGAGCGCCACAGTGAGCGAACTGGCTTCCCCGATGCGCTCGGCCAGAGCGCGTGTTTGCTGTGACAGCTCTTCGGCAGGGACCGCAGCGTTGATGAGCCCCCACTCTGCCGCCCTCGTCGCGTCGATCATTTCGCCGGTCAGCAGCATCTGCAGCGCGCGCTTGCGTCCAATGGCGCGGCTGAGCGCGACCATGGGCGTGGTGCAGAAGAGGCCGATCTTCACGCCCGGAGTTGCAAAGGCGGCCTGGTCGGATGCGATCGCCAGGTCGCACGTCGCCACCAGCTGGCATCCGGCTGCGGTAGCAATGCCCTGCACTTCCGCGATCACCGGCTGCGGTATCGACTGCACGGCGGTCATTAACTGAGTGCAGACATCAAAGACCTGGCGATACTCGTTGATGTCGCGGCCGACCATTTCTCCCAAATCGTGACCCGAGCAGAAGACCTTGCCGGCGGCGCGCAAGATGACGACGCGTAAGTCGCGGTTGCTTCCAATTTCCTTCAGGCACGCAATGAGCTCGGTCATCAGCTCCAGCGAGAGCGCGTTGCGCCGCTCTGGGCGGTTCAGGGTCACGATGGCCAGCGGTCCATCGCTCTCGAACAGAATTGTCTGGTAGCGTGAAACAGCATGTGCGGTTTGCGAGGGTGCCATAGCGAGGCTCCTGAAAGAGGGTGACACACGGTCACCTTTACACCGTCTGCGACTCGGCGCAACTAATCAAGTTTACCGCTGTCGATGGCTGAAAAGGATAGGTTGGACGTGAAGTTCCGATCCTAATTAAGGTTGGGATTTTGTACCTTTTGTACTCCGCTGCGGATATAATCCGCCCAAATCCTACCCAGGGGCACCCTATGAACTCGGTCCTGACCCCGCTTGAGTTCCTGGCGCGCAGCGCCAATGTCTACCGTTCCTGTACCGCGGCCGTGGAGGGCGAGAAGCGGCTTACCTATGCGGAGCTCGATCAGCGCGTGCATGCCTTCGCGTCCGCACTTCAGCAGGCCGGCATCGTTCCCGGCGATCGCGTTGCGGTGCTGGCGTGCAATGGCCTGTTGGCACTCGAGGCCCATTTTGCCGTGCCGCTCATCGGCGCTGTGCTGGTCATGCTCAACATTCGCCTGAAGCAGGCGGAGCTGGCGACCATCCTGAACCATAGCGGCGCGAAGATTCTCCTGGGCGATGATCTGGTCCAGCCGCTGTGCGCAATACGCGATCAGTTGCCGCAAATCGAGCGCATCGTGACCGGCTACGAAGGCTTTCTCGCCGAAGGAACTGCGCCGGCGAAGCCGCACCCGCCTGCGGAAGATGACCTCATCTCGATCAACTACACAAGCGGAACAACCGGGGCGCCAAAGGGTGTGATGTACACGCATCGCGGCGGTTACATGAACGCGCTGGGCGAGGTGATTGAGATTGAACTCACCAGCCGTTCCGTGTACCTGTGGACGCTGCCGATGTTTCACTGCAACGGCTGGTGCTTTCCCTGGGCGGTGACCGCAGTTGGCGCGCGGCATATCTGCCTGTCCGAGGTCAGTGCGGAGCGCGCGGTTGATCTCATCCAGAAGGAAGGAGTCACGCATTTATGCGGCGCGCCGATTGTGGTGCGCACTCTGACCGAGTATTGCGCGCGGCGCGGCATTCGCTTTCCAACCGGATTGCGGATGATGACTGCGGCGGCGCCGCCACCTCCGGCTGTGATTCGCGCTGCGGAGGAGATCGGCATCGAGATCACGCACGTGTACGGATTGACGGAGACCTATGGGCCACACTCGGTCTGCGCCTGGCACAAAGAATGGGACTGCGAGCCGCTGGAGAAGCGCGCGCTGTTGAAGGCGCGCCAGGGCGTTCCTTACGTTGTTGCCGGCACCGACATGCGCGTGGTGGACGAGCAGATGCGCGACGTCACGCCCGACGCGCAGACCATGGGCGAAGTGGTAATGCGCGGGAACAATGTCATGCTCGGCTACTATCGCGATCCCGAGGCTACGGCGACCGCCTTTCGCGGAGGCTGGTTCCACTCGGGCGATCTTGCGGTGATGCATCCCGACGGCTACATTGAGATTCGCGATCGCTCCAAGGACATCATCATCTCCGGCGGCGAGAATATTTCCTCTGTCGAGGTGGAACGCGTGTTGTATGAGCATCCGGCGGTGATGGAAGCCGCCGTGGTCGCGCGTCACGACGACAAGTGGGGCGAGGTCCCGCACGCGTATGTTCTGCTGAAGGATGGCGCAACAGTGAGCGCGGAGGAGCTGATCGAATTCTGCCGCGCGCGGCTGGCGCATTTCAAATGTCCGAAGGCGATACACTTCGGACCGCTGCCGAAAACTTCGACGGGAAAGATCCGCAAGAACGTGCTGCGCGAGAAGTCCCTCGCGGCAAGTGCAGCGGAGACGGTCCGCTCTTAACCTGTAATTCTCCTGCGCCCAATCGGGAGAGATTATGTCCGCGACAGAACAATTCATTGCTGCCCGGCAGCTTCTGCTCAACAACCGCAACGATTACGAGAAGGCATATCGCGAATTTCACTGGCCCGATCTGGTGGAGTTCAACTGGGCGCGCGACTGGTTTGATGTCTACGCGCAACAGAACCGCAAGACGGCTCTGTGGCTGCGCCGCGAAGGCAAAGACGAAGTGAAGCTCAGCTTTCAGGCGCTGGCGGAGCGCTCCGATCGCGTGGCGAGATTTCTGCAGCGCCACGGAGTTCAGCCGGGCGATCGCGTCGTGCTGTGCCTTCCCAACGTAACGGCGATCTGGGAGCTGATGTTGGCGGCGATGAAAATCGGCGCCGTGCTCGTTCCGACCACGACTCTTGCCACGGAGAGCGACATCCGCGACCGGTTGGTGCGCAGCGGAGCGCAGATCGTCGTGACCGACGAGAACACTATGGGCCGTATCCCCGCTGACGACACGGTGAAGCGAATTCTTGTCGGCGCCGAAGCGAGCGGGTGGACTCCATATGAGACAGCCTTGAACGAAAGCCGCGACTATCAGCGGAATGCCACGAAGGCCTCCGATCCGTTTCTGCTCTATTTCACCTCGGGCACGACGGCTAAAGCAAAGCTGGTGCTGCACACGCATCAGAGCTATCCCGTTGGGCACCTCTCGACGATGTACTGGATCGGCATTCAGGAAAACGACATCCACCAGAACATCAGCTCGCCGGGATGGGCGAAGCATGCCTGGAGCTGTTCCTTCGCGCCTTGGAACGCCGGGGCGACGACATTCGTCTACGATGCACCGCGCTTTAACCCCGCCAGCACCCTGCGCATGCTGCGAGAAGCCGGCGTGAACACATTGTGCGCTCCGCCGACGGTGTGGCGCATGCTGATTCTGGAAGATCTGGGAGAGAAGCCGCGAGACTTGCGTGAGCTCGCCAGCGCCGGCGAGCCACTCAATCCTGAGGTCATCGAACAGGTGGAGCGCGCGTGGGGGCTGGTCATCCGCGATGGCTATGGGCAGACCGAGACGACCGCGCTCATCGGCAACTCGCCCGGGCAAGAAGTGAAGGCAGGCAGCATGGGCCGGCCTCTGCCGGGATATCAGATCGCGATTGTCGATGCTAACGACAACGAGTGTGCGGAAGGCGAGGTCGCGGTGAGATTGGGTCCGACGCCTACTGGTTTGATGAGCGGCTACCTCGACGATCCGGACAAGACAGAAGCAGTGATGCAGAATCAGCTCTATCACACGGGCGACCTGGCTTCCGTGGACGACGATGGTTATTTCTTCTTCGTTGGGCGCGGCGATGACGTCTTCAAGTCTTCCGACTACCGCATCAGCCCATTTGAGTTGGAGAGCGTTCTGATGGAGCATCCGCTGGTGGCCGAGGTGGCTGTTGTTCCCAGCGCTGATCCCGTACGAACCAGCGTTCCGAAGGCGTTTGTGACTACCGTGGCCAGTGCGCCGGCGTCGGCCGAATTGGCGCGGGAGATTTTGTTGTTTGCGAAGGAAAAGCTCGCGGCATACAAGCGCGTGCGCAAGCTGGAATTTCACGATTTGCCGAAAACCATCTCCGGGAAGATACGGCGCGCCGAGCTGCGCAAGATGGAGGTGCAGCGGGTGAAAGAGGAGCAGCGCGGTCCGTTGGAGTTCTGGCTGAACGATTTTGAATGATGGAGGAAGTGATTAGGGACTGGGGGCTAACGTGCCGTCCCTACGGGACTCAATGACCCATTCCCAATCGACCCAGGACTCCGGCCGCGGGAGCGGCCTCCGTCCTGGGCTAAGCTGACGCCGCGCCTGCCGGCGCTCGGTTCTCGACACTCGCAAAGTTCTGCCGGGCTCGCAGACACTTACCTCAGCGGGCTGAAGCCGACATGTTCAGAAGGATCTCAACTGCGCCGGGCCTGAGGCGTGGCTCACTATCAACTGCGCGCCTGAAGGCGTGCTCCACCCAAAAGGTTCCTTGAGGATATTTCAAAACTGATCCACTACAAACGAGGAGCTAGCCGAACAGATTCTCTTTCCAGATCTTCTGTCCGCCGAGTGAGATGTAGCATCCCCAGATTGCCAGGCCGGCCACGGTCACCAGAACAAACATGGCGCTCCCTGCATACCAGCTCGACAGATGCGTTGTGATGGGGACGTTCAGCAGCAAGTCGACGGTGAACATGCCGGTGGCGAGGACGATGAAGCCGAAGCGCATCAGGGTGAAGGCAGCGACGGCGTAAATCGCGGCGAAGACGGTCAAGAGCAGATGCTGGTTTCCGGCAGTCTTGATGGCGGTCCAGAGGATAACGAAGGCAAGCACCGCCATCCACGGCTTGCGCAGAACGCCGCGCACGATGAACATCAGGAAGAAGAAGAGCAGCGTTCCCTGGACGGAAATCGCGAGCTGCCAGAGCCAGGAGCCGATGACGTGCCGCGTTCCCAGCAGATACTCGGGAGTGGCGAACGCGGGCGCGTCGCCGGCACGCAGACGCATCAGGTAGAAGAGCGAATAGATGAGCGCCCAGCTCATGCCCAACAGCACACCATAGAGAGTGTCTCGGCCAACGAGGGGATCACGAATCTGTCCCGCCATGAGGCGGCTCCAGGAGATGATGGCGTGCGGCCAGTTCTTGCGAACGTAAGGTTCGATGGCCAGGTAAAGCGCACCTACGACAGCAGCGAAGAAGAGGCCGGCGCTTATGGCGAGCACAACCAGCTCGAGCGAGGAAACCGAGGGCACAAAATGCGCCCGGAAGAAGCAGAGCAGCACCTGAATGATGAAGACCGCCAGCCCGAGCCGCCACGCGCCCTGCACATCGGCCTTGCCCTCAAGACAATTGCGCCAGGCGATGAGGATTGCGGCGACCAGGATCAGTATGGCCAGAGCGGCGAGTCCCGCATTACCCAGCTTCTCCTTAGCGGTTTGGTCGGAAGCGGCCATGCGGGCGCCTTCACTCCAATTTCCGATCAATGCGAAATAGACGGGCTTGCCACGATACGAAGCTGCTTCGACGCGCAACGGATTGCTGCTGCCGGGCCAGGTGCCCATCCAGGCGGCGTGAGCATCGGATGCAGCCAGCGAGTTCCACGTGCTGGCCGTGGTTTGGAATTGCGCCGGATCCAGCCCGGCGGCGCGGAACAGCACATTCCAGTCGAAAGGCGCGGACTGCGCGGCTGCGGTTTCCTTCTCCGGCGGAATCGCTTCCAGATGGTAGAGCCTGCCTTCGGGATCAAGTTCAACCTGCAACATGCCGGATTGCAACGGCGGCGGATCGTTGATGTCCACAATGCCCGGAGTCAACGAGGAATCCTTCACCTGCGTCGTCAGCATCTCGGAAGGACTCTGGCGCAACCAGTAGATCAACGCCGGCGGGCGGGTGCGTAATGCGGCATTCCAATTGGTATGCGCTTTCGGATTGTCACGCAGGTAATCGAGATAGCTATCGTTGTAAGTGAATCCGTAGACGCTGTCGACAGCAGGCGCGGTGTAGCCGAGTTGCTGCAACAGGTCGCCCGCCTTTTGGCCGAGGATCTCCGCCGAGTAAGGGACGTTCATCTTCTCGATGCCGCTGAGCCTTGCGGCCAGCAGATAAAAGGCCAGCAGTCCAGCAAAGGCCACACCGAGCAAGGCGACAGCAGTTTGAAGTTGCAATCCCGTGGTCTGTCCGGCAGCCGCCACTACTTTCGGGGAGGGAGTTTCTCCGGCGGCCAGCGCGGCAGCCAGGGGATCGCCACCAGGCAACGCCGCGGCAACCGCCAGAGCGGACGCAGGCCTGTGTTTGGGATCCGATTCGAGGCAGTGGAGGATCACTTTCTCGACGGCGGGATCGAGGTCCTTGACCAGCGATGAAGGCCGGCTCGGCGTCTTGTCGCGACGTACGCGGACAATTTCTTCCAGCGTTCTGCCATCGAAGGCAGCCTTGCCGGTGAAGACCTCGTACAGGAGAAGGCCGAGGGAATAGATGTCGCTCTTGATGGTGACTTCTTCGCCCGCGAGCTGCTCAGGAGACATGTAAGCGGGCGTGCCACTGCGTACGTCTTCGATTTCATGCGCAACGCCGGCGAGGCCGAAGTCGGTGATCAGAACTTCGCCGCGGCCGTCGAGCATCACGTTCGCGGGCTTCAGGTCGCGATGAAGCACTCCCTTGTCATGCGCGGCAGCGAGACCGGCGCAGATCTTGCGCGAAATCTCGGCGGCCTTATCGCCAGGCAAGCGACCGATGCGGCGTGAGAGCAACGCCAGGTCTTCGCCATCGATGTACTCCATGGTGAAGAAGATGAGGTCATCGGCCTGACCAATGTCGAAGACGCGGCAGACGTTGGGATGGGAGATGCGGCGCGCGATGCGCACTTCGTGCCGGAAGCGTTCCAGCGTGTCTTCGGTCGGGGCGACGTCAGGTAGAAATTTGAGCGCGACCTGCTGTCCGAGGCTGAGATCGTCGGCGCGGTAGACCTCGCCCATGCCGCCTCTGCCGAGCAGCGCGATTACGCGATAGCGGCCCGCGATGAGAGAGCCTGGCGTAAAGCGAGGCTGCGCCGGCTTCGCAGGCGAGGACGGCTTGGATGAAGGCTTCTTGCTGGTGGGCGGTTTTGTAAATACCTGCAAGGTAGGACTGTCAGCGTCAGAAGAAAGCACCGCGGCCGAGGAGACCGGATGGCCGCAAGCCACACACGACGAGGTCGCGGGCGCCAGATCAGAACCGCATGACCTGCACTTCTGCATGAAGGAATCAGCCATTAGAGCGGTAGACGAAGTATCTTACAGCATAACGCGAGGAGGCAATAGCCGGAAGAGGTTGCAGGGGGTTCGCAAAGAGAACTACACAATTCGCTGAGGCAGCGAAATTTCAAATCGCAAAGTTTGATGCGTTTAAAATCTGCCTTCTTTGAGAGGACGAGAAACGAGTGATCCGAAGACAAGACCTGCGGCAACGATAATCAGCCACTGACTGGTTTCCGATGAGCCGAAGCTGAAAACGGCGTTGAACCAGTGCTGGATGAGGGCACGCGCTCCATCAATGCCAGTCCCGAGAAAAACTACATTGACGACCAGCACGATGGCGGCAAGGGCCAGAACCAAGACTCCAGCGGCGGTCAAGAGGCGCAACATGTCACACAGTGTACAGCGGTATCTGCCGCGAAACAAGACCTTTATAGTGGAGATTGCGTAACATCAAAGGGTTACCCAAAGGACACTCAGGGTGGCGCTAAAGGGGTGTTAAGCCATCTGCTGCGCTGGCCCAGGTTTCCCTTAGACAGCCTGTTCCAGGGCGATTTTGGCGAGGCTGGAATGGCCCGCCGCAGGAAGAAAGACGCTGAAGACGGTCCAACTGGCGCCGTCTTTGGTCGAGCTCCTTAGCCGGATGCTTCCGCCGTGCGCCTCAACGATATTCTTCGAGATCCAAAGACCGAGGCCGATTCCTACATCCTTGTTGCTGGTGACAAACGGCTCAAACAGGTGGGCGCGAAGCTCCGGCGAGATACCGGCTCCATTGTCGGCAACCGTAAGCCGCACGCCCTGGCTGCGGTCGCCGCTCCAGCCTGATGCGGCCGACACACGGATGCGAATGCGGCCGCCGTTCAGAACGGCATCAATGCTGTTGCTGAGCAGGTTGGCGATCACTTGCCTGATCTCTCCCGGTACGGCTTGGATTTCGGTGTCGCCTTTGATCTCGGGACACATCTGGATGTTCTTGCTTCGCGTCCGGGAGGAGAAGACAGGAAGCAGCGAGGTGACGATCGCGCTGAGCCGGACCGGCATCGATCCTTTGACCTCGCGATAGAAGCCCAGGGTCTGCTTGCTGATGTGGAAGATGCGATCCAGTTCCTCTTCCACCGCGGTGAGATACCGGTTGGCGGTGCTCTGCGAATCGGACATCTTTGCCAGGTAAACCAGGTTGGTGATCGCCTCCAGCGGATTGTTGATCTCATGGGCGACGGTCGCCGCCAGACGGCCGACGGACGCGAGCCGCTCGGCAGTTCGCATATCGCGCTCGGCTTTCTTGGTTGCCGTAATGTCGCGCGCGATCTTCGCCGCGCCAATAATTTTTCCTCCCCGATCCCTGACAGGTGAAACGGTAAGGGACACCTCCAGGCGCTTGCCATTCTTGCGCAGGCGCTCGGTTTCAAAATGTTCGATCCTGTCTCCGCGGGCGATCGTCGCCAGGATCCGGTTTTCGTCTTCGTAGAGCTCGCGTGGGATGATGGTGGTGATGGAGCGTCCGATCATCTCTTCCGCGGTGTAGCCGAACATTCTTTCCGCGGCGGCATTCCAGCTGGTGACAATCCCGTTCAGGTCCTTGCTGATGATGGCGTCATCGGAAGATTCGACAATTGCCCCCAGTTGCTGTCGCGCCTCCTGTGCCATCTTTTGTTCGGTGACATCGATGTTGATTCCCGTCAGACGTGTGAGCTTTCCGGCTTCATTCTTCACCGCCTGCCAGCGCGCCAGAATGGAGTGAACGCTTTTGTCGGGCCAGACAATGCGCCACTCTGCCTGAAAGGGAGCGCCGCTCTGAAGGCTGAGCTTCACCTGCCGAATAGCCTCGGCCCGATCCTCCGCATGAACCAGTGCCGCCCAGGCTTCCAGGGTGCCGCCGAAGCTGCCGGGCGGCAGACCGTACATCATTTCCAACTCCGGCGTCCAGCGATTGACATTCGTCTCCAGGTCGTACTCGAAGGTGCCGATTCCCGCGGCCTGTTGCGCGAGAGCCAGGCGACGGCGTTCGAGTTCGGCCTCGGTGCGTAAACCGGCTTCCCTCTCCGTCGCCTCGCGTCGCAGTTTTGCCATGTTTACATGTGTCGCGAATGCGGGCCACAAGTTCGCGGGCAGTGAAGGGCTTTACCAGGTAATCATCAGCTCCGGCCTCGAAGCCTTCGATGCGCGACGCCTCGCCGGCCCTCGCCGAGAGCAGAATGACGGGTATGCTACCGAGTGAAGGATCGCTGCGGATGCTACGCAGGAGTCCAAAACCATCGAGCCTGGGCATCATGACGTCGGCGAGCACCAGGCTGGGTTGCAGCTTGCGAGTGGCCTCAAGCGCCTGGAGACCATCGGAGACGGCATGGACGTGGTATTCGCCACGCAGAAGGTGGGCGATGTAGTCACGCATGTCGGCATTGTCGTCGGCAATGACGATGAGCTCGTCGTTGAGGGGAGGCACGACAGCGTCTTTTGTGAACGGGGAAAGCTTCTGCGGCGCGGGGTCCGCGGCAGCGCCGGAGTCGCGAGGCAGCCAACGTTGCGCTTCATCGACATAAGCTTCCGCCGCGAGCGCGGTCGATGCCAGCGCCCGCGTTGCCTGTATGCGGTCAGCCGGCAGATGCGCCTTTCCGCACGGAACCGAGACCGTGAATGTGCTGCCACGGCCTAGAGAGCTCTCTACGCCGACGGTTCCTCCGTGAAGTTTGGCAAGTTCCTGCACCAGCGCCAAACCTATCCC
The DNA here is from genome assembly GCA_035262645.1 of Terriglobales bacterium. Taxonomy (GTDB): domain Bacteria; phylum Acidobacteriota; class Terriglobia; order Terriglobales; family Acidobacteriaceae; genus Bog-257. The sequence continues at coordinate 39,829 of DATFSK010000118.1, forward strand.
GGTACCTTCAAACGTCCTCGCGCGTGTGCTATCGATGCGATGAAAACGTTCGAAGACGTGATCGCATTCTTCTTTCGGAATGCCCACCCCGGTGTCACGCACAGTCAGTTCAACCGAGCCGTCTACACGCCTGAGCGAAAGCGCGACCTCGCCCTCGAAGGTAAATTTGAAGGCGTTCGACAGCAGGTTCAGCACGATCTTTTCCCACATGTCGCGGTCGACGTAAACGGGCTCACCCAGCGGTTCGCAGTCAACTGAAAATTGAAGCCCGGCCTTCTCCATTGCCGAGCGGAAGACGCTGGCGATGTCGGATGTGAAACTAGCCAGCTCCGTCGGCTCATAGACGGCCTGGATGCGGCCGGCTTCAAGGCGCGAGAAATCCAGCAGCGTGTTCACCAGCTTGAGCAGGCGCAAAGCATTGCGGCGCGCGGCCACCAGCTGCTCATAACGCTCCGGGCTGAGGCGCTCCCGGACCTCCGGCAGAAGCTCCTCAATCGGACCCAGCATCAGCGTGAGCGGGGTGCGGAATTCATGGCTCACGTTACTGAAGAACTGCGTCTTGGCGCGATCAAGCTCGGCGAGCTGCTCGGCGCGGCGACGCTCTGTCTCATAGGCGACGGCATTAGAAACGGCTGCGGCAATCTGATTTGAGAGCAGCGTCAAAAACCCTTTGAAATCGTCAGCGAACTCGCGGTGCGGGTTCAATCCCGCCACGAAAACTCCGGCCGGTCGCTTCTGCCCCTGCTGGGCAATTTGAGAGCAGCGTCAAAAACCCTTTGAAATCGTCAGCGAACTCGCGGTGCGGGTTCAATCCCGCCACGAAAACTCCGGCCGGTCGCTTCTGCCCCTGCTGGGCAATAGGTTGCAGGATGGCGCGCCGGGGCGGATGATTCCACTCGCCCGTTGGCAGAGCAGAGAAATGTTGCGCCAGGTCGTCGAGAAGCACGGCGTTGCCTGTGTCCATAACCTCGCGGAAGGGCCAGGGCGAGGCGGAGTCCTCCCCCAAGCCTGCGCGGGCGGGGGCGGCGCCGTGAGTGTCGTCGATACCGGCCGCAGCTACGCGATTGAGCGTCTCGCCGTCAGCGTCAAGGAGATAAAACAGGCTGAAGGGAAGATCGCGGCGGGCGCTGGAGAGACAGCGCGCCGCGGACTCACACACCTGCACGGGTGTTCGGCACTCAGCCGTTGCCGCAGCGATCTTGCGCAGCAGCCGCAAACGGCGCTCGCCGATGACCTGGTCGGTCTCCTCGGTTACGGCGCAGAACAGGCCGCCTATGCCGCCGGCATCGTCCGGCAGCGGGCTGTAGGAGAAGGTGAAATAGGTCTCCTCCAGATACCCGTGGCGCCCCATCAGCAATAACAAGGCTTGGTCGAAGGTGGACTCGCCACGGAGCAGCACGGCATCGGTGCGGGGACCGATTTGATCCCATATCTCCGCCCAGACCTCGCGGGCCGACTTGCCGAGCGCCGCGGGATGCTTGATGCCGAGAAATTCGCGGTAGGGGTCGTTGTAGAGATTGACCAGTTCCCGTCCCCACCAGATGAACATCGCATAGCGCGAGGTGAGGATGATCCGCACCGCGGTTCGCAGACTCTGCGGCCAGTTCGGCACGGGTCCGATGGGAGTCTGCGACCAGTCGAAGGCGCGCATCAGAACACCCATTGCACCGCCGCCAGAAAAGATGGGGTCTGTCAGATTGTCGGATTTGATTGGCATGAACCTGGAGCCCCGAAGCAACCGACCATCAGTTTTTCCGATGCTGGGAACCCTGTCTCCGCAGAGCCGATCGGGAGCAATACGCCCGTCGAACCCCGGGTAAGTATTGTGAGTTTACACCGGAAATTGGAGACATGCAGGGCGGGAGCGTCGTCGGTAGGACAAGTCCGGAGGAAGGCCCCTGCTGTGGAGCGGGCGCCGCCGGCAGGCTGGGAACCGACATGCGCAGACCTGGAGACACTTGCTACAGTGACCCTTCGACTTCGCTCAGGCAGGTTCAGGAGACGTTAGATCAGCGGCGATATTCCTTCGGCTGGGGGCCTTTCTCGAGCGTCTCCCGGTTCCAGATCAGGCCTTCCCGGCTGTAATTGGCCATCTCGAAATCCTGGGTCAATTCCAGCGCATCGACGGGACAGGCGTCCTCGCAAAGCCCGCAGAACATGCAGCGGCTCAGGTCGTAGGTGAATTCGGTGAGCTCTTTGCGGCGGGTCTTCTCATTGCGCTGGCTGCCCACGATGATGAGGTTCTCGGGACAGGCGAGCGCACAAAGATCGCAGGCGATGCATAGCGTTTCGTTTGTCTCAGGATTGTTGTTGAGACGCGGCGCGCCGCGAAAGCGCTCCGCCACCTGCGGGCGCTGCAAGGGGTACTGCTCGGTGTAGACACACTTGGGGTCTTGATTGCGGAAGGTGACCTTCATTCCTTTGATGAGGTCGACGAACAGCATCTTGCGGAGAACTTTGTTCATCCTCAAGCCCCGATGAGGCGAGTGTAGCACTGGGAAGCCGCTGTTCGCTATTCGCCTTTCCATTATTCGCCAGGAGCCCACGTTTATCGTCCAAGGGCGCGAACATGGGGCACAGGTGTCGTGTGTAGCTGGGATCAAGGGATAAAAGAAAGCCTCGGCGAAAGCCGAGGCTGAGTAGACGAAGCGGAAGAAGGAAACTTACTTGCGACGGCGAATGTATCCGAGGGTGGCCACAAGACCGCTGCCCAGCAGCAGGAACGACGAAGGCTCGGGGATGGTCTGGCTGGCCAAGTCGCCGACGCGGTTCTGACGCAGGTCCTGGAAGCCGCCGACAGAATCAATCGTAATGCTGGTAATGTCGGGACCAGTGTTGTCCATGATGGTCAGAAAGTTATTGCCGTTACTGGTGCCGTACTGGAAAGTGTAGTGCATGCCCATGTTGTCGACCACCGTTACCAGCAGGTCGTCGTTGTTGACGGGCTGAAACGGATTGAAGATGAATCCGCCAAAATTGGTGGTGGGCAACGTGATGGTGATGTCGTTGATCAGACCATCCTGGGCAGTAACCCTCGCCTGACCGCCCTGACCCATGAGTATGTCGGTGGTAGAGGAGAAATCGACCTCAGTGTTGGTGAGGTTGGTAAAGCCCATGATCAACATCCCGCTCTGATTATTTTGGAACAGGATGTTCTCCTCACCGTTCAGCTGGCCATTGCCTTGGGTGAAGGTAACGTCGTCGGCGACGGCGGATTGGCAGACAAAGCAAAGCAAAGTGACGATCGCGATCAGCCAGAACAATCGCAGTGTCGGTCTCATTCGGGGCTCCGTGATGGCGCAAAGTGAAAACCCAGCTAATCGCTTCGTGCACCTGTAGTTCCAATCATGCTGGACAATTCCATCTTTGTTTTTGGATAGATACGAGTTGCACTCCGAGCAGGTGTGCAACTCCTTGCAGTTTATGTATGGAAGTTATTGAACCTGTTATACTTATATGGCCATCAGGTGCCATACATATATCACAACTAAGGGCTATAACAGGCTGGCACTTTATGCCTACTTTGTGCCTTCCGATGGGCACACCTCATTAATATGTAGCCCGCTTTAATTGCCGTGATGATCCGAGTGCGCCATCGAGTCGGGGCCACTAGCGGGGGGTGGGGTCATGGAGCAGCGCTCCGCCGTCTGATTGCCTTTGCCGTGAGGTCAAGTGCTCAAGAAAAGGCGTGGCCCGCTTCCGCCGAGTCTCGTGCCCCTCGAGTCCAATGCGGCGCGAACTGACAACAGCGCTGCTAACGGGCGATGACCACGACACGATCCTCCAGTCGTTCATGCGAAGGTGCGGAAGGCGTGTGCCGGCATCTCCCTCGGGCAAGAGCACACGCATGCTCGGCTGGATTGGCGCCGTCGTACTTGCCTGCCGGTCCGTCCGGCGGAAGCTTAACTGCATCTATGTATGGACAGGAGGACGATACATGAGGAACCGGATCGGCAATAGGAACCGGATCGGCAATTTCGGTTTGGCCCTGCTCGGCGGCTTCGGGGTATTTATATCCGGAATGGCCGCCGACGTGGCTCTGCTAGGGCACGAACGCCGCATCATCGTCCCGTTCGTCATTGCCAACTGTCTGGCGGCACTGGTGGCAACGAGTGCCGGACTGGCCTTTCACCTGAACCAGGAGGAGCGCCATTTCCGCTTCGCCACAGAAAAGGCTGTGGCCATGGCGGAGCTGAACCATCACGTGCGCAACGCAGTCTTCCCTCTTCTTCTTGCCGTGCAACGTACGCAGGATCAAGAATCGATGCGGCTGGCAAACGAGGCCATGTCACGGCTCGATATCGCGCTGCGCGATGCGGCGGTGGACGCCTACAGCGGCAAAATCCGTTATGCCGAAGAAGCGGTGGGCCGGGCCGCTGCGTGAGAAGAAGCAGCCGAGATCGTGCTCAGCTTCGCATCGAGTGGCCTTCCCTATCTCAGAATCGCGCCCTGCTTGCCGATCGTTAACCATTGGCCCCCGGAGAACATGTGGTGTTCGCAAGCGCGGTCGATGCATTTGCTGACGCAACCTAAGCAGACTTTCGCGCGGCCGTTCTCGAATGGCAGCGCCCCGTCGTAACGAGGAAGAATCACCACCTCGCCTTTGCGATTTGCGAATCCATACTTTTTGTCACGGACAAATCTTACGAGACCATCGTGAAACTCATCGGGCCCGTTGTCGTACGCGGGCACGCCAGTGATGATGACAATGCCCCGGCGATTTACGTAATTCCATTCGCCCGCGACCCAAACAGCCGCCAGGCCGCCGCTGTCGTACGGCAGTTCTCTCATGTAGCGGGGCGTGACGGCCAGCGAACCATCCGGTTGAACATGGATGCAATCAGGAATCTCGCCTCGCTGGGGATCAAACATGCATGGCTTGCCCGGATGCGATTCTTGCGCGCCGTTTCTATTCACGGAAGGTTGGGCTTGATTCTGGGCGCTCACGAGGGAACAGAGAATAGCGACGCAGAACAACGTGCCAATAGCGCGCATGGGGCGAATCATAAGCAAACCGCGGTTGGTGTCACAAGCGGGAGGATACGCGTTGACCTGAATTTCAGCCTGCCAGTATCAGCCAGAATTACTTCTTCTTCAGCGCCGCGGCGTAGTTCGTGACGACTGTCATGGTCGGGTTCACCTGCTGCGAGACCTTGTCGAGAAGGATCTTCTTGCCATCGGGAGTGACGTCGTAGAAGACAGAGGGAGCCGACCAGTTGGGAACCAGCAGTTGCGGCGTGCCGAATTGCAGCGCGCCGCCTATCTCGGTCACGGGCACAGAAAAAAGATTGAACCTGGGGTCGAGGTAATAAATCTGCCTGCCGTCACTGCTCCATCGCGAAAATGACCCTCCATTGGGCGAGAGCTGCCACTTACCTTGACCCTGGAAAGCGGCTACATAAACTTCAGGCGCACCGGATTCGTTGGATGTATAGGTGATCCAACGACCATTGGGGGAAACGCTGCCCAGAAACACGGAGGAATTCGCCGCGTGCGGGACCAGGATATGTGGCTTGCGTTCTCCTTCCAGAGGCAAGGCCCAAAGTTCCTGCGCCCCGGAGGGACCACGCATGTAGATCAGGTACTTGCCGTCCCGCGTCCAGTTCGTGGGAACCGAGATCTGTCCGTCGCTGAGCAGGAGCTCCTCCGGTCCGCTGCCGTCTGACGGCTTGCGATACACTTCGGCGCGACCGTGTCGATCGGAGGTGTAGACAATCCACTTTCCGTCGGGTGACCAGATCGGAAACGAGTTCATCGTTGGACCGAAGGTGAGCCGGGTGCGGACTCCGCGCGCCAGATCCAGCACCCAGATATCGGTCACACCGACGTCGAGTTGCATCGCAATACGGTCACCTTGAGGGGAGATCGCGGCAATCGCGAGGTTCGTGAGCTTGTCGGCCGCAATTCCAAGCTGTTTACCGTTGCGATCCAACCACAGCAACTGCCAATCGCCACTGCCTCCGCTGCCCAGGATGAGCAGCCTGTCGCTAAAAGCGGTGGCGTTCATGTGCCAGGTGGAGATGTCGTTCATCACACCCTTGGCGACGTTAACCGCTTGGCCACTGAGCGTGCCCGATGCCGGGTCGAACGGCTGTCCCATCAACTGGTCGCCGCGCGCGAACATAAGAAGTCCGCCGGCGTAGATCGCGTTGGTTTGCGAGCGCAACAGCGCACGGTTTTCCTTACCGTCGACCGAGGCGTAGTAGAGCGTGTCGTTCTCCGCCTTGGAGGTTTCGTGGTTGATGGCGACGTACAGAAAATGCTTCCCGTCGGGAAGGAAAAATGGCCAGCGATGTGAAGAATGGTGCTGGCGATCGATGGTGGTTACGGCGACCGGCGTTCCGCCGGTGGCGGTGACCCGCATGATAGGTGTCTGGGTTTCAGGAGAGTACACGATGACGCCATCCGCGCCCCAGGCGCCCCCGCGACCAAACGCTGCGTCAGCAATCACCTGCGCGGAGCCTGCGTTGAGGTCGATGACTTTCAGCTTGCCGTCGGAAAAGAATCCCAGCGAGCGACTGTCCGGCGACCAGAAGGGGAAGATGGCGTCTTCGGTTCCAGGCAGGATGTGCGCTTCGACAGCATCCATCGGACGCACCCAGATGGCTGTACTTCCGTCCGTCTTGCTCGCCGTGAATGCGACAGCGGTGCCATCGGGCGAGAGCACGGGCGGGCCGGCGGAGTCTCCCACGAGATTGAAGAATGTTTTATCCGGTGGGTTGATTGCCGTGCGCGTGATCGGCGCCAGCGGCGGGACGGCTTTGAACAGGGTCCCTGCGATGACTCCCAGTGCGAGAACGATGGCGAGTGCCAGCAGCCAGCCAAGGCGCTCACGCTTGCGAGAGATTGTCGGACGTCCCGGCATCGCCGCCATGGCTGTCGAGGAACTGCTGCTTGCTACCCATTGCAATTCCAGCTTGACGTCGTGGGCCGTCTGGAAGCGCTCTTCCGGATCCTTCTGCAAGCAGGTCTTGACAGTGTGCTCAAATGCCGGAGGCGTCAAAGGTTTGAGGGCGCTGATCGGCTCCGGGTCCTTTTCCAGAATCGCCGACGCGAGCGAGATCTGGCTCTTACCTTCGAATGGACGCTTGCCAGCCACCATCTCATATAGGACCGAACCGAGCGAGAAGATGTCGGAGCGCGGGTCGGCTTCCTTGCCCTCGATCTGCTCGGGCGCCATGTATTGCACCGTACCGACGATGGTGCCGACGGTGGTGAGGGGGCTGATGGGATTCGTGCCTGGGGACGTCATTGCCGCGGCAGTGAACGACGGGGGCGCTCCGGAGCCGGAGCCGCTTGTAGCCACGGCCAGTGGCTTGGCGAGGCCGAAGTCCATCAGCTTGGCGCCGCTCTTGGTGAGCATGATGTTGCCGGGCTTTACATCGCGATGCACCACGCCCTGTCGATGGGCGATCTCCAACGCTTCGCAAATCTCGATGCCGATCTTCAGCGATTCCTTCAGCGGCACCGCGCCCCTTTTCAGGCGCTCGGCCAGGGTCTCGCCGTCGAGAAACTCCATGACCAGGTAGCTAGTGCCATCCTGATGACCGACATCGTAGAGGGTGCAGATGCGGGCATGGTTCAGACAGGAGATGGCGCGGGCCTCGCGCTCGAAGCGCTCTTTGGCTTCGGGACTCTGTGACAGGTGAAGAGGCAGAACCTTGATAGCTACCGTGCGTTCAAGGCGAGTGTCGCGGGCGCGATAGACTTCGCCCATTCCGCCCGCGCCGAGCACAGACTGGACCTCGTACGCGCCAAGCTTTGTCCCGGGAGTAATGGCCATGGGTGCGCGTCATTATAGTCCATATGGTCCGTGATTACCGTGCGCGGAATTGCAATTGCGCTGCGGAGGCCTTCAATACTTTTGTGAAAGTCAATGGCTGGTTTGGAGGCGTAGTAAGAGAGCGGATTCAAGATGGCGAAAGACGCTCGGACCACACGCACTTAAAGCCCGGCGTCCTGGAAATCTTCGGCCGGGCATTGATGATTCGAAGAACGAAGCTCTCAGGATTTCATTGCCATGGGCGCAGGCAGTCGCAGGGTGCGATCAAACCGCGCGTTAGCCTTGGCCCAGATTGATCCCGATTCCAGACGGCCTTTTTGCTACTGGAAGAACTCCGACATGCCCGGCGAAGCAGCGCCATCCCCGGGGCAGCTTGTCAGTCCCAGCAGATCGCAGAACATGCGCAATTGGCTGCCCTGCATGTAATGCGTGGTGGAAATGTAACCGCGCTTGACCTGCGGGCCGATCAGCACCTGCCAGATGTGTCCTCCACAGTTGTTCGGGTCGGGATAGCCGCCGCAGGAGTTGTCCACGCCGGGAGTGCTCTCGTCGAAGGTTACCAGCAACACGCCGTCGCCGCCGGGCTGGAACTCGGGCATCGCCAGCAGTTGAGGGACAAACGTCTGCAAGTAGGAGTCGGCAATTTGGAGTTCGAACTGGTCGTCGCTGCCTTCGTCGGCGTCATGGCCAACGTTGGGTGAGATCCAGGTGAAGTTGGCAAGGTTGTTGTTTTGGAAATCCTGGAGCATATGGTTGAAGGTGGGCACCAAATTGAAGTGCTGCGGGAGGATGTAAACCAGGTCGTTGTAGAAGGCGAACGGATTGTGGCGGCGGTAATAGAGGTCAAAGTGATAACCGAGAAAGCCGACGGTCGGCATCGATTCAAAGTAGCCTCGCCAGCTCTTATGCTGTGCGGCGAAGTGGCGCACCAGGTTGTCGATGGTAATCGTCTGGGTGCAGCCGTCGCCGTTGCAAGTGCCATTCACCCCTTGCCCT
>DATFSK010000119.1:0-8253 GCA_035262645.1 Terriglobales bacterium
GATCACTCCATGTTCGACAATGTCTTCGTCAACCCGGCTGCGTACCGCAGCTTTCTTGCGACCGGCACATGGCCCGACAAAACGGTATTGGTCCTCGAGGCGAGAGGCGCGCAGACGAAGGGCTCCATTAATCAGCGAGGGCGTTTCCAAGATACCGAGATTATGGGACTCGAGGTCCATGTGAAAGATGAGGCGCGATTCCCCGGCAAATGGGCTTTCTTTGATTTCGATTCACCGGAGAAGAATGGCACGCTCATTCCGCAGGGTGCGCCGTGCTACGCCTGCCATGCCGCCCATGGAGCGGTCGACACCACGTTTGTGCAGTTCTATCCCACGCTGATGCCGATCGCGAAGACGAAAGGGACGTTGAGCGCAGCGTTTCAAAAGGAAGAAGCGACTCAAATCGCCAAGTAGGTAGGGTGCTGAGGAGTAAGCGCACGCCAGTCAAGCCGAGACGGACGATCCGCGAAAGACCTTCCAGAACTCAACAAAACACTTCAGCCGCACAAGCTGGAAATAGTCGTGCGCGACGAGATAAAAGATTGCTGCTCCAGCCCACACCAGATGCAGCGCGTCTCCGCCAAGCTGGTCGCTGAACGGCAACGGCGCAGCCGAAAAGACCATTGCTAAAACCATCAGCGCGAGATTGACGATGCCCATCACCATGCCGATCTCGACAAGTTCGGCGGTAAAGGGCTTCTCGAGTCGCAGGCCTTCCCTAAGCGCCGACGCAGCAGACCGACTCTCGAGCAGCATGAGCACGGGCGCGACGGAGACAATCCAGCCGGCAAGCGCCCAGACGATGAAAAATGCAAGCGAAAGGAAGATGAGCCAGATGGCAAAGCCGATCAGGTCGGGTTCTCCGCCCCCGGCAAAGTGCGTGCTCGCCGCCCACGAAACCGAGCGGAACCAGCCCCAGCAGACGCCTCCAAACACCGCCAACCACGCCGCCTGCAATGCCATCATTGGCAGCGGACGCATCGGCAGCCGGGGCTCCATGCGCTTCAGAACGAGATTTCGGCCCAGGCCTGAAACCACTATCCAGACAGCAAAGGCGATCGGCGCCAGCCAGCGTAGTTTGTGCCCGACGAGCGGCTGATACTGCCACCACGCGCTGCTCAATTGGCCCGCGGCGATCCAGGGGTTCTGTGGATTGAGGTTGCGCAGGCCCGCATCATCCGGCGACAAAAGAGTGAAAATACCTTGCAGGCGATTCCAACACACAAGCATAAATGGAATGCCAAAGAGCCAGCGCCAGCCCACCTCGATCACTACGATAGCAGGATGCCGAAGCATCCAGCCCATCTGGTCGACCAGCGTTTGCGTACCACGAACCTGCCCCGCTCTACTGCCTGCGATCACTTGACCACCAGGTTTATGGCGCGTCCGGGAACAACAATGATCTTCGCGACGGTCTTGCCGGCGGTTCGCGCTTTCACCTTTTCCTCGACGAGTGCGGCCTCTTCGATCACCTTGGCATCGGAGCCGGCGGGCACACGGATCAGGCTCACAAGCTTGCCATTGATCTGCACTGGAATTTCGATCTCGTCTTCCTTAGCTAGTCCGGGATCGCTCTTCGGCCACGGCTGGCGAAGCAGCGAGGTCCGCGGCGACGGGTCCTTGTCGCCGGGGTGCAGAACAGCTCCCTCGCCGCCCAATTCCTCCCACAACTCAGCCGCGAGATAAGGCGCAAATGGAGCAAGCAGCAGCACAAGCGTCTCGAGGAGCTCGTGCATTACTGGTGCGGGCACCTCACCGGCGGCGAGTTGCGCGTCTGCGGCCTGAACCTCATTCACCAGCTCCATAATGGCCGCGACGCAGGTGTTGAAATGCCACCTGCCCTCGAAATCCTGAGTGATTTTCGCGGTTGTCTGATGCAGCTTGCGGAGCAGCTTGAGAGAAACACCTTCGGGGCTTTGCGTTTTGGATTGACCGTGTGCCGCGCCGCGAGCAACTGCCGCATATTTCATCACGATGCGCCACACGCGGCCCAGGAAGCGGGTCACGCCGGCAACGCCATCTTCCTGCCAGTCGAGGTCGCGATCGGGCGGCGCAGCGAACAGCGCGTACATGCGCGCCGCATCGGCTCCATAACGGGCGACCATGTCATCGGGCGAAACCACGTTGCCCTTCGACTTCGACATCTTGGCGCCGTCCTTAATCACCATGCCCTGCGTGAAGAGGCGCTGCACGGGCTCGTCGTTCTGGATCAGGCCCAGATCGCGCATCATCTTCGTCCAGAAGCGCGAGTAGATCAGGTGCAGAATGGCGTGCTCGACTCCGCCGATGTACTGGTCGATCGGAAACCAGTATTGGGCGGTCTTAGAGTCGAACGGGGCGCATGGATTCCTCGCGTCGGTGTAGCGATAGAAATACCAGCTCGAGTCGACGAAGGTGTCCATGGTATCGGTCTCGCGCTTTGCCGGACCGCCGCACTTTGGGCAGGCGACATCAACAAACTCGGACACGCGCGCCAGCGGCGAGCCGCCCTGCTGCGTGATCTCGATGTTTTCGGGCAGCAGCACGGGAAGCTGATCGTCAGGAACAGGAACAATGCCGTCGCGCTCGCAGTGAATCATCGGAATCGGCGTCCCCCAGTAGCGCTGGCGGCTCACACCCCAATCCTTCAGGCGGAACGTAATGTTCGGCTCGCCGAAGCCGCCACGAACCGCCTTCTCCTGAAAGCGCTTGACGGCTTCGCCGTAGGGAAGGCCATTAAACTCGCCGGAATTGATGACCACGCCGTCTTTGGTTGTAAACGGCAGCGCGGGTTCTGGAGCATTCGGATCGGCAGACGCAATCACGCGCCGAATCGGGATTCCATACTTCGTCGCAAACTCGAAATCGCGCTCGTCGTGCGCGGGCACACTCATGATGGCGCCGGTGCCGTAATCGAGCAGCACGTAATTTGCCACCCATATGGGCACGCGTTCGCCGCTGTAAGGGTTGATGGCAAATCTCCCTGTCGGCACGCCATGCTTTTCGATTTCTCCAACATCGCCCGTCTCGCGCGCCTTCTTCTGTTCCTCCAGCAGCTCTGATACCTGTTCGCGCAGAGCGGCGTCTTCTCGAGTGAGAGCATTGACCAGCGGATGCTCGGGCGCAAGCTGCACACTTGTGGCGCCGAAGATGGTGTCTACACGTGTGGTAAACACACGAATTTTGGTGCTTGTTGCTCCCTGTTCCCTACTCCCTACTCCCCTGTTGATTTCTCCGTCAAAGGTGAAATCAACCTCCGTTCCTTCGCTGCGGCCAATCCAGTTGCGCTGCATGGTGCGCACTTTCTCCGGCCAGCCGTCGAGTCTATCGAGGCCATCGAGCAGTTCCTGAGCGTACGCCGTGATGCGAAGAAACCACTGCACCAGGTCGCGCTGTTCGACGATCGTGTCTTCGTGACGCCAGCAGCGGCCGTCGATGACCTGCTCATTGGCCAGCACCGTGCAGCATTCGGGACACCAGTTCACCTTGCTCTTCTTGCGATACGCCAAGCCTTTCTCATACATGCGCAGGAAGAACCACTGGTTCCAGCGGTAGTAGTCGGGCATACAGGTTGTGACTTCGGTGGCCCAATCGAAGCCCATGCCGAGACGCTCGAACTGACGCTTCATGGCCGCAATATTGGACAAGGTCCACTCACGCGGCGGCGTGTTGTTCTTAAGCGCTGCGTTCTCGGCGGGCAGGCCGAAGGCATCCCAGCCCATGGGGTGGATCACGTTGTAGCCGCGCATCCACATGTGGCGCGCGAGAGCGTCGCCAATCGAATAGTTGCGCACATGGCCCATGTGGAGCGCGCCGCTCGGATAGGGCAACATCTCCAGAACGTAGTACTTAGGCTTGCCACAAGAGGGGGGCTCGGCCGCGTACATCCCAGGGTCCGCAGCCCAGCGCGCCTGCCATTTTGTCTCGATTGCCGCCGGGTCGTAACGAAATTCTTTCTCTTCTGCCATCACTCTTCAGTGTAAACGGCAGAGCGAGAGGCCTCGATCAGCAACAGGCAGGCGCATTCGGTCGCACGTAAACACACTGCATCACTTCTTCGGCCTGGATTCCGGAGGAACGAGACCAGCTACCCTGTAATACACGACTAGCTGCCCGTAATGCTCGCCGGAGTGCTCGATGAAGTCCCATGCAAAGTCACTGAAACGAGTCTGATTCTTCGAAAAGGGATCGATGAATACGTCACCGAGCCCCGAATCACCCTTGCTTTGGATAAGCACGGCTCCGTCGGCAAAGGACTTCTTCACGAAATCAACCACCGCAGCCTTCGTTTTGTAATCGGCGCGCTTCGGACCGGCTTTTGGTGGTTCCAGACCCTTCGCGGGATAGATGAAGAAGTAGTTCGCGCCCGCCGCATGCAGCAACTGCTCGGCAAAGCTACGCTGTGCGGGGTTGGGTTTGAAGTCGTACTTGTCTTCCGGCATGTCTTCAGCCATCGCAGTAAGCTTGCGACCGATGTCGTTCCATCGGTCAAGCAAGAACGTGGAAGGGCTGTCAGGCGGCTTGGGCGAGCTGGCCGACGGTTGAGCACCGATGACTGGTGTTACCAGAATCCCTGCAAAAAGAACGCCGGCGACCCTCATAAGGATGCGCATGCACTAACCTCCTTGTGAACCTTTTGACACGTTCGCATAGAGGCGGGTCGGGGCGTGCAAATTTGTGACAGTACGGTTCAGCCCGGGCTTGAACCGGGAGGAATCCCTTTCTCCGTCGAACAGCCTCGGAGAACCTCAACACAACCAGCTTTTCCAGTATCCGGCCTATTTATTCCGCTTCGCCGACTGCGGATCACTGTGCTCGATCTGGGCCTCACAGGGAACTTGATGCATCGCCTCTGTAACGACTTTGTAGTCCCTCGGCGGTTCAAATGTGGATGGCGCGGGGTCGCTCAGATTGAGATTCGTCACCCTCCGCGACCACTTGATGTTGTGTTTGGTCGACGGCGGATAGTCCACCTCCTGCTGGAGCCACACTCCCAACAGCGGAGACGCCCAGTGCTCCTCCCTCAGGTATGGCGGCTCAGGATCGGTGCTGCTTGTTGCCGGCGGCCTGATCGTCCGCGTGCCTTGAACCTCCACGCCTTGCAAGGTCATTGTTCCTAGGTCCTCGACGAGCGGATCAGGGTTGTCCGGGTCTCGAGCCATCTGGTCAATTTGCCTCGTCCTTGCTTCCGCTTCGGCAGCAAGTCGTCTAGCGGTGTCGAAGTCGACGAACAGGTCGCCCGACTCCGACTCCCAGCATCCCTTGCTTTCTTCCAACTTGGGCATCTTCAGTACGATGATCTGTTTCGTCAGCGAATTCCATCGGTACTGGGTGTTGGTCGGGGGATCGCATGCGACCCCGGTTGTTTGCGGCGGCCCTTTGTGATTGGGATCTGGAAACGTCGTCGTCCCCAGTGACCGTCCATGCGAGTCGAGTGCCTGCGTTTCCCAGTAGTTGTACACCACGAGGTTCCCGTCGCTACCGGGATAGGTGTTTGTAAGATTGAACTCGGCCGAGTATGGAACATGGCGCTTCGGATCCGGTAAACAGGTCCACGCAAAATGGGGCTTGGGTTTGGACTGTTGAGCAGCACCTGCCTCAGTCACCATCAAAGCGGTAACTGCGACAGCGATCCGGATCCCGCTCTTACGCATAGGTCGGTCCTCGGCACAGAAGGCGCAATCAGTTTCACCCGGAAGGCCCGTTTACGCAAGTCTCTCGCTGGATCAGGCCACCAGACTTTTGAGCACCTTCACATTTCGCTCTTCGTCGCCTGGTTCGTCCACGGGGGTTTCCGCGATAAAGGCACACTCAGTGAAGCGCGGATCGTTGAGCAGCCATCGGAACGGCTCGACGCCGATATTGCCCTGGCCAATGTGGTCGTGCCTGTCAAGCTTCGAGCCGCGCGATGCCTTGGCATCATTGCAGTGCCACACACGCACCGCATCCACGCCGAAGGTGATGTCGGCTTGCGTGATGGTCTCTGCATAGCCCTCAGGGGTCACAATGTCGTAGCCCGAGACATGCGTGTGGCAGGTATCGAGGCAGACCCCGACAGGCGCGTGCGTCTTCAGCCGCTCGACCAACTCAGCCACCTGCTCGAAATTGCCTCCCAGCGAGCACTCCGCCCCGGCGGTGTTTTCGATCAGGATGCTGAAATCGGCGCCCTGCCAAGGCAGGCCATCGACGGCGCGCTCGATAGACTCCGCGGCGAGTTTCAAGCCTTCGTTGCGCGTCATTCCCTTCCATGAACCGGGATGCAGAACAAGGTATTCGGCGCCGAGCATCAGCGCGCGTTCAATTTCGCCGCGGAAGGCGACGATGCTTTTCTCGCGGAAGTCGGCTGTCTGGCTGCAAACGTTCACCAGGTAGCTCGTGTGGATGACCAGCGGACCCACATCAAACTTCGCGCGCTGTGTGCGCATCCGTTCGGCCTGTTTGGGGTCGATCTTCTGCCCGCGCCACATGCGCGGACTCGATGAAAAGATCTGCAGCGTGTTTGCACCGATCTCGTGCGCCTTGTCGACCGCGTTGGAGGCGCCTCCTGCCGTCCCCAGGTGAACTCCGATTCGCTTTGCCATTTCACGATTCTAATTGCCGTCACAGCCCGGAAGCGGAAAGACAACTGCGGGTTCCTCCACTCGTCGCCACGGCAACTCGGTCGGAATGACAGCGTCTTTTTATCTGTCCTACGACATCAGCTTCATCGCATCCGGATCCCAGTGGATCACCTGGCCCTTCTGGATGCTCAGGTTGCTCAGCAGCGCGGCACCTGCTGCACGATAGCCGAATACTGCGTCCTCCACCACCGGCTTGCGAGAACGCACCGAAGCAAAGAAGTTCTTGAAGTGGTCGTATTGGTCGCTGTACTCTGCCGGCGCGACGTACTTCTCATAACCGGTCACCGGTTGTCCCTCCGGATGCTTGCGTGGATACTTCTTCGCGTGGTCCTCCTCGATCTGCGCCTGCATCGCTTCCGGGAACGTGTTGATCGTCAATCCCGGATCCTTCTCGCGCGGAACGCGGTTGACACTGACCCACGTCCAGCCAATCTCCATCGTGCCTTCGTCGCCGGTGAAGATGAGGCTTTCGCTCTCCTCGCCGCCATTGACGAAGTTCACGCGCAGGCTGAGGTTGAATCCCTCGCGATAATCGAAGAGCCCCAGTACCACGTCGTGTGCGTCGCGGCCGTCATGCCAGTAGCGCAGCGCGCCGGTGGCCATGCCGCGTGTGGGGCCGTTTGTCCCGGTGACGAAATGCGTACCGCTGAAGAGATGCACGAAGAGGTCGCCGGCCACTCCACTGCCGTATGCGTTCCACTTCCGCCACTGGAAGAAGTGTTCTGCGTTAAAGGGAATCCTTGGAGCGGTGCCGAGGAAGCGCGGCCAGTCGCACGTTTCAGGCGAAGCATCCGGGGGAATGGTGTAGTTCCATGCGCCCATCGACGAGTTGCGATCCCAGTAGGCCGTGACCATGTTTAGCTTGCCGATCGCGCCTGAAGCCAACAGTTCTTTCGCCTTCGCGTAGAGAATGGAACTGACGCGCTGGCTGCCGATCTGGAGAATGCGGTTCGTCGAGCGCGCCGCCTCGATCATCTCCGGGCCGTCGCTGTAGAGATGAATCATCGGCTTCTCGCAGTAGACGTCCTTGCCGGCTTTCATTGCATCGACGGATGCCTGCTTGTGCCAGTGATCGGGCGTGCCGATGATAACGGCATCGATGTCTTTGCGCGCGAGGATCTGGTTGTAGTCGCGCGTGGTGAAGATGTCGTCACCCCAGATCTCCTTGCTCCGCTTGAGGCGGCCATCGTAGCAGTCGGCCACGGCAACGAGCTTCACGCCAGGTACCTGCACGGCCGAGCGTGTATCGCCCATGCCCTGCCCGCCCGCGCCGATTAAGGCGATTTGAATATGATCGTTCGCTGCAACCGGCTTGGCCGGTTCCTCCTGCGTCGCGAGCGTGACGATCCCCTTGCCTGTCTCTGCTCCCGTACGCGCCACCAGCGAAACGGCCGAAGCCGCTCCCGCTGCTGTTTTAAGAAAATGCCTGCGATTCCAAATCTGCACAGCTCCCCCCGAAACCTAGAATCCGAACCGCATATAAACATACACGGGTGGGGTGGCCGTAAGAGTGATGGCCGGCTAAACCTTCCATCAGGCCTAAAGGCCAAACTCCATATTGCCGCTGCTACGGCACGACTAAAGTCTTGCCCCATCAAGGCAAGCTGATTCAACGGTCGTCGGTCCGCCTAATCGTCGTCGTCCTTCCGTTGCT
>DATFSK010000120.1:0-128681 GCA_035262645.1 Terriglobales bacterium
CTGTGACCTTCATTTCGATAGCGACAACGTCAAGTTCCGATACAAATAAGAAGTCGGGTTGCATTGCATTCTGCAACTCGAATTCTTTGTCAATTCCAGCCCCCCCGGGCATCATGAACTCGCCATGAAAATCCGTACCAAATACCTTCTCAAAAAACTCGTTCCGAAGAGCGTTAGGCGCAAGCAGGAAGAACTGCCGGATATTGTGGTTGAGGGTAACTTCCATCTTTCGGAGGTGCTTCTTAACGTCTTCTAGGCGGGTAGCTTTCTTTACGACCTTGGCAAGCGTCTCCAATTCGGCAGCGCTGCCCTTCTTCAGAAAAATATGCTGCGGTTCCAAGTAGAAAAACTCTAGGGCCTCGTAAAAGCTGTCGAGCCAGTTCGATTCTGATTCCACATTCCTCCAGTTTCGTGACGACAAGTTTTAACCGCTCTGACGCCCAACGATCAAAGACTACCATCCAACCCACGAAGGGGAGTAGGGGCGGGTCAAATCTTGAACACAACCCCTTAATAGCCCTCCGCCGCCCATTTTTCCACATGAACGCGAAATTTCCGATTTTGAGAGTCTTGGCGGAGCAGAAGGCGTTAGGTGAGCGTGTATGCATCGGTACGACTACTCACCTAAGCAGGATCAAGGGGAAACATTGTCCGTGACGTTCGAACGCAGCCTACGCTCAGAAAACGCAAGGAACGAGCATCGTAGGCGAAACGCAGAGTGCTACAGAATCACCGAGCTTGAGCAGCCTGACGAAACTTGGTCCTACGCGGGTGGCCTGCTGCCTGTAAGTGTTCCTCACGGGCCGTCTCAAGTCCCCGAAAAACTTGTGGCATGAATTGTGGCATAAGCCCATTCACCAACGGGGCAAATTGCTGCTAAATGCTGCTAATTTGCGCTCAACATGTACGTGCGTCGGATGATCGCAACGCCATAAACTCGCGCCACTTGCGCTCACTTACGCTATCTTCTGCTGCGTTCGACGGCGTTATTCGCAACGATGAGGTCGTCGGTTCGATCCCGACTAGCTCCACCATTCCATAAATTTTTTGTATAGAGACAGTCCGGCTCCCATTTTCGTGGGATGCGGCATGCTTCTGCGTGACTTAAGTCATCGCCCATAGGTCTCTTCCTGCCTAGGATTTCGCTCAGGAGCACGAGATGAGCGAACTTATCGACAACCGCGCGCAGCGCATCACGAAACTCAAGGGCGTTATTCAGCAACTTCATGAGGGAGAAGCTACCGATTCCGTGCGGAAGCAGTTGCGGCAGATCGTAGAGACGACTGACGCGTCCGAGATTATGGCCATGGAGCAGGAGCTGATCTCCGGCGGCATGCCGGTCGAGGAGATCCGCTCGATGTGCGACCTCCATTCGCAGCTGACGCGTGAGGTTCTGGTGCAGCTGCCGGTGAAGCCGATCGCGCCGGGTCACCCGGTCGATACATTTCGACGGGAGAATACGGCAATCCGAGAGGTGATCGAGCGATTACGTTCTACGATGGCGGAGATCGCTGGGCTGGAGGGGCCGGCTGATTGCAGTGCGCAACTGACGAAAGTGCGACAGGGCTCGAACGAACTGATGGACATCGATAAACACTATCAGCGCAAGGAGCACGCGCTGTTTTCGATGCTCGAGAAGCATGGGATTACTGGACCTTCACAAGTGATGTGGGCCAAAGACGATGAGGCACGAGGCCTGCTGAAGGAGTTCAACCAGGCCATTCGCCAGTGCCCGCCGGTAGCGTCGGAGTGCAGGAACGTGGGCGATGAAGTTGCGATTCCGGCATTGGTTGCCGTGGAAGAGATGATCTTCAAGGAAGAGAATATTCTGCTTCCGATGTCGCAGCAGACGCTCACGGAAAACGAGTGGGCGGAAATCTGGGCAGTGTCGCCGAAGTATGGCTGGTGCCTGGTTGAGCCCGCGCAGGAGTATAGACCACCGCAGAATGCCGCGGCGGCAACTCCGGCTGTTCCGACTGACGGGACGATCATGATGCCGAGCGGGCATGTCACGGTCGAGCAGCTTACGTCTGTGCTCTCGACACTGCCGCTTGACTTGACGTTTGTCGATGCCGATGACCGCGTCGCCTTCTTCAGCGAGGGGCCGGACCGTATCTTCGCCCGCAGCAAAGCCATCATTGGGCGCAAGGTGCAGCACTGCCATCCTCCGAGCAGCGTTGGTGTGGTGGACCGCATTCTGGATGACTTCCGGAACGGGCGGCAGAGTGTGGCGGAGTTCTGGATCGAATTTCACGGAAAATTTGTGCACATCCGGTACTTTGCGGTGCGCGATGGCGAAGGGAAGTACGTGGGCACGGTGGAGCTGACACAGGACATCGCGCCACTTCGACGGCTGGAGGGGGAACGACGGCTGTTGGAGTATTGATATGGAGCTCTATATGCCGCCTGGTCGTCATTGATCTGGTAGCATTCCTGCGTTATGTCAACCGGAAAGCTTTGTTTCACTCTGATCCTCAGTTTTGCATTGTGCGCTCTTGTCCAGGCACAAACGCCACCGAAGCCAATTGTGCTGCACGCGGCGCGAATGCTTGACATTGAGAGCGGAAAGATCGTCAGTCCGGGCGAAGTGCTTGTTGAGGGGGACAAGATTTCTGAAGCTGGGGAGAAGGTGAACCGTTCGGCGGGCGCCGAGTTGATCGATTTAGGCGATGTGACGCTGATGCCCGGGATGATCGACGCACACGTGCATCTGTTCCTGCATCCTGGAGCGGAAGACTTGCAGACCGTTGAAGAGTCGGTTCCGGAACGAACGATCCTGGCAACGCTTGCAGCGAAGGCCGACCTGATGGCCGGATTCACGGCCGAGCGCGACATGGGAACGGAGGGTGCAGGTTCAGCGGACACGGCGGTGCGCAATGCAATCAACGCCGGTCTCATTCCAGGCCCGCGGCTGGTCGTCAGCGGAAATGCCGTAGACATTCTCGGTGGACATGAGGACGCAAACAATTTCAATCCGGCGCAGCATGTGCTGTCGAATGCCACATACGCAAACGATGCCGAACAACTCGTCGAGGTCATCCGCGAGCAGGTCAAAGAGGGCGCAGACTTCATCAAGATCTACCAGACGGGAAGAGACTCGCTGGTTGATGGAAAGTTCTCGACCCCTTATCAGTACACAGAAGAACAGCTAGCGGCTGCTGTTGCGGAGGCGGCGCGGACGGACAGGCGGGTAGCAGTGCATGCGACGGGCGAGCCCGGGGCGCTGTATGCCGCGCGGGCCGGCGTGGAATCGATCGATCACGGCGATCAACTCGGCGATGAGACGATGCGGATCATGCGCGAGAAAGGGATTCCGACGGTGCCAACGTTTACGGTGGTCGAATATTTCGCCGATCATGCACCGTCTCCCGCGGCCGCCCAGCGGCTGCGTAGCATGCAGCAATTCCACGCGCAGGAGTTTAAGAAGCAGCTGGCGGCAGGCGTGCCAATGGCGGTCGGCTCGGATGTGGGTCCGTTTCCGCACGGGACACAGGCGCGCGAGTTTGAGCTGATGGTGCAATACGGGATGAGCCCGATTGCGGTGCTGCAGGCGGACCTGATCAATGGGGCGAAGCTACTCGGGTGGAAAGGGAAGATTGGGGCGCTGAGGCCGGGGTACTTTGCGGATGTGATCGCGGTGCCGGGCGATCCGACGAAGGACGTCTCGGTGCTCAGGCAGGTTAGTTTTGTGATGAAGGGCGGGGTGGTGTACAGGAAGTGAGCGACGCTACACTCAGGAGCTACTCTTAACCGTTTCGCTGGCGGATTTGGCGAAAACGATTTCTGAGACGAGAAGGATTGCGCCGATCACGATAGCACTGTCGGCGACGTTGAATGCCGGCCAGTGATAGTTGCCCACGTAAAAATCCAAAAAGTCGACGACGTGTCCGCTGACCATGCGGTCCCAGAGATTGCCCATAGCGCCGCCGAGGATGAGCGACAGGCCGATTGTGGTGGTGCTGAGCGAATGGCTGTTCTTCCACAGCAGGGCCGAGACGACGATCAGTGCGAGAACGGAGAAGCTGACGAGGGCGCCGACTTTCCATTGCGCGGAGGAGTCGGCGAAAAGGCCAAAGGCCGCCCCGGTGTTCTGGACGTGCGTGAGGCGGAAGAAGCCGGGGATGACGACAACGCTGTCGTGCAGCGTGATATTGCTGGCGATTGCCCATTTTGCAATACGATCCAGCAAGAGAACGATGATGGCGATAAAGAAAAAGTACTTTCGCATAGCCTGCTTTGGCGTGTCGTCTGTCATGCCCGCGAACGGTAACTACCCTATTTTAGACGCTAACGCCGTGTGTAAAGAAGCAGTAGCGAGTGTCGATTCGTACCCAGTGGCGTCCCCGCCGGGACCGAACCACAAAATGGCAAGCTATCCACGACTTCGTCGTGGGCTAAGCTAAGCCGCTCCCAGACCCATCCGTGTGTAAGGCCGTCTCTTATCGTCTGAGGCCGCTCTCCCAGGCGGCCGTCGGTCATAGCCACAAAGGCGCCAGCCAAGAAACAATTTATCGTGCTTCGGCCGTCGCTTCGATTTCTCCAAGAACCGCACTGCATCGTTCGCAGACGGTCGGATAGGTGCTGTCCTCGCCTACATGGGTTGAGTAGTTCCAGCAGCGCTCGCACTTCCGGCCCGGCGCCTGGTTGATGGTGATCGCCAGGCCGGTGTCGCCGTTGCTGGCTGCGGCTTGCTCAAGGATGACGTCGGAGACGATAAAGAGGTAGCGCAGCTGATCGCGATAACGTTCGAGCACGGGATAGACGCCTTCCGAGGCGGCGAGTCGGAGCTGCGCCTCCAGGCTGCTGCCAATGCGTTTCTCGGCGCGCGCGGCCTCGAGAGCTTTCAACGCTTCGTCGCGGACCGAGAGCAAAACGCTCCAGTCATGTTCCATCGTCGCAACGTCGAAGCCAGGTGGAAGCTCGCCGGTCAGGTCTTCAGGGGCAGGGAAGAGCTCGAGGTGAACACTTTCCAAGCGGCCAGACGTCGCTGGCAGGAAAGCCCAGACCTCGTCGGCGGTAAAGCTCATCACCGGCGCGAGCAACCGAACCAGCGCCTCGCCCAGTCGCCACAAGGCCGTTTGCGCTGACCGGCGCGCCAGCGACTTCGGCGCTGACGTGTAGAGGCGGTCTTTGAGCACATCGAAATAAATCGCGCTCAGGTCGACGATGCAGAAGTCCTTCAGCCGGTGATAAAGCCGGTGGAAGGTAAAGGAGTCGTAGTGCGAGCGAACGTCCTTCGTGACCTCGGCGGCTTGCAGAAGGATGTACTGGTCGAGCGGGTGCATCTCGGCGAAGGGTACCGCGTCGTGATCAGGGTCGAAGGTACTGTCGATGGTGTTGATGGTCGGGGGCGCCTGGTCATCGCGAATGACCTCAAAGTCCCGCGTGGCCAGGTTGCCGAGGATGTAGCGGAAGGTGTTGCGGATCTTGCGATAGCCGTCGGCGATGCGCTGCATCAGTTCGTCGGAAGACATAACGTCTTCGCGAAAGTCGACAGAGGCGACCCAGAGGCGGACGATCTCGGCACCGAGCTTGTCGGCAATCTCTACCGGATCGACGACGTTGCCCAGCGACTTGGACTGAGCCCGGCCTTGCGGATCGAGCACCCAGCCGGCCGTCGCAGCGCTGCGATAAGGCGCGCCACCCTTGGCCGCCACGGCGCAGAGCAGAGAAGACTGGAACCAGCCACGGTGCTGGTCGCCGCCTTCGAGATAGAGGTCGGCAGGCCAGGGGAGGCCGGGCTCGTGGCCCAGCACGGCCTCCTGGCTGGAGCCGGATTCGAACCAGACATCGACGATGTCCATCTCTTTGCGGAAGGTCGTGCTGGCGCACTTCGGGCACTTTGTCCCAGACGGGAGGATCTTCTGCGCTGAATCGCGGTACCAGGCGTCGGCCCCCTCCCGCGCAAAAAGGTCGACAACTGAACGGTTTACAGCAGGATCATTCAAGAAGTCGTTGCAGCCTTCACACTGGAACATGGCGATGGGCACGCCCCAGACGCGTTGACGCGAGATACACCAATCCGGGCGGCCGGCGACCATGTTCATGATGCGCTCTTCGCCCCAGCTTGGGTCCCACTTCACCTTCCTGATCTCGTCGAGCGAACGCGTGCGCAGCGTGCCGCCACCGGGAAGCTTTCCTTCCATCGAGATAAACCACTGTTCGGTGGCGCGAAAGATGATGGGATTGTGGCAACGCCAGCAGTGCGGGTACGAGTGTTCAATCTTTTCCAAGCCCAGCAGGACGCCGCGCGACTTTAGAAGGTCGACGATGAGCGGGTTCGCCTTGAAGACCTGCTGGCCCTGATATTCGGGCAGACCGTCGCGAAGAATGCCGGCGTCGTCGACGTTGCAGTGGAGATCAAGGCCGTACTTGACCCCGGTGTTGAAGTCGTCGGCACCATGCGCCGGAGCGGTATGTACCGCGCCGGTGCCGGTATCGAGCGTAACGTAGTCGCCGAGCACGCCAAAAATCTGGCGGTCCAGAAAAGGATGCGTGAAGGTTGCGTACTCGAGCCTGGCGCCTGGAAAGGACGCGATCTCCTTCGCCTGGCCGAGATTGCACTTTTCGATCGTTTGCTGCGCCAGCGCCTTGGCGACGATGTAGGTCCACTCGCCGGCGTCGAGGGCGACGTACTCCGCGTCTGGCGCAAATGTAACCGCCATGGAGGCGGGAAGCGTCCAGGGAGTGGTTGTCCAGATGATGGTGGCGACTTTCTTGCCGGCCAGACTCGTGTCGATCTTCGCGGGATCACTGGTTAACGCATATCGCACCCAGATGCTGGGGCTGGTGTGCTCCTCGTATTCGACCTCGGCCTCGGCGAGCGCGGTCTTATCGATAATGCACCAGTAGACGGACTTCAGGCCCTTGTAGACGAGGCCTTCTTCGTAACATTTGTAGAACGTCTCCAGCACGACACTTTCGTACTGCGGGTCCATGGTGGAATATGGGCGTTCCCAGCGCCCGAGGCCTCCCAGGCGAATGAACTGCTCGCGCTGAAGATTCAGGTATTTTGTCGCGTATTTGCGGCATTCCTGGCGCACGGCCAGGGGATCCAAGTCGAATTTCTTGCGGCCAAGCTGATCGTCAACTTTCTTTTCGATGGGCAGGCCGTGGCAGTCCCAGCCCGGCACGTAGGGTGCGTCAAAGCCACTCATGCTGCGCGACTTCACGACGAAATCCTTCAAGGTCTTATTGAGCGCCGTGCCCAGGTGAATTGGACCGTTGGCGTAGGGCGGACCGTCGTGCAGGACGTAGATCGGTTGCCCCTTGTGTGCCTCGCGGATGCGGTCGTAGAGGCGCATTTCGTTCCACCGCTCGAGCATTTTGGGCTCGTTCTTCGGCAGATTCGCCTTCATGGGGAAGTCGGTCCGGGGAAGGTTCAACGTTGATTTCAGATCGAGCGGCACTCGGTATTTCTCCCGCCTGCTTGTACTGGAAATGAAAACTGGCGCAAGCTATCTCTTCATTATAGGGACGCGCAATATGGTGTCACAACCGTGTCAACTTAAAGTGTCCGGCTCCTAGGTGCGAAAAACAGGCCGACGTTACCCTTCTGCTCCGAGCGGGACGTAAAACGAGGCAGAGGCTCGCCTTTACCGGGCGAATTCGTCTCAAGTATTGTGAAATAAACCAAACAACGAAGTGCCACGCTACGCATCTAAGTGATTTGAGAAATTCAGGTGTGCCCCCAGCCGCACTAACGTTTTAGGGGCACGAAACCTCAACGGAGACTGTGGGTTGCAAGACGAAACGCCTTCCATTGGGACGCTTCGTGGTTGAAATGAAAAGCCGGTGTCTGGATACCGGCAGGCCAAAGGACACGAGAAGTATGGCTCATCAGACCGTGGTTCCCCCATCCGAGCAGGACGAACTGAACCTTCTCCCGCGAACCAGCATGGAAGATTCCCTGTGGGCCTCCTTGCGGGACAACGTTCGTGCTGCGTTGTTTCCGGAGAAATTGCCGCCCCTGGTGTTGACCTCGCGCCCGGTGAAGGTCCGCGACATCTGGGGGCAATACAGCTACAAGAAGCAAAGCGCTAGTGTGTCGCTGGTGCTGCACGTGATGATGGTGGGGGGGCTGATCGCGATCTCCATCATGGGCGCGCGGGCGGTAAAGAACGCCGAGAAGCCGCGAGAGACGGTTACTCTTATCGCGCCGGATCTTTCCCCGCCACCCTTGCCGATGACAAAGAAGCAGGAGCCCAGTTCCGGCGGCGGTGGTGGTGGTGGCGGCGATCGTGACAAACTTCAGGCGCCCAAAGGGAAGTTGCCGAAACAGGCCATGGAGCAGATCACGCCGCCGGCAATGGTGATTCGCAATGACCACCCGAAGCTACCGGTCGAGCCGACCGTTGTGGTTCCTCCCCAGATCAAGCTGGCCTCGAATATGCCGAACCTGGGCAATCCTATGTCTGCGATTCCATCAGGGCCGCCTTCGAATGGAACGGGTAGCGGCGGCGGCATTGGCTCAGGCTCGGGCGGTGGCGTCGGCTCGGGCACTGGACCGGGTGTTGGTCCGGGACGCGGAGGCGGTATTGGTGGCGGCATTTTCCGGGTTGGCGGTGGAGTCTCAGCCCCGCGGGCTCTGGATACGCCTGATCCGGAATATTCGGAAGAGGCCCGCAAGGCGAAGTATCAGGGAACTTGCATCCTGTGGCTGATCGTCGATCCGAATGGCCGGCCGCGTGACATTAAAGTCGCTCGCGCTCTCGGCATGGGTCTGGACGAGAAGGCGATTGAGGCCGTTCGCAACTGGAAGTTCGAGCCTGCGATGAAGGACGGCAAGCCGGTAGCCGTACAGATCAATGTTGAAGTGAACTTCAGGCTTTACTGATCGTAGGTCCTTGCAGATGAAAAGGAGAGGCTAACCGGCCTCTCCTTTTTGCTTGCGATCAATGGTCAGTAACGCACGGCTACAGCTGATTCATGTACTGGATGATGTCGGGCGAAGTCCAGTCGGTCGCGCCGATGAACTTGCGCAAGATTTTTCCGTTTCGATCGATGACATAGGTTTCGGGATATCGGAAGGTGCCATAAACGTCGCTGGTCTTGTGCGAGCCCTCGCGGACACTCAGCAGGTCCACACCGTGATCGTGAATAAACTGTTTATAAGCACCGTCATCGGCATCTTCGCTAACTGCCAAGATGGTCACTTTATCGCCCAGTTGTTTCTGTAACTGCACCAAAGACGGCATCTCCTCAACGCACGGCGGGCACCACGTGGCCCAGAAATTGAGCACGACTGGCTTTCCGCGAAGTTGGCTTAGCACAACCGTATGCTGCGAGTCAGTGATGCTGAAATCGGGAGCGGGATTGCCGATACGCGGGGGATGCGATCCGCTATTACAGCCGGCCAGTATGAGTGCGAAGAGGACACAGATCCAGAAGAGGCGAGACTTCACACCCCTATAATAATTCAGAGAACGCTTGGGCACGGGCGTGTTGCTGTGCCTGTTCTACAACTTTTGGACAGGTGTGCGAGCCGACTGCTGCCTGCCAGGGTTTCGACGAAGGCCGCGTCAATTGTGAACACCCATCCGCAGCCCGACGTTTCGATCATCGTCCCTGTGCGGAACGAGCAGGACTGCCTGGCGGAATGCCTGCGCAGCCTGGGCGCGCAAGAGGGCGTGAGTTACGAATTGATCGTCGTGGATGATCACTCTACAGATGGGAGTGCGTCCATCGCCGCGAATTTTCCGGTACAAGTGATTCCAGCCGACCCGCTTCCGCCAGGCTGGAGCGGCAAGTGCCATGCGGCCTGGAGCGGGGCGAAGGTAGCAAAAGGGAAGTGGTTGCTGTTCACCGATGCCGATACCAGACACGCGAGCGACTCCATTGCCACGGGGATACGAGAGGCGGAGAGGTTTGATGCAGGACTGCTGTCGTATTCGCCCAGGCAGGAGGTCCACAGCTTCGCGGAACGGGCACTGATGCCGGTGATCTTTTCGGAGCTGGCGGCGTGCTACCCGCCGGCAGAAGTTTGCGACCCAAGCTCGGCGATCGCGGCGGCGAACGGACAGTATCTGCTGATCCGGCGCGACGTGTATGACGCCATTGGCGGACATGCGGCGGTTGCCGGCGCTATTCTGGAAGATGTGGAGCTGGCCGGGCGCGCCAAGCAGGCCGGCTATAAGTTGCGTTTTCGCTTGGCGGACGTTGTGAGCACACGCATGTATCGCAGCTTCGGCGCGATGTGGGAGGGTTGGACGAAGAACCTGGCGCTGCTGTTCCCGCATCCCGCTCGCCTGGCGTTGAGCCGACTGCTGGAGTTCGGCGTGATTGTTGCTTGCGCAGCAATCGCAGTGCAAAAGGGGATAAGCGGAGACACGGGGATTGCCCTGGTCGCTGCCCTGCTGGCAATAGCACGCTACGCCGTGTTCCTGAGCCGGATCTGGCGGGCGCATTTCGACTGGCTTTCCGACGCGCTGGCGATCTTTGGCCTGCCGCTGTTTGCGATACTTTTGTTGAATTCCGACATCTCACACAGACGTGGGAAGGTGCGTTGGAAGGGAAGAGAGTACGGCAAGTCCGCCGCCAGTGCCGCTCAAGAGTCTGAAGCGCACAAGATGGCGCGAAGACCCGTGTAACCTGAGCAGGCCCGTTGCTCTATTCGTTGTGGCGGTAAGGTGCTGGAAGGCTGACAATCGCAGGAGTTTATGGTCTATCTAACCCGCAAGTGCGAGTTTTCCGCATCGCATTATTACCATAATCCGGAGTTCACGGAAGAGGAAAACCGCCGCGTCTTCGGGAAATGTGCGAACCTCAACGGACATGGGCACAACTACACGCTTGAGGTGACGGTAAAGGGCGAGGTGGATCCAAGGACAGGTTTCGTTGTCGATCTCAAAGACTTGAAGGAGATCTTGAACCGCGAAGTGCTCGACGCGATGGACCATCGGCATCTCAACAAGGAGCTGCCTGAATTTGCCCGGCAAATTCCTACGACAGAGAACCTGGCGATCGCGATCTGGAAGCGTTTGCAGGGCAAGCTCAAGATAGCGAAGCTGCATCGTGTGCGCGTCTATGAGCTGCCCGACCTTTTCGTCGACGTTTACGGAGAAGCATGAAGGCGCATCTCACGAGGCGCTACGTGTTCTCGGCTTCACATCGCCTGCATTCCGATGAGCTGTCGGAAGCCGAGAACCGCGAGGTATACGGGAAGTGCAACAATCCGTATGGACATGGCCACAATTACGCGCTGGAAGTGACGGTCAGCGGACAGGTCGATGCGACGACCGGAATGGTTTGCGACCTGGTTCAGTTGGACGAAGCGGTGCGGCACGAGGTGTTAGATCGCTTCGATCATGTGAATCTGAATGACCGGGAGGAGTTTCGATCAGCGGTGCCCACAACAGAAAATCTCAGCGAGGCGATATTTCACATTTTGAAGCAAAACTTTAAGGCTGCTCATCTGGAAAAGGTAAGGCTGGAAGAGACGGCCATGAACAGCTTTGAGTATGCCGGCGGTGCGGAGCCGCGAGCGTAGGAAGAACTAACCACAGAGACACAGAATCACAGAAGGATCGTGAGCTGTAGTTTTTGAGCTCAAAGCTAATCGCTAATTACTAATCGCTAATTACTGCCTTTATGAAAGAGACCATCGAGATTCCGACACTAACCAGTGCAACGTTTGAAGAACTCACCCATGAAATCCTCGTGCGCCTGGGGGAAGATCCTGAGCGCGAAGGATTGGTGCGGACACCGGAGCGGTACGCGAAGGCGCTACGCGACCTGACCAAAGGCTACCGTGACGACCCGGAGCAGATCCTGCAAGGCGCGCTTTTCAATGTCGATTACGACGAGATGGTAATTGTCAAAGACATTGAGATGTTCAGCCTCTGCGAGCACCACTTGCTGCCATTCTTCGGCAAGGTGCACATCGCGTACATCCCCAAAGGCAAAGTAATCGGGCTGAGCAAAGTAGCGCGACTGGTGGAGGTCTTCGCCCGACGGCTGCAGGTCCAGGAGAGGCTGACGGTGCAGATCGCCGAGATGATCCAGAAGGCGGCGCAGCCGCTGGGCGTCGGCGTGGTCATCGAGGCGCGCCACCTGTGCATGATGATGCGCGGGGTGGAGAAGCAGCACTCGGCGACGGTGACCTCTTCCATGCTGGGCGCGTTCCGGGCGCAGCAGACGCGCCAGGAATTCCTGTCGCTCATTCACGCGAAGAATACGAATGGGGCATAGTCGATGACTGCGAAGCGGACGCAGTCTCAAAGCCACGCAAAGATCGTCCCCTTGCGACCGCCCACAGGGCCATCGCGCCTGACCGGCAAGGTGGCGGTGGTAACAGGAGCGAGCCGCGGGATCGGATATGCGATCGCACGCGCGCTTGCGATGGAGGGGGCCAACGTAGTCATCAGCGCACGCGAGCTGCCCAGCCTGACGAAGAGCGCGGCGCGATTGCGCAAGGAAGTTATCGGTCCAGCCGAAATCCTGGCGATCCCCAGCGATGTTCGGGAAGCGCGGAGTGTCGCCGGGATGTTCGCGGTGGTGAAGAAGCGCTTCGGGCAGGTGGACATTCTGGCAAACAACGCCGGTATTATGCAGCCGGTCGGCACGGTGGAACAGACGTCGGTCGACACCTGGCGCGACGTTGTTGACAGCAATCTCACTGGGCTGTTCCTGTGCACGCGGGCCGCGCTGCCGCTGATGAAGGAAGGTGCAACAATCATCAACAATATCTCGGCGGCCGCGAGGCAGGTGCTTCCGAACTGCGCAGCCTATAGCGCGGCGAAGCGAGGGGCGCTAGGCTTCACTCTTTCTTTGCGCGAGGAGCTGATCCCGCGCGGCATTCGCGTGATGGCATTGATGACCGGCGCCACGGATACAGATATGTGGAACCAGATCATGCCGAACGCTCCCCGGCATCGCATGATCGACGTCAGCAGCGTTGCGCAGGCGGTGCTCTATGCGGTGTTGCTGCCGGCGAACGTGAACCCGACGGAGATTAGTTTGGATCCCGCAGGCGGGCCCTTGTAGGACGTCCTCCCGCCTTTTTTCTGTGCCTCTGCGGTGAACTTCACATTCCGTAGTAATACCGACGAGTGCGAGCAGGGAAGAGCTTGATGAGGAAAACGCCTGCGATGAAGCCTCCCACGTGCGCCCAGAACGCGATGCCGCTGGAATTTGCCCCGTGGGTCGAGATTGAGGTCGCGGCGCCGCTGAGGAACTGCGCCACAAACCAGTAGCCGAGCACGATCCAGGCTGGCAGCCACATAAAGAAAATGAAGAAGAAAGGCACCAGAGTCAGCACGCGCGCGCGCGGATAGAGCACGAAGTAGGCGCCCATGACACCGGCGATCGCGCCGCTGGCGCCGACGCTGGGGATCGTCGAGCCGATGTTGAAGAGCGTGTGGAGGACCGAGGCCGCAACACCGCTCACCAGATAGAGGACCAGGTAAAGCGTGTGTCCGAGGTAGTCCTCGACATTGTCGCCGAAAATCCAGAGCGCCCACATGTTGAAGATCAGGTGCAGCCATGAGCCGTGCAGGAACATGGAGGTAAAGATGGGCACGATCGCGGCGACCGCCGGCACATAACGCGTTCCGAGCGATGAGATCAGGTCCCACGGTACGTAGCCATGATTGAAGAGCACGACAGTGAAGCGCGCGGGCACGACTCCGAAGGAGAAGACGAGCCCCTGGCGAGCCGTGGGCGTCAGCGACACTTCAAAGAGGAAGGCGGCGGTGTTGAGCAGGAGCAGTACGTAGTTAATGAAGGGGGTGCCGATCCGAGGGGCATCATCTTTCAGCGGGATCATATCTTGCGCTGCGCCCTGGACGGCAGGGAAGCGACTTCCCTTTCTCGATCATCTGCAAACTTTGCTTCGACAATTTGACCAAACAACCTTGCACACTCCACGATAGCAGAACGATGCCGTTGAATGCTGTGATCGTTGTCGACAAGCCGGCCGGATGGACTTCACACGACGTAGTGGCGAAGGCCAGGTGCATTCTGGGAGAACGGTCGATTGGGCACCTGGGGACCCTCGATCCCGTGGCGACCGGTGTGCTGCCGCTGGTGACCGGCCGGATGACGCGGCTTTGCCAGTTCTATACCTCCTCGGAGAAGGCATACGAGGGGACCATCCGGCTGGGATTGGCCACCGATACGTACGACTGCGACGGAGAACCGACGGGAGCGCCGCAAGAAGTTAAAGTAACGCTTGAAGAAGTCAGCGCGATGGCACTTGGGTTCCTGGGAGCCATTCAGCAGATGCCGCCGCCCTTTTCCGCGAAAAAGGTCCTGGGCGTTCCGGCGTACAAGCTGGCACGTAAAAAGCAGGAAGTGGAGTTGCGGCCCGTAGAGGTCGAAGTGAAGGCGTTTGATATCGGCGAGTTGAAGGACGGTCTGGCCGAGTTCCGCTGCCGGGTCTCGTCTGGAACCTACGTGCGTAGCCTGGCGCATGAACTGGGGCAGAAGCTGGGCACCGGCGCCCATCTCGCGAGCCTGAGGCGGACAGCGGTCGCGGAATTCACGATTGAGCAGAGCCACACGCTGGAGCAGCTTGCAGACGCGGCCGCTGAAGGCCGTCTGGAGAATGTCTGTGTGCATCCGCGGCGGGTGTTGCCGGCGATTCCGTCAGTGACCGCAACCGAGGAGGATGTCGGGAAAATCCGGCATGGCAGGAACGTCAATCTGCCGGAAATGTCGCGGTCAAGCTGGGTGAAGGTGTTCGCCGGCCAGTCCGAACTGGTGTGCCTGGCCAGCAGAGTAGCGGGGACGCTGTTCCATCCTAAGGTAGTGCTGATCTGAGGCAATCGAAGAGCGATAGGGGCACCTATGTTATGTCCGATAACAGATATTATGTTAAATACCTGCAGGCCGCGTAATTGGCTGGCTCCGCGCATGGCTGACTTCGTCCTCTTATGCGGTTGCGGTCAGGACCTGCTCCAGGTCGGCCCTGAAGCGCCTCAAAGCCTCTAATCGCTCGGGGGTGGCCTCCAGGACCTCCGATTTAGCCTGAAAGACCTGCCTGCCCTCTTTTTCGATCAGGACACCCATCAGTTCGCCCATGTGCCAGCCGGGCGTTCCGATCATCTGCAGACCTGTCGGCGTAGGGCGCAGGAGCGCAATACAGCCATCGCGTATGACACCCACGGCGTTCGGATAGCGATCGAAGGTTTGCAACTCGAAACCCGCAAGGTAGATACGCTGCAGTTGTTCGGCGGGATCGGGCATGGGAGGCTCTTAGCTATTAGCTATTAGCAAGGAAACTCTGCAAGCCTGTGCCGAAAGGCTTCGCTCCTAGGGGAATATTCTGTGGCCTTGTTCCTTGCTAAAAGTTAAGAACTAATAGCTAAGGGTCATTTCACATCTTGTAGCGCCCCAAATCGTCCTCCCCAAGGTTCTCCAGCCACTTCCGCAGCTCGTCCGCAGAAACGCGGTCATTAACGCTGCTGGCCACCTTGCTGCTCTTTAGCACTTCCTCTTCGACGTAAATCGGGCAATCCATCCTCAGCGCCAGCGCCAGTGCATCCGACGGTCGCGAATCGATGCTGATGATCTGCCCATCCCGCTCCAGCCAGATCACGGCAAAAAAGGTGTCGTCCTTCAGCTCCGTCACCACCACCTTGCGAACCAGCGTCTCCAGGCCGATCAGCAGGTTCTTCAGCAGGTCGTGCGTCATCGGCCGCGGCGTCGTAATCTTCTCGATCTCCAGCGCGATGGCATTGGCCTCATAGACGCCCACCCAGATCGGCAGTACCGTGTCGCTAGCCTGGTCCTTCAGCACCACGATGGGCATGTTGGTCACGGGATCCATCATCAGCCCGCGAATTTTCATTTCGACTTCCATCGTGGTCCCTCCCGGCTCCCTTCTACCACGCACCTATGGCATTTCATCCAAAGACACAGAGGCATAAGCACGTACGAAGAAAAACCTCCGAATTGCCCGCCATTGCCGCAAAGGGGAATATTCCCTCCCTGATGGATTTTCCCCCGTATCTCTGTGTCTCTGTGGTTCATCTACCGCACCATTTCGCCTAGAAGGCTGTTAGGAAACACCTGCGTCACCTTAACATGCACGTACTCTCCGATCTTCGGCTCGCGCTCGCTGGCAGTGAAATTCAAGGTCTTGTTCTGTGATGTCCGCCCGATCACCTGTCCGCGGGCGGCGTTTTTCCCTTCCACCATCACTTCAACGACCTGCCCTAAGTGCCTGCGATAACCGTTGCGCTGGATTTCCCGCTGCCGCTCCTGCAGGATCTGCAACCGTCGCGACTTCTCCCCGTCCGGGATCGAGTCTGCGTACTGCAGCGCCGGCGTATTCGGACGCGGCGAGTACTTGAACGAGAAGACGCCGTCGTAGCCAACTTCGTCAAGCAGGCTGAGCGTCTCGCCGAACTCCGCCTCCGTCTCACCAGGAAAGCCGACAATAACGTCGGTGGTAATGCTGATCTCCCTATTGCGCGTCGCCTTCATCCACGCGATGCGCTCCAGGTACTGCTCACGCGTGTACTCGCGGAACATCGACGCCAGCACGCGCGAAGATCCGCTCTGTACCGGCAGATGCACGTGATCGCACAGCGCCGGTACCGAGTCGATTGCCTCGACAATGTCTTTGGTGAAGTCCCGTGGATGCGACGTGGTGAAGCGCACCCGGCGAATGCCCGGTGACTCGCCCACCGCAGCCAGTAATTCGGCGAAGCTCATCTTCCCTGCCGGATCGCGATACGAATTCACGTTCTGCCCGAGCAACTGAATGTCGGTGTATCCGGCGTCGGCCATGCGCTGGGCCTCGCGCAGCACCGATTGAGACGTTCGGCTGCGTTCCTTGCCGCGCGTGTACGGCACCACGCAATAGGCGCAGAACTTATCGCAGCCTTCGATGATGGTGATGTACCCGCGGTGCGGGTTGGTGCGCGCGGTGAATTCGGTCTCGAATGTCTGGTCGGTCTCGCGGTCGTCCAGGCCGGTGACGCGCGTGCCGCCTGACTCGATCTGCACCAGCATCTCAGGCAGATTGCGATATGATGCCGAGCCCGCCACCAGCGATACATGCGGCGCGCGTTCAAAAATCTTGTGCCCCTCCTGCTGCGCCACGCAGCCCAGAACGGCAAAGCGCTTCCCTTCCTTCTGCAGCTTCTTGAAGTCGGCCAGGCGGTGAAACACCTTCTGCTCGGCCTTATCGCGGATGGAGCAGGTGTTATAGAAGATCAGGTCGGCATCTTCTTCGCGCTCAACCTGACGGTAGCCCTCGGAGATGAGCGTCCCCACGACCTTTTCCGAGTCGTGGAAGTTCATCTGGCAACCGAAGGTTTCGATGTAAAACGTTTTCTGCTGAGTACTCACGCCATCCCCAAAAGATCAGTATATCGCGGGATACAGAGTGAAGCGTCGAATGTGACTTCAGTCGCTGAGATCATGGCCGTGTGCACAGATCGTGGACGACACGCCTACGCCGGACCCATCATCTGCAACGACCAGGAGCGTGCCCACGGATCGGAGCAGCCGGTTACGGCTTCGATTCTTGCAGGAGAACCACGTCGGATTCCGAATGACTGCGCAATAGCGCAAGGCTCTTTCCGTCGGGCGACCAGTGGAATGAGTCAATTTGATCGGAAGTGAAATGGGTAAGCAGATGTCCGGCAGATCCGTCGAGCGGCTGAACCCAGATATTGTCCACGCCGTTCTCGCGGATCGGGTAGGCGACGGCCTTTCCGTCAGGCGTGAACTGCACCCCGCCTGATCGGTGGCGGTTAGCGCGCAGCAATCGGGGCGAAGTCGGCGACTCCAGGTTTAGCAAAGCGATGCTCTCCACAGCTTCCTCTGTGTCAGCGGTTATCTCATCGGCTGCGTAGGCCAATATCTTGCCATCGGCGGAAACACCTGCCTCCACGGGCCGTGAACTTCTTGCGGGTAACGCTATCGGCGCGGGCAGAATGTACCCCCGAAAATTGCTGCTGCCGGGAAGTGGCTCGGGCGCGCCCGAACCATCCAGCTTCACGCGATACATCTGGTCATTGCCCGCGGCTTCGCCGCTGTAATACACCCATTGTTGATCGGGCGTGCACACAGGGTCACGGTCGTGCTTGCCTCGCGTCAGCCGCACTGGGTTGGAACCATCCGCATCCACCCGCCAGATGGCGGATGTCGTTCCTTCATGGAATTGCCACGCGAAAACGATGTACTGGCGCCCACAATTGGCCAGATCCGAAATATCTGCACTGGGATCGGCCAGCAATTGATTCGGATTGCTTCCGTCAGACGCAACGCGCCACAGTCGAGCGCCATCCCTGGCGAGCAGTTCTCCGTTCCCGCCCCAGTTCAACCAGTGGACATCCGCTACTGCGGACGACAAGGCATTTACCTGCGCCGAACTGCTCCCTTCTCCCGAAATAACGTAAATGTCATGGCTGTTTTTTTTCTGCACGGTCGCGAGAGTCCGGCCGTCGGCTGAGATGCTTAGCGTAATGTAACCGTTCGTGTCGCGGGTGATGGGCTCAAACTTCTCGCCTGGACTGGACAGAAATCCGATTTGCCCGCGAACGAAGTAAGGCCCCTTCGCGGAATAGGTCATGAAAATTCCCCGTCCGTCAGGCGCCCACTTCAGGTCGAGAGGCAGTTTGTGGCTAAAGGCAGCCAGGCGGCGAGCTTTGCCTGTGTCCAGATCAATGGCATCGATTCCACCGAGATCGTCCCCCGGCGCGACCACCTGCCGGGCAAGCTGATTTCCCGCAGGCGACCATGCCAGGTGGTGCGCGAGATCATTCGCATCTCCGATCAGCACCACTTTCTCGTCCTCGCCGTTTACCGCGGCGGTAATCAAGCGGTACTTGCCCACATCCGGGTCATTCGCACGGGAGAAGGCAATCCGACGCCCGTCGGGAGAGAAAGCGAAGTCGCTGTCGATGTCTCTCACGACCACTCGCTGAGTGCCACCTAACACCGGAGCGCGATAGAGATCGAACTGACTTCCTGTTGCGGTGACGGCTTTGCGAAAGTAGATGTAATTTTCGTCGGGCGAAAAAGCCAGGCTTTCGTAATCCGCCGCGGACGGTGCGATGACCTGGGTGTCGCTGCCCGTGGGTACGTTGCGCAGCCAGAGGCTTTGCAAGCCATTCTCGTCGATTACGCTGATTACAAATTTGCCGTCAGGTGAGATCGCGGTCCGGGCGGCTTTGCCTGAATTCGTAATCTGCGTCACCGTGAAGTTCTGGAAGGGCGTTGTGGCCGTGCGATTCAAAACCGAATAGACGCCCAGCCCGGCGGCGGCCAAAACCGACACGACTGCGATCACGCCTGCCAGCACCGCCAGTTTGTGCTTCTTCACGACGGCGATTGCGGCGGCACCGCTGCTGGAAGGTTCGTGCGAAGCCGCTCCCACGGCCGTCCCCGCCCCTGCGCTCGATGGCCGTATGTGATGGGTGGATTCGCTGTCGCGCTTCAGCCGCCGCAGGTCGGCGCGCATATCGGAGGCGTGCTGATAGCGCAGGTCGCGGTCTTTCTCCAGCGCCTTGCGAAGCACTGCGTCCAGCTCGGCAGAGACCGCCGGGTTGAGCCGGCCTGCGGGCCGAGGCTCGTCGCGAAGGATGGTGCTGATGGTCTCGCTCGAAGTGCCGCGATCGAACGGCATCCTGCCGGTGGCCATCTCGTACAGCACCGCTCCGAAGGAAAACAGGTCGCTGCGCCCATCGAGCTCTTGCCCGCGCAACTGCTCGGGCGACATGTACGCGGTCGTGCCCGGAATCGAACCCGGACTGGTCAGGTGATGCGCGTCGGAGGGTTCCAGTGCGGTTGCAGTCAGGCCGGTAGCCGCCGCCTTGGCTGCGACTTTTGCCAAGCCGAAGTCCAGAATCTTTGCATGACCGCGCCTGGTAACGAAGATGTTAGCGGGCTTAATGTCGCGATGGATGATGCCCTCGGTGTGTGCGGCATCGAGCGCGTCGGCAATTTCCGTGCCCAGATCCAGTAACAGCTCGATTTCGAGGGGTTGTCCCCCAATCTGGTGCTTCAGGGTCACACCGTCGAGGAACTCCATCACGATGAAGGACTGTCCTTCGTAATTTCCGATTTCGTAGATGGTGCAGATGTTGTGATGATTGAGCGCGGACGCGGCTTGCGCCTCGCGCCGGAATCTCGCCAAGGCCTGAGGATCGCCGGCCACTTCTGGGGGGAGAAATTTCACGGCAACGAAACGCCGCAGGTCGGTGTCCTCGGCTTTATAAACCACACCCATGCCGCCCCCGCCGAGTTTGGCGATGATGTGGTAGTGCGATATGGTCGTGCCGATCATTTCGACTGGTTCTGCCCGGCGAGAATGCCTGATGATAGGGCGATTAGGGTTGACGGTCAAACACCAGGAAGGAAATTTGCGGGTACTTAAAGGAGCCTTCTGATCGTCCGCCGAATTTTGCGAGAAGATGAACCTGCTCGAGTGGATGGTCGGCATCGAGCGCGTGGTGGAAGGATCAGAAGCAGGCCGCGCCCGTCTCGCGGCCTGTGCGAGGAAACCTGGCGGCGATGGCCCGGATGCGAGCCGATCAAGCCAGCCAGGTATGAGGCCTTTGTAGCGCGGTCTCCAGATCGGACGCTGGGAAACGATTCGCCATCCACGAACCGCGATTCCACCCATCACTTACGATCCACTTCCCTACTTGTCATCGACGCGCGTCTGATCGGTAGTCCAGTTCACCTCCCACGTCCTGCCGCCATCGTCGGAGAACGACTGCTCGAAGTGCGGCGTGTTCGTGTTCAGGTTCGTCCAGTGAAATCGAATGAGAATGGTTTTGCCGTTGATCGTGTCCTGCGCGAAGAACTCACCCACTCCGTCCTTGAACTCGCCCACCTGCGGCGGATCTAGCACTCCGACTTTCTGGTTGTCCCAGTACAACCGCCACTGATGTGACGTCGGGTTGTACACCCGCAAGGTCAGCCCGACGATGCGCCCCGTGGGCCCGTTCCACTCACCCTGATCGATCTGCGCGTTGTCGAAGATCTTGCGGCAGGTGCCGGTGCCCTCGAACTCAACCCACTCGTTCGAGCCGGTCAGCGGGCGCAGCCGCCGCTTCAGGTGATACTTCCACGTGCCAAGCAGCGGATCGAAGTCGTGGCTGCCGTCGCGCTGCGCGGAAGCTGCGGCCGCGTTTCCGCCGGCTGGCGTTGTCTGGGCGGAGAGATACAACGTGAATGACATCAGTATCAGAACACACAAAGGAAGCAATCGACGCATCATTAGTCTCCACTCGCTTTTGGGGTGAGCACAAATCGGTGCGAACGTACCAAGCAGCGAACTGCCCCGCTCAGGCCAGGCGATGGCTGGAACGGGGCATCCGATACGGGCAACTGACAACCGGCAACTGCCTTACTGATTAATGTCCTGTTTGTTCTGCAGCTTGGTTACGAGTCCCTGCACGCCTGACTTCGCTCCATCGGGTGCTCCCGCCAGGGCCGCTTCCATCTGCTTGGTCGCTTCAGGATAGTTCCCTTCTCCGCACGCCACGCGCGCCAGACCGGCATGGGTCAGCCAGTTGTCGGGATACTTCTGCGCCGCTTCCTTATAAATCGCGAAAGCCTCAGTCTGCTTCTTCTCGCGCTGCAATTGACGCGCATAGCCATAAAGCTGCTGCGCATTCGCCAGCGAGAGGGCCTTCGCTTTCGCCTGCTCCGACTGCTGCGTCTGACCCATCGCCGCCAGAATGCGCGACTTCGTCATCTCGTTCTCGAAGCGATCCTCGTTCTTGATGGAGTTGTCTTCGTACTTCAACGCCTCGTCAAGGTCCACTTTGTTATCGACCAGGTAGGTGGCAGCATCATCCCAACCGTCCCATGTGTACTGTGACAGCCCGCGCAGCTGATTATGCAAACTCGCCTCGACGATCTTGTTCACATCCACGGAAACTGTGAACGGCACAGCGAGTTTGTCCCAGCTCATCACCACAACAGAAGAGTCGGGCTTGAGATCGTTGAAGTCATAGGTAAGCGCGTTGTGCATCTCGGCCGGCTGCGGCTTCACGGTCACGCGTAGCGCGTCTTCTGATTCCTTATAGGTGAAGCTGCCCCAGGCGCTATGGACCTTCGAGAAGGCAACCGTCCAGTCATTCTCGGTAGGAATCATGTGCAGGCCGTAGGTTCCGGCCGCCAGCGGCTTGCCGTCGATGCTTACGTCGTTGGGAAAGGTGATGATGGTGTTCTCATTTGCACCGGCGCGCCAGACCTGCCCGTACGGCACCAGCCCGCCCCAGATCTTTCGCCCGTTCACCAGCGGGCGGGAGTACGTAATCGTGATATCGGTGATGCCGATGCGCTGTGTCACCTGCGCGCGCTGGCTGGGGCGCGGCAAGTCCATCTGCGTCGACTGCGCGCTGCACAGTGCCGCGATCAGCAGAACGGAGCTAAGCACGAGGAAGCGAAGCTTACTCATAAGGAAGGCACCTCTTTTCTCTTCTGGTTTGTGAAGTGGATTCCGGTAGCGATCTCGCCCCAGAGATTCATCGGCAAATTGGACTACAACGCGCGGTCCGCGTGAGCAGCAGAGTGACGAACGTGGTGTTCGGGGGCACGGAGGTGCAGCTACACGGGATGGAAGAAGCTCAAGAAGCGCAGCGCCGAGGTCTAAGGCGAGACGAACTCCCTGATGACCTAGAGGCGCGTTTTCCACCAGTCCCAGCCACTACCCACGCCCGCATCCATAGACTTCTCCGAAACCTGCGGAGTATAAAGGTAGTTGCTCCTTCAATCTGCCTGCCGGCCACGCCGCCGCAGGCTATTCTTGCACTGCGGTCCAGGACCGCGAGAGGTCTCGACATGTCAACGACGGCAACCGGTCCAAAAGGGCTGGAGGGCATTACCGCCGCCAATTCCGGCATCTGCTACATCGATGGCGACCAGGGTGTGCTCGCCTATCGCGGCATTGACATCCACGAACTGGCCGACCACTCCACCTTCGAGGAAGTCTGCCACCTGCTTTGGTTCGGCCGGCTGCCCAATCGTTCCGAGCTCAACGAGCTGAAGTTAAACCTGGCGCGCGAGCGCAAGCTGGACGCCTCCATCATCAGCCTCCTTCGTCAGGCGCCGAAGCACGCCCTGCCCATGGATGTGCTGCGCACGATCGTCTCCGCGCTGTCGTATTACGATCCCGAAGAAAAGGTCAACGATCACGAAGCCAACGTGCGCAAAGCGATCCGCCTGACTGCGCAGATGGCCTATGTGGTTGCCGCCTACGATCGCATCCGCAAGGGCAAGCCCCTGGTCGAGCCAGACCGCTCGTTGTCTCACGCCGGCAACTTTCTCTATCTGCTGAACGGCGAGATTCCCAGCGAGACCGCCGAGCGCGCCTTCGACATCGCGCTGACTCTCCATGCGGACCATGAGCTGAACGCCTCCACATTTGCGGCGCGCGTTGTCGCGGCAACACTCAGCGATATGCATTCGGCGATCACCGCCGCCATCGGCGCCTTGAAGGGGCCGCTGCATGGCGGCGCGAACGAAGCCGTGTTTCGCATCCTCGAGGCCATCGACGCTTCGGGCGCCGATCCGGTCGACTACATCAAGGGCATGCTGGCGCAGAAGAAGAAGGTTCCCGGCTTCGGACATCGCGTCTATCACACCGAGGATCCGCGCGCCACGCACCTGCGCAAGATGTCGGAAGACCTGGGCAAATCAAGCGGCAACGCAAAATGGTTTGAGATCTCGCGCAGGATCGAGGAATTCATTGTGAACGACCGCAAGCTGAACGCAAACGTCGATTTTTATTCCGCGTCGACGTACCACACGCTCGGCATCGACATCGATCTCTTCACCCCGGTGTTTGCTGTATCTCGCGTATCCGGTTGGACCGCGCACGTGATCGAACAACTCAACGACAATCGCCTGATCCGGCCGCGCGCGGACTATCAGGGCCCAGCCTATCCGAACCATTACGTGCCGATGGAAAAGCGGTAGGTGAAAGCACCGGGAGGCTCTGCACGCGCAGACGTTACTCCGCATCGTGAAAGATAATCCCCATCGTGTAGCGGCTGCCGCTTCTCACACGCGCTACGCCGTGCTTCATATTCACGCGATAATATCCGCGTGACCCCTGCACTGGCCGATATCGCGTCGTAAAGATCACTGCGCAGCCTTCATCCGCCGCGATCACCTCCGCCTTCGACTGCGCCCGCGGACGCTGCTCGACGAGAATGAACTCCCCGCCCTCCCAGTCGCGTCCTTGCTGGCCAAGCATGAAGACCATCTGCAAGGGAAACGCGACAGCGCCATAGATGTCCTGGTGCAGGCAGTTGTAGCCATGCTGCTTGTAGTGCAGCAGCAGCGGCGTCGGCCGCCCCTGGCCTGCGCGATGACATCGTTCCAGGAAGACTGCGTGCTCCGCCGGGAACATAGTCTTCTCACCCAGCGCTTCGGCCCACGCGTTGGCGACTTCAGCTAAATGCGGATAAGCATGCGTTCGTAGCTCGCGAACAATTTCCGGCAGCGGATTAGCGAAGTACTTGTAGTCACCTTTGCCGAAGCGCAGACGCTCCATCACGACCTTGCTGCGAAAGAGCTCGTCTCGCGTATAGAGACCGCGCAACTCGAAACACTCCTCCGCCGTTAGCACAGCAGGAGTCACCGCGTACCCGTTCTGGGAGAGCGACTCCTGCAACGCAGGCCATGGCAAGGCGCGCAGGCGATTGCCCGTTGCCGGCGTTAATTCGGTATGTCTCAGTGTGCTCATTTGGAAAGGATTTCGTCTCATCTGGAAAAATCTGCGCCCCAGCTTCACGGCCTTCGTTCGAAAGCTAACCTGGGCTGGCGTATGTGGACTCCGCTCCTCACGCCAGCACTCTTCCATCTTCTGTCAAGGACGCCCGTCACGCTATCCGCACTTTGTCATCAACGGCATACTCTACCCGGTTGATTTAGGATGAGACACGAGCGGAACCGGAGATCTCGGCCCGTTTGCTAATAGCTAAAAGCTTAGACCCAATAGCTAACAGTGCCGCACCAATGCACATACCTGACGGATACCTGAGCCCATCGACCTGCGGCGTGTTGTATGCCGGAGCAGCCGGGGGATGGTACACCGCGCTCAGGCGCCTGAAACGGACCCTCCTCAGCCGCGTCATTCCTCTCGTTTCCGTCTTCGCTGCGTTCTCCTTCGTTGTGATGATGTTCAACCTGCCGCTGCCAGGAGGCACAACAGGTCATGCCCTGGGTGTGACCACTGCGGCAATCGTGCTCGGGCCTTCGGGAGCAATACTTGCGCTGTCAATCGCAATTGCCATCCAGGCGTTGTTCTTTGGCGATGGTGGTATCAGCACCCTGGGCGCCAATTGCTTCAATATGGCGATTGTGGCATCGCTGACCGCATACGCGAGCTACCGCCTGATCGCAGCAGGCGCTGCGCTTAGTTCCAGACGGCG
Organism: Terriglobales bacterium; assembly: GCA_035262645.1. Lineage (GTDB taxonomy): Bacteria > Acidobacteriota > Terriglobia > Terriglobales > Acidobacteriaceae > Bog-257. The sequence goes on from DATFSK010000120.1 coordinate 25,350, forward strand.
TGTAGTGGCGGCTGCAATCGCAGGCTACTTCGCCGTCAACGCCTCCGCATTGCTGGCGGCGGTTGAATTCGGCATTCAACCTGTTCTGTTTCACGACGCGAGCGGCACGCCCCTCTATGCACCCTATCGACTGAGCGTTGCCGTTCCGGCGATGATGATCGGCCATCTTACCTTCGCTGGACTGGCCGAAGCCGTCATCTCCGCCGGTCTTGTCGCCTATCTGCAAGTGGCCGATCCCGGGCTGCTGCGCGCGACGTCCGGCATTGCTGACGCGATAACGCCCGCAACAGCGCCGCGCCCGGCGACCTCGCTGCGCAGGCTATGGACAGTTATTGCCATATTCATGCTGCTCACTCCGCTTGGCATTCTTGCGGCGGGGACGGCCTGGGGCGAATGGTCGCCCGCTCAGCTTGTGAGCGCCGCATCCCGCCCGGACAGAGCAACTTCACCCGTGGCGGTTGTGCCTGCCGGTTTGCAACGATTATCGAACTTGTGGACGGCCCCTTTCCCTGCTTATGCTCCTGCGTTTATCAGGGCCCGCGGCTTTGGTTACCTGCTCTCCGCCATGTTTGGCGTCGGCCTGTTGCTGTTGATTTCCCTGGCTCTGCGCCGCATCCTGCAACGGAAGCAAGGAGAAAGTTCCGCATGAGGCGCGGCCTGGTTGAATCGACAATGCTCGGATTCTCGCGTGCGATTGCGCACGCCATGCTATCGGAGAACACTGCCCGGCAGCGCGGCCTTCTCCAGTCGCTCGATCCGCGTGTGCGCCTGCTGGGATTGTTCGCCCTGCTGCTGGCGGTCATGCTTTCCCGCAAATTGAGTGTTGTGGCCGCCTTGTTTGCGGTTGCCGTCGTCATCGCTCTTGCTTCCTACGTCAGCCTTGGCGCCCTGGTCAAGCGCGTCTGGCTGATCGTGCTGGGCTTCACGGGAATCATCGCGCTGCCGGCCGTTTTCGTTACGCCCGGCGACGCTGTCGCTTCATTCGGCACGATGTCGATTACCCAACAAGGGCTGCGGACCGCGGCTCTTCTCCTTTTGCGGGTCGAGACGGCGGTCACCTTCACCTCGCTGCTTATCCTGTGCACGCCGTGGTCGTACGTACTGAAGGCGCTGCGGGCCTTGCGCCTGCCCAGAGAGGTGATCTCGATCCTTGCCATGACCTATCGCTACGTTTTCCTTCTGGTCGACACAGCAGGCCAGATGTTCCAGTCGCGTCAAAGCAGGACCATCGGCATTATCCCGCCAGACCAGCAACGGCATCTGGCAGCGCGGACCGCCGGCGTGCTGCTGAGCAAGAGCCTCGCTTTGAGCAACGACGTTTACCTCGCCATGCAATCGCGAGGCTTCCGCGGCGAGGTGCAACTGCTTACCGACTTCCGTATGCGAGTCTGGGATTACTGCGGCCTGATCCTATTCCTGGTCGCAGCCGTCGCGGCTGTATGGGCAGGAAGATGAATGACTTCGGATGGATAGTCCGCAGTCCCAAAGGGAGGAATCGACGGCCCGGGAGGGTGCCTCCTGATCGCCCTTCGGGCAGCGAAGCGGAACGCTGGGTAGGTTGCCGAAAATCGATATTGAGTCGGCTTCAGCCGACGACATGATATGCCAAACCTTTTCGAGCTGCGCGATCTTTCCTTCAGCTACGACGGCATCCCTGCTCTTCGCGGGCTTTCGCTGGAGATTGCCCAAGGCGAACGAGTGGCCCTGGTCGGCGCCAACGGCTCGGGCAAGTCGACGCTGCTGCGACTTTTCGATGGCCTGTGTTTCCCAGCGCAGGGAAAGATCTGCTTCGAGGGGGAACCATTGACAGCGGAACGCCTGCAGAACGACGATTTCGCCCTTCCCTTCCGCCGACGTGTGGCGCTGGTCTTTCAAAATCCTGATGTGCAGCTCTTCAATCCCAGCGTTTTCGACGAAGTGGCATTTGCCCCGCTCCAGTTGCAGTGGCCGAAAGAGAAGGTGCTGGCGAAAATCGAAGCGACTTTGCAGCTGATGGGCATCGCTCACCTGCGCGATCGTCCGCCATACCGGCTCTCTGGCGGGGAGAAGAAACGCGTAGCACTGGCGTCGGTACTCGTACTGGACCCGGACGTACTACTGCTGGACGAACCAACGGCAACCCTGGATCCACGCAGCCAGAGTCAGCTCATTGACTTAATCCAGGGCTGGAACGGCTCCAGCAAGACGGTGATTTCGGCGACCCACCAGCTGGAGATCGTGGAGGACATCGCCGACCGCGTTTTCGTCCTGGAGGAGGGACGAGTTGCCGCGAGTGGCATTCCGTCGGAAATCCTCTCCAATCACGAACTGCTCTTACGAGCCAATCTGGTTCACGCGCATCGGCATTCGCATGGCAACGTCGTGCACTCGCATCCACACATTCACTCGCACTCCAAACACGAGCACGACCATTGAGAAACCGCCAGCCGCTACATCGCGGTGCGCGAAGTCACGGATTCTGTGGTTGAACCGGCAGGTAACTCCTCGGGGGGCACGGCCGCCGGCGCGGGCTTCAACACCGGATATTTCGCCTCAGGGTAAACCTTCAGCAGCAACAGAATGCCCGCCACGGTGACAATCAGATCGAAGACGCTGGCCTCCGGACCAACCGTACCTCCACTCAGCCACTTCGAGCCCAGCAGCGAAGCATTCAGCATGTGACCAGTGGCATGAATGCCGCTGTTCGGCGTGGAATAAAAGAAGCTCTCGCCCCAATCGAAGGACATGTGCCATCCAATTGCGAACCAGAGATTCCCCGTGCGCCTGAGAGCTATGCAGAGGAACAACGCAATCAGTACGATCTCGGCCACTCCAATCCAATTTTCCCCGGGATTGTTGAGGTGAAGCCTGGCGAAGACCAGGCTCGTCAGCAATGCCGCCGGCCAGAACCCTACCCCGGTCGTAAGCGTGTACTGCATGTAGCCGCGGAAGGCGAACTCCTCGAAGAATCCCACCAGCAAAAACGCGATCGCCCACAGGAAGCCGTACTCAACAACTCCGAGCGGAGACAGCGCAAGTCCACCTGCTGAATACGCGTGCGTGCCGGCCATCATGGCGATGATCACCGACAACATCACGAAACCCCAAAGCGCGCCGCTCCAGAACTGCTTGCGCAGTGCGAGACGAAACGGAAGGCCATAGTCGGCCAGGCTACGCCGCTCAAACTTCCCCATGATGGCCGTGGCGAGCAGGATAAGACCGAACGAGATGATTTCCCCAATGATCACGTTTCGGGCCGAGAAATCAGAACCGAGCCGCCGGAAGCCCCATCGCTGCAGTGGAATTGTTGCCATCACCAGCACAAAGAGCACCGCGAAATAGATCAGCAGCCGCCACCCGGCGCGAAGTCCCTGCCGCCCAATGAAGACCACCCTCGCCGGACTGTCGGGCTGGCGAGCCGGCAATATTTCGTTTTCAGCCATATCTTCCTCCGCACGTTAGACGAAACTCAGGTGGAGCCGGTTCCCGCCATCCCGCAATCCGCGCCGGAGCCTTGAGGTCCTAAGCCGGTTAACAAACCCACGTTCCGGACGCGGGCATGATTCCGTTGCGTTGGGCGCTCCATGTTCAAAAACTGCTGCGCCTAAGAATACAACGGAGCAAGAAACCTCTTGTCACTCGTGTGGTCAAGCAAGCATAATTCGAACCGAATTTTTCCCCGTAAATTCAAGCACAATTTCACACCTTGCCGTGCTGTGTTGTGGGGTCAATAACTGCAAAAGGAGTGTTCCGTCGGATGCGAAAGACCGTTCAGCGGTCCCTTTCTGTCATTTTGTTCTGTAGCTCTCTTGCTTTCGCGCAAACAGCTGTCACCACCTACCAGTACGACATAAGTCGCTCGGGGGCAAACACCCACGAAAGCACGCTCACACCCAGCAATGTCAACGTCTCGCAATTCGGAAAAATGGCGGTCTTGTCGGTCCAGGGATACGTTTACGCGCAGCCGCTTTACGTGCCCAATCTTGTCATCGGGGGAACGGCACACAATGTTCTCTTTGTTGCTACCGAGCACGACCAGGTTTACGCCTTCGATGTCAGTAGCCACCAGCAGCTTTGGCATGCAAACTTTCTCATGTCGACCAATCCCCAGATCGTGATCAATCCGGTCTCCAGTAGCGACGTGAACTGTGGCGACCTGGTTCCGGAGATCGGCATCACAGGCAGCCCGGTCATCGATACAAGTACCAACACGCTGTACGTGGTGGCAAAGACGAAGGAGACCAACACCCAGACTCATCTGACGATTTTCTACCACCGTGTGCACGCCCTGGACATTACGACGGGGCGCGACAAGGTGTCGCCACGCGCCGTTATCGCAATCGCCAGAGGAAACGGGACGGGCTCCATCGGCGGCACCATCGCATTTAACGCCTTACTTGCAAACCAGCGCCCAGCGTTGCTGCTGGCCAATGGACAGGTATTCGTCTCTTGGGCTTCCCATTGCGACCTCGGAAGCTATCACGGCTGGCTGATGTCATTTGACAAGAACACTCTGGCTCTGACGGGTGTGCTGCTCGACACGGCAAATGGATATGAAGGTGGGTTCTGGGGAGGCGGCTCGGGAACCGCCGCCGATTCCAGCGGCTCCATTTATGCCAGTACCGGCAATGGAGACTACCGGGTTACTGCGAATGGCATCGACTATGGCGACAGCGTCCTGCGGCTGAATTGGTCCTCATCGGGCATCACGGTCACGGATTATTTCACTCCCTGGGACCAGCAAACCCTGGATCAGAACGACACTGACGTCGGTTCGGGAGGAGTTGCGCTGCTCCCCGACCAATCGGGCCCGCACCCCCACCTCCTCATCCAGGTTGGAAAAGAAGGCACGATCGACCTCATCGACCGCGACAACATGGGTCACTTCCACTCAGGTAACGACAACCAGATCGTGCAGACGCTACCCTTCGCCGTCGGTGGGGTATGGGGAGGTCCGGCCTTCTGGAACAACAACGCGTATTTCGGTGGGCAGTACGATCATCTGAAAGTCTTCGCTTTCAATCCTCAGACCGAGCAGCTTTCCACGAATCCCACATCCTCTTCTCCCCAGGCGTTCTCGTTTCCGGGGCCAACGCCCGCGATTTCTTCCAACGGCACCAGCAATGGAATCGCGTGGATCGTCGAAACCGACACGTATCCCAGCGGGAGCGCCGAACTGCGCGCCTATAACGCAGTGAGCCTGGGGACCGAACTCTACAACTCGGAGCAGAATGCCGGGCGCGATCAGGCCGGCCTGGCTGTGAAGTTTGTTGTGCCGGTGATTGCCGATGGCCACGTTTTTGTCGCAGCGCAGAACCAGGTAGCAATCTACGGATTGCTGCACTGAACGACGGACCGCTTCAAGCATCTGGGCGGAGCAGGCGACGATGGCGTCACGGCGTTGTCGTACCTGACTCCGCCAGTTGTTCTGTGATCGTACCTCCTTCGCGAAGAGGCGCTCCCGCCCAGGAATGCACTCGTATCCAAGGGGCCTGCCCCACGGCCCACTCAGCGAAACTTTGGCAGCACTGCCTCGCCGAATAACTTCGCCTGCTCCTCACGATCGTCGCCCCATATCTCCAGCATGATGTTGGTGCATCCGGCTTCGCGATACTCGGCAATGCGCTCGCAGCATTCATCAGGCGTGCCCGCGATGGCTCGGGTTTTATGCAGGACTTCGTCGGTCACGGCCCTCGCGGCAGCTTTGCGTCCACCCTTCTCCATGCCTTCAGCGATGGGAGCGATCTCCTCGAAGGTGAGTCCGGCTTTTTGCAAGAGCACGTCGGCCGAGCCGCGAATGTTCTGCACCTTATTGGCGAGGTACATCGCCGCCATCTCACGCGCCCCTTCTTTGCCTTTTCTGGAATCCCTGTTGATGCTGCCGACGATCACCGCGCCCAGATCCAACGACACAGGATCTCTGCCTGCTTTGCGTGCGCCTTCTTCCATGTTCGCGCGCGCGTAGCGTACGAAATCCGGCGTGGTAATGCTGGCCGTCAGCAGGCCATCGGAATGTGAGCCTGCCATCTTCTGCAGCACCGGCCCGGTTGCGCCCACATAGATCGGTACACGTCCTCGCGACCTGTGCGCGTCATCTTTCAGCGCAGGCGCGGAAGCATCAAATGCCTTACCGTGATACTCGACCGCTTCGCCCGACAGCATCGCGGTAACGATCTCAATGCTCTCGCGCATGACGACGGCCGGCCCCACTTCTTTTCCCTTCTCGCCTTCACCAATCTCCTTCATGAAGATCTTCGACGCGCCGAGGCCGAGGAGGAACCGGCCATCGCCGGCGGCGTCCTGCATCACGCGCGCTTCCATCGCAATCTGCACGGGGTGGCGCGTGTAGGGCGATATGATTCCCCAGCCGATGGTGATGCGCTGGGTTTGTGCGGCGATGACGGCGGTCATGGCCGTTGACGATCGCGCCTCGAACCCGTGCTTACGCCACCACGGATAGGCTTCTGCCAGCCAGAAGATGTCGAAGCCCGCCCGCTCGCAGGCCTGAGCCATACGAACGGTTTGTTGTAGCGGCTCCATGCTCAGTTGCAGGACGCCAATGCGAAATGGAATGGACATTGATCGGAAGCACCTTTTCGTCGTTAGTTAGTTGAGTGGCTTTTCGCTTTTCGCCAGAGCCTTTGCCCTTGGCTTTTCATTCGAAGCAAGACTCTGTCGCAAGAACCATGAGATGGGCCAAAAGCGAAGGGCGAAGGGCAAAAGGCGAACAGCGGCATCTCTAGGGCTCCGTCCACGAATGCTCCAGCCCCTTGATCAGCGCCCACATCGCGCGATTGAGCGGCGTCGGTACACCGTACTTCTCACCCCACTTCACGATCGCTCCGTTCATGAAGTCGACCTCAGTTATGCGCGACGCAATCGCGTCCTGCAACATGCTGGCCTTGTGCTTGCCGGGAGCATTCGCGCCCTTCGCGACCAGATCGCGAGGATCGCCGTGCAACCGGACTCCCATCGCCTTCGCCACGGCCTCGCCTTCCTGGATCAGCGCCTCGAATAGCTCGCCTGTAGCTGGGAAGCGCGTTGCTGCCCCATGATGCAGGCGAGTCAGCGCGCCCACGGGATTCGTCGAAGCATTGAAAATCAGCTTGGTCCACTGTGCGCCGCGCGCGTCTTTTAGCGCGATGGTGTTCATACCGCCGCGCGTCATCCAGCCGGCAAGCTCTTCGACGCGCTCCATCGGTGTGTTTGTCGGCTCGAAGGGCCCGATCCAGGTGTCGCCCTTGATGTCGAAGCCGACGTGTCCCGGCTCGACAATGTGCCCGGCGGGGAATGTAGTTCCGCGGATGACGTAGCGCACGTGCTCGGCGATGATCTCTTCGTTCCCGACCCCGTTCTGCACCGAGCAGACGGCACTGCTGGCATCGAAGCATCGCGCGGCGGCCTTGATCGCGCCCGCAGTGTGGATCGCCTTTGTGGCGACTATGCCGTAGTCGCAGACGGGCAGTTCCGCAGCATCTGTGCTCGCCTTCGCCAGCTTGACGTGCAGGTCTGACGCTCCCGAAAGCCGCAGACCGTTGCGATTGATGGCCTCGATGTGCGTCTTGGAAACGTCGAAGGCGTAGACCTCGACCTCAGCGAACCTCGCCAGGTGCGCGGCAAAAAGGCTGCCGATGGCCCCACACCCCACGACCAACACTTTCTTCATGCCTTACTCGCAAGGTGATGGGTGTCGGATTTCGAATAGAACTTCCACGGAATGTTGCTCAGGTTCTCGCCCTCCGTCTGACCCACGCGGAAGGTGTCTTGCGTGTAGAGACATACCTGACCATCATGATCGACAACTTGCGGATGCAAGGAAAAGATCATGTTCTGCTTTAACTCAATCTGGCTCTTCGCCCCGATTGCCGGATGCTCGATCATTGTCGTGCCGATTGAGTGACCCGAGAGGTGTCCGAGCGCGAATCCGCGTCGCGCAAACGTGTCGGCCACCACCTTGTGCACGTCGCAGGCGAGTATGCCTTCGCGCATCAGTTTGCGCGCCTCCTCCATCGCCTCGGGATAGACCTCAGCCATCTCCAGAATCCGTTTGCTCGGCCCGCCTTCGATGAGCGCGCGAGAGAACTCGACCCAATAGCCGCCTGCGCCGGCAATCTCCAGCGAATAGAGCATCAGGTCACGCTCGCCGACCCGCCGATGTCCGGGAACCTTGAAATGCGCTTCCGCCTCCCCGTTCTCGCCGGAGAGGACGATGTTCATCATGCGGGGGCCGGCACCGCGCGCGAAGAAGACCTTCACCGCGGGGGCCATGATCTCGGCTTCGGTTTTGCCCGGCGCGAAGCCGTCCAGCATCGCCCAGAAGCCTTCGTGGATAATGTCCATCGAATCGCGGATTTCGACGAGCTCTTCCTCGCTCTTGACGGCGCGCGCCATGTCGAAGTGGAAGTCGAACGGGATGAGCTCAAAGTTCCCCTGTTGCAGCTCGCGATAATCGCGAACCGCCATGACGTAATCCATCCCGCAGACCGCAACACGCTTCCAGGTTTCATCTTGCGCGCGCTCACGCAGCCAGCGGCCCGGAGCGTCGGCCCAGACTTTTTCTTTTACGAACGGCTTCTTCTTGTCGCCGATCCAGCGCGCCTCCTGCGGAAACACCAGCGTCGGCTCGCCCTTTAACGGGATCAGCACGTACACGTAGCGATGGACGATCTCAAATCCCGAGACATAAAAGACGGCGCCTTCGAAGCCGGCATATTGATTGCCGCAGACGATGAGTGCATCCACGTTCTGTTCGCGCATCGCAGCGCGGATGCTGCCGTAACGGCGTTCGATCTCCGATGAACTGGGCATACTCGCTGTAAGCCGTCAGCTCTCAACTGACGGTTTTAGGTAAGCTTGTGTCGCGTATCTCTTGCCTTGGCCGATAGCCGGAAGCCGGCACCCAGCTTCAGCCGCAAATCTCCGCGGCGGTCAGCGCATACACCTTTGTAATGTCCACCAGCGTCCTGATCGCCACCTTCTCGCCTTCATGGTCTCGGGGGCCGCTCGACGGCCCGTAATTCACCGTCGGACATCCGAAGCGCGACAGCACAGAGGCATCCGAGCACCATAAAACCGTGTCGCGCACCGGCGGCTTGCCGACGACACGCTGATGATTGCGCTCGATCGCCTTCACCATTGCATGGTTCTCGTCGATCGTCGCACCCGGCACAGACACGTAGGTCTCGAACTCCAGTCCGTACTCCGGGTGCTTGTCCCTCATTGTCAGATACAACTTCTTCGCGGCGCGGCGCGCTTCCGTCATGTTCATAGTCGGAGGAACGCGCACGTCAAGGAACAAGTCCGCGCGCTCGGGCGTGCGGCTGGCGCGCCAGGGATGGCCTGCCTGAACACATCCTATGTTTACGAAGCCCGGACGCCCTGCCCAGCGTGACTGCTCCTGCCACTCCGGGATCCATTTCATCACCTCTCCCACAACGTGGTACATACGGCGAATGGCGTTCTGATCTTCCTTGCCTGGAGCGAATGCCGAGTGCACATAATTACCAGTCAGTCCGAACCGCACCCACATCGAGCCGGCATGTTCCAATACGAGTTGCATATCCGTGGGCTCGCCCAGAATGCACATGTCGGGCAGAATGCCGTGGCTCACCAGATAATGCGAGCCGGCGCCGTAGCCGCGATACTCCTTGCCCTGAAATTCACCCCACTGCGTCTTCTCGATCTCGCCGCACACCGCGCCGAGGATGATGTCGCCCTGGAGCTTGACCCCGGCTTCGAGCAGCGCCTTCACCGCGTGCACATAGCAGACAAGCGCACCCTTCATGTTGTAAATGCCGAGGCCGTAGATCATTCCATCTTTCACCACCGCGTGCGGCTTGTAACCAATGCCGGTGAGGAAGTCTTCGTCGCCGCTGTTCGACGTATCCATGTGGCCGTTGAACATCAGGCACTGCCCGTTCCCGCTGCCCTCGAATCGCCCAATGACATTCGCGCGTGTGTCTTCCACGTTCTGCCACGTGATCTTCAGGCCGAGGCGCTGAAACGCTGCCCGCATGTACTCGGCCATCACCAACTCCTCGCCTGTGGGACTTGGAATGCCGATCACCTCGCAAGACATCGAGACGATCTCGTCTTCGCGAATACGGCTGAGGATCGCATCTCTGACATCGTCGGACAGTGTGGCTTTGCCGGCGGTCGCCATCAGTGCGAGGCCTTTCCCGCATGAGCGGAATGCACCAGGCGGAAATCATCCGGAAACGAGCACAACTTCTCGTTGCCGCTGCCGGTGATCCAGAAGTTGTCCTCCAGCCGCAGGCCGCCGCCGCCCGGCCAGTAGATTCCCGGCTCGATTGCCAGCACCATGCCTTTGCGAATGGTTCCTGTTCCCGCCTGGTGAGCGAACGGAGGCTCGTGCGCGCGAGCTCCCACGCCGTGGCACACCGCGTGGGACGGTTGCCCGGGATAACCGCCTTCGCCGATGCGCGCGCGGATCAGGCGGTCAAGCTCCGGGAGGCTCGCGCCGTCCCTAGCAAACGAGACTGCTTCGTTGAAGACACCTAGAAGCAGATCGAGCAGCTTGTGATACTCCCCCGACAGCTCTCCCGGGCAAAGATTCTTCGTCAGGTCGTTCCAGTAGCCGTCGACGCAGACCCAGATCTCGAATAATGTCGGTTCATGCTCCTGCACCGGCCGGTCGCCGGTTGCGGTGAAGGTCCGGATTCCCTTCCCCGACCACACCAGGGTGAACGCGCGCGCCATCTCCACCTTGCCTTTGAATCCAATGCCGGTGGCGTGCACGAAGCCTTCGAAAATCGCCGCCACTTCGCTTTCTTTCATGCCAGGACGCAGCCGCTCGAAGGTATGCTCCATGGCGAGCGCGGCCAACTCGTTCGCCAGCCTCATGCGCTCGATCTCCTGCCCAGTCTTGATGGACCGCGCCTCGACTAAAAGCCCGGACGTATCGACCACCTCTCGCGCTACAGGCGTGAACGCATCGAACCACGGCTGCGTCCACGTAGTCGGTTCACCCACCATGCGGTCGGCGCTCTGCGTACCCTGCGAAAGTTCCAGCCCGATTCTGCCGGTGAGATCGCGCTCCCACAGCACCGCAAGCGCCACGTCAAGCGAGCGAAAGGTCGGGGGGCGCGGGTCGCGATCGTCGTAGCTCTTGAAGAGGCGGATGTCCTGCGTCCATGAGGTGCGGCGCGCGTCCTCTTCCTGCGGCTCGATGGCGATCAGCGTCGGCTCGCCCTCGCGCGGAAATACGGCAATGTCGTAGCCCTTCATGCACCAGTAATTCGTCAGGTAGACGATGTTGTCGGGCGCGCGGACGACAAGCGCGTCGAGATTTTCACGCTCCATGAGAGTGCGAACGCGGGAGAGTTTCTGATCATCAACTGGATAAGGCATGAGGCGCTGTGTCTTCCCTAGCGAACTCGTATTCTATAAAAATTACTCACCCGCCGCTGAACCGGCGGCTATCATCGGTTCTCCCGCAAGGCGGCGCCAGGCTCGTGCGCTTCCAGCACATTTTCTTTTTTCCACGACCAGCTCGTCTCTTTTGCCTTGATCAGCCGATATAGGGCCGTGTGGAGCGGTGCAGGAACTCCCACGCGTTGCGCCTCGCGGGCAATGGCGCCGCCGAGGAAGTCCACCTCCGTCGCCTGTTGATGACGGATATCGTAAAGCATCGACGGCGGATGATTGGTCTGCGCACCAATGCAGTTCATCTTCCACGGATCCTCGTGCAATTCGATGCCACATGCCGCGGCGACAGTCTTCCCTTCCTCGATCAGCGCGTGCAAGAGGTGCCCGAGATCACCGAATTCCGCCTCAGCAGCAAAATGTGGCGAGTGGGGCAGTTCGCTCAGCGCCGAAACCGCGTTAACGGAAGCATTGAAGATGAGCTTCGACCACTGCGCCGGGCGCGCGTCGGGCAGAGCTTCGGCCTTCAAACCCGATGCGTTGATCAGCGCCGCCAGCTGCTCCACTAATTCGAATGGGGTGTTCGCCGGTTCGAAGGGCCCCATCCAAGTCGCCGTGTTTAGCTCGTAGTGCACATGATCATCGGCGAAACGTGTGCCGCTCATGAAAGTCGTTCCACGAATTACATACCCCGACGGCATCAGCTCGGCAAGAATCTCTTCACTGCCTAGCCCGTTCTGCGCCGAAAGCACGGCGCCATGCCCGAACAAATGGGCTACCGGCGCGAACGCCTCCCGCGTCTGATTGGCCTTGGTCGCGACGATACCGAAGTCGAATGCGGGCAACTCGCGCGGGTCGGTGTGGGCCTTCAGCCGGGAGTGGAATTCATTGCGCCCGGTTACGCGAATGCCACGTTGGTTGATGCTGTGTGCGTGCTCCGGTCGACGGGCGAACACCCATACTTCAGCCACGCGCGCCAGGTGCGCGGCGTACAAGCTGCCGATGGCGCCGGCGCCGACGATGCAGACCCTTTTCATCGGATGTTTAACCACAAAGACACAGAGACAGAGAGAAATTCGGTTTTCAAAAACAAGAGCGTGATCATAGTGAACAGAGTCAAGCCAATCGCAGTAGCGAATGCTAATGCCTGATCATCAGCAAAACCTGCGCGGCAAAAGTTGTCCTCTGTGCCTCTGTGTCTCTGTGTTTAACTTCCCCTTTTCGCAACCTGGACATTTTGCTTCAGCTCGCCTCGCCTCTTCTTCCGGATCGTCTCGTACAGCGTGCTCGCATTGTTGTGCGAGTCGTCGATGATAATGCCTTCTTTCCACAACGCATCCTGTAGCGCCGCGCTGATGGCGTGCAGGGGCGCTCCTCCCCCTTCACCCATGCCTTTAGCGCCGCTGTAGCTGTGCGGCGAGGGCGTCTCGATGTTGCCGTACTTCACGTTTGGGATATTGACCGCCGTGATCGGCGTGTAGTCGCTAAACGTGGCCGTCAGCATGTTGCCGTTCTCGTCGTAGGCGCAGTTCTCCATTAGCGCGGCGCCGATGCCGTGCGCCGTCGCGCCGTGTACCTGGCCTTCGACGATCATGGGATTGATCACGGTGCCGCAATCGTCCACTGCGGCGTAGTCGAGGATCTTCGGAATGTACGTCTCTTTATCGATCTCGATCACCGCGATGTGCAGCTGTGACGAGTATGTCAGCGTAAGGTTGCCATACTTCTTCTCGACATCGGGCACGCGGAACGGCGCGCGCCAGGTGTAGCGGCAATTCAGCGTGAGCGGACGCAGTTCTTCCGGCACGACTGCCGTATTCACGTTCGCCAGATTCGCCAGCCCGATATACGGGATCGCCTTCTCTGTTCCACGAACCCGGATCTCTGGCCCTTGCTTGCCGACGCCGAACTCCAGTTCGTCCTCGCTCGCCTGCAATGCGAAGGCGGCAAGCTTGCTCATCTCGGCTTTCAGCAATCGCCCAGCGCCATTCACGGCAGACAATCCAGAGACCGCGAACTGACTTGCGTACGTTCCGCTGTGGCCTGTGTGTACGTTACGTTCGGTGTCGAAGCCGACGCGCACGTTCACCATCTCCGGCGGGATGTTCAGGATGTCGGCGACGACTTGCGAGACCGTCGTCTCGTGTCCCTGTCCCTGCGGCACGGAGCCGACGGCAACGATGACCTCGCCGTAGATGTCGAGCTTCGCGCTCGCCGCCTGCGAGTTGCCGGAGAACGGTGCCTGCGGATTGACGATCTGCGACTGGCCGAAGTTGTTGGTGCCGGAATCAAGTGTCGTACCGATCCCGATACCAAACCAGCGGCTTTCCTGCTGCGCCTTCGTGCGCTCCGCCCGCCACCTCTCCCATCCGATCAGCTCCTTTGCCAGCTTGAGCATGCCGGGATAATTTCCCGAGTCGTATACGCAGCCGTTCGGCGTGGTGTACGGAAATTCCTCGGGACGAATGTAATTGCGCAGGCGCATCTCGTCCGCGGGGATGTTGAGCTCGCGCGCGCAGATGTCGAGCACGCGCTCCAGAAACCACAGGTGCTGCAGGCGCGAATAGCCACGATTCGGGCCGACGGGGCATTTGTTCGTCACCACCTGCGTGAAGTCGATGCGAAGGTTCTTCAGGCGATAGGTCGCGGGAGTGACCTGCGACCAGATCACGCACCCGAGTGGCTCATACCGCGGATAGGCGCCGCAGTCGTCGATGTGGCGTGAGTCGACGGCAAGGATAACGCCGTTTTTGTCGAGCGCGACGCGTGTGTCGCGAAAGGTTCGCTCGTTGCCGTGGGCGCTGGAGGTCATGTGCTCGCTGCGCGTCTCGCTCCACTTGATGGGCGCGCCATTCGCCTTGCGCGAGGCCAACGCGCAGACGGCCATCTGCGGGTAGTTGGTGATCTTGATGCCGAAGCTGCCGCCGATGTCGTGGGTCTGCACGCGCACCTGGTCCATGCGCAGATGCAGAGCGGGCGCGAGGAGCTGAATGCCGATAGTGGGAAAGGAATTGTTGCTCCAGAAGTAGAGGCGCTCGTCGCTGTCGTCCCATTGCGCGATGACCGCGTTGTTCTCCAGCGGCGTGCTGGAGAAGCGGTGCATGTGCAGGTGGTCGATATGGATGGTGTGCGCGGCTTCGGCAAATGCCTGGTTGATGTCACCGTACTCATACACACCGTTCCAGACGATGTTCGTGCCCATTTGCGGATGCAAGAGTGTCTGATCCGTTGCGGCTATCTCGCCATCGATGACGGCCTCCAGCGGCTCGTAATCGACACGGACGAGTTCGGCCGAATCTTCGGCAATGGCCGGCGATTCGGCAATGACCGCGGCAACTGGCTCTCCCTGGTAGCGAACGCGATCGACAGCCATGGGATAGTCGAGGATGCGGTTGCTGGGCGCGGGTCCAATCTCGAAGAAGGGGTCGATGAGCTTGGTAATTTCCTGCCCGGTGAGCGTGCAGACTACCCCCGGCAGCTTCTCGGCCTCCGAGGTGTCCACGCCAATGATGTTGGCGTGAGCGTACGGCGAGCGCACGAAGACGATATGCAGCATGCCCAGCATCTTGATGTCGTCGACAAATTTGCCCTTGCCGCGGACAAGGCGGGCGTCTTCCTTGCGCTTGATCGATTGGCCGACCCAGTCGGCGCTTCGCGGATGTGATGTGGTAGCCATCTAGTGTCGTCCCTGCGGGACTTGTTCTTAATACCGTGCTGACCCAGGGCTAACGTCCTGGGCAACGTTTGTTTCGCCCTTCGGGCTCGAGTCGTCGCCGGTCGAAGGTCCAGGCGGCTGTGGCTGAGATTCGGTGTGCGCGGGTGAAGCCACTTCCGGTGGAACTTCTCGATTCGCCGGGCTGACCGCCGGCGCTTCCACCGGGGCCGCATTCTGGGGTGGCGCTCCTCCGGCTATCGCTAGCGGTTCTGAGAGCGCCTTCTGCAAACCCTCGATCAGCTTCTGAATATTCTTTCTGCCGAGCGGCTCGAGCATCCCGCCGGCCATGGATGCGAGCTTGCCGAAGACCCCAGTTTCGCCCTGCCATGCCACGCGCGTGCCGTCGGGCGTGGGCAATAGATCGAAGCCGGCGCTCACCGTGACCTGGCTGCCCACAGCACTTCCCTGCCCTTTGTATTGCGCGCGCTGCGGCTTCACCGCCTCGCTGAGCTCCATCTTGATCTCAGCCGAGCCGCGAATATTCCCCACACCCACTTTCACCTTGACCGTGAAGTGTGTCGCGTCCTGCATGCTCATGCTCTGAAAATCCGGAAGCAGCGGAGCGAACTTGTTGGGGTCAGAAAGGAACTCGAAGACCTCGTCCTGATTGCGTGGAGTGGTGAACTCGCCGGAGAAATTAATCGCCAATTTCGGCTCCCTGACCAGCCGCGGCGCGGATGGCCTTGAAGATGTTCTGATATCCGGTGCAACGGCAGGTATTGCCAGCAATGCCCTTGCGGATGTCTGACTCTGTCGGATGCGGGTGTTCCTCAAGCAACTGAATGCTGCTCATCAGAAAACCGGGGGTGCAGTAGCCGCATTGGAATCCGTGGCAGTCACTAAAAGCCTGCTGCAGCGGATGCAGCTTGCCGTCTTTCGCCAAACCCTCGACCGTGAGCACCTCGCCGCCGTCAGACTGGAAGGCGAATACCGTGCATGATTTCACGCTCTCGCCATTGAGCAGAACCGTGCAGGCGCCGCAGTAGCTGGTATCACAGCCGATATGGGTGCCGGTGAGGCTGAGCTCTTCGCGCAAGAATTGCACGAGCAAAGTCCGCGGCTCGACATCTCGAGCGTACTGCTTCCCGTTCACCCTTACGGTCACTCGTACGCGTGGGATCCCTTCAGGCATAGAGGTGCGCGACCTCCACGCGTTCTCCGCGAGCGCGCTTCAGCGCAGCCTCAACTGCAAGTCTGGCCAGCGCCCCAGCGGCATGGCGCTTGTAATCGGCGGAGCCACGCATGTCCGCTGTGGGCTCAGCCGCCGCCATCACAGCCTCACAAACTTTTGCAATGCGTTCCGGCGTGATGGCCTGGTTGTGCAGAACTTCTTCCGCAGCATTGACCCGAGTTGCCGTCAGGCCGAGCACGCCCAGATAGACGCGGGCGTCCTTGCAGCTGTGACCGTCGTTCATCGTCAGTTGAACGGCCACACTCGCGCTGGCATAGACGGGCGCACATCGTTTCAGCGCGATATAGGCCCCTCCGCTGCGCTCAGCCCGCAGAGGTACTTCGATCTCGGTGATGAGTTCGGCGGCCTCCAGCACCGTCGTGTAAGCGTCACGTATGAAGTCTTCGATCTGGATGTTGCGTCCGCCATTCGGGCCGAGCGTCTTAACGGTGGCGCCAGTCGCAAGCAGGACGGGAGCCCAGTCACCAGTCGGATCGGCTTCGGCAATCGAGCCAGCGATGGTCCCCATGTGACGGACTTGGGGATCGGCAATACCGGCGGCGCAGTCGTGAAGGATCGGCAACAGTGCGGCGTCAGCCGACGACGCAATCTCGGAGTGGCGTGTCAGGGCGCCGAAGCGCAATACACCGTTGCTGCGGATGTAAGACGTGCCGGGGATGAAATTCAGGTCGACCAGGTGCGCGGGGGTGGAGAGGCGCAGCTTCATCAGCGGGATGAGGCTCTGGCCGCCCGCCAGAAACTTGGCGTCCTCACCAAGTTCACCCAGCAGCGAAACGGCGTCTGGATAGGATTTTGCGCGATGATACGCAAACGACCGAGGATACATTCCGACCCCACTGCCTGCCAAAGCAAGCGCAACCGTGACGCTTCTTTGGGGCCACTGCGGAATTTCTCTGCGGTGAAAGATTATCGCAAATTGAGCCGCTTTGCTGGCGTGAGGCGAGAGGGTACAGCAGGCGAAATCCTGAGCGAGCGTAACGAGCCGAAGGATCTGGCGCCTTGCTGGCATCGGGTGCAGGCTAGCCCAATCAGGTATAGTGGCGGTTGTACTCTGCCATCGCGAGAATCCTGTGTCGGAAACAAGCGAAAAAATCGGTGCAACCCGGCCGATGAAGGAGTTGGTCACGCCGGACGAGTTCCGCGCGGCGCTCGGTCGCTTCGCGACGGGCGTTACAGTGGTCACGGTGGAAACCGCCGAGGGTGGAGTGCACGGCATGACCGCGAACGCCTTCTGCTCGGTATCGCTGCGGCCGCCGCTAGTGCTGGTCTGCATCGACCATCTGGCCGAAACGTATCTCCACCTGCGTGAGCGCGGCCACTTCGGCATCAGCGTTTTGAAGTCCGATCAGGACGCTCTGTCGGAGTTCTTTGCCGACCCGGAGCGCAATCCCGACGCGGCGCACCGCTTGGGTATTGGCTATCGCAAGATGAAGAGCGGCATTCCGGTACTGGAGAATGCGCTGGCCAATCTGGATTGCCACGTCGTGAGCGCACACGCTGCCGGCGATCACACGATCTTTGTAGGCGAGGTGCGCGAGGTGCTGCTCGGTGAGGGCTCTCCCCTGCTCTATTTTCGGGGACAGTACAGGATGGATGTAACGCTGGAGTAGCCGGGCAACATCTGTGCGGAAGCGATATTCTTGACTGAGCTATGGCCCGTGCCCTCGCATCGATTCTGTCGAGCAAGATTTCGCCCGGTGATGTCGCGGCACTCTTGCGCGAGGTGCGCGACGGCGCTCCACTCTCGCCGGAAGCGGCAGTGGAGCTCTTGGGCTGCGACGATCGGACCCTTCCTGAACTGCTAAGTGCTGCCAGCACGATTAAAGAACGGTACCATCCGGGCGTTATCAGCTATTCGCGCAAGGTTTTTATTCCGCTGACCAACCTCTGCCGCGATTACTGCGGCTACTGCACGTTTCGTCGCGATCCCGGCGAGTCCGGCGCACACACCATGACACCGGATGAAGTTCTCTCGGTTGCGCGACAAGGAGAAAAGCTGGGATGTACGGAGGCGCTGTTTTCGCTGGGTGATCGTCCGGAAGCGGTCTTTCCCGAAATGCGCGCGATGCTGCGGCGGCTGGGCTATCGCAGCACGCTGCATTATCTGGAGGCGATGTGCGAGCTGGTGCTGCGGGAAACGAAGCTGCTGCCGCATGCCAATCCCGGCCTGCTGAGCGCGAACTGGATTGAGCGGCTGCGCGTGAGCAATCCAAGTCTGGGCTTGATGCTGGAGAGCACAAGCACGAATCTTTCGGCGGCACATCCGGCGCAGCGCACGCCTGACAAAGATCCGGCGCTGCGCATGCGCACCATAGAAGACGCAGGCAAGCTCGGCGTGCCGTTCACTACGGGCATTCTGATCGGCATAGGTGAGTCGATGGAAGATCGGGTCGAGTCGCTGCTGGCGATCCGGCGGCTGCACAACGAGTACGGGCACGTCCAAGAAGTGATCATCCAGAACTTCCGCGCGAAGCCTCGCATTCCGATGGCTGCGTGGCCAGAGCCGGACACGGCGGACATGATACGGACGATTGCCGTTGCGCGTCTGCTCCTGCGCGAGATGAATATCCAGGCGCCGCCGAACCTCACAGCTCCCGGATATGAGCGGCTGTTGGAGGCCGGTATCAACGATTGGGGTGGAATTTCTCCTCTCACTCCGGATTTCATCAATCCGGAGGCGCCCTGGCCGCATCTGCTGGAGTTACAGCAGCGCACGGAAGCCGCAGGACAAAGGCTGGTGCAGCGGCTACCGGTCTATCCGGAGTTCGCGCCCCGGGTGATTGCGCGACGAGGGCTGCTGGGCGAGCGTTTGCTGAGTATGTCGGATCACCATGGATATGCGAGGGCCGCGTAGATGATCGTCGTCTTCACTGGCGGGACCGGCGGAACCAAGCTGGTGCAGGGTCTGCGGCACGTGGTCCGGCCTGAGGAGCTCACCGTTATCGTCAATACCGGCGATGATCTGGAGTGGTGGGGGCTGCACGTTTCGCCAGATGTTGACTCGGTGCTGTACGGACTCGCCGATCTGCTGAGTAAGGAGCGCGGATGGGGCGTCGACGGCGACAGCTTCCGTTGTCTCGAGCGTATGAAGGAGCTTGGCGAGGCGTCATGGTTCAGTCTGGGTGATCTGGATCTGGCGACGCATTTGACGCGCACCGCGATGCTCCGTGCCGGCAAGACCTTGAGCGAGGCGACGGCGGAGTTGGCGGAAAAGTTGAGGACCCGCGCACGGGTGCTGCCGATGTCGGATGATCGCGTGTCGACCATGCTTGAGACGGCGAGAGGCACGTTGTCGTTCCAGGAATATTTTGTGCGCGAGCGTCATCAGGTAGAGGTGCAGGCGGTGCGGTTCGAAGGCGCCGAGCAGGCGCGACCGGCGCCAGGAGTGATTGACAGCATTGAGCGTGCGAGTGCGATTGTGTTTGCGCCGAGTAACCCGGTGACGAGTATTGGTCCAATTCTGGCCATACCCGGCATACGGGATGCGCTGCGGCGATCGGCGGCGCCCGTGGTTGCAGTGAGTCCGATTGTCGGAGGAGCCGCGGTGTCCGGCCCGGCGGCTGCGCTGATGCGGATGATGGGTTGGCCGAGCACAATTGCCGGCGTCGCGAAGGCATACGAAGATTTTCTTGACGTGCTGGTGGTCGATGAGGCTGACACTGCGGAAGCGATCAGCATTCAGCAGTCAGCATTCAGCCAACAACGTGCCAAGGCTGGAGGTCAATCCACAATCCATCACGTGCCCTCCGCTGGCGTTCGTCTCTTCGCCACCAACACCATCATGAGTTCCGCAGACGACAAACGCGATCTAGCAGCCTTTGTTTTAGACTGCGCCACGGCGCAAACCGCGAGAGCCTGACATGAACGCCATCCTGCTCATCCCTTTCAAGAGCCTCACGACGGCGAAGCAGCGGCTCGCGGCGGCGCTGGATCAGCGGCAGCGGTCTGCTTTTGCCGAGGCCATGCTCTGCGACGTGATGACGGCAGCTGCCGAGGTGAAGCGACGCATTGCTGTGGCGATTGTGTCAGGCGATCCCCGCGCACAGGGCATGGCCAGAGAGTTTGGGTTTACGGTCATTCCAGACATGCGCAATGAGAGTGAGACCACGGCGATCGAGATGGCTACCGCATGGAGCGAACAGCGCGGATATGACACCACGGTTGTGGTTCCCGCCGATATCCCGCTTATCACCGCCGCGGAGTTGCACAGCGTGCTCGACGTTGCGCCTGGCGAGGGCGCGGTGCTTGTGCCGGCATACGATGGCCGGGGCAGCAACTGCATCCTGCGACGGCCGGCATCGATCATCCCACTGCGCTTCGGCAACGACAGCTTCCAGCCGCACTGCGCTGCCATGAAGCGTACCGGCAAGGAGTTCGTCATTATTGAGTTACCCGGAATTGGTTTGGATGTCGACAATCCGCACGAGCTTGAGTTGCTGCTGCAGCGCGACGGCGAGACCCAGGCGCAACGGCTGTTGCGATCATGGGGCCTCAGGTATCGCGACCTCGACGCCTGGGAAGCTGCGGTGTGAACAAGCGCATCAAAACACCCCACACTATTGCCAGTGGCGAAATGCGCGCTATTCCCGTGCGCGGCATCCGTGAGGTCTTCCCCGGTGACTCGGTCGCAGACATGATTGTCGATGCGCTGGCGCTGGGCGGGTTGCGCTTGCACGACGGCGACATCCTGATGGTCAAGCACAAGATCGTCTCGAAGGCAGAAGACCGGCGAGTTGCATTGAGTTCCATCAGGCCTTCGGCCGCGGCTCGACGGTTTGCCGCAAGCAACCGCGTCGACCCACGCGTGGTGGAGTTGGCTTTGCGTGAGGCGAAACGAGTGCTGAGGAAGAAACATGTCCTGATTACAGAGACCAGGCACGGGTTTGTCTGCGCCAACAGCGGCGTCGATGTTTCAAACGTGGATGGCGGCGCGACTGCGGTTTTACTACCCGAGGATCCCGATCTTTCTGCCGCCCGTCTGCATCGAAAACTGAAGCGGCGGACCGGACTGCATATCCCGGTGATCATCGCCGACAGCTTTGGGCGCGCGTGGCGCGAAGGGCTGTGCGAGGTAGCGATCGGCATTGCCGGAATGAAGGCGATTCACGACTATCGTGGCAAGCGTGACGCATATGGATACAAAATGCACGCATCGGAAGAAGCCGTGGCCGATGAACTTGCCTGTGCTGCGGGGCTGGCGTGCGGAAAAAATTCGCAGATTCCGGCTTGTATAATCCGGGGTTATTTGTATCGCCGCGGCAATGGAACGGCGCAACGGTTGGTAAGGCCGGCGGAGCGGGACTTATTTCGCTGAGATCTGTCTGGGGCGTAACGGTACTTCGAGTCGGACTGAGCCTGGATGATATGTGGGAGAAATGCAGAGCCTAAACTGGTGCAATCGAGAGACGTTGCAACACGCAACCTGGAGTGAGCTGTCGCGGCGAGTGTCACGGCCGGTGCGGTCCGCGATCGATAAGGTAATGGCGTCGGTCGACGGCGGCGTGCTGGAGCGCGATGAGTGCCTCACGCTGGCCAATTGCGATGGCGATGATCTGTACGGATTGGCAGTCGCGGCGAATGAGCTCCGGCAACGGCTGGTTGGCGATGTGATCAGCTACGTCGTCACCCGCAATATCAACTTCACAAATGTCTGTTTCGTGGGCTGCAAGTTTTGTGCCTTTAGCGTCTCGCCTCGCGATGACGGCGCCTACTTCCTGTCCCTTGATGAGATCGGCCGGAAAAGCCATGAGGCTGAAGAGTGGGGTGCAACAGAAGTTTGTATCCAGGGTGGCCTGCCGCGAAATCTGCCGCCCTTCTACTATCGAGACATTCTACGCGCGGTGAAATCGGCGACACCTAAGATACATGCGCATGCCTTCTCGCCGATGGAAATGGCTTACGGCGTCGAGCTGACAGGCATTCCCATCCGTGAATATCTGCTGATGCTGAAACATAACGGGCTCGACACGCTGCCAGGGACGGCGGCGGAGATCCTCGATGACGATGTACGGCATGTGCTCTCTCGCAATAAGCTCAGCACCTCGCAGTGGTGCGAGATTATCGAGACGGCGCATGAATGTGGCATCCGCAGCACCTCGACCATGATGTACGGGCACCGCGAGACGCCGGAGCACTGGGTCAATCAGCTGCTGCTGTTGCGCCAGATCCAGTCGCGCACCGGCGGCTTCACCGAGTTTGTGCCGCTGGGATTCATTCACGACAACACGCTGCTGTACGCGCAAGGTCTGGCGCGCGGTGGAGGCACATTGGCAGAGCACATCAAAGTTCACGCGCTCGCGCGGATCATGCTTGCTGGATCGATCAATCATATTCAGGTGTCGTGGGTAAAGCTGGGCCGGGAAGTGTCGCAACTGACGCTGCTCGCCGGCGCCGATGATTACGGCGGCACGCTCTTCGAGGAAAACATTTCGCGGCTGGCGGGAGCGACCGCGGGCCAGTACATCTCGACCGTGGAATTCCAGGAGCGCATTCTCGAGCTGGGACGCATTCCTGCGCAACGCAATACGCTCTATACGCAGTACACATACCCGGTTGTGGATCGTCCGGCTCAGCCTGTTACGGCAGGTGGCAACGCATGATCGCGATCATTGGCGGGACCGGTCCGGAGGGATCGGGACTGGCGCTGCGCTGGGCGCGTGCAGGCGAATCGGTGGTGATCGGCTCGCGCGACGGCGAGCGCGCGAAGACAGCGGCAGCGCAGATCGCGGAAAAGGCCGGCGCACTGGGCAGCGTGGAGGGCGTGGAGAACGCGGTCGCGGTGAAGATGTGCGACGTTGTGGTACTCACCGTCCCGTTCGCTGCGCAGGCAGAACTGTTGAAGCAACTGAAGCCGTCGTTCCGGCAAGGGACGGTACTGATTGATGCGACCGTGCCGCTGGCGGCGGCCGTCGGTGGGCGCCCAACGCGCGTGCTCGGTGTGTGGCAGGGTTCGGCGGCCGAGCAGGCGCAAGAGGTAGTCGGCAAGAACGTACTAGTCGCCGCAGCCTTTCACAGCCTTTCGGCTACGGTGTTGAACGACGATGCTGACGTCGATTGCGACGTGATCGTCTGCAGTGACGAAGACCGTGCCCGGCAAGTCGCATCGGGGCTGGCGACGATGATTCCCGGGGTGCGGGCGATCGACGGTGGCAAGCTGGAGAATGCCCGCATCGTGGAGGCGATGACAGCGCTGCTGATCACCTTGAACATCCGTCATAAGGTCAAAGGGGCCGGATGGAGGGTGACGGGAATCTAGAAGTAGTGGCTAGTGGTCACCACAGCCGATCTGGAGATCGGCACTACGGGTTATCGGCTGGCGAGGCCGCCTGCGGTTTCTCCTCCGTCGATCACATAGACCTGGCCGGTGATGTAGGCTGCGTCGTCGGAAGCAAGAAACGCGAACAGAGCTGCTACCTCCTCGGGCATGGCATGACGTCCTAGCGGGATCTTGCGATTGACGGCTTCCAGCATCTCATCGGAATATTCCGCCCGCTGCATGGGCGTCAGCACGTAGCCCGGCGCGACAGCATTGACGCGCACCTTGGGCGCGAGCTCCAGCGCCATAGAGCGCGTGAGCTGAATGACGCCCGCCTTGGTGGCGTTATAGTCGGCGTAATACCGGTGGCCGACGATGCCGTTCGTCGAGGCGGTGTTGAGGATGACCCCACCGGAAGCCTGCATCATGTGACGCGCACCGGTTTGAGCAACATAGAAAACTCCACTCAGATTCACTCCCAGGACCTTGTTCCATTCTTCCGGAGTGATGTCGACAAAATTGCACCGAATGCTGATGCCCGCGTTATTAATGACGACGTCGAGGCCGTCCAGCTGTGTTGTGAGATCGGCGAAGGCGTGCCGAACTTGTTCGAAGTCGCCGACGTCGGCAACGCAGGTAACAAGCGCCGGCAGCGCGCGTCGAATACGCTCACAGCCGTCGGAATCGCGGTCGAGGATGGCGACGCGCGCACCCTCTTCCAGAAAGCGAGCGGCGGTAGCGGCGCCGATGCCGCTGGCGCCGCCGGTGATGATGACGCGTTTACCGCGCAAGCCCCGCATGCAGCCACAGAATAGCAAATGTGATTGGCACTGCTCATCCCGCCGCCTGAAGCCGGCTCGCCGGGAAAGAACGCCGAATGGCCCGACGAGAGTCGTGCTCCGGTACAAAGCACCAAAGCCGGTGGACCGATAACCTGATACACTTCTGCGGCAACAGCTATGGCGCCTTTACCTGGAACTGTTCGCACCAAGCTCTTTGCCGATCCCGAAGGCAAGTTCGTCCACGATCTCGTGCTGGAGTCCTGCCGGCAAAACGCCCAAAAGGTTGCGATCGTTGACGAGTCCTGTGCGCCGGCGCGGCGTATCACCTACGGGGCTTACGGCGAACTGATGGAGTGCGCGGCGCGCGGCATGGTTGCCGCCGGAATACGCCCCGGCGAGACCGTCGGCATCTTTCTGCCAAACTGCTGGGAGTTTGGAGTCGCCTTTCACGCTGCGCTGATGGCGGGCGCGATTCCAACGACCTTGAATCCTACTTATCGCGAACGGGAAGTTCGCTATCAATTGGAAAACGCCGATGCGGTCGCACTCGTCACCGATGGCTCGCTGTTGAGCGGAATCGGTCTTCGCGGCCTGCCGTCCCTGCGGAGTGTCTACACCGTCCGCACGCCTGGGCCGGGCGGATCGGAAGCTTTCGACTCGTTGTTCGAGAATGCGCGCGGCGCTCGCTTGCCGTCGCCCACGAGCGATCCGCGCGAGGCGCTGGCAACACTTCCCTACTCCAGTGGCACCACCGGGCTTCCCAAGGGCGTGATGCTGTCGCACTACAACCTGGTAACGAATGTGTATCAGACGCTCGTCCCGAGGGAGCATGGCGCGATCGCAGAGGATGAAGTTCTGCTGTGCTTTATTCCGCTGTATCACATCTACGGACTGACGATAGGCCTGAATCTCACGCTGATCCGCGGAGCCACGCTGGTGCTGATGCCACGCTTCGACTGCGCGCGTTCGTTGGAGATCATCGCGGAGCAAGGGATCTCGCTGGCGCTGTGTGTGCCCCCGACGCTGCTGGCGTACTGCCAGGCAGCCGAGAACGGGAAGTTTCCGCGCGACCATCGACTACGTTGGGTAAAGTCGGGAGCAGCGCCGCTTGCCCCGGAGCTGGCGCGGCGATTCACCGCGGGCACCGGCGTGCCCATTCGTCAGGGCTACGGTATGACAGAGGCGTCACCGGTGACGCACCTGGGATTTCTGGCGCCCGGGCTATACCGTCCGGAGTCGATCGGCGCACCGGTCGCCCTGACGGATTGCCGCGTGGTGGACGAGAACGAAAATGACGTTGCTCCCGGCGAGCTGGGCGAGTTGGTGATGCGCGGGCCGCAGTTCATGCGCGGGTATTGGAAGTCGCCGGATGCGACGTCAGCGGTGCTACGCGATGGCTGGTATTGGTCGGGCGATATCGTGCGCGTTGACGCGGATGGGTTCTACTGCGTCGTTGATCGTCGCAAGGAGATGATCAAGTACAAGGGCTTTTCCATCGCGCCGGCTGAGGTGGAGAGTGTGCTGCTGGAGCATCCGGCGGTAAGCGATTGCGGGGTCGTGTCCCGGGTTGATGCCGCGGGTGAGGAGATTCCGTGCGCCTTTGTTGTGGTACGCGAAGGAGAAGCATCTGACCAGCAAACGGTGGAGAAGCTGCAGGCCTTCGTCGCCGAACGGCTGACACGTTACAAAATGCCGCGTGAGATCCATTTCGTGCAGAACATGCCACGAACCGCGTCGGGGAAAATCTTGCGGCGCGAATTGAGAAAGCTGATCTAACCGGCGATCGAGACGCCGTAGACCCTACCTCTGACAAATCCCTTCCAGCACACCTGAATTGCCCCACCCTGGTAAACAGAGAGCCAGAATGGGGCACCCAGGTTTATCTTGCGGCGCTCTGCTGAAGAGCTAGAGCGAGTGTCGTGATGCTGACACGTCACTGGCCGGCACTCGACATTGCGGAGCCGGCTTCAAATGTCACGCCGGTACGTGTGTTGCTGAAATCGATTTCGCTGATGCTTGCACCGCCGTTGCCATCCTGCGTGACAACCTGGTTGTACTGCGGCGCGTTGCTCAGCTGCTTCACCTGTCCGGTCGCCGAGGCGACTTCCTTACCGTTCTTCAGGAACTTCACCTGCGCGGTCGAGCCGGTGGTGTCGCACTTGACGGTGTATTCGCCGGCGGGAATGGTTTTTCCGTTGAGCGAGGCGTCATGGAA
Source organism: Terriglobales bacterium (assembly GCA_035262645.1). Classification (GTDB taxonomy): domain Bacteria; phylum Acidobacteriota; class Terriglobia; order Terriglobales; family Acidobacteriaceae; genus Bog-257. Next base: position 51,873 of record DATFSK010000120.1, read on the forward strand.
GAGAGTGATGGTCTGCGATTTTGACGCGGCGAACGCACCGATGGACATGCTCAGCGCGAAGGCCACGAGAGTGACACGAGCCAGTATACGAGTCATTTCCGTCTCCTTAGCTTTGACTTCGTTCTGGCAGCCCATTGCGGCCTTCCGCCGACAGGTCCGAACTATTACCTGCCGTGGACGCCGGCGAGATCATTGCTCTACCGGGGGACTTGCATTCCCAGCCGCTTCGCATAGAATGTGAGGCCGGGGTTAAACAGCACGGGGACGCCTTGATGACTCCCTCTGAGTTTGTCTCGCCTGGGCCGCCAAACCGCTGGCGAAACACACTGTTTGACCCCAAACTTTTTAGCAATTCAAGTGCCAGCCTATGCTGGTACACTCCTGCGACGCGATCCCTTCTCGGCGTATACGCCGGCCGTGAACAAAAAGTTCACTCCAGCGAAACTTTCTCGCGACGTGGCTTGGACGAGCGCTCTACCGCTACGTAAGCGCTGCTGATCTACTCTTCACAATAATTCACGGCTGCGCGGCATTCATTGCGCGTATCGATGCATTCGTCACAAGCGAATGAGTCCCAACGCGCTTTTGTACATCGCTACGACGCTGCTGCGCGCTGGTTCCATCCCCTGCGTTCGCGCAGTGAGGTGATGTGCGCCAGGTGATGTTCGCAGTGCCACGCGTACATGGCCAGCATCTGTTCCAGAGTCAGCACTCCGTGTTCGGGATGGTACAGCGTGCGTTCGAAATCGGACGGTCGCATGCTCTGGAGGAGATCAACCCAGCGCGAGTGCAGGGCGGCGAGCAGCTGTAGCGAGACTTCCGGCGGCGTGATCTGGCTGTCGGGGAGTTTCGCCCACTCCGCCTGGTCGTAGGCCCTGACCTGTGGTTCCGCTTCCGTGAGGGCGAGCTTGAAGCGGATGTAGGCGTTCATGTGGCTGTCAGGCACGTGATGCACGACCTGGCGTACCGTCCAGCCTTCGGGACGATAGGGAGTGTCGAATTGCTCGGCATTTAGCCCTTGAATTGCAGAACGCATCTGGAGGGGAGTTTTGGACAGCACGTCGATGGAGCGTGCGCGGTCCTTTGCAGCTTGTTCTTCAGTATCTGGCTGGGTCCACTCAAACTTGCCAATGGGATAACGCAAGTCCGTCATCGAAACCTCCGGTGGGAAATTCTATCGCAGAATCGACGAGGGCATGACTCGACGGGGATCCCTTCTTCTACTCCAGCGAGCGCACCTCGGAGGATGGCACCAGCTCCACCGTGCATGGACCCGGCACCGTGCTCCCGCAGCGGACAACCGCGCGCCGGACAACGTGCGATTGCGCCTGTGGCGGGAATTTCATCTTTACATCCGTTTTCTGCAACACGTCGGCTAGTGTCTTCAGGTTGTCGTCGCCCTTGATGAATTTCGCCTGCTCGACCTTGCTGGGCGAGATCAGCAGGTAAAACTCGGCCGTGCCTTTGTCGGATTTGTTGATCGGTACCGTCTCGCGATGGGTTCCATTTGTTCGGGCTGCAGCCATGCGCTTCTCGATATCGTTCACGCCCATAGCTGTCAGCTTCGCGCGCGCATCCGAACTGGGACTTTCGGCGACCAGGGACTGTACGTAATAGTCGATGGCCTGCTCGCGCTTGCCTCGCTTCTCGTAGATTTCGCCCAGGTGCTCGGCTTCATCACCGGCGCCTCCTCCCTCCCAGGCAGGAAGGATGTATTTCTCCGCGGCATCGACGTCACCGCGCTTGAACTCGACCCAGCCGCGCGTGTCCCACACCGCAAAGAGCAGGTTCACGGTACCCAGGTCCTGCATGCGCAGGTTGTCCAGAGTTACATCGCGCAGTTGTGTCTCCAGCGCATTGATAGCGGTGCCGGAATATCTCTCCGCGCGATCCAGTTGCACATTCTGCTCGGCCAGCGCGTAGGCGATGTTGTTCCACGTGAGCGGCGCAGGCGAGATACTGATGGCCTTGTCGAAGGCCGCCATTCCCTTCTCCGTCTGATTGGTCGCGATGTAGGCCTGCCCCAGGGCGATGAACTGCAAGGGGTTCTTCGGCTGAATGTCGACTGCCTTCTGCAATTCGGGAATGGCCTCGGCAAACTTCTTCTGGCCCAGGTACAGGCGCCCGAGGTTGCCGTGCGCGTAGGCGTCCAGGGGATTGATCTCGATCTGCTTCTGGAACTGCTGGATCGCGTCCTGATAGCGCCCTTGCTGCTCGTAGGCGAGGCCCAGCGAGTTGTAGGCGAACTCGTCGTAAGCATTGTTTTCGATCTGCTGCTTAAAGGCTGCAATGGCCTTATCGGTTTCCCCCAGATGCATGTAGGCGTCGCCCAGATCGTCCCATGCGCCTTTGTGCTTCGGATCGAGCTTCACCACGCGCTGCAGCAAATCGACGGCAGCTTCATAGTGCTGGTTCTGGAAGGCCTGAACGGCCGCTTCGAACAGGTCGTCAGCAGATTGATTACCCGCGGCCGCTCCCTGCGCCGAGGGGGCGCTGTTCTCGAGCCTGATCTGCTGCGCTTCATCTGCGTTTATCACGCGACGGAAGGCGGCATAGTCTTCGCTGCGGCTCTGCGGAATCTGCGCCATGGCGACTTTCAGCACGCGATGCGCGCTCAGTTGGCCGGCATCGAACTTGTAGCCGGCGTGGTACTCGGCGTAGTCGCGTTTCACGTCGACATCAATCGGCGGATGCACCTTGTACCTGGCCGGGAAGCTGATTTTCACGTCGGCCTGGTCGTCGCGAATAGCGCCTAGCTTGAGGCGCTCGTTGGAGCTGTCGTCATCCTCATCGTCGTCGCTGGGCAGGTGAATTGAGCCAAGCGGCAGGATGAACCGGGACTCGGCTGCTGACCAGTCGAAGTAGTTGTTCGCGGTGACGTCAAAATCGACGGTAAGGGGATCGTCGGTGTCGCTCGGGTCGCTGGCTTTCAGGTTCGTGATCTCCGCGCCCGGCATGCTGGCGCGCTTCAGCATGTATTCGAAGATGTCTTTCCAGTGGCTGCTGGGAAGGCGGCGCATGGCGTAGCGCAGAATCATCTCCGTATCGCCGCGAGATGCTGTTCCGATATGCAGCGTTAGCTGACCATTGTCGCTGACCGCACCGACCACAGTGCTGCGGTCGAATGCTTCGAAGGGAAGCTCGGCCGGTGTCGACACGATGACGGCAGGACCGTCCGGCGGAATCGCCAGCGCCTGCTTATCGCGCAATTGCGCCGAGAGCATGCGAAAGGGCGCGATGCCCGGCGTGCTGTCCAGCCAGATCTCCTTGCCCTCGACCGGAACGCGCGTGATGACATGATCGAACTGGGAGGGCGACGGAACGTCGGGATCGAGCTTCATCTTCGAGCCGATCAGCACGGACGTCGAGTGGAAGCCTTCGGCATCGAGCAGCGCGGCCAACAGCGTGTTCTTGTCCTTGCAATCGCCGTAGCCGTTGGCCAAGACTTCGCTGGCAGCATGCGGCTGGATGCGCCCCAGGCCGAACGACAGGCTGACATAGCGGATATTGCGTGAGACGTAGTCGTAGAGCGCTTTTACTTTCGCAATATCGTCCTTCTTGCCTTTGACCAGCGTGGCGGCTTCGGTCTTGACAGTCGCATCAGGCACGCGGCGATCGCGCTCCAGGCCGGCGTACCAAGCGCCGAGTTCTTCCCAGCTCTTAAACGTCGTGAGCTGGACGGCGGGAAATTCGTCCTCAGATTTCTTCTTCTTTTTCTTTTTGTCCTCGTCTTCGTCTTTCAGATGCGAGTGCGCCCAGCGATAGATGCGGCGGTCGCCGTCGTCCGTGATCTTCGGATCGTAGCCCGGTTTGGTTTTCAGCTTTATCTGCCGGTCTTTAGGGACGTTGATCTCCAGTTGCTCGTCGAGAACAATCCCCTTCTCCGCGAAGTTGTAGCTGGTCCAGAACTGCCCAGGTGCCAGCGGCGCAGCAATCGTGCGCACGAAGCGGTACTCGAGTGTGTCGCCGGGCCGCAGCGAAGGAACGCTGATATGTTTCTCATGGTAATCGGTATAGACGGGCGCGTCGGGGAAGGTCAGGTCCTGGACGGCTGACTCCTGCGCGTTGATGACCGTGCCGTCGGGCTTGCGCACGCGAACATACGCAATCTCCAGCTTCTCACTCAGCGCGCTGTATCCGACCTTGACCTGTCCCAGGGCCTGCACGCCGCTCTCGCTGATGACCTTGATCACCGCCTCGTTCTGGATGACGCCCGTGCCGTCGTTTTCGAAGCGCATGGTCTGCGTCGAGTGCTGCACGACGAAAGCTTCCTGCGAATAGTCGGGAGGCGTGGGAGTTGGGGTGCCGCTCTGCCCCGTGGCGCCTGCATGCGAAGTATTGGAGGATGACGGCGGGGAACTGCCTGAAGGCGCCGTGGCGCTCGGTGCAGGCGCGGGCGAAATCGGGGTTTGTGCGGGCGATTGCTGGGCGACAGCCGTCAGGCACGTACAGAATGCGAGAAAAAATGCGGCCAGGAGTCGTTTCATTGCTTTGAGGGCTGGATGAACTTCAATACTACGCGAGCCCCGGGCGAAGTCCAAGAGCAGCGCCGCTACAACGGAAAGTTGCCTGGACTTGCTGCCTGTGCGAGATTAGGCCGTGCCTCGGTTCACGTTCTTCGTCGGCAAGGGCGGGGTTGGCAAGACAACCGTGTCGTCGGCGTACGCTCTGCATCGGGCAGCGCGTGAGAGGCGAGCACGATTGCTCTTGATTTCAACCGATCCCGCGCACTCGCTCGCAGACATCCTTCAACGCAAACTATTTGACGCGGCCAAGCGTCTGCAGGTGACCGGCAATCTGTGGGCGCGGCAGATCGATGCCCAGCGGCAAATCGACAGGTTTCTTTATGGCGAACGTGAAGATATCCTCGCGCTGCTCAACAAAGGCAGCCTCTTCACGAGCGACGAACTTGCACCGCTGCTCGACACCAGCCTTCCCGGCATGGCCGAGGTTGCGGCGCTGCTGGCGATTCATGAGCTCCTCGACAGCAACTACGACGAGGTTGTGGTGGACACCGCACCGATGGGTCATGCGATTCAGCTGTTTCAGATGCCGGCGCACTTCGCGCGTTTTCTCGACGTGCTGGAGACGGCGGCCTCGCGCGATGTGGTGCTGGCCCGGCATTTCGGAGGACACATAGATCGCGAGCCGGCGCTTGATCGCTGGGCGAGAATGGTCGCGCAGGTGGAAGGGGCGCTGATGGCGGGCGCGGCGAAGCTCGTGCTCGTAACGACGCCGGAGCCGCTTTCGCTGAACCAAGCAGCTCGCGCGGCGCCGTCGTTCGAAAGCAGCGGAAATCGGTTTGCACAGATCGTGTTAAATCGCGTAGTTCGGGATGCGGGTAAGTGCCCTCGATGTCAGAAGCGAAAGAAACAGAGCGCTGAGGCGAGGAGAGTTCTGCGGAAGTATTTCCCGCGCGCCCAGGTCTTTACCGGCTACGATCCGGGTGTCCCGATTCTTGGAACAGAGGCATTGCGCGCCTTTGGAGGGCATGTCTTTGCGTGCAAGGGTCCGCCACGCTCGGTACTGAAGAAGGCTCCAGAAGCGGTACCGCCTGAGCTGGAACGGACGAACTGGCCGCGGCTGGAGACGCCGCTCACGCTCACCATCGGCAAGGGTGGCGTAGGCAAGACAACGGTGTCGGCTGCGCTCGCTTATCGGCATCGCAAGCTCATGAAGAGCGACAAGGTGACGATTTGTTCGATTGATCCCGCGCCTTCGCTGGACGATGTTTTTGCCACAAGGGTTGCTGATGTGCCCCGGCCGGTGCTGGGTGATAGCAAGCTTCTGGCAGCGGAGTTCGATGCGATGGCGCAATTCCAGGAGTGGTCGTCGCAACTGCGGGCGCGGCTGGCGGAAGCAATGACCGGCCAAGACCGTGGCGTGCATCTGGATCTCAGCCTCGATCGGAAGTTTCTACTGGCCTTGCTCGATATCGTACCTCCGGGCGTGGACGAGATCTTTGCAATCTTTCGCGTCGTCGACTTGCTGCGGGGCGGGGGGCGTGTGGTGATCGACATGGCGCCGACGGGGCACGCGCTGGAGGTACTCCGGACTCCGGAGCGCTTGCTGGCATGGTCGCGTGTGTTGTTGAAAACGCTAGCGGCACACCGTACACTGGCCATCGCTCAGGATGCGGCGGTGGAGATCGCCTCGCTGTCTCAGAGCGTGCGTGAGCTGAAATCTCTGCTGCGCGATGCCAGGCGGTGTCGGCTGGCGGTTGTCACCTTGCCCGAGCCGTTGCCGGATTACGAAACGCGGCGGCTGATGGGTGCGCTGCGCGAATTACAGGCGCCGGTTGGAGCGCTGTTTGTGAATCGCGTTCTGGTCGATGCAGGCGGCTGCAAGCGCTGCGAACTGGCGGCGCAGTGGCAGGCGGCGTCGTTACTGAAGTTGCGACGCGAACACCGGAGCAGGACGTTCATTGCACCGGACTTTGAAATGGAGATTACAGGGGCGAAAGCCTTGGGGCAATTCACGCGACAGCTGTGGCGCCCTGGCGAGGCGCGCAGAGATCGAAGAAGTCATGCCTAAGATAGCCATAACGCTGCCCAAGCCCTCGACAAATCCCGCGACTGATACGGCGCTCTATCTCTACGCGATATCTCATGCGCCAAAGCAGGCGGCGCCGGCGATTACCGCCGAAGGCATCGATGGCTCGGCGCGTGTGGACGCGATCCGCTGTGGCGAATATCTCTGCTGGGTCAGCCGAGTCTCGCGGCAGGAGTTTGGCGACCAGTTGAATCAGCGCATGCAGGACCTGGAATGGTTAGCGACCTCCAGCTTGCGCCATCAGCATGTTGTGACGGAAATCTCAAGTAATACTACGACTCTACCGGCGCGCTTCGGGACGGTGTTTCTGAAAGAAGCCTCGCTGATCAAGCACATAAAGCAGCGCGAGCGCGTGCTGCGCGCAGCATTCAAGCGCGTCGCCGGGGCCGACGAGTGGGGTGTGAAGGTATTCGCGCTTGCGCCCGCCCTGCACGTCACAGTTGCAAAAGGAGCGAGCGGCGCCGAATACCTGAAGCGCAAGGCGCAACTGCTACAGCCGCGGACACGAGGGAAGTCCGATGCCGAACTGCAGGAGTTCGTCTCGTCACTGAAGAAGCTTGCGGTGGCAACGGCGCCGGGCGGCAAAGCAAGCGCAGGCCAGCCCGGACTCTTGTGGCACGGGGCGGTCCTGATTCGCAGAAAGGATCGCAACAAACTGGAGTCGACGTTGCGGAAGTATGCCGCGAGATGGAAGGGCGCGCGGCGGATTGACTGCAGCGGGCCGTGGCCGCCCTATTCGTTTGTGGGGGAGCATGTCCAGTAATTCCGAGCCGGGAACACTGGCGATTGAAGGCGAGAATGACATCTCGCTGCTCGATATCCTCGACCATGTGCTCAATTCCGGCGTGGTGATCCATGGCAGTTTGGTGATCTCGCTGGCGGGAGTCGATCTCGTCTATGTGGGATTGAATGTGGTGCTGACGTCGGTAGAAACGGCATTACGGAATATCGAGCGCGACCTGTGAACCGCAGCGCTGAAGCGGTGCTCGACTCCGCCGCTGAGGGGCACCATTCCACGCTGATATTCCATCCTGCCGGTGGCACAAATTTCCTTCTCCTTCGCCGCAAAAGCAAAACTCAATTACTCTGAGAGTGAATGCCCAGCCTCCTGTATTGCGTGACGCAACCGAATCCCGCCGTAAGCGTTACCTCCGGCGTTGCTGAGGCTGTGGTCGTCTCGCGCGAGATGCTGGGCTTCCGCGTCTACTGGAGCGATATCGAAAATCCTGAAGGGTTGGGCGAAGCGGAGTCGTTGAAGAAGGCTGCCGTGCAATTTCATCGGGTGCTGCGCGAAATTCTTGGGGTCACCACGCCAATCCCCTTCCGCTTTCCCACGCTGCTGGATGGTGCCGATGCCCTGGAGCCGCAGCTTGCGGCGGAGCAGGAACTGTATCGCCAATCTCTGGCACACGTTGACGGCGCGGTGCAGTACGAGATTGTGGCGACATGGGCCGACGAACGGCAGGCCGACCTGGCCACTCCGGTAAGCGGGCGCCAGTATCTGCAACGCAGGCAGGCCGCGCTGGCGCGAGTTTCCGCGGTGGAGGGCAAGCTCAAAAGCGTGACCGCCGATGCCGTACGCGAGTGGCGCGCGCGTCAGGAGCGTAGGACCCATCGCTGGTTCGCGCTAGTGCCACGTGAGAATCGTGAGCGCTTCATTGCGTCGTTGCGAACAGCGGGCGGCTCGGAAGGAGTTCGCCTGCGGCTGAGTGGCCCGTGGCCTCCAAGCGAATTCGTCAACGAGCGGAGCAATCGTGGATAAACCGAAACAACTGACGCCGCAGGAGGTCGAAGCCGCTGTCTCGGAGTTGCGGCGTCAGCTGCAAGGCCTAGCGGCTCAGCCGCCGGAGCGCATCGACTGCTCGCAGGAAACAATCGAGCAAGGATTGGCCAAACTTGTCCTGGGCCTGATCGATTTACTGCGCCAGCTTCTGGAGAGACAGGCCATTCGTCGCATGGAAGGCGGCACGCTGAATGATCAGCAGGTCGAGGAAATGGGACTGGCGTTGATGAAGCTGGAAGTGAAGATCAAGGAGCTGGCCGAACAGTTCGGCCTGAAACCCGAGGATTTGAATCTGAATTTAATTTCCCTGGGCAACCTTCCTGAGTGAGGGCGCCTCAAGATGAGAGGCAGCCTTTTCGTGCCATATCTGTGGGCGTCGGGCGGTCGCTGCTTCCCCTAAATATGTCTCAGGGCTAAGGGCAACATGGCTGATGAAATTTTTCAACCAGCCGAACGGGTTCCAGAATCCGGCGTTTATCAGGTGCAACATTATCGCCATCGTCTGTACCACGAGGTGACGATGCTTCGAGGCGCACGCTTTCCCGTGTGTGACGAGTGCGGAACGAATGTGCGCTTCCGTCTGGTGAGGACGGCACCACCCATAGAACTCGATCGGAACTTCACGAAAACGCAGCGGAAGAGCTTCGCGGCGGGATAGAAAGGCCGCGGCATCGGCTGGCGTATTCGTGGGCGCGGCGAGGTTTGGCTCCCATCGTTGGCCCGCGTGTCTCGCAGGGACACGCGAATCAGCAAAATAAGCTGCAAACCTGCCAGGGCACCGTTCGCCATTTCTACTCGGCGCATCCACGGATGTCTTCGGAGATCCAGGAGCGCGGCATCGATCTGCTAACTCCGATCTGGCACGTCTTCGACCTCACGCCTCAAGGGCGGGGTGACTGGTACACGAAGCTGGAGTATCCGAAGAGATCGCAGGCATAGATCGCCGTCGTGAGCGCTAATAGCTAAGCCCCAAAAGCTCCTTACGATACAATTTTCCTACCCGCAATGCCTTTGCCCACACCATCGGCGCATCTGGCGCGCGATTCCCGCACAACTCAGGAAGCCTTGCCGTCGCGGCTCCAGTCCATGCTGCGCTCGCCGCTCTCAATGGTCCTGATCGCCTTCGCGGTGCGCGTGCTATGGATCGCCATTGCGCACACCTACCGCATCCGCACTACCGAGCACAACTTCGGCTTCGGCTGGGAAACCGGACGTATCGCCTACGCGCTGGCGCAGGGCATGGGTTTCAGCTCGCCCTTCGGCGGCAATACCGGGCCGTCAGCCTGGACAGCACCCATCTATCCCTGGATCGTCTCCGTCGCCTTTCGGATTTTCGGCAGCTACTCGCCAGCATCGGCGTTCGCGATGCTTATCCTCAACAGCCTGTTCGGTGCCCTGACCTGCTGGACCGTGTACCGCATCGCGCGGCGCGTATTCAATCCGACGGTGGCGATGTGGGCCGGCTGGGTCTGGGCGCTCTATCCCGACATGATCTTCTGGGACGTAAGGTGGATTTGGGAGACAAGCCTGGCGGCATTTCTCCTGAGCCTGCTCTTCATGCTTACCCTGGAGATGGAAGGCGACAGCCGTTCGTCCTTGTGGATCGGCTACGGGCTGCTGTGGGGTGTCGCCGCGCTGAATAATCCGGCAGCGCTGGCCCTCCTTCCCTTCGCCGGATGCTGGCTGGTATATCAATTACATCGTCGCGGCCAGCGTTTTGTCGTGCCCGCGGTGTTGAGCGCAGTGGTCTTCTGGATGACGATCATGCCCTGGCTGGTGCGCAACTACGAAGCCATGGGGCATTTCGTCTTCGTCCGCGACAACTTCGGCAACGAGCTGCGTATCGGGAACAATCCACTGGCGGAGGGCGCCTACGTGCTTGCCTACCATCCCAGTCAGAACGCTCTGCTGCTGGCGAAGTACGAGCGGATGGGCGAACTGGCTTACTGCGCCGATCAGGGGCGGCTGGCGAGGCAGTGGATCGGGGAGCACCCGGGCAAATTCGTCGTCATCACTCTGCGGCGCAGTTACTTCTTCTGGGGCGGCATACCCAGGCTCGCGAACGCGCAGTGGCTATCTGAGTTCAAGAATTCGCACTACCTGCTGATTTCCGTGCTCGGCATCTGGGGGCTGCTGCTGGCGTTGAAGAGGCGGGTGCATGGCGTGTTTTTGTTCGCTACCCTCCTGGTGTTCTATCCCGTGGTCTACTATATTTGCTTTCCCGAACCACGATACCGGCATCCGATTGATCCCGAGCTGATGCTCCTGGGAGTGTACTTGGTCTCCGAAGCAAAAATCCGAAGCGGGGCGAGTGAGGACGAGCGCGAGCTCTCCGAACTTGAGCAAGACGAAGTTCTGCCTGAGTTCCACACTCTGTCTGTGATCATTCCGGTGTACAACGAACGCCGCACCGTGCTGAAGATCCTGCGGCAGGTGGCGCGCCAGCCGCTCAGCCTACGCAAAGAGCTCATCATCATCGACGACTGCTCCACCGACGGCACGCGCGAGTTCCTGCGCGAGGCCGATTTGCAGGCGCTGCTCGGCGGCAACGGCGCGAATACCGTGAAGCTCGTCCTGCACGAGAAGAACACGGGCAAGGGCGCTGGCGTACGCACTGGACTCGCTCACGCAACCGGGGAAATCGTGCTCATTCAGGATGCCGATCTCGAATACGACCCACGCGACTATCCCGCATTGATCGCGCCCATCCTCGACGGCCATGCCGACGCCGTCTTTGGTAACCGCTTCCATTACGGCCCCCACCGCGTGCCGCGCTTCTGGCGGTATGTGCTGAACCGGTTGTTCTCCGCGCTCTGTGACTTCCTCACCGGCATCAGCATTCATGACGTCACGGCCTGTTACAAGGCTTTCCGCCGCGAGCTGCTGGTGAAGATTAATTTGCACTCCGACCGCTTCAGCGTCGAAACCGAAATGACGGTGAAGCTGGCAAAGCTGGGCATACGGATTTACGAAGTGCCTATCGTCTACCATGGCCGCACCTACGCCGAAGGCAAGAAGATCAACTGGAAAGATGGCGTGTGGGCGGTGTGGGACTTGGTGAAGTACAGATTTAGAAGCTAGTGGCTAGTGGCTAGTGACTAGCCAGCAAAGACCAGTGCCTGCAAGCCGATGCCAATCCAGAAACCTCGTATAGGACCAATGACCATCGGTCGCGTTACCGATCACTAGCCACTGACCACTAGCTACTGCTTTTACGCATTCTGGCGGTTCGGCTGGTTTTGCTTTGTCAGCTCTCCTACAGCCTGATTCCATGCCGCCACCCACGGCACCGCCAGCGAGTACAGCAGGCGCGCGGCCAGTTGCTTCGCGCTTGCATGCTGGCGGAAGCTGCTCCAGTCCAGGCGAAAAGCGAAATAGATTTCCATCAGGAGAACCGCAAGCAGCAGGATTACGGTTCGCGGAAGCAGAGCAATCGCAATCACTTCGGCCATACAGCGCAAAGTATTTCGCAGCAGGCGCGAACGCCGCGTCCCCAGCACGCCATCGGCGACGCCGTAGCGAGCCATCATGCTGAGTGCGCTCTTCAGCGTGTGGCGCGGCCGATAAATCGCCTGTGCCCGCTCGGCAAAGGCTGGTTGCACCAGCTTCCGGACAAGCAGATCGAATTTGGTGTCTTCCCCGAGAAAGGTCGTCTCGGGGAATCCGCCGACGCGCTTCCAGAGCTCTTTGCGGAACGCCATGGAGCGGCCGGTGCACGAGCGCGTGGTGCCATCGGCCCGCTGCCTCATGCCAAAGAATGGCGCCGCGGCCAGGTCCCAGATCGTCTGGTCGTCAGGATCGATGCAGGAGCCGCCCAGCGCATATTCGGCGCTGCCATTCGCAATGGGGGCCGTCAGCCGCGCCAGCCAGCCGGTATCGTAGATGCAGCCTGCATCGGCGCAGGCCACTATCTCGGATGTCGCGGCCGCGACGCCGACGTTTCTACCGCGAGCGATGGGGCCGGGCGAGGCTTTCAGGTTGCAGCTTTCGTCGCGAATAGCAATGAGGTGCGGATACTTCGCTCGCGCCGCCTGGAGATGCTCCCACGTCCCATCGTTCGAGCCGCCGTCAACGACGATTACTTCCTTCGGCGTCGGAACTTGCCCGGCCAGCGTCGAGACGAGCCCGTCGATGTCGTCCACTTCGTTCAGGACGGTCGCGGTCACGCTTACGGATACGGCGCCCAATCGGTCGATTGCCTTTGCACAACTCTCGTTTACGGTAAACAACTTACTGAATTATAGCCGCGACGTGGATCGCAAATAGCGAAAGCCCTGCTGGGACGCTGGTGCCGTACGGGTGTCTAGCGTCGTCGGCAAATGCCATGCGCGGCTAACGAAATGTCGTCACGAGCGCCGCTTTTCAGGCGCGAGGGATCTGCGGTTTATTCCAACCGTTATGCACTGCGCGCGAACCAGCAGATCCCCCACCGGCCTGAAGGCCTCCTCGTGAAGACAATTTCCAGGGGAGGGCATCCGCTCAACAGGGGAGCGCATTTGCCGAAGAGGCCCCCTTCTATTAATTCCCTGCATTTCATCCCAATTTCCTGAACAAGTGGCCCGGTCTGTCCGTACCACAACGAAGGGTTCAATCAACTCGCGACCAAGCCGCGAGAGGAGGCGTCATGTCTATGCTTCGCACCCGCAAACAGTCGGTCGCCATTCTAGCCACAGCGGCTCTCTCCCTGCTCATTTCCCTGCCCGCTCTCGCCGAGGTTACGCAGGAATTCCACAAGACCGCTCCGCTCCCCGCCAACGGACGCGTGTCGCTCAGGAACATTAATGGCGACGTCGAGATCACCGGCTGGAGCCGAAACGAAGTCCAGATCGATGCCGTGAAGAGCGCGCGCGATCAGCAGCGGCTCGACGAAGCTCGCATCGAAGTAAATGCCGGCAGCGATTCAGTCGAGATCGAAACCCGCTACCCTTCGCACCTCATGAACAACAATGCCGCTTCCGTTCGTTACACGTTACATGTGCCGCAGGGCGCCCGCATCGACAAGATCAACCTGGTGAACGGTGCACTGACCATCCGACAACTAAGTGGCGAGATCGACGCTGATCTGGTGAACGGCAAGCTGCGCGCCACGGACCTGGCCGGCACGGCCGATCTGGCAACGGTGAACGGATCGATTGAAGCCAACTACAACTCGCTGAACAACCTCCGCGAGATCAAACTGAAGTCGGTAAACGGCAGCGTCGATCTGCTGCTGCCGCAATCACCCAACGCCGACGTCAGCGCCAGCACTGTGAACGGCGGCATCAGCACGGACTTCCCGCTGACGGTGAAGGGACACTGGGTGGGCAAGAACATGTCAGGGACACTCGGTAACGGCGGCGTGCGCATTGAGCTGAGTAACGTGAATGGCAGCATCCACGTGGGGCCGGGGCGGGGGAGCCTCTAGCTGCGAGCTTCGAACCGCGAACTCGCGAGCAATTTGCTCCTGCTTGCGACAAGAGGGCAGATCGTCCTGGCAGTTGGGGCAGCAACGGCTCCTGACCATTACGCTGACATGCGTCCCACTCGTAGCTTGAAGCTCGGGGCTCGAAGCGAATCCCAATTACCGCCTTCAATAAATTTCATATGCTCGCGGCGGGCTCTGGAAATCCGGCTTGCGCGCGATCAGTAGCAGCGCCCCAATCCGCTTGAAGTCGCGCAGTTCTTCGGCGTTCTTGAACCACTTGCCGCTATACTCCTCCGGCGTCGGAGTCAGGTCGGGAATGCGCATCGCGTGCGCATCTTCGAAGCCGCTCTCCCGCAGCAACCCGATGTACTCTTGCTCTGAGCGTACTCGCACCGGGACCTTCAGCTCATCGACCCAGCGCAGCGAGTAGTGATTGTCGCGGTAGAGATTGATCAGGATGTAGAGCTCGCCTTTGGGCCCCAGCACGCGAAACAGTTCGCTTAGAGCGGCCTCCTGATCGCCGTAGTAATAAAACGACTCCACCGACAAAACCTTGTCGAAGAAATTCTCTTCCCACGGGATCTGCTGCGCCGAACCGACGACGAACATCAGGTTCTCGTGGGCGGTGGACGTAGCTCGCGCGCGACGAATCATCTCGTCCGAGACATCCAGGCCGACGACCTGTCCCGGTCGTTCGTCACCAGCAACCTGCTCGGCAAGCAAGCGGCTCGCCCATCCCGCGCCGCAGCCGAGATCAAGCACGCGCTGCCCGGGCTTCAGTCCCATCAGCGCCAGCGTCTGTTGGGTGATGCTGATGTGGTGATTTTCCATCTCCTCGCCGCGTCCGGCTTCAGCCCACTGGTTAAACTCGCGCCGCATCTGTTCGTCGACGGAAAGGGTCTTGTTCTGGCTCATTGGCACCTCGTGTTGGCTCTTGGCTGTTGGCTCTTAGCTCTTAGTAATCAGAACTGCACCGTGCGCAGGACCAGGGCGAATAACAGTTGCCGGTGCTGATTGCCTGCTAAGAGCTAAAGGCCAGGAGCTAACAGCTGCTTTTATGTTACAGTCGCGAAGACTTATGCCTCAAACTCCGCCGCCGCCGGCGAATGGCGGGAAACGTCCCTTGCTCTACTGCCCCACCTGCGCGCGCGAGGTCGAAGACCCGCTCACCTGCGGCGACTGCTCCGCTGTTATCTGTCGCGTGTGTGGAACACCGCTGGAAGTACCGGAAGATCTCGGCATCGGGTGAGGCTCAGTCCGGCAGCAATTCGCCGAACACCAGGACATAGCCGTTCGGATCCTCAACTTCGAATTCCGAGTCGCCGTAGGGCCGCTTGGTTAGCTCGCCCTTCGGCGTGATACGGCTGCGAACCTCGTCGTAAAATTCCCGCAATCCGTTCATGCGAACGTAGGCATCCCATACCCCGCCGGCGCGCTCGACCTGCGGCTTGCGGTAGCCTTCCTGCCGCAGCAGCATGATCTCGACCCCATCTCGCCACAGGCTCGCGTAAAAATGCGGTTCCGCCTTCGGCGCGAGCGCTACCGAAAACCCAAGATTAGTTTCATACCACCGCGCCGTGCCGGCCACATCCGGTACAAGAAATGTCGGGGCAACACGAGTGAGAGCCGCCATAGTGTGAACTCCTGCCGATAAATGCCAGTGACTGCGGGCTCCACCGCGAATCCAGTTGGTAGCTGCTTCTTCACTTCACTGCAATGTTAACCAGCCGGCCTCTGACCACCAGCACCTTCACGATCTCCTTGCCTTCGATCGCAGCTTTCACCTTGTCATCGGCCAGCGCCAACTCGCGCACCTGGTCTTCGCTTGCATCGGCGGGCACTACGATGCGGCTGCGGATCTTGCCGTTGACCTGGATGGCGTATTCCATTTCCTCTTCCTTCGCCAGCGCCGGATCGTACTTCGGCCACGGTGCGCGCAGCAGGTCGGAGGTCTCGCCCAGCGTCTCCCACAACTCACGCGCGAGATACGGCGCGAAGGGCGCAAGCATCAACACCAGTTTGCGCTGTACGTCGGCCATCAGCCACAGGGGCGCCGCCTGCTCTCCTCTCTGTACGGCATCCTCGTAGGCATACAGCTCGTTCACCAGGCTCATCAGAAACGAGATCGACGTGTTGAAGTGCCAGCGGCCTGCGAAGTCCTCCGTTATCCGCTGGATGGTCTGGTGCAGCCGGCGCTGCATCTTGCGGGCCGCAGGAGACAGCTCACCGTTGGGAACTGCTCTCCACTCCGGACAATCGGGCCTTCCATTACGCACAACAAAGCGATACACGCGCGATAGAAATCCGCTGATCCCCTTGACTCCCGCATCCTGCCAGTCCAGATCCTGGTCGGGAGGGCCCCCGAACAGCGTGTACATACGAGTCGCATCGGCGCCGTGATGTTCCACCATGTCATCGGGCGAAACTACATTCCCCAGATTCTTCGACATCTTGGCCCCGTCCTTGATGACCATTCCTTGCGTGAACAGCCGCTCCACCGGCTCGGCATTTTTCACCAGCCCCATATCGCGCATGACTTTCGTCCAGAAGCGCGAATAGATCAGGTGCAGGATGGCATGTTCCACGCCCCCAATGTACTGGTCGATGGGGAACCAATATCCCACAGTATCGGAATCGAGCGGCTTGTCGGACAACGTAGCGTCGGTGTAGCGGTAGAAGTACCAGGAGGAATCGACGAAGGTGTCCATGGTGTCGGTTTCGCGCCGCCCCTGACCGCCGCACTTGGGACACGTCACGTTCACAAACTCCGGCACCATAGCCAGCGGCGATCCACCCGCCAGCGTGATCTCGACATTTTCGGGCAGCAGCACCGGCAAATCTTTCTCCGGCACCGGCACAATCCCGCATCCTTCGCAATAAATCATTGGGATGGGCGTGCCCCAGTAGCGCTGCCGGCTGATGCCCCAATCTTTCAGCCGATACGTCACCGTCGCCTTGCCGAAGCCGTGCTCTTCGGCGTATCTCGACATCTTCGCGATTGCATCCTCGCTGGGCAGCCCGTTCCAGTCACCGGAATTGATCAGCAGACTGTTGGTCTCAACGAACGGCAAGACCGGTTCGTTCGGTGAACCGTCTGCCGCATCTCCTTCGCGCCGCGGCAGAATCACAACGCGAATGTCCAGGTCATATTTCTTCGCAAATTCGTAGTCGCGCTCGTCATGCGCCGGCACCGACATGATCGCGCCCGTGCCGTAGTCCAGCAGAACGTAGTTCGCCACCCAGATGGGCACACGTTCGCCGTTGAAGGGATTCAGCGCGTAGCGCCCCGTCGCCACGCCATGCTTCTCGATCGCGCCCACATCGCCGGCTTCCTTCGCGCGGCGCTGCTCGGTCATCAGGTCTTCCACCTTCGACAGCAACTCCGGGTCGTTGGCGATCAGGTCGGTAACGATAGGATGCTCCGGCGCGAGCTGTAATGACGTCGCGCCGTAGATGGTGTCGATACGCGTGGTGAAGACCGTGATCTTATCGCCGGCTGGCCCGGCAATGCCGTCCAGCTTGAAGTCGACCAGCGCTCCCTCGCTGCGCCCGATCCAGTTGCGCTGCATGGTACGCACTTTTTCAGGCCACTCCGGAAGTTTCTCCAGATCGCGCAATAGCTCGTCGGCGTAGTCAGTGATGCGCAGGAACCACTGCTCCAGCTCGCGCTGCTCCACCAGCGTGTCCTCGTGCCGCCAGCAGCAGCCGTTGGAGAGCACCTGCTCGTTAGCCAGCACGGTAGCGCACTTGGGACACCAGTTCACCTTGCTCTTCTTGCGATACGCCAGACCGCGCTCGTAAAACTTCAGGAAGAACCACTGGTTCCAGCGGTAGTACTCCGGCAGGCAGGTCGTCACTTCCGTCGACCAGTCATACGAGAAGCCCATGCGCTTCATCTGCCGCTTCATGGCGGCGATGTTGCCCAGCGTCCACTGCTTCGGCGGCGTCCGGTTGGCGATGGCGGCGTTCTCCGCCGGCAGGCCGAACGAGTCCCAGCCCATCGGGTGCAGCACGTTGTAGCCTTGCATCCACATGTAGCGCGCCAGCGCGTCGCCGATAGAGTAGTTGCGCACGTGCCCCATGTGCAGCGCGCCCGACGGGTACGGCAACATCTCCAGCACGTAGTACTTCTTGCGCGAAGTGGTCGACGGCTCGGACTTGTAGAGATCGGGATTCTGCGCCCAGCGCTCGGACCACTTCCGCTCGATCGCCTGCGGATCGTAGCGGTCCGAGCGGGCGGTGATCTCATGCTGTGGTTTGGAGTTGGATACGGATGTTTGGGAATCGGCCATAAATATCTAAAGACTGCGTTTGGGGTGAACCTTGATTTTACAATGCCGGGCGCGTGAAGATTGGATTACCGGTGCCACGCTGAAGTTTCCGGGAAACCAAACCTTTCGAAGGATCATCAAGATCACCAGCCTTCAAGAAGCGGATCCAACCTCTATTAATCTCACGCAATTTATGGAGCGGTTATGAATCATCTTGACAGCTTGTTAAAGCGCAACCGGGAGTTCGCAGCGCAGCAGTCCGCCGCCGGAACACTCATGCCTTCGCTTCCCAAGGCCCTTCCGAACGTGAAGGCGATCGTCATCGGATGCGCAGACATGCGCGTAGATCCCGCGCACGTGCTTGGAATACGGCCGGGAGAAGCGGTGGTGATACGAAACATCGGCGGCCGGATTACGCCCGGGTTGCTGCAGCAGCTGGGAATGCTGGGGCAAATTGGTGAGATCGCGGGCGAGGTTCCGGGGGGCGGCGGAGAGTTCCATCTGATTGTTCTTCACCACACCGATTGCGGCATTACTCGCCTGGCCCAGGATCCGGCCTTGCTGTCGCAGTATTTTCAAGTGCCGGAAATTGAGCTGAAGAGTAAAGCAGTGAAAGACCCTCGCGCTGCCGTCGCCTCCGACGTTGCCTTGCTGCGCACCATTCCGCAATTGCCGGCCGGGTGGCTTATCTCCGGCCTGGTTTACGACGTGGCGTCGGGGCGCGTCGAGGTGGTCGAGCCAGCGGTCGCGCTTCGTGCTGCGTGACGGCCGAAGCTCTTATTTCGTCGCCCTGTTCACCAGCCGCTTCAACGCGTTCACGTTGGTGAGGTCGTCCAGCGGTTCGTCGATTGGCGTTTCGGCGATGAACGCCGCATGCGCCACTCGCGGATCGTTCAGCAAGCGCCGAAACGCCTTCAATCCGATACTTCCCTTTCCGATGTGCTGGTGGCGGTCGAGCTTGGAGCCGCGCGCAGCTTTCGCATCGTTGCAGTGCCAGACATGGACATTGCGCAGGCCAACGGTGCGCTCCAGTTGGTCAAGAGTGTCAGCGAAGCCTTCCTCGCTCACAATGTCGTAGCCCGACACATGTGTGTGGCAGGTATCGATGCACGCGCCGGACGGTACAACTTTCCCCAGCAGGAACAGGAGCTCGGCAACCTGCTCGAAGTTGCCGCCCAGCGAAAACTCTGACCCGGCTGTGTTTTCAATCAGGATGCGCAGCCGGCTCGCGGGAATATCGAGGCCGTCGACAGCCTCCTCTATCGCCATCGCCGCCCGCCTTAAGCCCTCTTCCCTGCTGCTGCCGCGAAACGATCCGGGATGCAGCACGAGAAACTCCGCGCAGAGTGCGAGCGCGCGCTCCACTTCACCGCGAAATGCCGCAATCGACTTGGCGTGAAACTCCGAGTTCCCGCCGGCAACATTCACGAGATAGTTCGCATGAATGGCAAGCGGCTTCAGGTTGTAACGCTCGCGCAGGCGATTCATCTCGCTGCACTGCGCCCGCCCCAACTCGTAGGGCTTCCATTGCCGCGGGCTCGAGGAAAAAATCTGGAAGGTATTGCAACCCAGCCGATAGGCCCGCTCGGCCCCGTGCTCCACGCCACCGGCCGTCGATGTGTGAATCCCGATCCGCCGCGCCGTCAACTTGGGAGGCCGCTTCGGCGCAGGTATCAGCTTGAGAATGTCCTTTTCTTTATGGTGGTTCCCCACGTAACCATTCTAGAGGTGATTTCCCGATGGTAGTTTAGGAGCAACGGAGATCTAAGTTCTTGCCCTTCTCTCGATTGATAATTATCGATGGGTGTGTTGGTCGGTTCACCGACTATGGTGAGGAAGATCACAGGCGTGAGAAAGCCAAGCAATTACATTTCAAGCAGCACTTTCACCCCATGCACCACCTGACTCACCTGATCATTCGCGCGCTGCAAAAAGTCGGCCGTCCACGTAAGGGTAAGCCGGCGCACCTCATCCTCGGCCAGCGCGGCGAAACTGAAGCCTACTTCTACCTCAAGAAGCTAGGTTATCGCTTCGTCGCGACTAACGTCCGACTGCCGCACGACCGTGGAGAGATCGACCTGATCGGCTGGGACCGCGGCGTGCTCTGCTTCGTTGAGGTGAAGACGCGCATGGACGACAGCTTCGCGCCGCCATCGCTCGCCGTCACGCTCCAGAAGCAGCGCAACATCATCGCCGTCGCAAAGCGCTACGTCCGGCGACTGCCAGGCGATCGCCGGACTCCCTGCCGCTTTGACATCCTGAGCATTGTTCCCGCGAAGGACGGAAGCACACCACAATTCACACTACAGAAAGGCGCTTTCGATTGGGATGCCGGCAAGCCACGCCGGCGCCAGTATCGTGATTTCCAGGACAGGAGTTACTGGCGGCGCAGGTAGGCAGCCCCGGTCTCAACCGGCTGTAGCGTGGGCTTCCCGGCCCACGTCGCAAAGGCTGACGCCAAAACCGCGAGGCATACTACGCGGAGACATGGACGTCCCCGCGACAGCCCTGGAGAGCGGCGCTACTTGCGTATATCATCCAACGCCGAAGCCAGCCGCCTGAACCCCTCACGCGTCATCTCCGGATCGCCACCGATTCCGACGCGGAAGTGCTCCTCCATAGCGAAGTAGCTGCCCGGCACAACGCTGGTCTCGTACTTCTCCCGCGACAAACGGTTCAATTGCTCAACACTTCCCTGCTTCAGCCTGGGGAACGCAATCGTGCCGAACTCCGGCCGCACGCACTCGATGTCGTCGCGCGACATCAAAAATTGATCCAGCACCGGCCGGTTCGCGCCCAGCAGCGCCTTTGCGCGTGCCGCCACTCGGTCGAGATTGTCGAATGCAATCACGCTCAGCAACTCCGCCGTGTGCGGAGCGTTCACCCCATACAGATCGTGAATATGCCGCATGCGATCGGTCAGCTCGGGATTCGCCAGCACCCATCCGCATCGCAGACCGCCCAGCCCGAAAGCCTTCGTCAAACTGCTGGTCACCAAAAAGTGATCCCCCAGCTGAACCGCCGACCTCGGCCGCTGCTCGTAAAACGCTTCAAGGTACACTTCGTCAACAAGAACGCGAGCGCCGTGCTTCTTCGCAATCTCGCCTACGTCCCGGAGCGCCGCCTCGTCAGTAAACACACCGGTAGGATTGTGCAGGTTCGCCACGACAACCAGACGAGTCTGCGGCGTGATCTTTCGCTCCACCTCCTCAGGGTCCACCCGAAAGCCATCTTCCGCCCGGCGATTGAAGTAGCGCACATTGACCCGCAGGTACTCGAGGGTGCTCGTCAGCAACTCATAAGTCGGCCACTCGACCAGTGCCTCCTCGCCCGGCTCCAGCGTTGCAGCGAAGGCAAGGTGGTTCGCCATCGACGTGCCTGCGGCGTGCATCACGCAATCGGTGCTGACGCCATTGTGCTTCGCGATGCGCTCCAGCAGCGGCGGATACCCGTAAACCGTGGGCCCGCTGATCTCCAGGTCCTCGAGCTTCACCGGCAGCTCCGCCAGCGGATACTTCATGATGCCGCTGCTCGCCAGGTTGAACTTCGCCCCAGAGCGCAGCTTGGCAAACTCCATGTACGGAGAACGGGAGTGCGTGCGATCTGTCATCGAATCAGTGTAGGTCTGCTTCGTCATGGATATTTCAACCGAGCATGAATGGTCAGGGTAGCCTGATAAGCGTGGCGACCTCGCGGTGATGGCGATCACGAATCAACCAGCATCTTTGATCGTTCTTTCCTTGGCAGCAGGCCCTCGCGACGCCCAGAAGGCATACACCGGCAGGCCCAGCAGCAAGATCGCCATGCCGAGCAGGCTGTTTTTCGGATATTTGTAGATGGTGTTGACCACCACTATCCACGATACCAGCACGAAGACTGCGGTGGTGAGGGGATGGCCGGGCACGCGATATCCTCCTTGATCGCCGGCTTCTCGATCTCGTTTGCGAAAAACGAAGAGGCTGGCTCCCGTCAGCCCGAAGAAGAGAAAATCCATCGAGACGACATAATTCAGGATGTCCTCGTATTTGCCGGAAAGCGCAACCACGATCGTCCACGCGCTTTGCAGGACGATGGCTGCCGCGGGCACGTGTGTCCCCTGTGTCACGGTGGCGACGCTGCGAAAGAATAGCCCGTCGCGCGCCATGGCGAAGTAGACGCGCGGCGCCGTCAGCACCGACTGGCTCAGGAAGCCGAGCGTCGAGACAGTGATTCCCAGTGCAATCAGCCTGGCACCCGTATCGCCCATGGCAGCGCGCATCACGGTGGTGGCGGGTACATGCGTGACAGCCAAGCCCTCTGGCCCTAATGTCCGCACGCAGACGAAATTCACACCCACGTAAAGCGCGACCACTCCTGCGACCCCGAGCACTAGCGCCCGCGACAGGTTCCTCACCGGGTCCTTCACCTCTTCGGCAATGAAGTTCGAAGTCTGCCATCCGCCGAAGGCGAAGAGCACGGGCACCATCGCGGCGCCGATCGCAGTCAGCAAGTCGAAGGACGGCGGGCGATCGAGCAGCGGATGCAACAGGGGATGCGGCGAGCGCACCAGCAACAGCCCCGCGGCAATCAGTCCCGCGATGGCCACGATCTTCAGCACCATCAGGACACTTTGCATGCGACTGCCGAGTTTCACGCCCAGGCAATTGACGATGGTCAGCACCACCAACGTGAGCACGACGATGGCACGCTCAGGAGCATGCCATCCGGTGAGCTCGACCAGATAGCGCGCGAAGGTAACTGTCACGGCGGCCATGCCGCCAGTCTGAATGACCAGCAGCAAGACCCATCCGTAGAGAAAGCCCACGGCAGGATGAAATGCCTCGCGCAGGTAAGCGTATTGTCCGCCAACCTTGGGGCGGCGCGCCGCCAGCTCGGCGTAAACAAATGCACCGAGCATGGCCACCACGCCGCCGACGACCCACGCGCCGAGGATGAGCATCGGCGTGTGTACCTGCTCGGCGACAACGTAGGGGTTGATGAAGATGCCCGCGCCGATAATGCCGCCCATGACCAGCATCGTGGCATCGAAGAGGCCGAGCTGGCGAAGCAGGCGTGGCGAGCTTGCTTGCGGATGCGAGTTGGAAGCAGATGCGCTCAATGCGGAGGAGCGTCAGATCAAACTCACGACTGTAGCACGAGCGAAATTGTAGCGCCGGTCTCCAGACCCCTGTTATGAGATGCTACCCCGCGGCGCGCGTCAGGCGATCGCGCACTGCTTCCCACTCCGGCGTATCGGGCGGCGCTTCCACCGCAATCCAGTCGTAGCCTCGCACATCCAGATCGTGAAGCGTCTGATAGAGCCGTGCAGCATACTCTCGCGGCTCAGGCGGCATCTCCACCACCTCTCGCACAATACCGCGTGGGGGATGATGTATTCGCAGATAGGCGCCGGTTCCCTGCTCAGGCACCTCGCCATCGCGCACCAGCAGCAGCTTTGTCCGCGGGCTGTAATGGCGCGGGTGCATTCCGGGCGACGGATGGGCTGCAGCCGTTGGCGTCGTCTGCTGCGTAACCGGCCCGATCACCGCTTCGACCTGTTCGCGCGAGATTCCACCTGGCCGCAGCAGAGCGGGATGATCCTCTGCCAGCGACAGTACTGTCGACTCAATTCCCACGGTGCAAGGCCCGCCGTCGAGAACGTAATCAACGCGATCACCGAGTCCTTCGCGCACGTGCTGCGCCGTGGTCGGCGAAAGCTGGGTGAAGCGATTCGCACTCGGCGCGGCAACAGGAACCTGCGCCGCCTCGATCAGCGCGAGCGCAACCGGATGCGACGGCATGCGGACACCCACCGTATCCAGCCCGGCACTGACAATCGCAGGAACTGCCGGCTGCTTTTTCAGCACCAGGGTCAGCGGCCCCGGCCAGAACTTGTGCGTCAGCCGCTGCGCCGCCTCCGGCCACTCGCGAGCGACCACACGCGCCATTTCGATAGAGCTGACATGAACGATGATGGGGCTGGTGCCTGGGCGGCCTTTGGCTTCGAAGATCCGCCGCACTGCCGCTTCGTCAAGAGCGTTGGCGCCCAGACCGTACACCGTCTCGGTTGGGAAGGCAACAAGCCAGCCGGCACGCAGCAGCGACGCCGCGTGTTGGATCTCGGCCCGCGATGGATGCTTTGCCTCAGTCATCCGGTTATCGCGTCCTGGCTTGCGAGGGATCCGGCGAGGTCGCCGTGTCAACATCGACATATACTCCTGCCGCTCCCGGCGCATAACAGCTGCCATCCTTCGCATAGGTCTTCCGGCAGGAAGAAGTCATTTCCGGACGCCGCGGCGATTGCGCGAACTGCCACGCGTCGGCGAACGGCACTCCGCTCTTTGCCGGCGACGGCGGCTCCCGTAACACGCAGCCTCGCGACGGCGGACACTGATCATTGCTCACGAAGAAATGTATCTCACGCCCGCCGGCGTTATCGCGAATGTCGTCGGCGGTAACAACTGAAATCTTCGCCGACTCGCGGAACGCAATTCCCGAGCAGTAAACGCCCGCGCGATATCCGCCGCGAACTACGGCATCAACCCACGCGTGAATATAGGCGCGCTGATCCGGCAACATGCGCCCGCCCTGCTCCTGGTCGAGAAAGATGATCGCGCCTTTGGGAAATCCCTCCTGCTGTGCCGCCTCGACCGCCGCGACACCGTCGTTCAGTCCCATGCGCGCCGCCCCACCCGAAGCTTTCAGCTGCGCATACTCGCGACCATTGAAAAGCAAGAGAAAGCCATAACCCATCGGCTCCAACGCTGCGCGCGTCCCGCGCCAGGTATTGCGGTTCTCCCCCGGCGGATTGTTCAGCCAATATCCGGTGAAAGCGAACGTTTTGTGCAGTGCGGCCATGCTCGCATCGCCGGGGTAGTCGTTGCGGTCCATGCCGAGAAAGGTGCGCTGGGCTTGCGCCGCGCTAGCCAGGGCCAGCGCAGCAACTGCGATGTTCAATGATCGAGGGAAACGCCTCACCCTACCAATATCGCACGCTTGAGCTCATAGCTCGTAGCTCGCAGCTCAAAGCTTAGTGCTGAATGCTACTCTACCTACATCCCATGATCCTCGACGCTCTTCACAAAGTCGCGAACCACCGCTCTTCCCTCACCCGCGAAGAGGCGCGCGAGGTGATGTCGCGGATCTTGCGCGGCGACGCTTCGGAAGCGCAGATCGGTGCTTTGCTCGTTGCCATGCACATGAAGGGTGAAACGGTAGAGGAGATTGTCGGCTTCGCCGAGGCAATCCGCGACGAGGCGACGAAGTTGAAAACCGAGGCCGGCGAAGCGCTCGACCTCAGCGGTACCGAACGCGACGCGCTGGTCGACACCTGCGGCACCGGTGGCGATGCGAGCGGGACCTTTAATATCTCGACTGCAACAGCCCTCACCATCGCGGGCGCCGGCGTGCGCGTGGCCAAGCACGGTAATCGTAGTATCAGCTCGAAATGCGGATCCGCTGACGTAATGGAAGCTCTTGGCGTGAAGATCGATCTCACGCCCGCACGAATCGTGGCCTGCTTGCAGGAGACCGGTATCGCCTTTCTTTACGCTCCGGCGATGCATTCTGCGATGAAGTACGTCCAGCCGGCGCGCCGTGAACTGCGCTTGCGCACCGTCTTCAACCTGCTTGGCCCGCTCACCAATCCCGCGGGCGCATCGGCGCAGGTTGTCGGAGTTTATTCCGCCGATCTGGTGGAGAAGCTGGCGGAGGCGCTGAGTGAGCTCGGCGTCCGCCGCGTGCTTGTCGTCCATGGACGAGATGGCCTGGACGAGATCACGATCAGTGGCGCAAGCAAGATCGCCGAGGTGCGCAACGCTCAGGTGCGTGTCTATGAAGTCACGCCGGAGGATTTCGGCTTGAAGCGCGCGCCTCTGGCAGAGATAGCCGGCGGCGATGCCACACAGAACGCGGCAGTCATCCGTGCAATCCTGGGCGGCGAGCGTTCACCCCGCCGCGATGTCGTGCTGCTGAACGCGGCTGCAGCGCTGGTCGCCGCCGGTCATGCTGACCATATCGGCGAAGCTGTACCGCTCGCCGCTTACGCTCTCGACAGCGGACACGCGCGCCAGCGGCTTCAGCTTCTCGTCGAATTCACCAATCGCGCCTAGGCGCACGTTTACCGGGGGCGAGCGGCTCAGGTAAACTCAATTTGCACGTTCCCCATCCGTCAAAGCACACGAGGGGCGGTTAGCTCAGCTGGTTAGAGCGCCTGCCTTACAAGCAGGAGGTCGCAGGTTCGAGTCCTGCACTGCCCACCATCATTTTCGCGCCCATCGAATACGAGCGGTCGAGCCGCTCGCTGAGCACGATCGCTATGAACCTTCGCCTTACCCTCGCGCCGGTTACATCCGCACTGCTATCCCTCTGCTCCGCCGTCTGCCAGCAAACGTCCAACCCGCCGCAGAGCCCGCCTCCCAGTGGCTGGTCGAAATCCGGATACGTTGTGGCCTTCGGAGCAACCGAGAGCAATGCCGAAGGTAAAGCTGCGCTTGCACGGCTTCTACAGGCGCTCGGTGGGCCGGCAAAGGTTAATTCGGTAAAGAGCCTGCATCAAACAGTGAGTGCCGTCCAGCAAGGAGCGCGGGTGGATGTCGATCAGAGCATTGTCTACCCTGATCAGCAGTCGCAAAGACTGACCATGCCGGAGGGGAAAAGGATGACGCTCGTCGTGACTCCCCGCGATGCCTTCATGATCCTCGGCGGACAGGTGCAGGACCTTCCTTCCACACAACGTACGTCATTGGATTCTGCGTTGAAGCACGATCCGGTGAATGTGCTGCAGCATATCAATGACCCGAAGTACATCTTCACCGCAACAGGACGGGAAACAGTGGACGGCGTCGATGCGACGGTCGTGGATATCGAAGCGGATGGCGTTCCCACGCGCTGGTGGATCGCCTCAGACGGCAAGCTCATGCGCGAACGCGCCGCCGGTGAAGGCGGCAAGATTCAGACGTTTGTTTACTCTCAGTGGAAAAGCTTCGACGGTCTGCAGTATCCGACAAGGTACGAGGTCTTGAGCGAGGGTGGCATGCCGGTGCTGAGCATGACCCTGACTACAATGCAGGTAAATCCTCCCATAAATCCGAAACTCTTCCAGAGGCCGGCGAGTAACTGAGGTATCCAGGCGCCGAAAGCGCTAGAGGCATCCGCCGAGTAGTGGGGGCCCGTCCGCCATAAGGCCGTCCAGAATTTAAACAGTTACGAAAGGACAGTATCCTCCCGATTCGGCATTGCCCTTTCGTGTCCGCACTCAGCTCCTCATCACAGACCACAAGCCCTCGACTTTTTCAAGATAAATAGCAGCTACTGCTGACTGGGCGTTCCTGATGCGGACCTTTTCCTGTTTGGGATCTCATTCTCGTTCTTCCCTGAGCTTGCTCTCCATCGCCCTTGGGCTTCTGCTCTCGCCCCTCATGGGCGCGCAGGACGGCTCCACTTCGCTGCAGGGCGTCATCGAGGACGTCAGCGGCGCCCGCATTCCCGCGGCCGCCATTACAGTCATCGATATCTCGCGCGGTGTCCGCTTGCAGACCGTTACCGACTCGCAGGGCACATTCAACTTCGCCATGCTTCCTCCGGGGCGATATGACGTATCGGCCTCTGCGCAGGGAATGGCCGGCAGAGTGAGTCGCGGCGTGGAATTGCCGGTCGGCGGCGTGTCCGTGGTTCAGCTTCGGCTCGCTCCCGCGGCCGCGGCGCAGACGATCACTGTACGAGCAACGCCAATACCCGTCGAGACGAAGTCCGGGGAGGTCTCCAATGTCGTTACCCAATCCGCCATTGCCGGACTGCCGCTGAACGGCCGCCGCTATAGCGATCTTGCTCTGCTCTCCCCCGACGTCGTGCCTGACCCGCGGGGTCTCACCTCCGACTCCAACGGCGACCTGTCGGTCGGAGGGGTCCGCGGATTTCAGAACAGCTTTCTCGTCGACGGCGCAGACGACAATAATTCCTTCTTCGCTCAGGCCCGCGGTGGCTATCGCGCTCCGTACCAATTCAGCAACGAAGTCATCCGTGAGTTCCGCGTCTCCACCAACTCCTACAGTGCGGAGCTGGGACGTTCGGGCGGGGCGGTGTTCAACGTCGCCACCAAGTCAGGGACCAACCAGTGGCATGGCACTGGCTTTTATTACCTGCGGGACCGCTCCTTCGACGCGCAGCAGGCATACGCAAGCAGTCAACCCAACGATCGGCAGCAACAGTTCGGTGGCACTGTCGGCGGTCCGATACGGAAAGATCGCATCTTCCTTTACGCCGGCTTCGACCAGCACCTGCTCACTGTACCTTCCGTTGTCCAGTTTGCAAACGGCCAAAGCACCATCGTCGCGCAGCCGCTCGACTACGACTACAAAGATAAGTCGCTGGTAGAAGCCGCGGCGCAGCAGCTGAACGCCATGGGAGGGAGTTATCCCACCACGATGCAGGGGAACGCGGGGTTCGCCAAGTTCGACTTCAACTTGACGCCGAAGCAACGGGCGGCGATACGAATCAGCACTTCGCGCCTGACGGGCACGAATAACGTTTTCTTCGATCCGGCCAGCCCGATCACCGGCTATGCCGCTTCAGCAAACGGAACACAGAATGTGCAGACGGAAAGCATTGCCGGTTCCCTGGTCAGTTCCTGGACAAACAACCTTGCTACCAACTTTCGCCTGCAATTCTCCCGCGATAATCAGGATTTCATCTCCAACTCCGACGATCCTTGGACCAAGATCTACGGCCTGATTGCAGGTTTTGAGGGCTCCAGCACTCTGCCCCGCAACACTCACGAGCAGAAGCTACATATGGCGGAGACACTCAGTTATGACACCGGGCGCATACATTGGAAATTCGGCGGCGACTTCATTCAAGCGTGGGTCTACAACTACTATCCCTACCTCTTCGACGGCGAGTATTACTTCAGCAATGTGAAGGTCAATCCCTGGACCTTCGAGCCCATGAAGCACGGGGATCCGTTAACGCCGCTGCGCGCTTACGCTCACGCTGTGCCGCGATACTACATGCAGGACTTCGGCAACTCGGTTTCGCATCCCAACTCGCGCAACTACGCCGCATTTATGCAAGACACAATCCAGTTGACGCGTAACCTCACGCTGAACCTCGGTCTTCGTTACGATCTGCAGACCTTCGAGCCGGGTCTGCTGGTGAGCAATCCTTTGTATCCGGCATCCGGCAAGGTGCCAACCGACCTGAATAATTTTTCTCCCAGAGTAGGTTTCGCCTACTCCCTCGGCGACAAGCACACGACCGTGATTCGCGGCGGCGCCGGCCTCTTCTATCTGCCGATTCCGGCCATGTACGCGGCCCGGATCGCCACCGACAACGGCATTCAGAAAAGCCAGCTCTTCCTCGACATGATGGTGCCTGCGCAAGGATCGCTGTTCCCAACCTACCCGACTCCGCTGGTGAATTGTCCTCATGGAACTTTAGTCTGCACTCCGCCCGCGTCTGTGGCGGGCTTGCTGACAACGGATATTTCCGCCTTCGCGCCCAATTTCCAGACGCCCTATACCGAGCAAGCGAACCTAACCGTGCAGCATGAGTTAGGCCGCAACATTGTCGCAACCGTCAGCTATGCGTACGTGCACGGTCTGCACGAGATACGCTCACTCGACGTCAACCTGCCCAAGCCGATCATCACCGACTATCCCGTTTACAACGATACTGGCTCGGTTTTCCTCGGGACATACAGTGTTGCTTCCTTCTCCACCTGGCAAACTACGCCATCAATTACCTGTCCGTATCCGCCATGCCTGAATCCCGTGCAACGCCCCAACCCGCGCCTTGGGGCCATCAATTCCTATCAAAGCGAATCCAGCAGCGTTTATAGCGGCATAACCTTCTCGCTGAAGCGACAGATGTCTCATGGAATGTATTTCCAGGTCGGATACACGCTGGCGAAAGCCAGGGACAATGGTCCCGATGCGTTGGTCGTTGGACGCTCCGGCAACGTGCAGAACGCATACGCTACCTCGCTGGAGTGGGGGCCCAGCGTCAACGACGAGCGCAACCGTTTCGTAGCCGCATGGGTTGCTGAGCCTAAGCTTCATCTCGATCAACATGCCCTCAACATCCTTGCCAACAACTGGAAGCTCTCCAGTGTGATCACCGCAGGTTCGGGGCGGCCGGTGAACGCCACCATCGCCGGCGATCCCAATAATGACGGAAATATCTATAACGATCGTCTGCCCGGCTACATCCGAAATGCATTCCTGGGGCCGAACTATTTCAGCACTGACCTGCGCATCACGAGAACCATACCGTGTGGCGAGCATGTGGTTTGGAACCTGGTCGCAGAGTCCTTTAACGTCTTCAATCGAACCAACGCCATGACGCAGGTCAGCGGCGACGGCTTCTACAACTCCGCCGGACAATTTGTTGCATATTCCACTACCGTGAAAGGAAAGCGATATCCCGGGGCCTACCTGATGAACTCGCAGTTCCTTATACCGACCAATGCGTATGCACCTCGGCAGGTGCAATTTGCCGTTAGACTCAACTTCTAGACGGATCGGTATTGAGAGCTACGTATCTGTCTCGGAAGCCTTTATCGAGCCTTTATGAACTCTTTATGGGAGGCACAACTCTGCGCTTGACTTCCCCATGTAACATAGAGATAACTACTAATGTCCAAATAGGACTAGTTTGGGGGTGTTTCCCGTTTGGCGGAAGTCCGCATTCAAGAGGGCGAATCTTTAGAGAATGCCCTACGGCGCTTCAAGCGTAAAGTCCAGCAGGAGGACATCATTAAGGAAGTGAAACGTCACTCCTTCTACCTCAAGCCGGGCGAAAAGAAGCGCGTAAAGGAAGCGCTGGCGCGCAAGCGCAGTCGCAAGAAGGCTCGTAAAGAGCAGGACTAATTACAACCGGGCCGCCGTTCGCAGGGCGGCCCTTGCTTTATTCCTTCCTGGTAGTTGGGGTGTTTGCAAGTCGAACCGCAGTCTTAGATGTAAACCATGTGCCATGCATGGTGGGCCGAACCCAGGGAAGCTGTACCTGAGCGCTGGAATTCGTGACCGCCGACTGGAATGCTCAGTCCGGTTCTACCGCCGGTCGCGAGTTGACCCCGTCCGGATGCTTGGGAGTCGCGGACTGAAGGGAGCAACTCTCCATGGAATTCCAGGACAAGGTACTGAAATGTATCGACTGCGGGGCGGACTTCGTGTTTACAGCGGGAGAGCAGTTGTTCTTCCACGATAAACAGTTCAAGAACGAGCCCAAACGTTGTAAAGCTTGCAAGGCAAAGCGCGCCGCTACGTTGGGTCCTACCACCGCGGGTTCTTATACCAAGGTGGAAACACGAACCAATTGTTCCGGGTGTGGCAAGGAGACCACCGTACCCTTCAAACCTACGCAAGGCCGGCCAGTCTTCTGTCGGGAGTGTTTCCAGCAGCGGCGTACCACTGCCGCTACTGCCTGACCAGCCGCAGATCAGATATTCTATAGTGCCGCTGCAGGTCCTCGTTTGCGGACGCAAGGTAGTTGTGTGTCCAAATCTCGGCTTGCGCCGGCTTACTCCAGCGGATGCAGTAAAGCAATGCTCTCTCGCCGTAACGCCCTGCTCTTTCTCGTCACGTTGATAGCGGTAGCTGCCGCCGCGCAAACACCATCCGCAATCGAGCTTTCCTGGGCGCCGCGTGCGATCGCGGCAGGCTCGCCGTGCCTGTTTCGCGCACATGTCGCGGGCTCTCCGTCGAGCGTACAAGCGAAGTGGATGGGGCGCGAGCTGATCTTTTTCCCTTCCTCCGCGCATCACCTCTGGTACGCCTTGGCGGGTGTCGATGTTGAAACCAAACCGGGTAATTACACACTCGAGATGGAACTTACGTTCCTCAACAATCAAGTCGTAAGACAGCGAAAAACGATCCTGGTGGCGCCCGACAACTACAAACGCGAAACCCTGCGGGTGCCGGAGCGCTTCGTGCAGCCCGACCCCGAGACGCTGCAGCGCATCGAAGCGGAACGAAAGATCAAGGATGCTGCGTTCTCGCACCAGGCCCCAGAACCGGAATGGTCAGGTAGATTCGTTCCGCCGATTGACACGACCGTTTCCGAGGGCTTCGGCACACGCCGCACGTTCAATGGCAAGCTTGCCAGCATTCATCGCGGCCTCGATTACCATGCCAAGCCTGGTACGCCTGTAACCGCCGCTAACTCCGGTGAAGTGGTCCTCGCTCGCGAACTGTTCTACGAGGGCAATTGCGTCATCATCGATCATGGACAGCAATTCATGACGCTATACATGCATCTGTCGCACCTGGAAGTCAGCGAGGGAGAGAAAGTAGAGAAAGGCCAGGAGATCGGATTGTCCGGCGCGACCGGACGCGCTACCGGACCCCACCTGCATACCGCGGTTCGCTGGCAGGGTGCGTACCTCGACCCTGCGCAGCTCTGGCTGCTGCAACTGCCTAACTTGCTATCCGCAGCGCAGCCAGGAGAAACGGGCAATTAGTCCACTCCACCTGCAACCACTTACAAGTGTGAATTGGATCTTAAGGAAATACGAGGTGTTGCGCTAACCCTGAGGTACGCCGCCTGAATTACTCGGCGCGCTTCGCCACAGCGTGGCGTTCGGCCTTGGATCCATTCGGCACAACTGTTTTCTTGCCGGCGCCCTTCTGCGCGAGCATCTTCTGGTCCTGGTGGGTAATCAGCAGCGCTTCCAACTGGCGCAGCAGTTCATCCGTATTCATCGGCTTCACCAGCAGAGATTGCGCTCCCTTGCTCTTCCATTCGTTGCCCAGCGAAGGATATGCCGTCAGAAGCGCAGTTGCTGGATCATAGGGCTGTTGACGCGCGGCGCGAATTACATCGTATCCCGCGGTCTCGCTCTCCATGCGCATATCGGTGATGACCATCTCGTAGACGCTGTTCTTGAGTTTGTTCTGCGCCTCTTTGGCCGACGCCGCGGTGTCTACTTCGAAACCATTCATTTCGAGTATCGCGCGCAGGGTAAGCAAAATCGCTAGTTCATCATCGACTAACAGGATGCGTCGTTTCATGGGGAACTCCGACAAACGGGGCCACCACTACAGGTGGTTAAAAGATGCTACCGACAGAGCTTTTGGTTGCTATCTGACTTGCGCAAGCTTTGCTCGGATGCTTGGTGTTGATCGTACACCCATTCCAACTGGCGTGCAAAAAGGCACGAAGGCTGGCTCAGTATAATGAAAACGTGGCTACCTACCATGTGGAGAACTTCGGCTGCCGCGCTACGCAAGCCGACGGTGCCGGCATTGAGCGCCAGTTGCTCGATCAGGGACTGGAGCGCGCCGCGGCTGCCGAGGAAGCGGAAATCGTGGTGCTGAACACCTGCACCGTCACCGCTGCTGCCGATCAGGACGCTCGCTCCGCTATTCGCCGCATCCATCGCGAAAACCCTGGGGCTCGGATTCTGGTGACGGGCTGCTACGCGCAACGCGCGCCCCATGAGCTGTCGTCTTTGCCCGGCGTCAGCTTGGTTATTGGCAATTCGCACAAGCACGAATTGGCCAGCCATATCCAGCCCATCAGGGGCAGTTCGGCTTTCGTGCCGCTGGCGCATATTGGCGCAGCGGCGAATGCCGACGTCATTGTCGGTGACATTTTCGCCCACACGGAGCTGATGGCCGCGCCCGTCTTTGAGCACGACGCGTTTGCGAAAACGCGTCCCAACCTGAAGATCCAGGACGGCTGTAATAATCGCTGCTCGTTCTGCATCATTCCGTATGTACGGGGCAGGAGCCGATCGCTGAAGCTGGAAGAGGTTATTCGCGAAGTCGACGCTCTCGTCGCCAACGGCTATCGCGAGATCGTTCTCT
This sequence comes from Terriglobales bacterium, assembly GCA_035262645.1. Classification (GTDB taxonomy): domain Bacteria; phylum Acidobacteriota; class Terriglobia; order Terriglobales; family Acidobacteriaceae; genus Bog-257. The sequence goes on from DATFSK010000120.1 coordinate 85,668, forward strand.
CGGGCATCAATCTTGGCCGGTGGGGACGCGAACTATCTCCGCGCACGACCTTCGCCGCTGCGCTGCGCGAAATTCTGGAGCGGACAGCGATCGAGAAGATCCGCATCAGCTCGGTCGAGCCGATGGACTGGACCAACGAGCTGATTGAGCTCGTCGCCTCGTCGTCGCGCATTTGCAAGCACGCACATGTACCAATGCAGTCCGGCAGTGACAGAATCCTTCGCAAGATGCACCGCAAGTACCGCCCGTGGCATTACGCCGATCGCATCGAGCGCGTTCGGCAAGCGATGCCCGACGCGGCGATCGGCACTGATGTGATGGTCGGCTTCCCTGGTGAAACCCACGACGACTTCGAAGAAACGCGTGCGCTGATCGAGCTCCTGTCCTTGACATACCTGCATGTCTTCACATACTCGTCACGACCGGGAACACCATCTGCGACGATGTCGAATCAAGTGCCGGTACAAGTCGCGCGCGAACGCAATCGTGTGTTGCGCGAATTGGCGGCGCAGAAAAAGCGGGCGTTCATGGAATCGTTCGTGGGACGTGAAGTCGAAGCGATCACCCTTACTCACTTTGACGGCGAATACACGGAAGCGCTCACGGACAACTACCTGAAGCTGAAAGTGCGCGGTGAGCATGAGCCGAATCAGCGTTTACAATGCCCAATCGCGATGATGCGAGATGACGCGCTCGTGGCCTGATCTGTCTAAGTGATCCGAATACCCCGCACACTACGAAATTTGTCATAAGGATGAGGCCTACCAGAGTCCACGCCCACTACTGGCATTGCGCTTGGCGCGGGGCGTGGGGCTAGGAAAGGATCTGCTTCTGCTTGCAGCCGTCATCTTGCGCGAGCGGACTGCAGATTCATTGACTGCGCTCGGGATAACAAGTAAAACGACGCCGCTCTACGACAAAACCGCATGCTATACTTCTGAAGTAACGCAGTTACAGCGGAGGACTGTATCGATAAGCGTTTTATCCGCACGAATGACCGCATTCGTGTTCGTGAAATTCGGGTCATTGACGATGAGGGCAACCAGCTTGGCATCATGCCGCCCTACGAAGCGCTCAAAATTGCCCGCGAAAAGAACCTCGACCTGGTAGAAGTCTCACCCACCGCGCAACCTCCCGTTTGCCGCATCATGGATTACGGGAAATATCTGTATCAACAGGAAAAGCGCGAGCGCGAAGCCAAGAAGCACCAGCACCAGATTACGGTCAAGGAAGTGAAGTTCCGCATCAACGTGGACGATCACGACTACGAGACCAAGAAGAACCACGTGCTGCGCTTCCTGGGCGAAGGCGACAAGGTCAAGGCTACGATCTTCTTTCGTGGACGGGAGATGACCCGCCAGGGACTGGGCCGCGAGATTCTCGAGCGCCTGATCCAGGACATCGGCGACAAAGGCATCGTGGAATTCCGGCCGCGGCAGGAAGGCAACACACTGCACCTGATTCTCGCGCCGCCTAAGACCCAACTCGGAGCGAAGCCGTCCGGCCCGAAACCGGACAAAGGCGCCGCGCCCCAGCAACCGCCACGTCCCGCGCCACCACAACAGCCGCAATAACATCCAGCACGGTAGATCCGCCACCTATCCGACTCGGAAGTTTTGTAAAGAGGAGGAATGACATGAGGGTCTTTATCGCAGGCGCTACGGGCGCTGTCGGTCGCCCTTTGATTTCACAGCTGATCAAGGCGGGCCATGTAGTTATCGGCATGGTTCGCGACGGGAACTCCGCCAATCGTCTGCGTCAGCAGGGAGCGGCGGCCGAAATCGCTGATGCTCTGGACGCGCGTGCCGTACACCATGCCGTCGTTCGTAGCGCTCCCGACGTCGTTATCAATCAGCTCACCGTCCTTCCCAAGCGCTATACCCCGGAGACCATGCGGGCTGCCATTCCAGTGGATCATCGCGTACGGCGGGAAGGCGGCGCAAACCTCCAAGCGGCTGCCGCTGCAGCCCAGGCACGACGTTACGTTTTGCAGTCATGTGGCTTCTGGTACGAGCCCGGCGCCGGATTGGCGGACGAGCACTCTCAGCTGGCCGTTGATACCACGCCCTATATTGCCGAGGGCAGCCGTTTCTACCGCGATCTGGAGCAGTCGGCGGCAGCCATGCCCGGACCGGAAGTCTTGTTCCTACGCTATGGATTTCTTTATGGGCCCGGGACATGGTATGCGCCCGATGGAGACGCCGCCGAGCAGGCGCGGAAGCGTATGAGCCCAATCGTTGGAGAGGGCAAGGGAGTCTGGTCGTGGGTGCACGTTGAGGATGCGGCCGCAGCCGCCGTGCTCGCTTTACAGCAAGGAAGCGCAGGCGCCTACAACATTGTCGATGACGATCCCTCGCCAGTTCGGGTTTGGCTGCCGTCATTCGCGCAGTGGTTGGGCGCACCACCGCCTCCGCACGTCTCTGCTGAACAAGCCGGCAGTGAGGACGCGGTTTATTACGGCATGCGTTCACGCGGCGCATCAAACGCCAAGGCAAAACGCGAACTGGGATTTCGCCCTCGCCCGTTGGAGTGGCTCACGACAGGATTGCAGGCGCGGGCTGTGTAGTCCGAACTAGCGGAAATCAGCAGGCACAACACTAATGCTGGTATCGTTCGGCTTGCCCAAGAGAGCGGAAAACTATATCCCGAGCGCGTTGCGAAGCTTTGTGACGACCTGGTTCACTGGCAAGCTTCCGTCGATCGTCAACGCGTCCTGCGGCTCTTCCAATGTTTCGAACTGGCTGTGCGCCAGGTTCGCGTGCATGTAATGTCCGCTGCGGCTTAGCAATCGTCCGCGCGCCAGCGATTCATCCACGCGGAGATAAACCAATTTCACATCAGGCCCAACGACCAGCATCGCCCGATACGCAGCCTTCAACGCCGAGCATGCCAGGACGGCATTTTCCTCTCCGGCAATCCAAGCCAGAATCGCAGCACGCAGGAATTGCAGCCATGGCGCCCGGTCAGCATCCGTCAACGGAATGCCCGCGCGCATTTTGGCGATGTTCGCCGGTGAGTGGTACTCGTCAGCATCGGCAAAGCGCCAGCCCAACTGCTCAGCCAAAGCACAGCCGATCGTAGTCTTCCCTGCACCCGCCACGCCCATGATGAGCACAATCATTGGCCGCTGATTAGCCGCCGCTGGCGCCACCCGTCGCAAACCACGCGATCGTCAGCCCAATCATGATGATCGCCGTCGACCAGGCGATTATGTTGAACCAGGTGCCGTTCACATACTTTCCCATCAGCTCGCTTTTGTTCACCAGCAGCAGCATGAAGATCAACACGAAGGGCAGCACCACTCCGTTCACTACCTGGGACAGAATGCTGATCTTCACCAACGGTACATTCGGAAGAAGAATGACTCCGCCGCCGGCGATGAGCAGCAACGTGTACAGCCAGTAGAAGACCTTCGCCTCCTTGAAGGTCAGGCCGACACCCGACTCAAACCCCAGCCCTTCGCAGACCGTGTACGCCGTCGATATGGGCAAGATAGACGCCGCGAATAATGAGGCGTTGAACAGTCCCGCGGCAAAAAGGATGTAGGCGTATTCGCCCGCCAACGGTCGCAACGCCTGGGCCGCATCGGCCGCATCGCGAATCTGGCGGATGCCGTGCGCAAAGAGCGTCGCAGCGCACGCCACTACGATGAACCACGCCACAATGTCAGTGAAGAAGCATCCCAGAATCACGTCCCACCGCGACGCCTTGTACTCACGCGGCGTAATTCCCTTCTCTACGATCGAAGACTGCAGGTAGAACTGCATCCACGGGGCGATGGTCGTTCCCACCACTGCGATCACCATGTAAATATAGGCCGATTCATGGAATGCCCCGGTGTGCGGCGGCTTGAAGGTCGCAACAAAGGCTTCCTTCCAGCTCGGTCCCGCAAGTACACCAGCAATGATGTAGGCGAAATAGAAAAATGACGCCGCCAGAAAAACCTTCTCCACACTTTTATATGTGCCTTTCACCACCAGCAGCCACACGATGACTGCCGCCACCGGCACGCTGATATAGCGCGATATGTGAAACAACTCGAGGCTGCTGGCAATGCCGGCAAACTCTGCCACCACGTTGCCGAAGTTGGTGATCACCAGCCCAAGCATCATGAGGAACGTGATCCGCAGCCCGTATTCTTCGCGGATCAGGTCGCTGAGCCCCTTGCCGGTCACCGCGCCCATTCGCGCCGACATCTCCTGCACCACCACGAGCGCGATAGTCATGGGGATCATGACCCACAGCAGCAGATAGCCAAATTGCGCGCCCGCCGCCGAGTACGTATAAATGCCGCCCGCGTCGTTGTCGACGTTCGCAGTGATGAAGCCCGGGCCAATGATGGCCAGGAACATCAGCAGGCGGATTCTCCAAACTCTCAGACGACGGGATTCAGGCATGTGATCGATGACGTACGGCGAGATCGTGAAGAACAGACAGAATAAATGCTAATCAGCGTGATACGCCATCAGGAATCGCGATGGGGCTCAGCCCTGGCGATCTCCTTAGCTCACCTGACTCTATGGTTACAAAACAGCTTTGTTTGATGCGCACTGCAATCGGCCGGAGCTCAATTGCAGCTCTTTGAGGAGTCCGGGCAGTCGCCTGCCCAAGATTACGGAAATGAAATGTTTCCAGACAGAAACCATTCCAGAAGAGGCAAGCAACTTTGCGCGACATGGGCGCTTCTAGGAATGCAGTGGGGTTAAGATGACTGTTTCCCGTCAGTACACCAAAGGGCCCCTCGTTTCCGTACTTCTGCTTCTCGTAACAATCTACGTCCTGGTGCTTGCCGCCTGTGGTGGCGGAGCATCGGCTGCGAACAACAACTCGCAGGGTGGATCGGCGCCCACGGCCGAGCTGAGCGCGAGTCCCGCAACCATCACCGCCGGCCAGAGCAGCACTCTCTCGTGGACCACCAGCAACGCTACGTCGGCGCAAATCGACAACGGTGTCGGCTCCGTCAACTTGCCGAACGGCAGTACGATGGTCAGCCCCGCCCAGACGACCACATACACACTGACCGCGAGCAACTCGGGCGGGACGGTGACGGCACAGGCGACGGTAACCGTGAACCATACCGGTTCACTCAGCAGCATTCAGCACGTCATCTTCATGTTGCAGGAGAATCGCAGCTTCGATACCTACTTCGGCATGCTGAATCCGTACCGCGAAGCCAACAACTGGAACGTCGGAGAAGACGGCAAGACTTACACGGTCGACGGCATCGACGACAAGCTCTCACGCTTCGTTAACTACGACGACGAAGGCCAACCATTCGGCCTCTTCAAATTACAAACCAGTTGCATCGACGATATGAGCTCGGCCTGGCTGGAGAGCTACGGCGATGTTAGCCGTTATGACTTTCTCTTGACGCGCCCCATTCTGATGGACGGCTTTGTCCATACTGCCGAGAACTTCGCCAAGTCAGGTTCAGGCGAAGGTCAATTCACCGATCTGGTGGGCAAGCGTGCCATGGGCTATTACGACCAGGACCTGCTGAATTACTACTATTTCATGGCCTCGCAGTTTGCGATCTCGGACCGCTGGTTCTCGCCTGTCTCCAGCAAGAGCACGCCAAACCGCATTGCGACCATGAGCGGAGGTACTACGCAGGGGCTGGTTCGCGATCCCTACGTAGACGACCATTTCACCAATCAGCTCGACATAAGAACAATCTTTCAAGTGCTTGACCAGCACGGCGTCTCGTGGAAGATTTACTACTCCATTACCGCCGGTGGATGCACCGAGCGCGACGGCGATTGCGGACAAGGCGGCCACTCCAACGATTATCCCGTAACCACCTTCTCGGACTTCTCTTACTCAGCAAGATACCTGTACGAGAATCCGCAACACCTCCCCTGCAATCCGCCCACGATCGGATCGCAGCAGGCTGTTGGCGATTCGAGCAACGCCTTCTGTATCGACATCCACCATATTGCGCCGCTCGATCATTACTCCAGCGATATCGCCAACAGCTCGCTGCCGAGCTATGCCTTCATTGAGGCGGCCTATGGCCACGGCGATGAGCATCCTGGCTCGGACCATTCGATCCTCACAGGCCAGCAGCAGGTGGCAAGTCTGATTAATGCGCTGATGCAGAGCCCGTCGTGGGTCAGTTCGGTATTCTTCCTGAGCTACGACGAAGCGGGCGGCCCTTTCGATCATGTGCCGCCTGTGCCGGGACATTCGAACGACAACACCGACAGCGGTCTCAACATTCCCGACATCAGCAGCGTCGCCGTCAATGCCGATAGCTACAAACCGTGTCTGGGTAATCCGCCCACATTGCACTGTGATCTCCACGCAGGCGAGCCCGGTACGAATCCTGGAGACGCGCCGGCCATACAAGGCTTTGCCGCGCAACTCGGCTTCCGTGTGCCGAATCTGGTGGTCTCACCTTTCGTGCGCAAGCATTACGTTTCGCATGTGCCGATGGACCATACGGCGATCCTGAAATTTGTCGAGAACCGCTTCATCGGTTCGAGCACGCATCTGACCAGTCGCGATGCAGCACAGCCGGACCTGCTGAACTTCTTCGACTTCACAGGCGTGCCGTGGGCGACACCGCCAACACCGCCTGCTGCGGCGTCACCTCCCGGTCCGTGCAACCCGCAGAATTTGTAGGCGAGGCGAGACGCGCTCAAATCGAAGGGATTATTTCTGCGCGGAGGTTTTCTTCGCAGCTTCCGCGCCCGGCTCCGGCAGCGGCCACACCACGGAAACCAGCCACGCCACCAGCACGCCAACAAGGCAACCGAACAGGACCTCGGTCATGCGATACACTCCGGCCCGGAAGCCGCGCAATCGGGAGTGATGCTCCAGCCCGGCGGCGATGACGAAAGCCGCGCTGATCGGCGCCTGCCGCCACATGGTTTGAATCCGCACCAGGTAGGAGGAGACCAAAACCGTGACCGCCATGGCCAGTGGCAGGGTAATGAACCGGTCCCCGCCGATGAGAATAAAGGCCAGCCCGATCACGCAGCCGACCATGGTATTGATGATGCGCGATCGCAGAATCATCAGCGCCGTCTTCATCAGCGGATCGCTGGTAGCCACCATCGAGCTGATGGCCCACACCGGACTCGACTCTGCGAAGTACCGGATGCAAACCCACAGAATCGCAGTCGCAATGAACATGCTCACGGCGTAATGAATGCCATGCATGTCGCCTTTAACGTAACGATCGATCGTTTTGATCATGACCCCGGAATCTCCTGCCGAATGCAGCGATTCTAGCTGCGCACGCGAATCTCCAAGCGCAAAATTTATCTTTGATCTGCTTTACCTCGACTCATTGTTTACAGCCCTGGGTGCTGACATTGCTAACCGGCAGGGCGGGTGCTTTCGTTTCACTGAGCATCGCATTCAGCGCCGGAATATCCTGGGCATTCAGCTGCTGCCACTGCGCAAGGTCCCTGGCGAGCGACTGGCAGTTCTGTTCAACGGCCCCTCGCACCGTGTCGCCCGGCAGCATGTCAGCGCTCTCGATGCTGAAGATCAGCCTCGCCAGATCGCGGTTTACTGGCCCAAAACCCGGCGCGGCACGCGTGCCCTTCTGCGCAGCGTCAAGCTTCTTCGCAAGCGCGTCGGCGGTTTCTTTCGCCTTCTGCGTCTCGCTTGCGGTCAGAGATTTCTGGCGTTCGCTCAGCGCTGCACGAAGACTCTCGGCCTGATGAAATGCATCATAGCTCGCCTTCATCCCTCTGCTGACCTGCAGCGCGAGGTCGCGCTGATCGACTAAATCCGCCTGGGAAGCATGCACGCGAGGATCCAGCTCCAGCGTGAGCGTCTGGCGCAGTGTCTCGCCGCCGGCGCGTAGCTCCAGGGTGTACTTGCCGGGAGGGACGAGCGGCCCTTGGGGTTGCACGCGCGGAGTAAGGCCAGGTACCGCATGATCGGCTAGCGTGTACTCGGTGTATTCCAGAAGCTGGCCGAAATAGCCATAGGGGAGCGTCGGCGGAGCCGGGTACCGCAGGTCCCAGACAAAGCGATTCATGCCTGCGGACTTGGTCAGCGCGCTGGGCGGCGCAAACCAGTATTCCGGGGCATTCGCCGGCGGAAGCTCCACTGGTTTGGGGTCGCTCGAGTAACTGGCGATCTGCGATCCCTTATCGTCATAAACGATCAAGGACAGCGTGTCTTGTGGAGTATTCTTCAAGTAATAGTTGATAATTGCTCCGTCCGGAGGATTCTGCCCCGCCGGCGTTTCTCTCGGCCAGGGCGTGTCTTGGTAGTTATCCCATCGCACGCGCATCCCGGGCGCGGGAGCGAACAGGTGCGCCTGCGCGCTGGTGATCTTCAAATCGATCTCGCGCAGAGGCGTTACGTCATCCAGTATCCAGAGTCCTCGTCCAAAAGTTGAGATTGCCAGGTCGTTCCCATGGACGGTCAAGTCCGTGATCGGCGTAGCAGGCAGATTCAACGAAAACGGCTGCCAGCGGTCGCCATCGTCCCATGAGACGAACACGCTGGTGTCGGTGCCGGCGTAAAGAAGCCCTTTACGCTTCGGATCCTCGCGGACGACGCGGACCATTTCGTCCTGCGAAAATCCATTGACGATCTTCTGCCATGTCTTTCCGTAGTCGTGAGTCCGCAAAGCCAAGGGGCGGGTCGATTCGCGCGGCCCACCTACCGTGAGGTAAGCCGTCGCAGGATCACGATGTGACGCTTCGACGTAAAGAATCTGCGCAGGCTCGGCTAATCCCGGAGGAGTCACATTTTGCCAGCTCGCGCCCGCATCGCGGGTGAGCTGCACCAGGCGATTGCTGGTGCCCACCCAAATTTCCCGCCCGTCGACCGGCGAGGGCGACAGCGCCGTAATCGCAGGAGGTGGTGTTCGCCCCGGCGCGGACTTCTCTCCCTCCTTCTCCTGCGGTTCAACATATCCAGTCAAGTCGGGGCTGATCTCCTGCCAGCTCTTGCCACCATTGGAGGTCTTCATTACAAACTGCGTGCCCAGGTAAAGCACCGAGGGATCCTGCGGCGAAAACACCAGCGGAGGCATCGCTGCCGCACGATACTTCTGTCCTCGTTCAAAGACGGTCGCAATCTCGCCTGTGCTCTTGTCATAGCGCACAACCGAGCCGTACCAGCCTCCACTGTAGACGTAATCCGGGTTTGCCGGATCAGGCGTGATGAAGGCGTACTCAAAGCCGCCAATGGAATACCAGTCCTGGACGAGGATCTCGCCGTAGTCACTGCGGCTCAGCACGCCCGCGGTCCCGCTGTCCTGCTGAGCACCATATACGCGGTAAGGGAAAAAGTTGTCGGTAGAGACGTGATAGAACTGGCCGGTCGGCTGGTTGTACCAGGAGGTCCACGTCTTCCCACTGTCGACACTGACGATCGCACCCTGATCGACCCCGAGAATCATGTGCGCGGAGTTCTGCGGATCGATCCACATCACATGAAAATCGTCGCCGCTGGGCGCGCCTGCGTATGCCTCGAATGTTTTCCCGCCATCTGTGGAGCGGTACAGAGAAGTCTGTGCAACGTAAACCACGTCCGGATTCCTCGGATCCACAAAGACACGGCTGAAATACAGGCTGCCGATAACCCGCGGATCCTTGCTCGACTGGTACCAGCTCGCTCCGCCATCGTCGGAACGGAATAAGCCGTCATCTAGAATCGCATACAAACGGCGGCCGCCGGTTCCTGCGGCGACGGCGATGCCTACTCTTCCGCGAGCTTTGTCGGGAAGACCTTTGCTCACCAGCATCGCCCAGGTGGCCCCGCCATCGCTTGATTTGACGACGTCAGAGGTGTCGGCAACCTGATTGGCACCGGAGCCGGAGTCGGGATGATAAAGCGCAGCATACAGCGTCTGAGGATTATCCGGATCGGAACACAGGTCGACTACACCCAGACTGCCGTCATTCGTATAAACCTTCTTCCAGCTCTTGCCGCCGTCTTCGGTCTTGAAGATTCCACGGTTGGCAGTCCATGCCAGCTTCGCCAGCGGACGCCAGAAGATTCCCACACCGACTGAATTCGTAGCCACGACGACCTTATCGGGATTGCGCGGGTCAACGATGATCGCCTGGATATAACTCACATCCTGCAGGCCAGCGCTGGTCCAGGTCTTACCGCTATCCGTCGACTTGTAGATGCCCTTCCCCGGCGTCTGTTCGCCTGTGCCGACGTAGATGACGTTTGTCCCCGAGGGGGCAACAGTGATCGCCCCGATGGATGCAATGCGCACGCTGTCGAAGATTGGACTCCAGACCCTGCCACCGTCCGTGGTCTTCCAAACTCCACCGCCAGGCGTCCCGAAGTAGTACGTCATGGGATCGCCCGGCACTCCCGCGACCGAAGTCACACGCCCGCCGCGAAATGGGCCGATCAGCCGCCATTGCATCGCGGAGAAAAGTGTGACGTCGGGCTGCGATTGGGCAGCCAGAATCAGCGACGATGAAGCCACGAACAGAGATACGATAAGCGCGCGAAAATGCGGCCGGCGCCGCATTACTTTCAGGATCATGAAGTTCTCCAGTGCAGCCCAACAGCATACAGAGGTTTGCGCCAGCTGCGCTATATTCGACTCCCATTCCTGCGCTGCTTGTGGCCAAGGCCGGCATCGCCGCATGTAACATTGTGAGGTCACGCTGCGCTGTTCGATACCTGGCGAGACCAGGGTCCTGGCCGGCACCGTTCCTTTGCGAGTAGTCGAACAGTTGCGACGTCAACCGCTGGTGCAATGAGTTCCGCTCTCTCCATTCGCGTTCGTGGGATCGTTCAGGGAGTTGGCTTCCGTCCCTTTATTTATCGCCTCGCCTGCGAGCACGGGCTTGCCGGTTGGGTCCTCAATGGTGAGGACGGTGTCGCCATTCATGCCGAGGGCGCAGAACAAGCGTTGCAGGCGTTCCTCGCAGCCATTCGTCTGGAGGCCCCGCCAGCAGCTGTGATCGCCGATATTGAAGTTCGCCCTGCCCATCCCTCCGGTCTGACTGGCTTCACGATTCGCGAGAGCGAGCGGCGCGACAAGCCCACGGTGCGCATCTCACCCGATCTGCCCGTCTGCGAGCGGTGCCTCAAGGAACTGGCCGACGTAGCCGATCCGCGCTATCAGTATCCCTACATCAACTGCACAAACTGTGGCCCACGCTACACCGTCATTGAGTCTCTTCCATACGATCGTCCCAATACGACGATGAAGTCCTGGCCCATGGACCGGTACTGCGACGCCCAGTATCACAATCCTTCCGATCGCCGCTTCCACGCGCAGCCCATCGCCTGCCCGCGCTGCGGCCCACATTACTTCCTGAAGAACACAGATCATACGGGCCCTGACGACGAACACGCGGTACAACGCTCGTCGGAACTGCTGCGGGAAGGAAGGATCATCGCCGTGAAAGGGCTCGGCGGTTATCACCTGGCCTGCGACGCCCGCAATGCGGCTGCCGTGAGCGCGCTTCGTGAGCGGAAGTATCGAAAGGAAAAGCCATTCGCTGTAATGGTGCGCGACGTCGAGGTCGCAAGAGGAATCATCGACCTGTCGCCCGATGCCGAACGGCTGCTGACATCCATTGCGCGACCGATCGTGCTTGCGCCCACAGCTGCGAAGCTCCCTGGCGTGGCCCCGGACAACGACGAGCTTGGCGTGATGCTTCCCTACACGCCGCTGCAGCATATGCTGTTCGCGGCTGGTGCGCCGGAGGTCCTGGTAATGACCAGCGCGAACCGCTCGAGCGAGCCGATCGCTTATGCCGAAGAGGACGCCTTCGATCGATTAGCGGGAGTCGCAGATGCCTTTCTCGTCGGCGAGCGCCCCATCGCCCGGCGTGTGGATGACTCGGTTGCCCGCGCGGGTGTGTTTGGGCCCGTGATTCTGCGGCGCTCGCGCGGCTATTCTCCCGGCGCCGTCGCCACTCTGCCACTCGATCGTCCTCTGCTCGCCGTTGGCGCTGACCTCAAGAACTCCGTAACTCTAGTCGTCGACGGCCAGGCATTTGTCAGCCAGCACATCGGAGATCTCGATCACTATCAGGCGTTCCAGGCGTTTCAGGAGACCATCCGCGACCTGGTTTCCATGTACGAGGTGAGTTGGGGCGATCTGCTTGTCGTGCACGATGCGCACCCGCAATATCTCTCGACCAATCACGCTCTTGGTTTGACGGGCGGGCAAAAGTTTGCGGTCCAGCATCACCGTGCTCACATCGCTTCCGTGCTTGCCGAACGAAGCGAATGGGACAAAAACGTACTCGGCGTGAGCTTCGACGGCACTGGATACGGTGACGACGGCAGCATTTGGGGCGGTGAGTTCTTCGCCGGCAGCGTGCGCGACGGCTTTCGGCGGATCGCCCACCTCAGGCCCGCCAAACTCGCCGGGGGCGACGCAGCTGCGCACCATCCGGTGCAAGCCGCCGCAGGATTCCTGGCGCAGATCGAAGCGATGCCCGATCCTAACAAGGAGCCCTTCAACTTCCCTGCTCGTTACACGCAGGCCCTCGAGCTGGTACGCAAGGACGTGCGTAGCTTCACAACGACTTCGGTTGGACGCCTCTTCGATTCGGCAGCCGCGCTGCTGGGATTCACCCGCGCGATCACATTCGAAGGACAGGCGGCAATGTGGGTGGAAGCTTTAGCTCGGAAGAGCGGCTCTTCCGAAAGCTTCCCATTTCCATTCGAGAACGGCGAGCTCGATTTCCGTCCCCTGCTCCTCGCTGTGGCGGAGGAGCGGAAGCGCGGCGCCGAGCCGCGCGACGTTGCGCGAGCCTTTCAACGAGGCGTGGCCTGCGGACTGGCCGATGCCATTCGCCAATTGTGCTCTGACTTGGGGTTGGACACGGTCGTGTTCTCGGGAGGTGTCTTCCAGAATGAATTACTGCTGCGCGATATCAAATCGGGGCTGCAGTCTGACCAACTGAAGATCTGGACGAATCGCTCCGTGCCGCCTAATGACGGCGGTATCAGCCTTGGCCAGGCGGCGTTAGGCGCCTTCGCCACTCATGGATAGAAAGTCGTGCGGCTACTGCTTGCCTGCTGAATCGCAACCTGCAAAAACTAATCCTCATCGTATGTTTTCAGCCGCGGCCCGCGACTATCGCGTATCGTAGGCGATTGTCAACGCAGATGCCCGGCTGCGTCACTCCTGCTTTAGCAGGTACAATAAACGGTTCCTATGTACGCCACATCTCTGACGGTGTTCGTTACCGATTTCCTGGAGCATTCCGCTCGGCATTTCTTGTGGTACATGGCGGTCTTTGGTTCCTTCACCTCTACCGTCTTCTTTGGGATGGTCATCGTTGCATCGCGGCGCTATCTGCGCGCGTCGCGACGATTACAGGCACAAGTGGAAGCCACGTCCCCGCAGAGCCTGCCCCCGGTAACCATCCTGAAGCCCGTTCACGGTGCCGAGCCCCAGCTGGAAAGCACGCTGGAGAGCTTCTTCCGTCAGGATTATCCGCACTTCGAAATCATCTTCGGGGCGCGCAGCCGTGACAACGAAGCCTTGCTCGTGGTCGAGAAGCTTCGCGCCAAATATCCCAATATTCCAAGCCAGGTAGTTATCTCCGGCGATCCTTCGTGGCCGAATGCGAAGGTGTTTTCCCTGGCGAAGATGATTGCCTCCTCGGATAACGATTACCTGGTGATCAGCGACAGCGACGTTCTGGTTGGACCGGATTTCCTGCGCAACGTCATGCCGCCGCTGCTGGACCCAAAGGTGGGCCTGGTCACCTGTCTATACCAGGGAGTGCCGGAAAACAGCTTCTGGTCGCGTCTGGAGGCCCTGGGAATGTCGGTCGAGATGCCCTCCGGCGTCATGGTTGCGGAAATGGTCGATGGCATGCGATTCGCGCTGGGAGCGGCGATGGCGCTACGTCGCGACGCCATCGAAGCGATGGGTGGGATGCGTGAAACTGCCGACTTCTACTCCGACGATTTCGTGCTCGGTAATCGGATTGCCGAAGCGGGCTACACGGTCTGCCTGTCGCATTACAAAGTGGGACACGTCCTCGCGGCTCGCTCCCTGCGGCGCACGCTCGGCGACCAGTTACGCTGGATGAAGAGCACACGCTTTTCTCGGCCCTGGGGCCATGTGGGCTCGGGCCTAACGTACGCCGTTCCCTTTAGCGTACTGGCGTTGCTCCTGGCGGTTGGTCATCCGCAGAGGTTTTACCTCGCTGTCGCTCTGCTCGGTCTGGCATGGGTAAACCGGATGCTTCTGGCCCTGATGGTGGGTTGGGGCATTCTTCGCGATCCGCGCTGCCTCTGGCTATGCTGGCTCTATCCCGTACGTGATCTGCTGGGCTTCTGCACCTGGGCCGCCAGCTTTGCGGGCAACAGATTCTTTTGGCGCGGCGAACCCTACCAGTTTGGTGAAGAAGGCCGCATCTCCCCGGTGCAGCGATCGCTGGAGTTCATTCGCGACCGCGTGCCGCAAGCCCACGATTGACTAAAGCGGCTGCAACTTCCCTTTGCGAAGTTTGAAGCGCTGACCTCGCCACTCCACCGTGTCGCCCCCAAAACTGCCAATCCATATCAGCAGGGCCATGAAATCGCGCAACGGGAGTAGCCATAGATGTTTCGTTACAGACAGGTCCGCAAGCACATCACGCCCCACAACAACGGCAGCTGAGACACGTGTAATCGCTGCGACCACCAATACCAGCCACGTCCACCAAGCGAACGGCCGCAGCAACACAGCAAGGATGGCGAACGGAAGGCCGAAGGTCGCCACCAGGCCGATGTACTGGGCTGGACGCCGGTCTTTGACGTTTCTCGCCCAGCGCATCTGATGTTTCCAGAACTCGCCAAAGGCATAGTCCGGCAAGGTAGTCTCTACAATCGCATCCGCCAGTGCAAGGCGGTGACCGGCGGCGGCGGTTCGCGCTCCGAGTTCATAGTCATCGCCTAAGTAGTCGACTAGTTGCTCGAGGCCGCCAGTCTCGCGGAGGACGCTCTTTGTCGTCGCAATGGTGGCTCCCAGAGCAAAGGCGATCCCGCCTTCCATCGCGCGCGCGATGAGCACTCCGCCCGCAAAATCCGTGCTCAGCCCAACTGCTTCGAGTCGCGACCAAAGGGTGTTGCCGGGAATTCCGCGATAGAGGCTCGTCACCATCCCGATATCGGGCTGTGCTAACGGGGCGATCACTCGCATCAGGTAGTCGCGCGAAACAACGATATCGCTGTCATTGATGATCACGTGCTCGTAACGTGCGTCGCCCAGTACCTGTACAAGATTGCTCACCTTGCCGTTATGACCCAGAGTCGCGGGACAATAGATGACTCGCACGTTCTTCCCGGGGAACTCTTCTCGCAGCCGTTCCACCAGCTGCACTGCCGGATCATTGAGATCTTGCACTCCGAAGAGGACTTCGTATTCTGGATACTCAAGCAGGCAATGGCTCCGAAAAGCTGCATACATCTGCGGATCCAGCCCTCGGAGCGACTTCAGGATGCTTACCGGCGGCGTGAACTTCCGGCCAACGGTGGGTCTAAGTTCCGACCGGAAACGTGTGGCGGCCCATATCGCCAGGGCGAAATAGATTGCTCCGGCGAGACCGAGCACCGAACAGGCGGCGGCCAGAACCATCGCCACTCGAAGGATAAAGACAGCGGGCATGGAGAGCCGTTCAGATTAGCAGAAAGCCGGCAAGGGCAAGGCTGTTCCAATCGGCAGCGATAGGCGCCGCCCCTCGATACAATCTTGATAATCCTTTCCGCAAGGTATTATTGTGTAGACCTTCCTGGGAATGTTCCATGATCAACGGTAAACGGGTCGCTGTCGTCATGCCGGCTTACAACGCAGAGTTGACGCTGGCGGCGACTGTCCGCGAAATCCCCGACCTCGTCGACATCCGCATTCTGGTGGATGACTACAGCAAGGACAAGACTGTCGAGCTGGCCAGGAAGCTCGGGCTCCTGGTATTCGTTCATGACAAGAACTACGGCTATGGCCGCAACCAGCAGACGTGCTATCGCGAGGCACTGGCTGCCGGCGCTGACGTCGTCATCATGGTCCATCCCGATTATCAGTACACTCCGCTGCTGATCACCGCGATGGCGAGCATGGTGGCTTATGACGTCTATGACGTAGTGCTGGGGTCCCGAATCATCGGTGGGCAGGCCCTGCGCGGTGGTATGCCCGTCTACAAGTACATTTCCAACCGCTTTCTTACGGCGTTTGAGAATCTGTTTCTCGGGGTAAAGCTCTCCGAGTACCACACCGGCTATCGCGCTTTCAGCAGTAAGGTGCTCACCACGTTGCCGTTGATGGAAAACTCGTCCGACTTCGTGTTCGACAACCAGATGCTGGCGCAATGCGTGCACTTCGGCTTCCGCATCGGCGAAGTCTCCTGTCCAACGAAGTATTTCGAAGAGGCCTCGTCCATCAACTTCCGCCGAAGCGTGAAATATGGATTCGGCGTGCTGGGTACCTCAGTCCAGTTCAAGCTGAACAAGTGGGGCATGACGCGCCTGCCACGGTTCAGCCCCTCGGGACGAAAACTCGATCTCGACCCCGGAGTCGACATTAAGGCTTCGCCCATGGTGAGCGGCGGATAGCGCAAACCGCAGATTCTTCGAAACTTTTGCCCCCCTTGCTTCGTATTTATTCCTGACAGAGCTCTGATTTCGTAAAATTAAGCTTCGGGACCACAAACAAGCTTTCTATGGCCTCACCCAAGAAGCCGCAGCTTGCGCGCGGGCATTTCCTCCGCGAACCGGCGCTGATCGCGCTGCAGACGATGCGCGCCCACAAGCTGCGATCGTTCCTCACGCTGCTGGGCATTATCCTCTCGGTTTCAACGCTTATTCTGGTCGTGGCGCTGATTAGTGGGGTGAACCAGTATTTCGCCAGCCGTGTTGCCAACCTTGGCTCGAACGTCTTCCTGATTCACAAATTTCCTATCATCAGCGACACGAAGGAGCTGCTGAAGGCCCAGCGACGCAATCGCGATATCACCTGGGACGACTATCTGGCTCTGCGTGAGAACCTGAAGCTGCCTCAAGGCGTGGGCGTGGAAGTCCGGCGCACCGCCAACATCCGCAACGAGCGGCAGAGCATGGAGGACGTCGATCTCCGTGGCGTAACCGCCAATATTGGCGATATGGACGTGGAGGAGGTTGCGACCGGACGATATATAACCGACAGCGACAACGAGCATCGCGATACGGTCTGCATGATTGGCAACGATGTTGTCGAGAAGCTTTATCCCAACTCCGATCCGATCGGCAAAATCCTGATGGTCGATGGGCGGGAGTTCCAGATCGTCGGGGTAGCCAAGAAAATCGGAAATACCTTTGGGCAGTCGCAGGACAACTTCGTCTACATTCCGATCGAGACGTGGCTGAAGATTTACGGACGCAATTACACGCTCAGCGTCAATGTTCAGGCGCGCGGACCGGAATGGCTGGGCCGCACCGAAGAAGAAGCTCGCATGATGATGCGCGCGCGCCGCCATTTGGCGCCAAACGAGGACGACAACTTCGGAATTCTCGCAAGCGACAGCCTGATGGGGCTTTGGAAGAACCTGACCGGCACGCTTGCCTCAGGCATGGTGGGATTGGTTTCCATCTTCCTGGTGATCGGCGGGGTGGTGATCATGAATGTCATGCTGGCGTCCGTCACCGAGCGCACCCGCGAGATCGGTATCCGGAAATCGCTCGGAGCCAAGCGACGCGATATTCTTTTGCAGTTTCTCGTGGAGTCGACGGTCATGGCGCTGGTGGGCGGCGCGATCGGTGTTTTTATCGCCTGGGTGCTGGCATTGATTGTGCGTAGCGCGACGCCTGTACCGATGTCGGTTCCGATCGTGGCGGTCGTGGTGGCGATCCTCATCTCCTCGGCAGTAGGAATGTTTTTCGGCGTCTATCCGGCGCGCAAGGCCGCGCGGTTGGATCCAATTGAGGCGTTAAGGTATGAGAATTAGTGGCCAGTCGTCGGGTCGCAGTTCTCAGCGGCGAATCGCTCGATCTTTACTGACAACTGACGACTGACAACTGTTTTTATGCGCATTCACTTTGGCGAAAATTCGCGGATGGCATTGGAAACAGTGCGCGATCACAAGGCGCGCTCGTTTCTTACCGTGCTCGGCGTAGTGATCGGCGTTGCTGCGATGATTTTCGTCGCCTCCATGCTGGTCGGCCTGAGCCGCGACATTCAGGGCTATCTCGAGGACTACGGTACAAACACGCTCTTCATCTTCCGCTGGGACTTCGCCATACGCATGGGGCGAATGACGCAGGAAGAGCGTAACCGCAAGCCTCTTACGCTGGGGGATGCCAAGGCGATTGCAGCTGAGTGTCCGCATGTGAAGAGCGTCACGGTGGAGGTTTTCCCGCGGATCAATCCTGACGAGCAGCGGCCGCCTCTTCGCGTTGCGCGATACGGCAATCACGAGATCACGGACCTCGACTACTCTGGCGCCGACGCTTCTTACCAGGACGTGTACAATGCGCGCATCACGCAAGGCCGCTTCTACACCGAATTCGAAGATTTGCACCGCGACGACGTAGCCGTGATCGGCTACGAGATCGACAAGAACTTCTTCCCAGCGCATGATGCAATCGACAAGACAATCCTCGTGGACGGGGTGCCTTACAGGGTGATTGGCGTTTTGGCCAAGCGCAAAGGCCAGCTTTTCAAGGACGCGAGTGCTGACCGTACGGTTAAGGTCCCGTACAACTCCTATCGCAAGCACTACCCAGCCGACGACGAGCACTTTATCGGCGCTGAAGCATACCCGGGCTTTAAGGACGCAGCGGAAGATGAGATTCGCGGCCTGCTGCGGCGTCGTCGTAACGTGCCGTTCAATGCTCCGGACAACTTCGGCATGACGACTGCTCAGGCTTTGGCCGACAACTTCCGCCAGATCATGAGCACGGTGGCTCTGATGACGATCATCGTGAGCTCCATCGGTCTGCTGGTCGGTGGCGTGGGCGTGATGAACATCATGCTGATGTCGGTCACCGAGCGCACGCACGAGATCGGGGTGCGCAAGGCCATCGGCGCCCGCCGCGGCGATGTGATTCGTCAGTTTCTGACGGAGGCGATCGTCTTGACCGGCCTTGGTGGAATCGCCGGTGTGCTGGTGGGAGTGGCCGCCGCAACCGCGGTTCCGTTGCTCTTCCCTTCCATGCCGACCTCGGTTCCCATGTGGGCTATCGCGATGGCCGTGTTTATCTCGATGAGTGTTGGGCTTTTCTTTGGAATGTATCCCGCGGTGAAGGCATCGCGTCTGGATCCGGTCGAAGCGCTGCGCTACGAGTAGCCCAGCTGCTCTGCTTCAGGTCGGCGCACAGGTCACTAAGTTTTCGTCAGAAGCAAATCCAAGACACTGTTACTCACCCGTGCCCATGAGCAGGATCGGCGAGGTCGGCTTGTCTGAGCCTTCCTCATTCTCCAAGGTGATGGCGAATGCCTTCGCTTCTACGCCTTCCGGCATCTTGTGGTCCATCATGACCGCATAGCCGTGCTCGTCGGGCTTGAAGACGCCCGCGGGAACAGGGGCTCCATTGGCGGGAATGATCCAGAGCTCATACGCTTTCCCTGTGGGAGGCGCGGCGAGATTGCTGGCCATGAACATCATCCGCTTCTGTGAGGGGCTGTAGATAGCGGTGCCGCTCGGTTGCCGTGGCGCTTTCTGTGGATTCAGCGAGACGTGAACTGCGTCCGGCGCGGTGAGCAGCCGCAACTCCTGGTTCATACGTTCGAGTTGCGCCGTCTGGTCCTGATTGCGGTTGCCGAGCTCGGCGACTTCGTCTTTCAGAGCAGCATTGTGACGCCACAGCACGAGCGCAACCAGCAACAAGCCCAGTGCGGCGAATGCCGGAATCAGAGCCGCCCAGAAACCTCGCCGCGGTGGTGGTTGCGGCGCGGATACCCCGCGCGGCTCGGCGGCGACCGCCCGCATCAGACGCTCTTTGCTGCGCGCGGGTGGTTGCGGGCCACCGCTGCTAAGACCGAGCAGGGCCATGTCGCCGCGCAGCGCCTGTAATTCGCGACGGCACGCGGCGCAACTCTGGAGGTGCTCTTCCAGCTGCTGACGATCGGACCCGCTCAGTTCACCCAACGCATAGAGGGCGAGATCGTCGGCGAATTGTTCGTGTGTCTTCATCCTGCAAATTTCGTCCGTAGCAGTTGCAGCCCGCTGCGGATTCGCGTCTTGACGGTGCCCAGGGGCTCTCCTGTTCTGTCCGCGATTTCCGTGTGCGTGAGCCCCTGAAAGAATGCTAACTCCAAAACCTTCCGCTGGTCGGGATTCATCTCCGCCAGTACACCTCGGACCTTCTCGATTACCAGGGCCCGTTCCGTTTCGTCGCGCAGATCGGGGCCGCCAGTGATCACGCACTCTTCAATATCGGTCTCCGGACGCCGCTTGCGCAAGCGGTCAATGCAGCGGTGGCGCGAGATCACGGCCAGCCACGCCGACAGGCTTCCGCGGCTGGCGTCGAACGCATCGGGATTGCGCCAGAGCTGCAGAAAGATGTCCTGCAGCACATCTTCGGCCGCTGCGGCGTCCTGTAATACGCGCAATGCCACCGCGTAGACCACTTTGGAGTACCGGTCGTAGAGCTCGGACATGGCCTGCTGGTCGCCAGCGCGGATGCGTGCCACCAGCCGCATTTCGTCTCCCGCGTCACCGCGACGGATCGGGCTGTCCTCGATCGGTTCCATTCACCAGTACGCTTCCAGACGCTCCGCCAGATTGTATTTTACGGATTAGTGCAGTCAGAGATTTTACACGTGAAAATCAAATCCGTCAGTCGGTTCGGGCCGTATGTGAGATAGCAAGTGGGCAGCTGGGGTTGCTGCTGCTTGCAATCACAAACGAGGAGATGATGGAGAGATGAAGAAGCAATTTTTGGCTGAGGTTCTGATGGGATTCGCGATGCTTGGTGGAACGGTTCCGTACGCCGTCGCTGCTCCGCCGCAACAGATGAATGCGACGGCACAGTCTCTGTACGCGCGTTTGGGCGGCTATGATGCGCTGGCCGCGGTGACCAAAGACTTCATTGGCCGGCTGGCAACCGATCCTCAACTTGCGAAGTTCTTCGCCGGACTGAATGATACTTCGAAGGCGCGGGTGGAAGCGCACGTGATCGACTTCCTGTGCGTCGCGACGGGCGGCCCGTGCATTTATGCCGGTCAGGACATGAAGACCGCACACACCGGCCTGCACATCAGTGAAGCTGACTGGAATGCATCGGCCACCCACCTCACCGAGACGCTGAACAAATTCAAAGTGCCTCAAAAAGAGCAGGATGAGGTCATGTCAGCAATCGGCGGGCTGAAGGGCGATATCGTGGGAAGGTGAAAATGGGGGCTTAGGGCCAGAGATCAGAACGGCCGGCCTTCAGCGAAGCCATGATGAGCCACCGCAGCCTTATGGACATGGCTAGCGCTACCCATGTCCTCCGGTCGCTAACCCCCGAGCCCTAGTCCCTAGATCTAATCCGTGGCCCCTGTCTTTCTCCGCTGAGAAATCCGGTTCAGCATTACTTCTATTGTCTCGCATCGCCGAAGGAGAGGGGTTGGGGGCCAGGGATTGGCATTCCCTATGTTCTGATCTCTGATCCCTGACTTTTCCTTTACCGCTGAAACTTCATCTCCACCGTGACCTGCACCGGCACAGGATGTCCATCTTTTTCTGCCGGCTTGAACTTCCATTTCTTCACGGTTGTCACTGCGCTCTTCTCGAATTCCGGTTCGTCGCTACGAAGGACACGGACAGCTTCAACATGCCCCTTCCTGTTCACCCCGATGAGCATAACGACGGTGCCGCGGGGCTCGGCGTCAGGCGACAGGTCAGGAAATTTAGGGTCGGGGGAAAAGGTCGCCTTCGGCGGCTTCATGCCTCTTGAGACCGGCGGAAAGGAAGCAAACGCCGAATCGTCGGCCGTTCCAGGCGTGTTAGAGATGGTAGAGGAAGCCTGGGACGAGATCGTGCTGTCCTGGGCGGCAGCGAAAGCAGAGAGAGAAAGGGCGATCGCCAGAGTAATGACTGAGAAGCGCATAGAAATTCCCTGAGTAAACGGCGATTCTCATTTTACGGGTTTAGGAATCGGCTCTTGAAGTAAGGCGTATTGTAAACTGGTCAATACCGGTTCGAGTCCCACCGTTTCGCCGTTGAGCGCTGTTTTCGCGGCGTTTTCCGCAATCACGAAAGGGCATCCGTTGAGTACAAGCATTCGCAATATCGCTATCATCGCGCACGTGGACCATGGCAAGACCACACTGGTCGATGCCATGCTGAACCAGAGTGGCATCTTTCGCGCCAACGAGACCCACGTCGAACGGGTGATGGACTCCAATGAACTGGAGCGCGAGCGCGGAATTACGATCCTGGCGAAGAACACCGCCATCTTTTATCGGGATATCAAAATCAACATCGTCGACACGCCGGGCCACAGCGATTTTGGCGGCGAGGTGGAGCGTGCGCTGAAGATGGTGGACGGTGTGATGCTGCTGGTCGACGCCAGCGAAGGACCGTTACCCCAGACGCGTTACGTTCTAAGCAAGGCGCTGGAGGCCAAGCTGCCACCAATTCTGGTGATCAACAAGATCGACCGCCCCGATGCGCGAGCGCAGGAAGTTCTGAACGAGGTCTACGATCTGTTCATCGATCTTGACGCGGCTGAGGACCAGCTCGAGTTTCCCGTGCTGTACACCAACGCGAAGCTGGGCACCGCTTCCGGCGATGCAGAGAAACCGGGCGACAATCTACAGCCGCTGTTTGATGCCATCGTCGATACCATCCCAGAGCCGAAGGGTGATCCCGCCGGCGCGCTGCAGGTGCTGGTCGCAAATCTCGACTACAGCGACTACCTGGGACGTATGGCGATTGCGCGTGTGTTCAACGGAACACTGCGCACCGGTGAGGATGTAGCGATCGCAAAGCGGGACGGCTCGCTGGAGAAGATTCGCATCACGAAGCTGTTCTCCTTCTCCGGACTGAAACGGACCGATATCGACACGACTGAGTTGGGGGACATTGTCGCCGTCGCCGGCGTTACGGGAATTAACATCGGCGAGACAATCACCGACATCGAGAATCCTGCGCCCCTGCCGGTCATCACCATCGACGAGCCGACCATCGCGATGCAGTTCATGGTGAATACCTCGCCCTTCGCCGGTCGCGAAGGCCAGTACGTCACCTCGCGCAACCTGCGCGATCGGCTGCAAAAAGAATTGCTGACCAATGTCTCGCTGCGCGTGGAAGACACGGAAAATACCGACTCGTTCAAGGTCATGGGCCGCGGTGAGCTGCAACTGGCCATTCTCATCGAGATGATGCGGCGCGAAGGTTTTGAGCTGGCGGTCGGCAAGCCGGAGATCGTCACGAAGCAGATTGATGGCAAGCTGATGGAGCCGCAGGAGCGGCTTACGACAGACGTCCCGGAATCATTCGTCGGTGTGGTGATCGAAAAGCTCGGCGCGCGCAAAGCCCAGATGCAGAAGATGCACAATCACGGTTATGGCCGCGTGCGTATGGAATTTGTGATCCCGAGCCGCGGCCTGATTGGCCTGCGCAGCGAGTTGCTGACCGACACGCGCGGGACGATCGTCATGAATTCGCTTTTTGATGGCTACACCGAATGGCAGGGCGAGATACCGCATCGCCCGACTGGGGCTCTGGTGGCCGATCGCCCGGGAACCACAACCGCCTACGCTCTCTGGGGACTGCAGGAGCGCGGCGAGCTGTTTGCGGGACCGGGAGTCGAGGTTTACGAGGGCATGGTGATCGGCGAGAACTCGCGCGACAACGATCTTGACGTCAACGTTGTGCGCGAGAAGAAGCTGACGAACATGCGCGCGTCCACCGCCGACGAGGCGATACGCCTGGTGCCGTTCAAGAACCTCAATCTGGAGCAGGCGATTGAATTCATCGCCGAGGATGAACTGGTGGAGGTAACCCCGCAAAACCTGCGACTGCGAAAGAAGATTCTTCAGGCGAATCGGCGTCCGCGGCGGAATGCGCAGCCAGCAACGGTGCAGGCGGAATAGGATCTGCCCTGATGCGCGAGCTCTTGTCGGTTTTTTCCCGGCACGCCAGAGCGAATCCTTCGTCAGCCTGAAGGCTTCTGCTGACGACACCGTTGTTGGATCGGACCTGAACGCTCAACTTACCGCGATAGACCAAGGCTCAAGGCTCCTGCAGGTTTGCGAGGACTCGGTATAAACGCCAAAGCACAGCGGCCAACGCGGCAAGTACGGCGACCCATCCCACAAGAGCGATCCTCACCGTCCAGGCTGGTGCCGCGCCAACTCGTTTCAACAGGAATGGCAGGAAATTCCACGTCGTGATGTGGACATAGTCCCATGGGTCCCAATGCATGGCGTAGTTCGTCAAACCCCAGGCGTCCATTTTTCCCAGCGCAAACGCGGCCATGTTCTTCAGCCGCAAGGCGATCACGAACGTGGGATGGCCGAGTGTCTCCATCTGGTAGATCTCCAGCGGCAACCAGAACATCAGTGACGCGATCTGGACCACCGCCGCAGCCATGCAGAGCACGATTCCTGTGGTCCATGCGAATTTTCCAAGCGTGAGGCGATGACGCAGCAACAACGGGACCGCTAACAGTGCGGCCAGCTCGACACTCGTCGAGACATAACGATCACCCCAGGCGAAGTCGCCGCTCCAGACCGTGTATCGCGCGTAGAAGCTGATATAGGCAAACAGCAGCGCGAATCCCGCGATCACGTACGCCTTCACGGCCGCGCTGAAGCGTTTCCACGCGACGACAACCAGCAAGATCATCAACAGGAGCAATGGGTCGAAGAGAAAAATCGACTTCTCCGGCGCGAAAAGCGCACCGAAAAAGCCTACGTGAAATGACGTTTCCCAGGGATAGTTCATGGCTAAGTTCGGGTCACGCTGCCGCGCCTCGCGGGCAACAACACTCACGTAAGTATTGAAGAACGATCCGAAGCGGTAATGCTGGTAAAGACGATCGAGTAGGCCAAACAGGGCATAAACAGGCGCAGCAACCGCGAGGTACTCCCGGCAGCGCTTCCAGAACTGCACCCGAGCTGTGCGCTCCAGGAAGAGGAGGAGCAAGACGAAGAGGCCGCCTGCCAGCAGGTCCAACCCTGTGGTTAGGCGCGTAAGCAAGTTAAGTCCGAGTGCGCATGAGCCGATCAGCAAGGCGCGCCTGCTGCCGGTGCGCAGCCATTCGTATTGGAAGGAGAATCCGGTGAGGGTGAGCAGGAAGATGTAATTGTTCTCCATCATGTTCTGCGTGTAATGGAGATGGGTGGTCAGCAGTAGAAGTGCGAGTGTCCCCAGAACCGCCTGCTTCACGGTAAACGCCAGCTGCTTCAGAAATCGGAAGCACACCAGCGCTGTCAGGACATTAACGAGGGCATTGATGGTGTAGCTGACGAAGATATTGCGCACGCTCGGATCGTTGCCGTTATAGTTCGCGAAGGCCGGGAGCCGTTCGATAAACGTGCCAACGATGTCGGCAGGCAGCAGCAGCAACGATTGGCCAATGCCATACCAGCTCTGCAGCTTGCCGCCGCGGCCATGCACGCCGAACTCGGGATATTCGTTGGGAAAAACCGGTGGCTCGCTGGTCCAGAACGCGTGTGCCGACTGCAGACGATGTTGTGTGTCGGCCGTGCCGAGTTCGCCCGACTGCACGACGAACGCAATCAGGCCGGCGCAAAGGAGCAACAGGATGAGCGGATCACACGGCCAGCGGCGAGTGAAATGGGTCACGATGTGTTTGAGGATAAAGCAATCTGGGGCGAAGTCGAGGGAGGATCAATCGGACTCACGCAGAACGTTTCTCGACCGAGCTCAGCTCACCGCGACCAGCCTCCTGCAACTCGTCCGACCTGCGAGCCCGCTCCGCATATTCCATCGAGGGCACCGTCATGACGCGCGACTCCCCAGTGATCAGGCGCGCCGCCCGCTCATACGTCAGGTAGCTCCAGGCCCACTGGAACATTACGATCACGCGATTGCGGAAGCCGATGAGGAACATGATGTGGATGAATAGCCAAGCCAGCCAGGCTAGGAACCCCGAGATGTGAACCTTGCCGAATTGCGCGATTGCGGCTGCGCGTCCGATGGTCGCGAGCGAGCCCTTGTCGAAATAATGAAAACGCTCGCGCGGTTTTCCGGCGAGGTCAGCGGCAACTTGCTTAGCAAGGAACTTGCCCTGCTGCATCGCGACTGGAGCAACCCCAGGCAAAGGTCTTCCCTCCTCGTCTTTCATGCTGGCGAGGTCGCCGATGACGAAAACCTCGCGGTGGCCGGGAATGCTGAGATCGGGCTCGACCAAAACTCGGCCCGCGCGATCGGTCGGCACCGCTAACGCACCGCCGAGAGGCGAGGCGGAAACCCCTGCCGCCCACAACACGACTTCAGCGGGGACGGCCTCATCGCCGATACGTACCTGACCGGAACTTACATCGCTGACCGCCGCATTGGTGCGGATTTCGACTCCTAGACGTTGCAGCTGCTTCACCGCGCTTTGGCGCAGATCCTCGGGATAGGCGCTCAACACGGATGGACCGGCCTCAACCAGGAGAATGCGCGTCTTCGTGGGATCAATGTTGCGGAAGTTCTCCGCCAACGCCTTGCGCGCAATCTCCGCCAACGTACCGGCCAACTCCACGCCAGTAGCACCCGCACCCACGACGACGAGGTTCAGGGGCCGATGCGCGCCCGTCAACGCCGCTTCGCGTTCGGCAAGCTCATAGGCCAGCAGAATGCGGCGTCGAATCTCCAGCGCGTCCTCAATGGTCTTCAGACCCGGGGCCAGCGGCTCCCATTCGTCGTGGCCAAAGTACGCATGCATTGCCCCTGAGGCTACGACGAGGTAGTCGTAGTGGAGATCGAATCCGTGCAGTTGCACCTTATGCTCCTGAAGGTCGAAGCCTATGACCTCCCCAAGCAGGACCTCGATGTTTTCGTGCTTGTGCAGAATTTTGCGAATAGGCGCGGCAATCTCTGCCGGAGAAATGCCAGCCGTCGCGACCTGATAAAGAAGCGGCTGGAAGGTGTGGTAGTTCTTTCGGTCAACCAGAGTAATGTGGACCGGCAAGTGAGCGAGAGATTCAGCAGCCTTGAGACCGCCAAATCCGCCGCCGACGATCACAACCTGCGGGTGAGTTTTCGCGTTCATGGCCGTACATTATGAGATGTCGCAGCGCCGGGATCGGCGGCAATTTAAAGATCGTACTTCTAACGGGTTTGACTATCGCTGAGGCTGGCGGCGCGTGCCTTGGCGCGGTCAGCATCTGCCGAACGGCCTTCCTGCTGATATATCTCGGCCAGATTGAGCCAGGGTTGCGGGGCATTGGGCGCCAGTTGAACCGCCTCTTCCTGAAAGAGAGCGGCGCGTTTGGTGTCGCCGACGCGGTTCCACGCCTCCGCCCTGCCGCTGGCGATCTTATAGGCGAAGGAATCGCTGCCCATTGATTTCTTCTCGCTGGCCGAAGCGTGTCGCATCGCCTCATCGAATGCCTCCAGGGCATCGTCGGGATGCCCGGCATTCAGTGCGTAATAGCCGATCTGCACCAGGGTAGACTGCGGATCGGCCTGAAGGTCAGTAGCTTTCCTCATGGCCGCGATTGCTTCCGTGACCCGACCCTCATGTCGGTAGAATTTCCCGAGGTCGGACCACGTGTATTCGCTCGGATTCAGCGCAATGACGGTCAGCAATTCCTTCTCTGCGTCGGCCGCACGATTCATCCCAGTGAGCGCCGCGGCGCGGGCAAGATGGGCATCTACACTTCCCGAAAAGATCGCCAGGGCCTTGTCACTCGCGTCCAACGCATCCAGATTGCGCCCCAGCACTGCCAGTACGCCGGCGGCATTCGCATGTGCGGCGAACTCCTCCGAGCGACTGCTGAATACGGTTTCGGCGGGCAACGGCGCGCTCGAGCAAGCTACCGGAAAACGCTGGATCAAAGCCTCGGTCTGGGTGGTGCGGCGCACGAAAACGGCGGAGACCTCGTCCAGATAGACTGGCCGCCACGTGCTGCTCGCGCAGAATTCTTTGAGGTGACCCCGCGCGATACCATCGCCGCGCGCGAAAAGAATGGTGTTGATGTTGTAACGGCTGGTCTCATCGTTCCAGATGGCGGAGTCGGGCGAGCTCTCCAGCAACTGCCGGTGAAGCTGTACGCGTTGCAGGCCGAAAAGCGTGTCGCGACCGTCAATGTAGTCGCGCCGCTTTGGGCCAAGCCGCCATGTAACGTAGCCACCTTCGTCATAGGTGTTGAAGATTTCTCCCGGAAGATTTTCGCGTTCGATGAATCCGGCAGCACGCTGCGGGAACCACCAGCTCAGGCCGGGACCGAAAGTCGACAGTTCGGTTGTTGTGCCAAAGTAATGACGGTCGGTGACCAGGTCGGCGGAGCGCACATACGTGAACATTGCCACCAGCATCACCGCGACAGCCGCGAATGCCAGGCGCAATCGTGCGGGCCGGATGAGAGCGCCAAAACGCTCGAAGAGCCAGCCGAGGTTTTGCCCTCCGATTACTACGGCGACACAGGCGAACACCGCTCCCATGCGAATATGGCGAACCGGAGCGTAAGCGGCGGCGATCAAGAGAATCGCATCGCCCAGGCGCCTGCGCCACAGCGCAACGACAGCGGCGACGGCGGCAATCGCCAGCAGCGAAAACAAGGCGCTCCGGGCGCCCCCTTGCGCGAAGGCGGCTGCCGCAGAGTGCCAGTTCACACGTATGCCTTCCCACTCCGCAATCCAGGTCTGCTGCTCTGCGCTGGCACGCTCCTGGAGCAGCAGGGCCCGGTAAAGATTCCAACCCCAGGGATTGAGCAGGGTCACAATCGCCGTAGCGCCCAGCCAAGGCCATGCTCGCCGCAAACGCTCCAAAGGTGCCCGCTGTCTCTCCGCGCCGAAGAGCGACTCCATGATTTCCGTTCCGACGTATGCGAGCATCAGTCCCAGTCCGGCGGCGAAACCAAAGTGGACGTTGACCCAGAACAGCATCAACAGAGGCAGCAGCCAGAGTGCAGCGCGGCCGTTTTCGTAGTTTTCCCAAAGGATGGAGAGAAACGCCGCGAAGAGGATCACGGTAAACATGTCAGCCCGAGGGGGCGTGCGCTCGGCGATGAGCGGCACAGCAAGAATCGCGATCGCGGCGGTGACCGGCGATCCTCGTCGCAAGAGCAAGGCCACCGTGCCCGCACAAGCAGCCGCGCTGATCCACGACAGCAGCGCATATCCGCCCAGCAGGAAGGCTATGTAAAACACGACTCCCGCCCCAACCGGGTAGATCCAGTGCTTTCCTTGCGCGGTATAGGAGAAAACGTCGGCGGAAAGAACCTGATGATGTTGGACCACCCATCGTCCGGTCGCGAGCTGCCAGCCTGTGTCGAAATCGGACACCGTCCTGAAACCCGCCAGAATCCCGTAAATCAAAGCGAGGCAGGCGAGGACGAGGTAGACACGACGCTCAAGTGGGGATATTTCTCCGGCTGCTGAGCGTGCGTTGGTCGGATTCACAGCCTAGAGTATAGCGACTCACGCGGGCACCGTGAATGCGCCCTAACCCTGACAACGGGGCGGCGTCCAACAACCGGTACGGCGGGTAAAATAGACCTTAACTGTTCAGAATCCACCAGACAAAAGGCACGGCAAAATCGCGGCACTCGATATATTCTGGAGCGTTCACACGGTTACGGAAGGCTTTCCATCGCAGGAGCTAGTGTGAGTTCAACCTGGCAGTCGGATCGCGTCTCTTTGGACAATTCGCTGTCCGTACTCTACGGGATCGTGGGGAAACTCCGATCTGCGAATTCGGTGGATATGCCGCAGGTCATCCAGCAGGTTGAAGATGCGGCGGAGTGTGCCCGTAAGCTGCAGTCGTGGGTGGCTTCCGAGCTGCCCGATGCAACCTGGGAGAGCCGCGCAGAACTCGACACGCTCCTTGCGACGATCGAGAAGAACATTGAGGCCAGAGCGATTGAGCAACTGCGCTCGCGCCTGTTCGCCCTCGCAACGGAACTGGAACACGGCACGATCACACATCGGCGAGCCCTGCGCCTGACGCAACTGAATCAGCTGCGCGAACATGCGATCAATGAGCTGCTGGACCATGCCGGATCGCAGGGCGCGCCGGACGTCTTGCCCGGGCCCGAAGCGGAGGAGTGGATCGGCTGGGCCAGCGAATTGAAGGACCCGGAAGACGGCGCCGCCATCGCCACCCTTCGCATTCGGTTTCCTCACCTGGATGAGTTTGTCGCGAATCTTGGACCCGAAATGTGGGTCGGCTCCAATGGTGTAAGTCTCGCGACAAGAAGTGTCGCCGATGCTGGGCAGATCGCGACGCAGGTTGAAAAAGATGCTCATTCGCCAACCGCGGCGGCTTCTCCGAAGATCACGGAATCGAAGGCCTCGGCCGATGAGCCTGGAGTGACGCGATCGGATGCTGTCGCGAGCACGCGTGCAGGAGAAGCGGCAGAGGAGGAAATGCAGGAGTTCAGTTGGAACCTGACCGCATCCTCCGCACCTACGTTTGCCGAACGGTTTGGAAAGTTCAATCCTTTCAGCATCGGGATCAGGCGACGTATCTGGAAGCGGCCGCTCGCCGCATTCGTCCTGCTGGCGCTTATTCTGGGAGCATGGTGGTTCTGGCACAGGAAGCATGCCATCGATGTTGCCAGGGCAAATGTTGAAGCAGCGTCACGTGTGAAGTCGCAACCTCTGCTGCACCGGCTGCCTTCCGAAGGCTCGCAGGACAGGATTCTGCTTACGATGGAATCGTGTGATCGCGTGGATGCCGGAAGTATCAAGTGCTGGGGCTATGTGGCCAACCAGCGGGACAAGAATTCCGATATTTCGCTGTCGCGCGCCGATGTTGTCGACGGCAAGGGCAACAGCTTCAACCTCACGACCAACGGGCAGTATGGCTTTTCTACCGGAGCTGCCACCACCGTTCCCGCCTATTCGACCGTGAAGTACACGTTGACGATACCCGACAAAGATCCTGATGCGCAGCTGCTGACGTTGTACCTGGATGCGAAGAACCCGCGCGACGTGGAGTACACCTTCCGCGACATTCCCGTTGCGCAGTGATTCGGGGCCGCATGGGGAAACCTTGCGGGCGCAACCTCTGGGACTTTTTTACGCTATGGTAGATTAGTAAATTGTGGGCCCGTAGCTCAGTTGGTAGAGCAACGCACTTTTAATGCGTGGGTCGCAGGTTCGATTCCTGCCGGGCTCACCACCTCGCCCTCATCTGGTTTCCTGAGCCGTCACAATCAACCTCTCGCACGGCACTCTGAAGCCATCCAGCACAGCAGACTGTGGGTCTTACCGCTTCACTCAATGGATAATCGAGTCGTTACCTGGTATCCTCCCCGGTTCTTGCGTCTAAAATCCACAGAAAACTCTCTGCAAAAATTGCCCCGTGCGCAAACATCTTCACCGGCCCAATTTTCACCGCTCCGACGTCTGATGGCTGCGAACAGAGGAGAGTGCCCACCCAGGCTTTGTTTGTCAGAAAGCGCTCGGGCGGGGCCTCTCCTGGCGAAACGAGTGTCGATCCTAGCGCGTCGTGCTTCCCGGAGTGAAGGAAACTCCGCGCAGGACTTCTCCGAAACCGGCCGACTGAAACGTGGTGAAGCTTTCGTTCGGCAGCGTCGTGGCACTCAGTTGATCGGTAATGACAACCAGTTTGTTAGGATCGGCCCCCTGGTCACCGTTACCGCTCACCGTCGAGGTGATGGCGTAGATGGTCACCGTGCCGTCGCCGTTGTTAATGCCAGTGATGTTACGCAGCCCATCGGTTCCCGGAGACCACGGCAGTCCGGTCGCAGGATTATTTCCCGTGGGATAGTTCGCAACCGTGTAGGGGATGCCGAGCTGAAGTCCGGACTGCAGCACGTAAGCCATGTTCCATTTGCCGGCGACGGAATCGAAGACCCACTTCTGAAGGCCGGCGGTCGGCGACGACGCGGCCGTGGTATACACGCCATTGGAGAAGGTGTTGTCGCCGTCGCCCTCGTCCGCAACGTACAGCGTGTTTGCATCCCCGAACCAGATGCCGAACGGGAACGAAGTCTTCGACTTCAGCTTCTTCGGGAAGCCGTTCAGGATGCACATGTTGTTGGGATCGAGTCCCATAGTTTGCAGCAGGCTGGGATCGTACGCCAGCGGTGCGGTCGGCAGGCTCGCGTTCGCCGGCGGAATGCCGATGCCGTTGCTGTCGTTACAGACGGTAAGCGTCGGATCGACGAAGTAAACCGTGTTGACGCCGTTGCCACCGCTTCCTTTCGTGTAATACAGGACGTTGTTGAAGACGGTCATCCCGCGGAAGTTGTCGTCTTTGCCGATTTTGTCCTGCTGATCGCCAATCTGGGTCACGTTGAAGCTCGCCACGGGCGCGGGACCTCCAGGACGCTGTGCGATCTCCGCGCGGATCTCCGGCGTCATGATCTGCGCGCCAGCGCCGATAATGACCCCGTCGGGTTGCGGATTGCCGCCATTCCCGGCATTTCCCGCGGTGTAAAGCAGGTTCGCAGCGCCGTTCAGGACCGCGGCGCGGCCGTTGTTCCCGCTGTAGGCATTGCTTTCGGTGAAGTGAAACTTGCCGTGAGCGTCGACCTGGGCAACCGCGCGGTAGTAGTTCGTGCCGACCGGGTTCGTGGGATCGGTGATCGCCGGCGTGTTCGAGTTCGATACGTCGATGTTGTCGATCGGCGAAACGTAACCCATAAATGTCAGGTATTGGCCGTCGGTGGAAAGATTCAGCGCCATCTCTGACTTCGAGGAGAAGCTGGTGACCATCTGGTCTTTCTGCGGAGGCACACCCGGCTGCGAACTGTTTGGCACTTCCAGCGAGTTCACCAGCGTGCCGGCGGGCGTGTACTGATCGAGCAGGATCTTCGAGGTGATGCCGAAACTGGAGTCGACGAGGTCGTTGTTCCATACCGTGGGATAGGTGCCATCGTTGCTGGCCGTTCCAGCACAGCCAGCCTGCGTCTGCTCACAATTGGGCGGCAGAATCTGGCCGACCTGAACGTTGTTGGGATTGTTGTCGTACACGCTGCGGCTGACGACGATGTTGCCCGGCGAGAAGACATCGCCATCGTGTTGGGCTTGCGCGAAAACAGAACCGGCCATGACGATCGCCGGAAGCAGCGCAGGAAGCGGAAGGAGCGTGCGCACACTCCTCCGCTTTTTCAATGTGTTCTCTCTCACAGACTTCTCCTTCAATTTCGAGTTGGAGTGACCCTAATGACCATCCAGGGCTCCGCTGGATTTTTGCAGTCCTTTGTTGCAGTGAGATTGCAGACAGGTCACTGTGTGGTGAATATGCGTTCACACCCGCGGTATTTATCCAAATCGCCCATAAAGTTCTTGCTATTGCAGACCCCAAAGGGTCACCGGCAATGTCTGAGGTTCGTGATAGCTTGTAGCTATGATTCACGAGATCTTTCCCGTCGGACCGCTGCAATGCAATTGCTCCGTCGTCGGCGACGAGACCACGAAGGAAGCGCTGGTCATCGATCCGGGAGACGACATCGAGGACGTAATGGCGATCGTGCAGCAGCATGGGCTGACGGTGAAACAGATCGTCATCACCCATGCGCACATTGATCATGTTGGCGGAGCGATGAAGCTGAAGCGACTGACCGGCGCGCCAATTCTCCTCAACGAGAACGATTACGCTCTGCTCAAGATGCTGGACGTGCAGGCGGCCTGGATCGGAATGAAGACACCAGACAAGGTCCTCATCGACGGCAGCGTGACCACGGGAGATAAGGTTGGAGCCGGTAACCTGGTTGCCGACGTGCTGCATACGCCGGGGCACACCGAAGGCAGCGTGTGCCTTTATTTCGCGCCGGAGAAAAAACTGATTGCGGGCGATACGCTCTTCGCTGGCTCGATCGGGCGTACCGATCTGCCCGGCGGTTCCTACGAGAAGATCATGCGCTCACTGCATGGGCCAGTGCTCGCCTTGCCGGACGATACGATTGTGGTCCCCGGTCATGGGCCGCTGACGACGATTGGCGAAGAGCGGCAGAGCAATCCGTTTCTGGTGAGATGAGGAAGCAATTAGCAATTAGCAATTAGCAATTAGCAATTAGCAATTAGCGATTAGTAATTAGTGATTGGTGATTAGGAGTTACGGAGCCTCTGCTCTGAGTGGGGCTTTGAAAGGGACCGCCTTCAAGCGGTCCGTAATATCGGCCAAAATCGTCGCGGCTTTAGCCGCTGTGCCGTTTGGTAATCCAAGGTTGTTTCTTACTCGACCGACGCTCTGGCGAAAGGCGAAGAGCGAACGACAAGCGGCGACTTCTTCCCTCCTAATTCATTTCGCCAGACCCTCCGAACAATCAAGGTTTGCGGGATTACAAGAACCATCAGGTAAGACAGAATCGTTCCCCCGATGACGCCCAGTGACCCGATGTGGCGCACCAGCCATACCGAGAGGGCGATGTTCAATCCAGCCGCCACAATCGACAGGACAGCCTGTTCGCGCGTACGATTCAGCGCTGCCAGCAGGCACGACTCGACGCTCATCAAGCCGTTCACCACCGACCAGATTCCCATCGCCACCAACAAGTATGTGCTGGGAACCGCAGCGGGACCTGCCCACAGTCGAATGATAGGTCGCCCCAGAAACATGAGCGCAACGGCACACGCCGTGTTGAGTGTTACCGTCCCTGTCATAGCAATGGCGAAGGTGCGCCGGATCCATTTGTAATCACCTTTGGCATAGGCTTCGGCGTAGGCCGGCCAGAGCGCGGGAAAGAGCAGCGACTGCAAAACCGCTGCGAATCCGACGACACGCCACGTGACACTGTACGGCGTAACCTCCCTGGCGCCAAGATAGTGGCTCACGATCAGGTTGTCGGAGCTGAAGACCACCACCGCGGCAACCTGAATGAGAAAGAACGATGAACCCGAATTCAGGAGTTCCTTCGCCGCAGAGACATCGATCAACGACGGCCGCGGAAGCAGCCAGGGCTTTTGCCAGCCAACGACCAAAAGCAGATGGATGAGCGTCGTGAAGGTCAGGCATCCCACCGACATCAGAAACAATGCTGGCATGGAAACGTGTAGCGCCACGCCCAGCGCAAGCCCGCCGAGACTGGCCAGGGCCCCGGCGCAGTTGACATAGTTGTTGCGATGCAGCTGCTGATACCCAGCCAGTAATTTGCTTACCAGATTCGACGGAAGCGCCAGCAGCGTGAGGCCCAGGGCGATGGCTGCGGTTTGCTTTACCTCCCGCGCAGCGACATTGCCGCTCAGGTTGAACATCGTTGCCCAGTTGATGCTGGGAAATACCAAGGCCGCTGTCGTCCCCGCGATGAGAGCGATTCCACCGGTAAGCAATAGTGCATTCGTGAAGTAGCGCGCAGCGGAAAGCTTGTCGTCGAACGCATATGCGCGCGAGACATGATTGGTCAGGGTGTTCGCGATGCCGAGATCCAGGAGGTTGATCCAGACAACCGTCGTGGTGATCGTCGCCCAGACGCCATACCGCTCCGCTCCCAGATAACGAACGGCGAGCGGCAAGGAAATAAGCGCAAGCCCGCTGGTCAATACCCTCACGGCCGTGCCGGACCACACTGCCTGGAAAATCCTGCCGGATCGCGATGAGGAGTTGGCTTTCACAAGATGCCCGATCACAACTGAGTCAACGGCCGATTGCCGGAGCGCAACACTTCTACCGCGCGTTCAATCGCGGGCGCAGAGTGCGATTGCAGCAAAGACCGTGCAGCCTTGTCGGGCCACGCGCTTAGCTCAGGCTGGGAAACAGAGGCGCGCTTCAGGTGGACCATCGCCCGGCAAGCGGCGACCACCGCGTCGACGGAAATCCGCCGGATGCAATGCGCCTCAAGCGACCGGCACGCTCCGCGACAACCTTCCATACCCGTAGCTGGTTGTAAAACGCCCACGTTAGGGCAATGCGGCGCGAAGCGCAGAGGGCTGTTGAAATGGTTCGCATCGCCATCCAGCGGATGCCGCGAGATGACAATTACCCTGCAATTCATCGCCGCCGCCAGGTGGGCACAGCCGCTGTCGTTTCCAATAAAGAGCTCGCAGCGTTCGATTACAGCGCAGGCCTCGCGCAACCCGGCTCCACTCAGGATTATGGGAGCAATTGACAGTTTCCCGGCGAGCTTCATCGCGTCACCGAGCTCCGCTGCGCAGCAGACGATCACCGGCTGGAGCGGGCGTATCCTGGCCAGTTGTTCGATGACCTGGGCATAACGGCTCAGAGGCCAACGGCGGTTTGGGCTGCCGGCGCCGATTCCAATCGCCACTAGGTCAGTGGTGGCTGGAACCCTGGCCAGCAACTTCGCCGCGCGTCTGCGGTCTGTTTCCGTTAGCTGCACTTCGAGCGTGGCGTTCAACTCGGTTGCTCCCATCGCCTTCGCGACAGCCAGGTTTCGCAGAATCTCGTGCCGTGCGGGTCCCGGCGGCAGGCACAGGTCGTAGGCGCGATCGAATCCCCGATTGATCCGCTGCTTCGCCTGCGATGTCTTTTCCGTGTAGCCGACGCGGGTGGTAGCGCGCGTCAGGACGCAGAGAAACGTCGCCAGCTGCTCGTCCACATCCCAGCGCGGCGAGACTGCAAAATCAAAATGCCTCTTGCGCAACTTTGTCCAGTAGAGCAGCGCGGCTGCCAGTAATCCTCTCAAGCGCTGCGGCAGCCAGGCTGGGCGAATCACAGGCAGCGTCAGGATTTCGTCAATATGCGGATTTGTAACCAGCAGTGACTTGTAACAGTTGCGAACCACCACCGTGCATCGCGAATCGGGATAAGCTTTCTTCAAGGCACGAAACAGAGGGGTGGTCATCACCACGTCGCCCAGGGCATCGAGACGGAAGATGATGAAGGAGGGCCCTCCCTTGCGAAGAAGGTCGGAGGCCTGCTCGCGGTTGATGTGCGCGCGCCAAAACATCGCCAGCAGAGTCGGCAGACGAACGGAAAAGCAAAGCGGCGCGAACAAAGGCCGTTTCATGCCGGCAACACCTTCGCAGCGGTATGGAACGGCGCGTGAGCGCCGGATTTAGCGATCAAACGGGTTGTGCTGACGCCCCCAACCAGCGGGATCAACTCGACTCGCCCTCCCCAAGCACGTACCTCGCGCGCTCCCACCACACTCTCCTCGGTGTAGTCTCCACCCTTGACCAACACATCAGGCCGGATGGCCTCGATCAGCCGCAGCGGCGTGCTCTCGTCGAAGATGACAACAGCGTCGACCGCGCTCAGCGCCGCGAGCACAGCTGCCCGCTCGCGTTCGGCAACCACTGGCCGTAGCGGACCTTTGAGCCGGCGTACGGAATCATCGCTGTTCACAGCGACAATCAGGCGATCGCCTTTGCGGCGCGCCTCCTCCAGCAGACGGATGTGGCCGATGTGCAGAATGTCGAAGCATCCGTTGGTAAAAACGACGTGTTCTCCCGATGATCTCCACACGGAAACCCGCCCCAGCAGCGGCTCCAGACTGACAACCTTTTCGTCCATCGCCGGTAGAATGCCCTGGCTCAACGCACCCAAAAGCTCTTCGCGTTGGATCGGCACGGTCCCGACTTTACCGACCACGACGCCTGCGGCGACATTGGCAAGCTGGACCGCGCTCTCCACCGGAATACGCGAAGCCAACGCTAACGCCAGCGTCGCAATCACCGTGTCACCGGCGCCGGAAACGTCGTATACCTGACGGACGGCAGCAGGCGCATGGAAACGCGAATCCGGCCGCAAGACCGCAATTCCCTTTTCTCCAAGCGTCACAACCACGAACTTCACAGCCAGCGATGCCACGAGCTTCTGGCCGGCCCCCAGCAGGCCATCGAGATCGCTCGTTACTTCACCCGTCGCGGCGGCAAGCTCCTTCAGGTTGGGACAGACGGCGGTCGCGCCGCGATAGCGCGCAAAGCTTCGGCTCTTGGGATCAACGAGCACGGGGATGTGCCGCTTGTTCGCCTCGCCGATGATGGCCTGGCACAGCCCTTCCGTGAGCACGCCTTTCGCATAGTCGGAGAGCACGACCACCGAGGCGCTGGGCAGGTGAGCGAGGGCGCAAGCCAGGAGTCCCTGGTGATCCGCTTGCGAAATCGGTGCAGCACTCTCCGTGTCGATGCGGATCATCTGCTGGTGACCGGAGAGAACGCGTAATTTGGTGGTGGTACGAAGTCCCGAAATCGGAGCCAGTAACGGCTCGATGGCGCGGTCCGCCAGAATCGCCTCGAGCATCCGCTGCTCGTCATCGCCACCCGCGAAGCCAACGAGGGTGACGCAAGCGCCGAGCCCGGCTAGGTTCATGGCAACGTTGGCTGCGCCTCCCGGCTTCTCGTCGCTCAGCTTCGCGTGCAGCACCGGCACCGGCGCTTCCGGCGAGATGCGTTCCACATCACCCCAGACATACTGATCGAGCATCACATCGCCCACAACAAGCACCTGCTGTCGCTGCCAGCCGGATTCGACCAGCGGGAGGATCGCGCGCAGATCGGGAATCATTGCATCCTCCAGCCCACCGCAACTGCCTCGGTAATGCATGTCGCCAGCTCGATCCATTCGCACAACATGTGTCCGCAAAGGATGTGGCCCTCCTGAACTCGCGCGGGATCGGATGACGGCACGCGGATGCTCACATCTGCCAACGGCGCCAGGCGTCCGCCGCTTTTGCCCGTCATTGCGATGGTCACTGCTCCGAGCCGGCGGGCCGTCTCCAGCGCGGCGCAGACATTCCGGCTATTGCCGGAGGTGGAAATTCCGACCACGACATCGCCGGGCCGGCACAATGCCTCCACCTGTCGCTTGAAGACCTCGTCGTAGCTAAAGTCATTCGCAACCGCTGTCAACACAGAGGTGTCGGTAGTAAGGGCGAGCGATGGCAGCCCCGAGCGCGAGCCGCGAAATCGTCCTATCAACTCGGCTGCGAGGTGTTGAGAATCGGCGGCGCTGCCTCCGTTTCCGCACCACAGCACCTTGTTGCCGCGCAGCAGCGATTCGGTGATGAGCGTCGCCGCACGCTCAAAGGAGTCCTGTTGCTCCTGCAGCCGGCGGATTATAGTGATGTGTGCGTCGAGAGCGTCGCCGAAGACGCTGGCCAGATTCAGAGAAGATGGCATTCGCCCCTCGTCAAAACATGTGAGGATCTTCCCAGAACCGGCGGAGAGGGCTTATTAAATAAATTATAGGTGCCATGCGCGGCGACCAAGTCATTGACTTCGCAAATATTGCTTACCTTTTCCTGGATCGGGACGGGGTGTTGAACCGTAAACCGCCTGAAGGGCGATTTGTCACCCGCTGGGAGGAATTTGAGCTGCTTCCCGGAGTCGCGCACGCCATAGCCGAACTGAACCGCTCACGCCGTAAGGTAATTGTGGTGACCAACCAGCGTGGCGTGGCATTGGGCCTCTACTCGCAGCAGGACCTTGACCGGATGCACGCCCACCTGCGCGAGCGGCTTGCGGTGCATGGCGCCCGCCTGGACGCTATCTATGTCTGCCCGCACGACGATGGCGAGTGCAACTGCCACAAGCCGCAAACCGGACTGATCGAGCAGGCCTTCCGCGACTTTCCCGAAGCCCATCCCCAAAACAGCATCATGGTCGGAGATTCTTTCCGCGATATCGAAGCCGGCCTGCGCCTGGGGATGCCGACGGTGTTCGTCAATGCCGACGCGGGCGATTCAATCGAGGCGAAGCGGGCGACCGTGCTTGCAGATCTCACGCTCGCTTCCCTGCCCGAGCTTGTTCATCATTACATCTGTGCAAGGAAACTGTAGATGGCTGCGGCACGCATCAAGCACTCAGCAGGACGAGCGATGCGCGGTGCTTTAGTGGATCAACTGCTCCAACGCGCGGTGCACCAGCGAGAGGCTTCCCGGCCACAGCGTCATCACCGCGAATCCTGAGACCGCCAGCGTACCGGCGCCGGTGATGAGAGGTACGAGGACCTTTACCGGCTTTCGCGGCTTGCTTTGCGGCCGCAGCAGCCGATCGACGCGCTGGGACAGGTCGTGGCCTCCACCCAGCAGAGAGCAGGAAAGATAGCCGAGATTTGGCTTGGAGCCCATTCGCGCGACACGCACCAGCGCCGAGGCCAGCGACAAGGCGCGCCGTGGATCACCGGCGGTTGCGACATCATCAGCGGCCCACTCGGTGAATCTTGACCAGGAGCGCTCCAGCCCGCTGAAACTGCGGACGAACGGCAGAACGTCAGGCGCCAGAAGAATCAGGAAGCGCTTCAGGTTGTCCCCGGAGGTGCAATGCGCTCTTTCATGCCGCAGGGCAGCATCCCGCTGCTCAGCCGAGAGCCCACGCATCACACGCCGCGAGATAACCAGACGTGGACGCAAAACCCCGGCCACGGCCAGCACCGGAGCCTGGTCAGCAAGCAGCAGCGCGGCCGATGAGTCGCCCGGCACGCTGATCTTCCTTCCCTTGCGCTCGCATTGATGCAGATACCTGACCGTGCCGCGAACCGCCCGAAAAATCCTCACGAGCCCGGAGGTCCAGACCGCAATTCCGAGGCACGCCATGACCATGCACGCCGTACCCACGCGCTCGCCTGTCGCCCTCGGCTCAAGCCATAAGTAGCTGGGAATACAAAACGCCAGCACTGCGAACAGCGTCAGCAGCAAAGGCGCGATGCGAATGCCGAACAGAAGGCGCGCCGCTGAGCTCGGCTTCATGTGCTCCGCCATGCGCACAGCGGTTCCTGCACTCAGCCGGGCGGCGATCACCAATGCCATGTGGAGCATGAAGAAGGAGGCCCAGCACAGGCATAGCAGCCGCATCGTATAAGGAAGACTTATCACTTCGACACCTGCGAAAGTTCACGGCGCTTCCTGCGGATCTTTTCTTCCAGTTCGTCCAGAAGCACGGCATCGTGCTGGCCAACTGCGTCGACCAAAGATGACAACAGCAGATCTCGCGAAGGTTCCGGACCGGCGAGAAATCCCGCGACCAGGTCCCCGGCGCGCCGGCGCTCCCACTCCTGGCTGGTAAACAACGCCGAGTAGAGAAAGGCCCGTTCCGACTTCTCGCGATTCAGCAGTCCCTTCTTGAACAGCCGATCCAGCGTGGTCATTACCGTCGTGTAGGCCAGCCGGCTGTTCAGCCGTTCCACCACATCGCGAACACTACACCGGCCCGCTTCCCAGATGACCTCCATCACTTCCATTTCAAGCGGCCCCAGCACGAAGCCGGGGCGCGAATTTCTCGCTCTTATCAAAATGATTCCTCGCGGAAACAGCCTAAGACCTATCCCTAAGCCTATCAATTCGGCGTGAGAACGGCATGGCCGATTTCACTCTCCTTCGAATCAGCAATGGCGCCAATTGCGCATCGGCTCCCCGTACAGTCTGCTGAAAGCGCAGAGAGGCCCCCGTATTAGGCCATGCCATGTCTACGATGGCAAGTAGTATTTCGGCTATCAAAGCCAGTCGCTTGGGACTAACAAACGGCTTAGACGGCACATCTTTGTTCGATTCTTGCTCGCCTGAATCCATCCTTACTACTTTTGTGCCAAGTCGATGATTTTGCTGGATTACTACGCGATTAATAGTTGCACGCTGCACTTGTGTGTGATAAAAAATCAGGCACCCGCCTCTAGGGAACTGATTCAAATTCGAAACAAGAGATGACTGCGGCTCACTTCCAGGTGAAGAACTGCGCGCGCAACCAACAACTCAACCTGCTGTTGCAACACCGCTCGGCTTACGGCACTGACTGGCGTTTTGCGGGCGATGTGATGAGAAAAAGGAGAAGGGTAACAATGACAAGAAAGATGATGGGCGTCTCCATACTAGCTGTGGGCGCTCTTTTACTGTGTAGCCTGCCGATGGTCGCGGCCGATCAGGCGCCGCAGGCCATTCTGCAACATGCCACCGCCTTTGGCTCCGGGCATGTCGACGTCGGCGTAGCTCCTCCGCCGTTTGGCCTGCATCTGGCCAACCCGGTCCGTCGTATTCCTAAGAATCCCGTTTCCCCGGTCAATGACCCGGTTGTGCAGCGCGGCTCAGTAACCCCGACTGCACCTAACCTCGTTTATCACGTCCTGGGCGTAGGCGTTGGCTTCCCGAACTACAGCGTTCCTGATGCCCCACCTGACACGACCATGGCGGTCGGTGATACCGAAGTCGTGCAGTGGGTCAATGTCTCCTATGCCGATTTCAACAAGAGCACTGGCGCCATCATCCCCTTGAATGGGCAGGACAGCACGCTGGGCAATACCATTTGGCACGCCCTGCTACCTGGAACTCTTTGCGCTAACAACAACGACGGCGACCCCATCGTGAAGTTTGACCGGGCGGCGCATCGCTGGGTCATGCATCAGAACGTGTTTGTTGGGTCCTATGCAGTTTGCATCGCTGTTTCCCAGACGGCGACATTCTCCGACAACATGTGGAATGCCTATCAATTCCCCGTTGTCGGTGGCGGCTTCCCGGACTACCCGAAAATGGGCGTTTGGTCTTCGGGCGGCGCCAGTGACGGTTACTTCGAGAACTGGAACAACTTCGGCGTTGGCGGTGGTGGCTATGTTGGGCCCGTAATGTGCGGCTACGACCGTGCCAAGATGCTCGCCGGTGATCCCTCCGCCGAGCAGATCTGCTTCCAGTTGTCCAACAACCCGGGCAACAACGGCTTTTACCAGGACAGCTTGCTGCCCGCCGACCGCGATTCGCCGACTGCGCCTCCCGCGACCGAGGATGAGTTCTTCATCGGCAGCATTGGCGATTGTCTGGGGGCCGGCTGTCCTGCTGACCCGAACAGTGTCCTGTCCCTCTACTCCATGCACATCAACAACTGGTCCACCGGCAGTGCATCCATGACCGGCAACGGCGACACGCAACTGCTTAACATTGCCACCTTCACTCCGTCCTGCAACGGCAATTACGGCGGCGCTTGCGTTCCGCAGCAGGGCGTGACCGACAAGCTGGACTCCCTCGGCGATCGTCTGATGTATCGTTTCGCTTACTGGGAAGACCGGCCACAGGCCAATGCCACCGCCACTCCGCCGATCCCTGCTCCAGTCCAGCACCTGTACGTGGATTGGGACGTTTGGAATGCGGGGACTTCGGCCATGGGCGTGCGCTGGATGGAACTACAT
>DATFSK010000121.1:0-93892 GCA_035262645.1 Terriglobales bacterium
CCACGCGAAGGGCGAGCTGGAAAACAAGTTCGAGTGGGGCGGCGATCTGGGCTCGCCTGACGAGACGTACATATCCTCACAGTTTGATCGTCCTGTGATGATTCATCGCTATCCTGCGTCGGTGAAGGCGTTCTATATGGAACCGGATCCAGAGCGGCCGGAGCTGGCATTGTGCGTTGACGTGCTCGCGCCCGAGGGATATGGCGAGATCATTGGTGGCTCGCAGCGTATGGCTTCGCATGAGTTGTTGCTACAGCGTATTCACGAACACGGCCTGCCGGAAGAGGCGTTCAAGTGGTATCTCGACTTGCGGAAGTTCGGCGGCGTGCCGCACGCGGGTTTCGGTATGGGCATTGAGCGCGCGGTGGCATGGATCTGCGGGCTGGAGCACGTGCGCGAGACGATTCCCTTCCCCAGGATGCTGTACCGGTTATACCCGTAATGGACGATGCCCCAACGATACGATGCCCGAACTAGAAGATTGTCATGCCGAGCGCAGCCGAGGGATCTGCTGTTCACCGGTAATGGAAGCGATTGCGCGCAGGCATTGAATGTGCAACTCGCAATGTAGCCGTAACCAAGAACATTATGGCAACCAGTCCCATCACCAAACCCATACCTAATATTGAAACCAGGCACATCCGCATTATCGGTGTGCCGCTGGATCTCGGTCAGTCACGCCGTGGCGTCGACATGGGGCCGTCGGCGATGCGTGTCGCGGGCCTTGAAGCCAAGCTCGAAGCGCTAGGCTATGAAGTTGAGGATGGCGGCAATGTCCCCGTCGCTATGCTCGAAACCGAATCCGAAGGCGATCCCCACGCGAAGTACCTCGAAGAGATCACGGAAACCTGCACAGCGCAGGCCGAACTGGTGATCAAGACGCTGGAGGCGGGAAAGATTCCTCTGGCCCTTGGCGGCGACCACTCGATCGCTGCGGGCACGGTGTCCGGTGTGTCCGAGTTTTATCGCCGCAAGAACCAGCGCATCGGGCTTCTCTGGATCGACGCGCACAGCGACATCAACACCCCTGATACCTCACCCAGCGGCAATGTTCACGGCATGCCGCTCGGCGCCATCATGGGACTCTTCCACTCGCCGCTGTCCGATATGTACGGCTTCAGCCCGAAGGTGCGCCCCGACAACTGCGCGCTGGTCGGAATTCGTGACGTGGACGAACATGAGCGCGCGAACATTCGCCGGGCAGGTGTGCATGTGTTCACCATGCGTGACATCGATGAGCGCGGTATGCGTGCGGTGATGGAAGAAGCGCTGCGGCTGGTCGGACGTGGAACGGTCGGATACCACGTGTCTCTCGATTTAGACTGGATCGATCCTGAAGATGCGCCTGGGGTCGGCACACCCGTGTGGGGAGGAGCGACGTATCGCGAGGGGCACCTGGCGATGGAGATCATTGCCGATCATGGCCGCATGTTGAGCTTTGAGATGGTAGAGGTGAATCCCGTTCTCGACGAGCGCAATCAGACGGCGGAGCTGGCGGTGGAGCTGGCGCTGTCGGCCTTTGGGAAGAAGATTCTGTAAAAGCGGCTTTTCGCTGCTCGCCATTCGCTTTTCGCCGGAGGCAGCTGGTGGCGATTCTTCGAGTGGCACGAGCGGACACCATCTACTGCAATGGGAAGCAGCAAATCTAATGCACCGCAGTTCGTGCTGCCGCCGCTTCCCGAGCTGCGCAGCGCCACAGTCTTCGGGCGCACCATGCGCTACTACGACATTGGTTCCGGGCCGCCTCTGGTCCTGATTCACGGCATTG
This sequence comes from Terriglobales bacterium, assembly GCA_035262645.1. Lineage (GTDB taxonomy): Bacteria > Acidobacteriota > Terriglobia > Terriglobales > Acidobacteriaceae > Bog-257. The sequence goes on from DATFSK010000121.1 coordinate 1,769, forward strand.
GCGGCGATGCCGATGAGTGGGCATTTTGCTTCGAGAGCCTCAGCGCCTCACATCGCGTGATTGCTCTTGACCTGCTGGGATTCGGACGCTCCGACAAGCCGTTCATTGCCTACTGCATCGAAGTATTTGTCGAGGTGCTCGAACGATTTCTGCGCAAGCTGGATGTGCTGCGCCCTAGCCTGGTAGGCGTGTCGCTCGGGGGATGGATTGCCGCAGCATTCGCGCTGAAATTTCCTGATCGCATCGACAAACTGGTGCTGGTGGACGCGGCCGGCGTGTGGGGAAACACCACCGAGCTGCCGATTGACTTGCGTGTTTCCAGCCGGCGTCATGCGCGGGAAGTTTTTGAACTGTTGTTGTACGACAAGAGCCTGGCGACCGACGCGCTCGTCGATTTGGCATACGAGCAGCACCTCGTGCGCGGCGACGGGTACACCATTCATCGCGTCCTGCAGAATCTGCGCGAAGGGCGGGAGTTTTTGGATAACAGGATTGCCGGAATCGCCACGCCGACCCTCATCGTATGGGGCGAGGAGGATGTCCTCATACCCGTAGCCACCGGCCGCTTGATGCATCGCCTGATCCGCAACTCCAAGCTGGAAATTATTCCGCAATGCGGGCATCTGCCGGCCTTCGAGAAGCCTGCGGAATTTGTGCGATGTGTGCTGGAGTTCCTGCGCTCGTAACCTACGCCGCCGGCGTGTGCTCGAAGGGCAGCTTCGTGTAACGCTCCTTATCCACTTCAATAATCAGCACAACACGCCCGTTGGGATCGCGGAAAGGAAACGGCTTGCCCGTGTACTTCACGGAGATGGGATCCATCGTCTTCAGGTCGGGATCGGGCCGACGCTCGATGACGCGCCCGCGAATCTGCACTTCAGAATAGGGATTGTGAAAGTCCACGATCGATAGCGCCACCCGAGGCTCACGAGCGGTGTTGCGGGCCTTCAGCGAGTTCTCGCCCGTGCAGATGACAATGCGGTCGCCTTCGCGGCCGACCCAGACCGGCACGCTCTGAGGAGAGCCATCGGACATGAGTGTTGCAAGATGAGCAAAGTTTGCGCTGTCGAGAAGCTGCCTGGTTTCGGAAGAAAGTTTCATAGCGGTGGTTTGGATGCGAGGGCGGCAGAGAGGGCGAAGAAAATTTCTTCAGGTGCGGCGGCGCTGCGGCGCGTTTTCTGCTGATTCATGCGGCGCGAGTCTGGAGACCCGCGCTACAGTCGATCTGGAGATCGGCGCTCCGTCCTCTATGCCAACAGGCGGGCAGCTTCTTTCGCGAAGTAGGTGAGTGTGATCGAAGCGCCGGCGCGCTGGATGCACAGAAGCGATTCCATCATGACTCGCTCGTAGTCGATCCAGCCATTCAGCGCGGCGGCTTTGATCATGGCGTACTCGCCGCTGACCTGATACGCCGCGAGAGGCACATCGAAGCGCAGGCGCGCTTCGTGCAGCACGTCGAGATACGGCATAGCCGGCTTCACCATGATCATGTCCGCGCCTTCTTCGAGGTCAAGCTCGATTTCGCGCATCGCCTCACGCAGGTTGGCGGGATCCATCTGGTAGGAGCGGCGGTCGCCGAAGTGCGGCGCTGAGTCGGCCGCTTCGCGGAAAGGCCCGTAGAAGCCGCTGGCAAATTTCGCCGCGTAGGACAGCACAGGAATATTCTGGAAACCGTTCTCGTCGAGCGCGCCGCGGATGGCGGCGACGCGGCCGTCCATCATGTCGGACGGAGCGATGATGTCCATGCCGGCCCTGGCTTGTGATACGGCGGTGCGGGCCAGCAGCTCAAGCGTGGGATCATTCAGGATCTCGTACTCCTCTGCCGAAGGCGCGACAACTCCCGTGGCCGCCGCGATGGCTGCGCCCAGCGATTGCGTCCCGGGATTGATGACGACCTTACCTCGCGCCTCCAGTTCGCGAATGAATTCCATCGCTTCCCCACGCGCCTTGGCGTTGGGATCGGAGGTATCGACCAGGCCGCAGTGGCCGTGCGACATGTACTCACAGAGGCAGACGTCGCCCATGAGCAGCAGTCCCGGAACTTCGCGCTTGATGGCGCGCGCCGCCTTCTGCACGATGCCGTCGTCCGCCCAGGCGCCCGTCGCCACTTCGTCCTTCGCTTCAGGGAGGCCGAAGAGGATGACGCTGGGAATGCCCAGCGACTTCACTTCCGCGCACTCCTTCATTGCCTCGTCGATGGAGAGGTTATAGACACCGGGCATGGAGCGAACCTCTTTGCGAATGCCTTCGCCAGGACAGACAAACAGCGGATAGACAAAACCTTCCGGGCTGAGGCGGGTTTCGCGGACGAACGAGCGCATCGCCTCGTTGCGACGCAGACGGCGGGGACGGTCAATGGGGAACGGCATAGGGAAATTCTAGCATCGGTGGAGTGGCCGAAGCCGCGAAAACAGCGGCGTCCGACTAAGGTTGTAGGGGGAATGAGGCTAGGGGCTTGGGGCTGGGGGTTAGGGTATCGTCTCACGACTCATCCACCAGCCGCCGTCTCACTCGAATAGCGGTTTTTCGCGCGGCTCTTCACCGGCGAGTTCTGCCTTTTGCGTGATGTATTTGGCTGCATCGAACTTCTTGCGCGCGGCGTTGCCTGACATGTAACGAATCGTTCCAAAGATGGGGCGCTCGAACCACGGGCGATCGAACTTGCCCGCAATTGCCCACGCGATGCCGGCGTAGCCGTTCGGGTCGCGGCCATCCAAGAAGTACTTGTCGTTGAGGTAAACCGCGTTTTGATACGCGACCGCCGGCGAGGGGCTCCACTCCAGGATCTTCTTGGCCCAGTACATGCGCATGTAGTTGTGCATCCATCCCGCGTGCAGCATCTGGTGCTGGGCTGCGTTCCACAGCTCATCGTGGGTGGCGGCGTGCTCAAGCTGCTCGCGCGAGTAAATGACGGCGCGCTTGTCACGCGCATGCTTGGCGAGTGTCCGATGGGCCCAGTCAGGCGCGCTCTCGATGGAATCGTAGAGGGTATTGAAGTGGACGAAGTTAATGGACAGCTCGCGCCAGGTGATGAGCTGATCGAGGAAGTCATCTTTGGCGGCACGCGGCGCGCGGCTATTCTCGACCGCCAGCGCGACGGTATGCGGCCCGATGTGGCCGAAGTGGAGATATGGGGATAGCCGGCTGGTTCCGTCGAGCTCGGGCTTGCCGTGCCGTTCGGGATAGTGCGCGAGCTTGTGCGTGACGAATTGGTGAAGCAGTTTTAGCGCTTCTGTCGTTCCGCCGTGGAAGGAGTCCACCGGTCGGACGGAGCGATCCAGACCCGTCCAGTCCTCGGTCAATTCGAGTGAGCCATCGTCAGCAAGAGCGCGAAGGCCGCGCGGTTTTTGCCACTCGATCTTTGCCTTGGCATTTGATGGCTGCGCCAGAAATTCTTTCAGTCGCCGCTGGAGGCGGGGGCGTATGACGCGCGCTGCGTACTGCTCCTTCGTCAGCAGCTTCGACGGAACGATGACATCGGCATCGACTGTCCAGAGGGGCACGCTGAGCTTTTTGGCGGCGAGTTCCCGCCGGTGGCGAGGTTCGCGCATGGGGTTCTCGTCGCCGATGACGAGGGAGGCTTTTATTTCTTCGCAGAACTTCAGCAGCGAGTGATCAGGGTAACGGCGGAGCACAAAGCCGATCCCGCGCTCGTGGGCGCGTTCTGCGATGTCGGGAATTCCCTGTGCCAGGAATGCATAGTGCCGGAGGTTGGCGTTGGGATAGAACGGAACGGGCGCAAAGAAGACCACCACCGGCTGATGGAGGATGTTCGCGGCCGAGACAGCGACGTCCAGAGCGGGATTGTCGAGAGCGCGTTGTGCGCGCTGCATCCAGTAGACAACGCATCGGCCGCCTCCTGCTTCCAGCACGCCTTTACGTCGAACGGTGACGCGCGGGTCAGATGTGAGGTCGTCGATATCAGTCATGGGAGGCGGATGCCCGGAAGTGGGTTGGATGCGCAAGCCTTCGCAAAAGCCTCGGCAACGGAAGAAGAAGTTGGCGAAAAGAACTTCGGCCGCGGGCTTTGCTGCGCCGCGGCCGGGAGGTGTTGCATTCAGGAGATGGCCCGGAGCAGGAGGCAGCCTCCGGGCCTGATCGATCTATGTCAGGAAGAACTCGCGGGTGATCTTCGTCCACTGCTCGTCAGGAAGAGTGGCGGCCAGATCGTCGATCGCCACGCCGCCGTCCTGAGCCAAGGCGCCGAGTGCGCTGGGCACAACGCGCTGCAGGCGCATCGAGGACTCTTCCGTCCACCAGCGGGCGAGCGCGCCGCCGAGCAGGTTGCGGAAGTTGGTCTTTGAGTCGGGAGACTGCACCGTTACCATCCAGCCTTCGCCGTAAGGGTCCTTCATCGCCAGCGATGGATCACTGGCCACGGCTTCATTGATATCGGAGACGCTGCCTTCAATGGGCGAAACCATATCGACCTTCACGCCGTTGCGCACGATGCTCCAAATCTTCTGGCCCTGGCGGATCCACTGGCCGCGCTGCGGCAGGGTTACATGCTCCACTTTGCCGACCAGCTTGGAGGCGAAGTCGTCGATGCCGATGCGGACCAGGTTGGGGCTCTCGCTGAGCGCCCACGTGTGGCCCGGGTGATAGCGCAGGTTCTCCGGAACCGAGAAGCCGCCGACGAGACTGGGTTTCAGACGCGGCTCAGTTGCGGCTGCTTTCGTCATCGCAGGAGCCACGCGCAGAGCGGGGTGCTTTGCCTTTGAGTAGAAGTAATCAATAGTAAGGAAGATTGCGAACATCACAAGAACGAGTAGGACAGTCACGGGGTGCCTCCTTGTTAGCTGCGCGTTGTTTCTCGCGCTTGACACCTTTGGTAAGGCACACGTCATGCCAAATTGCGGTCAGCTTGGAGCGGTGGCGATTTGCATCGGCAAGTGATGGACTCTGTGCAGGTTGCGTGCTGCTGTTGCAGGAGTCATCGCTGAAGAGGAGGCATTTCGCAACAGGCGAAATTGTTGCGATCCTCAGCGCAGGAACTCGTCCTAAAGCCCTTTCCGTTCGATAAGTTGTGGTTTGCCCAGTAGTGTCAAATGCTTAGCCTAGTTCACTGGTGGCGGAAGATCGTGTTGCAATTCTCATCGTGGTTGATGCGATTCGCTACACGCGATTAGAACTGCTGCAGCCATTTCTTCGAGAAGAAAAAAGAAATTTGTCGCCGGCTTCCATCCTTGTGGACCTGGATCTCAGAATGCCGCAAGCGAACCGCTATTTCATGCTGAGCCGAACTGCCTCGACGCTCTCGACCGTGACGCTTCTCGGCACAACGGAGATCCAGTCGAAGGGCGTGATCAGCAGGTTGATGTTCGCCAGAGCTGGGCGTTGCCGCCGGGGCCAGTCCGCTTCGCCCGGCTGAAAGTAATCAGCCATGTCCCGGTCATCCCACGGATACACCCAGACGTCAGTCGAACGATTCGGCTCAACGACGAACTGAATCGACTTCTCCGAGCTATCGGCGAACGACATTTGCAGCGTCAGGCAGGACGGCTTGCGGACTCTCCACCAGGCGGGATAGTCGAGTCGAAGGCGCAGGCGGAGGAAGTCCGCACCGGACGAGGGCCATTGGATCGGACCAAGGGTGAGGACCGTGCTGCGTTTGGTGATTGAAACCGGCGGCATAGGATTTGCGATGGTCTCGTCATCGAGGGTCAGACGCGCGCTTCGGCTCTCATCTCGCACTAAACCGACAACACCGAAAACCGGGCTGCGTTCCGCGCGGTAATGACGGAGGAAGTAGAACCACAATTCCGCGCTGCGCGTGAAGTTCGGAACCGAATCGAGGGGCACACTGATGATGCCGTCCGGGAGATAAAGGGCGAAGGGTGGGGCGGCACGCTGCAGGCCGTCGAGTTCCAGAGAAGAGAGATATGGTCCGTTGACGAGGTAGCTCTGTAGCACGCCTCCGGCAACTTGACGGCGCGAAGCCAGGCCGAAGGCGGTCTCATAAGGAAAGACCGCGATCTGTTCCGTCGGAGTGGTGCTCGAACGCAGGTAGGTGGAGACTGCGGTGAGCAGCTGCGCGTCCTGGGCTGGAAAACAGGCGCGGTCGAATTCCTGGAATCCTGCCGGACAGGCAAGAACGGGATGAGCGATTTGCCGCGCGCGGGCTGCGATTCCAGCGGGGACAAACATGGCAGACTGGTGAGCGAAAACGAGAGTCACGGCGAGCGTGGCAATTGGCAGGATGATTGAGAGCGCCCCGGTTGGCTGAAGCTGATCGAGAGCGATGGCGCCGCAGAAGAAGATCATGGGATAGATGCCCATGGCGATGTGTCCGGGATCGGAGCGCACGAGGCTGGTTTGCAGCAAGAGGAACGCCAGGCAGAAAGCGGAAAGCAGGAATGCCGGTCGCCTTGTCCACGGGCCGTCAGACTTGCGCTGGAACCAGGCCACACCGAAAACGATTATGCCCAGGGCGACGGTCTCCAGGACCAGCCGCTTGTCCGCTTTGGCCATGCGCAGCGGTTCGAACCAGCGATAGCCGTTGGCGATGCTCAGGCTTGATCGCCAGAAGGTGAGGTCCAGCCATGACGACATGATTGCATTAGTCAGCAGCACCAACAGCGCAAACGATATCGCCGCTACGAGGAGCTCCTTCACTAGCTGGTCGCGCGGGCGCTCGCCGAGAGAGCGGGCGAAGATCACCAGCAGAAGGGCCGCCACACAGTAGACGCCCGTGTCCGCCGATACCAGGAAGGCTGTGACCGAGATGCCTGCGGCGGCAACGGCACGCGGCAGAACGGCGCGCATGGTGACCGATGGGGGGTCGGTCATGGACAGGAAGACAGCGAAGGCCAGAAGACACAGGGCCGCACGAAAATCGGGGGGTGACCAGAAGACGACTGCCAGCAGGAACAGAAGCGTGCGTCTCCATGGGGCGCTGTTCGGGAGCAGAAGTCGTACGGTGCAGAAACTTGCGAGAATCAGCGCGCAGAACGGAAGGGTGAAGTACGTCGCGTAGATTGTGCCTGTGGAGAGACCGATCCATCGCGAGGGAGCGCTGGAGAGCCATTGATAGAGCGGGCCGAAGGTGAAGGCGACGTCGCGGCCAAACCAGATGCCGGCTGCGGCTTTATAGGTGGTGTCGAGAAGCCAGGATCCGTCGACCAGGTTCAACCTGGAAACAGCGGTTAGTGACTGATGGCGGAAAAGTATGGGAGGAAGCGAAAGTAAGACGAGGAGGATGAGTGCCGCCCATTCGATTGATTGCGCAGCGAAACGCTTTGAGAGTTCCAGATTGCTTCTATTCATTCAGCGGGATCGGAGTTGATCGTTAGAAGTTATCGCATAAGTGAGATTATGTCAGCGCGGAGATAAAACGGTGCTTGCAGACTAGGCTGACGCTGCTGGTGTGTTTGCCACGGCGGGCGAACCGCAGATCCCTCGGCTACGCTCGGGATGACAGCTATCTTCGTTCAGCGGACTGGCTTCTTCACTCGGTCGGACTGGCTTCTCACTCCGTGGACTGGCTTCTACCCGGAATGACAAGGTTTCCACGTACGGGGCGATAAGTTTCGGCGCTGGAAATGAGGCGAGCAGGCGGGGTTCTACTGTGCTGCCGTCCCCTTCAAGACGATGCCGAGCGTCTCCGTCTTGCCTTCGTCGGCGGGAACGGCGACGTTAAACATCACATACCCGCGGTCGTTCTTCGTCACGGCGCCAGGATGGCCGGCGGCGTCCATTGCAATCACGCCTGGGTGGCCCGTGTCTGTGCTCCTCCTGCTTAGCGCCAGCCGTTTCGTGAGCCCGTAGTTCTGCTCGTGGTACGGATCGCTGGCTGCCGGAATTGCGAGCAGGAAATCGGGATTGGGCGAGACGCCAAGATGATTGCCGTCTTGCGGGATGGTTTGATAACGAAGCGTGTAGAAGCCGGCAGGAATCAGTTGTCCGCGATAATCGGAGAAGCCCTGGGGAAAGTTGGCCAGGGCGACGAACTGGCCATCCGATAAATCGGGATAGAGCGCACCGGGCGTTTCTTTCTTTTCGAGCTTCAACTGTTTTGCGAACCAGAACTCGACGGACCAGCCGTCATCGAGGGTGACGCGATAGCCTTTGTCGTCGACTGCCTGCCGCAGGGAGTCGGAGAGGGTTTCAGGCGGGCCGATCCGCTGGACCGTGGCGAGATCGGCTGCAAGGACACATACGGCAGTAAGTGTTACGCCGAACAGTACCAGTCTGGTTCGGAGATGAGAGGGGCTCATATAGCTATTATGCTGCGCCGCGCGAGGAAAGCGCGATTCAGCAGCTCACTCATATCGTAGGGCAACGAGCGGGTTGACGTTAGCGGCGGAGCGGGCGGGGATCCAGGTTGCCGCCAGCGCCACCGTAACCAGAACCAGGACGTCAGAGACGAGGGTCAGGGGATCGGTTGGCCTGATGCCGAACAGTAGTCCTGCCATCAGGCGGGCAATCAGCGGAGAGAACGCAAGTCCGGCGGCGGTGCCGATGGCGATCATCGTTGCGCCTCGCCTGCCGATCAGCGCAGCCTCGAAGCGGGGGCGGGTGGCCTCATCGCTGACGCGCTGCTCCATGCTTTGTATGTTCACCGGAAGAGTGGGATCGATTGCTGCGATCTCTGAGCGAATCCACCGTCTCATCGCGGATGGAGACGTTGACGTGCCAATGATGATCGCCGAATCGCGGCTCCAATCTTCAGCGTGGGCAGAGCGCCGCCACGGCCGCTCTGGAGACCGGCGTTACGAACGTCGAGGCAAATAAAAAAGCCGGAGGAGCCCTCCGGCTTTTGCAAGGCTGTACGAAGTTTTACTTCATCAGCTTGCGGCGAATGCTTCCAAACGCCCCAACCAAGCCCGTTCCCAGCAACAGCAGGGAGGATGGCTCAGGAACCGTCTGGCCGGTGCTGCCGATTACGTCGAAGGCGCCAAGCGTCTGCTGACCATTGCTGGTCCAGCTGCAGCCGGTGCCATTGCCGCTGGAGCAGCCGGAAGTGGCAAACAGATCCAGGCCGTTGACGTTCTGGTTGTTAAAGTTCCAGGCTTCCCAGGTCGTACCGTTGAGGTCCGAGGGACCGATGAGCAGGAAGTACGACGTGCCGGCGGTAAGGCTCACACCGGAGATGCCGGTAATCGACACCAGGCCGCAGCATCCGCCAAAGGCCTGGCTGCTGCTCAGGTTGTCCCATTCCTGGATTTCGGTACCCGGCAGGCCGTTGTTGCCGACCGTCCATAGCGAAGCGATGAATGAGTTGTCACCCGTTACATAACCAACGCCAATATCGATCTGGCTAACGCTGCCCGTCGCCATGGCGGTGAACTCATTCGCTGCAACAAAGAATTCGCCAAGCGTCTGGGTGCCACCCACCGTCCACCCAGTGCAGCACTGATACGTGTTGCCCATTGGACCAAGGTCCGAGAAGAACGTTGTTTGGGCCATCGCCGGCAGAGTACTCATGCAAACAGCGAGGGCCAGTAAACAAAGCGACCACGCCAATTTCTTACTCAAGGGTTCCTCCTCCGTATTCGCTCACACATCTCGAGATGTTCAATCCGTGACCCCACATCGCAAGCAACAGCTTCCTGAAACTGTCTGCGCTGGGACGCGTTCTCAGCGCGGACACATGCGACCTTAACACTTGCAATCCAAAGCCCGTTGTAAGTTATTGATAAATATTCAGCTTCTTACCGCAACGAGTGCAACCGCTTGCAGATGATATCCCAACACTTTCCTCGCCTAGAGGGGCCCTTTCGTGCCATTTGGATCAAGCACAGGGTCCGGATACCGGCTGACTTGGTGAAATCTGGTGCCCGTCGCGGGGAAACCCCCGGCAGCCGCGATTGGATTCCAGGCCGCGCGCGCCCGAGAGGGCGTCCGAGTCCGGGCCGCATGTTGTGAGCAAGATTAGTATGCGGCCAGACTCGTTCAGGCCCGGATAACACTCTGACCTGCGACACGCGCTTCGGCGAACCTTTACAATGTACTGAATTGTGAAGCCGACCGCTTGATGTTCGACATCCGAATCCCAAGATTGTCACTCCCGCTGATAAGCGCGCCTCGCGCGATACTGACCCCGTCGCCCATTGGAAGAGCCGGCCAGCCTGCGTGTCCATTGGCGGTATGCGGAAGATTTGTCGCTCCATTCCTTTCTACCCGGGCTTATTCATTAAGCGCTGCCAGAGGGGCGGGGCTGTGGACGAGGAGGTCCATTGCCTGAGTCCGGAAACCGTCCAGGCCGGTTCCTCGCACCGCATTGGGCACGGCGGGAAGGTAGCATCCTTTCGCGGCGGCAGATGCTGTCGGTGCTGGCGAAGGGCGCGCTCACCTATCCGCTGGCAACGGCGGGACTGTCCGCTGTTGCCGCCACTCATCACCCGCAGCAGCAATCGCAGGCGGCGCCGCCGGAGTGGCAACTCACCGACGATGAGCTTCTGGAGGAGATTGTCAGCCGCGCCTTCCTCTTCTTCTGGGCCGAGGCCAACCCGCATACCGGCCTGGTGCGCGACCGCGCGCTGGCTGACGGCGGCCCTGACCCGCGACGCATTGCCAGCATCGCCGCGACTGGCTTTGGCCTGGCCGCGCTATGTATCGGGCACAAGCGCGGGTACCTTCCTCCCCATCAGGTGAGCGGCCGCGCATTTACTACGCTCAACTTCCTGCTCAAACACGCTGAGCAGGAAAACGGCTTCTTCTACCACTTCCTCGACGCCGAAACCGGCAAGCGCGTGCGCTTTTCGGAAGTCTCGCCCATCGACACCAGCATCCTGCTCTGCGGCGTGCTGATGGCGCGCGAGTACTTCCATAACCCCGAAATGTCGCGCATCGCCGATGCGATTTACCGGCGCGTGAACTGGCGTTGGATGCTGAACGGCGGCAAGGCATTCGCCCTGGGCTGGACGCCCGAGTACAAGTTCATCGGCGCGCGCTGGGACGTCTACTGCGAGCTGATGATGATGTACCTGCTGGCTATCGCGGCTCCGGTGTACAACATCCCGCCGTCATCGTGGAACGCCTTCACCCGGCCGGTGATGGAATTTGAAGGCTATAACTACATCAGCGGGCCCGACCCGCTGTTTGTGCATCAGTATTCGCACGCCTGGTTCGACTTCCGCAACCTGCGCGATCAGTACGCCGACTATTTCCAGAACTCTTCGATCGCAACCTACGCGCACAAGCTGTTCTGCCTCTCGGTGCGTTGGCGCTTTCCCGACTACAACGACACCACTTGGGGCATCACGGCCAGCGATTCGCACCTGGGATATCAGGCCTGGGGAGGGCCGCCGGAGATCGGCTACATCGATGGAACGGTCGTGCCCTGCGCCACCGCCGGCTCGATGCCTTTCCTGCCGAGAGACACGATTGCCTGCCTTGCTCATCTCTACAACAACTGGGGCCTGCGCGCGTGGAAGCGGTATGGCTTCGTCGACGCCTTCAATCCACGCACCACGTGGACGGATGTCGACGTCCTCGGCATCGACCAGGGCATCACCATGCTGATGGTGGAGAACTATCGCACGGCATTCATCTGGGAGACATTCATGCGCAGCCGCGAAGCCAAGCGGGCCATGAAGCTCGTCGGCTTCCAGCCAAGCACGCCGCCGGCGACGCCATCGGACGCAAATCTCTCCGCTGACCACCGATCCGGGAAAGCGGGGCTCTAGATGCCGTCTGGCATTATCCCGCAGAGCGGGCCTCGAGACCTGCGTCGCAATTCTGTTTTTTTTGCCGTCTCAAGCGGAGTGCGTCCGGTCGCTCAGCGATTGGACGCGCGTAGCTGAAAGAACTGCGGCCCGCCGGGGCTGTTAAACCCTCGTGACCTTCCGGCGAACAACATCCTTCCTCAACCGACACCTAAGTCCCCGGTCCCGAGACGAAGACGTTCAGCGCCGGATTGTTCCCGACCGGCACCATGACAAATCTGCTGGACGACACCACATAGAGGAAGCCGAACGTATTCATACCCTGCTTTACGACGGCGCGGCCGGTGCTATCCACAGGGTCGTACGACAAGGTCAACATGTTCGGTCCTCCGGGTCCTCCCGGCCCGCTGGTGTATTGCGCGCCATTGAAGTTGCCAAGTCCGTCAGCGAAGAGGAACACCACCGAATCGGTAACGCTTGAGAGCGTCGGCGACACCGTGCCCCCGGCATAAACGCCCTTTACCGAGCCATCGTCGAAAGGAGAGTTCGTTTGCAGTTGTAGAACGCCCGAAGTGACTTTGCTGTCCGTACCGACGAAATACGCACTATTGGGACCGTAAAGGTACAGAATCGGCGGATTGTTGCCGAATTGCGTGCTGAATCCGCTGAGGGTGACCTTCCCCGTGTTCTGGCCGACGCTGTCAATCGCGTACGTTCCCTGCGAAGTCTGCTGCTGATTCAGAGTTCCGCCATCATTCTCATCGGAGTTGAATGTGGCGTTGCCGGCGCCATCGGCGTTGAGCAATCCGGCGATTACATCCGCTTTCGGATTACCTCCACTTGGATCCAGCGCAGTAAGCTGGGCGACGCCGGCGCCGCTCAGCGCGGTAAGTTGCCAGCCATTTGCTCCCCCCAACTGCCGGAACGCGGACCAGACCGTCAGGTTCGCCGGCTTGGATATCGGATTGGCAGACATGAGGATCATCTCCGTGCGGTTAATGATGTAATACGCGTAAGCGCACGCGAAGTTGTTCAGGGTGCCCAGGCAGAGGTTGTTCGGATCGTTGGGGAAACTCACATCGGCAAAGTTTCCGCGCCCCGTCATGGCATCAATGGTCGGGGAGAAGCTGCCGCGCATCGTATTCGAAAACACCTGTCCCGAGTCGTCCTGATCCAGCGGACACCCGTTCAATCCCCAGGGACTGCAGTCAATGTCCACCAGCGTGCCTGAGTTGAAGCTCAAGGCCCCTGCGGCAGCATAGCGATTGCCGCTGGGGTCCGTCCCCTCCACTCGCAGGGCGAAATTTCCTGGGAAGAATTGGTGTTCTGCGAAATAGGTGCTGTCCTGAACCTTGAGCACACCAGAGCCGTACATCGCCGGATTGTTCGGATCCCTTACGATAATCTGCCCGCAAGCCGACATGTTCATGCTCGACGTGCAAGCATTTGACGATGCCACAATCTCGAACTGGTACGTAGCTGGTTTGTTGGTGACCATCGTGAGCGTACCCGTGCCGTCGGCATTCAGGTTGTACACCGAACCGGTGGTCAGTGACTGCGGAACCACGTTTCCGTGATTGTCAATCTCACCGCTGCCGTCGTTCAGGTCCAGGAAACCGGCCGTGAGGTTGCCATTCCCGTCAGCGACAAATGCGGATGCCATAACAAACGGACTTCCGTTCTTAAAGCCATTCAGAGCGAAAGCATAATGGCCGTTCAGGAGCGCGTTGGTTATGCCGGAGATGTTGATGCTGAACTGCGCCGTCGACGAGGACGGCGGATGTTCAGAATCCGTCACTTGTACGACAAATGGAAACGTCCCGGCCTGGCTCGGAGTTCCGCTGAGGGTGCAGCTCAGCAGGTGGGTATTGGTGCACGTAGCCGCAAGGCTGAGTCCGGGCGGCAAAGCGCCGCCGGAACCGTTGTCGCATCCGCCGCCGCTCTCCATGACACACCACGAATACGGCCCGACACCTCCGGAGAGCGTCAGCGCCTGGCTGTAGGGCACGTAGATTTGGCCGGTCGGAAGCGAAGAGGTAACCACGCCGAAGATCGACAAGCTCACACTCGTCGAGCCGCGCGATTCGATGATCTCCGAATCATGGACGAATACCATGATCTGCATGGGGGCTGTAGGCGTGGTGGGGGTTCCCGTGATCATACCGGTACTCGCGCCCATCGTTAGCCCCGCGGGTAACGCGCCGCCCGAACCGTCGTCGCAGTTGCCATTCGTCTCGATAATGCACCAGCTGTATGCGCCGACTCCGCCGGAAGCAGTAAAGGTTGCGCTGTATGGCACCCCTGGAGTGCCCGTCGGCAAGGTCATCGTCCCGGAGAGGCAGGAATTGCAAGTGATGACGAGCGCGCCTGTAACCATTAGCGTCAGTTGTTTCGTGCCGCTCATCGAGGCGGCATCCGTTACCTTGACGGTGAACGTGAAGGAGCCGGCGCCGGTCGGTGTGCCGCTGATCTGCGCCGTCATGCTACTGAAACTAAGTCCCGGGGGGAGCGATCCTCCGCTGATAGCCCAGGTGTAAGTTCCGGTGCCGCCCTGGGCCTGCACATAAAAGCTGTATGGGACGTTGACGCTCGCCTGAGGCAGGATGTCTGAAGTAATTACAGGAGCGCCCGGCGGTGGCGGCGGCGTACTCCCTCCACCGCCGCAAGCTCCCACGAACACACAAATTAGTATTGCCAAGCAAAAAACAAGAGTCCTCGATGCCCTCATCGCCTCTCCTCGTAATTGGGGAAAACTTGTCTGCTATGGATACTCGAACCGTTAGGAGTTGGTCAACATCTCCGTGGATTGGCAGGCCTGCTGGAACGCACGCGGCTTGCATTTCCCCTCACCGCGGGCGCGGCCTGTCGCCGAACCTGAGTTGCCGAACATATTACTCCCAGAGATCATTTCAGGCGAGTGGAAATTCCGGCAATTCCAGAATTTCGAGGCCCTGTTCCCGACTACGGAACCGGCCCGGCAACGCCGCGTAGCCGAGCATACTGCCACTGCCCTTGCGCCCGGATGACAATTCTATTTCGAGACTGTTATGAGCGGCTTTTGCCTGGGAAGGACTTCGCCGATGAGGGCGGCATCGACCCCTGCCTCCTGCAAGCTCTGAACGAGTCGTTGGACATCGCCGGTAGCCACGGCGATCAGCAGCCCTCCTGCCGTTTGTGGATCGTACAGCAGCGTCAGCAAATCATCGGGCACACCCGCGTCGGCATGGACCGCGCATTCGGCGAACTGGCGGTTCGCCTTCAGCCCGCCGGGGACATATCCGCGGCGTACGCACTCCATCGCTCCCGGCAGCAGCGGCACGCGCGAAGCCTCCAGGCGAAGACTGACGCCGGCGCCCATCGCCATCTCTCGCGCGTGACCGATTAGGCCGAAGCCGGTAACGTCGGTGACGCTGTGCACGGCAAATCCACCGCCGGTGATCACCTCTGCCGCGGCGCGGTTCAGCGTCGTCATCGACTCGACGGCGGCACGGATCCATTCGTCTTCGGCATCGCCACGCTTGATGGCAGTGGAAATCACGCCCGTGCCGATGGCTTTGGTGAAGACCAGGCGGTCGCCCTGTTTCGCGCCGCTATTGGTCAGGATCTTTTGCGGATGGATGGTGCCGGTCACCGAGTAGCCCAGCTTGATCTCGTCGTCGCGAATACTGTGGCCGCCGATAACCGTGCAGTTGGCTTCGACCATCTTGGATAAGCCGCCTGCGAGCATCTGCTCGAGAATCGCGGGATCGCCTCTCTCCGGAAAGCAGACGAGCGTGAGCGCGCTGACCGGACGGCCGCCCATGGCGTAGATGTCGCTGAGCGAATTGGTGGCGGCGATCTGTCCGAAGACGTAGGGATCGTCGACGATGGGCGTGAAGAAGTCGACGGTCTGCACCATCGCCAGCTCGGGCGTGAGTTGATACACGCCCGCGTCGTCGGCCGTATCGAAGCCGACCAGGACGTTGGGATCGTGTTGCCGGGCTAATTTCCCAAGCACCGAGTCCAGCACCGCCGGACTTAGCTTGCTGGCTCAACCCGCAGCCTTCACCATCTCCGTCAGGCGCGTTGTCTTCACTTCGGCCATGCAGGGTTCATTCTAGAGCAGATTGGGTAGCGCCGGTCTCCAGACCGGCTGTCCTGGCGGCGTCTACGCCGGCAGGGCCACTGCGAGGCTCTGTTGTCTGTCTCAAAATGCCACCCAGACAGGAGTTCAGTCTGGCTTCGGGGTGGCCGGGCTGAAATGCGTCACCGTCTTCTGCAGCGACGCTTCATCCTCCACGTTGAAACACGCGCGCGATTTGTCGATCTGTCTCATCAGTCCGCACAGTACCTTCCCCGGACCAACTTCCACGAAGTTCTCCACCCCAAGCGAAATCAGCGCGCGCATCGACTTGTCCCATTGCACCGCGCCCGTAACCTGGCGAATAAGCGCATCGCGGGCTTGTTCGGCGGTCGTCACCAAGGTAGCGTCGACATTGCACATCACGGGAATCTCGGGAGTATGGAACGTCAGGGTTGCGAGGTCCGCGGCCAGCCGGTCCTGGGCCGGCTGCATCAGCGCACAGTGGAAGGGAGCGCTCACGGGCAGCATAATGGCTCTCTTCGCTCCGGCTTTCTTTGCCAACTCCGCGGCGCGCTCCACCGCGGCCTTGTTGCCGGAAATCACCGTCTGGTCCGGCGAGTTGAGATTCGCCGCGCAGCAAATCTCTCCCAGCGCGGCCTCTTCGCAAACCTGCCGTACCTTGTCCCTGGCCAGCGCCAGCACCGCCGCCATCGCGCCAACTCCGACCGGCACAGCCTCCTGCATGTATTTGCCGCGATTGCGAACCGTGCGCACTGCGTCGGCGAACGCCAACGCTCCCGCCGCGACATGCGCCGAGTATTCACCCAGACTGTGTCCTGCAACGTAGGACGGGGTGACCGCCCGCGATTGCAGCACTCGCCACGCCGCAACAGAAACCGTGAGAATCGCCGGCTGCGTGATCTCGGTCAGCTTCAGCTGATCTTCCGGCCCCTCGAAGCACAGCTGCGAAAGCTTGTAGCCTAGCGCCGCATCCGCCTCCTCGAAGGTCTCCCGAGCCACGGGATACAGCGCAGCAAGTTCCTTGCCCATGCCAACCGACTGCGAGCCTTGTCCGGGAAAGAGGAAAGCTAAGGGCGAATGGTGTGGAGCCATCGTGTCAGTTCGGTGTGAAGAGCTATTGTCACACACGCACAAAAGGCGTCTTCACTAGGCTAACATCAGCCGAAGAAATGCGTCCCGTGTTGGACGCGGCGGCCTGCTCACCTCCCTCTGACTTCCTCACCGCAGCCTGCTTGGAGTATGCTGACGCTCACGTCGATTCCAGTGGCAACACCGGGCCTTCCCGCAAGTGCACAAATCAACCAACCCGCCCCCTCCTGCTTTTCCCCCTCACCGCAATGTTTCGACGGCAATGCATCTGGGTATCCTGGTCGGCCTGTCTCTGCTGCTCACCTTGCCGGTCTTGATCCACGGCGCTCCCGATCTCTCGCATGACGGCCTGGATCACGCGCGCTGGGCCAAACATTTCGCCCAGCAATTCTGGCGAGGCGATCTTTATCCGCGCTGGTTTACCGATGTGAACGAAGGCTTCGGTGGCCCATCAGGTTTCTTCTACCCGCCGCTGACCAGTTATGTCTCGAGCCTGTTCTGGCCTCTGGTCGCGGCACACGATCCTTACGGCTGGTTGTCCGCCGGTTACTCGCTCGTCTTAGCTTTAGTTCTCTCCGGCATCACCGCCTACCTGTGGCTGCGATCGATCGCCAAGCCGGGAGCGGCCCTTCTTGGCGCAGTCGTGTATGTCCTCGCGCCTTACCATGTCGCCATCGATCTCTACCAGCGTGGCGCCTCGGCCGAGTTCTGGATCTTCGTGTGGCTCCCGCTGGTCATGCTGGCCGCGCAGAGGCTGATCGAAGACTCGCGTTGGGCCATCCCCGGTGCGGCCGTCGCCTACGCCCTCGCGGTGCTCTCGCATCCCACGGTCTCGCTCGGCTTCGCGCCCGTCCCACTCGCGTACGTATTCGTCTTCTGCGAAAAGCCGCGACGCATCAAAACAGCGCTCTTACTCCTTGCGGCAATGCTGCTCGGCGTTGGCGTCAACGCGCTTTACCTGATGCCTGCAATGTTCGACCAGCACAAGGTCTACGCCGAGTGGCAGACATCGGGACACGGCGATTACCGGAACGAATGGTTGATTCAAGACCCACAGCAACTGACGCTTATGGCCCGGTACGCCTACGGCCTGATTGTGAGAAACGGCACACAGATTCCGTGGGAGCTGGTCATGCAAGTACGCGTTCTGGCGGTCACGCTGATCACGTTGCTCGCCCTTGCTGTCTTGTTCGTGATCAGCCGCCGATGGGAGCGGGAGCGGCGCGCGCGTTCCATGGCCGTGTTTTGGACTGTAGTCGCCGCCATCAGCCTGGTGATGATGACACAGCTGAGTTCACCCGTGTGGCGGCTGGCCGGGTTCCTGAAATATCTTCAGTTCCCTTTCCGCTTCAACATCGTGCTCGTGGTGAGCGTCGCCGCGTTGGCAGCTCTTGCGGCTCAGCATTTGCTTGAAGCGCCCGCGCGCATGCTCAGCTGCCTGCTGGCCGCGACGACTGTGCTCTGGCTCGGAGTCGATCTCTTCTCCGCCACGCAGGTGTATTCCATTTGGCGCCAGACGAACATGGACAAAATCACGACGAACCACGCGCTCCTGCGGACGCAAATCGACTATCCGACGATGTGGCCGAAGCCGGGCAATCTTACTGCGCTGGGAAACATGTCGGCATTCGATGTTCTCGTCGCGACGCACCCGCCAAAGACGGCGGATCTGCAAGGACTCGGCAGCGCGCACATCGAGAGCTGGGAGCCGCGCCGCGTTGTCATCCAAATCCAGGCCGCGGAGAACGGCCGGCTCACGGTAAACCACTTTTACTACGAAGGCTGGACTGCGCGTGTTGCGGGCGTTCAAAGCAATCTGGCTGTGCGGCCGAGCTTCGACGGTCTCATGCAGTTGGCGGTCCCCAAGGGCTCCTATACGCTCACGCTCGAGCTTCCGAGGGATACCGCCGAAGAATGGGGATTGAGAATCTCGCTGCTTTCAATCGTGGCTCTTGGCGGTCTGGCGGGTCGGGCATGGTTTTACGGAACGTATGCGAAACACATCCGAGCCGCTACTGCCTGAATCTGCATGCAAAGCCGGCCTTCGAAGGGTAGCGCCGATTTCGTGAGCGGCTGTGCTTGATCTAAACGAGGCCGGTGCCGACAGGACCTGCTTCGGCTGTTTCCGCTGTGTGGTTGTTTAGGTTCCGGCTGGCTTCGGCGATGCGCTCTTCGATGGTGCGATTCAGCTTGCTGTTGGCAAACTCCACCGCGACGCGGATGGCATTCTTGATGGCGTTGGCGTTCGATGAGCCGTGACTCACGATGCACACGCCTTTGATTCCCAGCAGCGGCGCGCCGCCGTATTCGGAGTAGTCGAGGCGCTTCTTGAAATCCGCGAACGCTTTGCGCGATAGCAGGAATCCCACCTGGCTGGTGATGGTGGCTTGCAGCGACTGCTTCAGCAGGAAGCGCACCGTCTCAACCATGCCTTCGGAGATCTTCAGCGCGACGTTGCCGACGAAGCCGTCGCACACCAGCACATCGGCCTTGCCGTTGTAGAGATCGCGTCCTTCCACATTGCCGACGAAATTCATCGGGAGCTCTTTAATCAGCTTGTAGGACTCGCGGGTGAGATCGTTGCCTTTGGTCTCTTCCTCGCCGATAGAGAGCACGCCGACGCGCGGATGCTCCGCCGTCGGGAATCGTCCGGCAAAGATGGTGCGGAAGTAGACTTCGCCCATTATGGCGAACTGCTGCAGGTTTTGCGGCTTGGAATCGACGTTGGCGCCGACGTCGATGAGGATGGTAGCGGTGCCCTGCGCGGTAGGAAAAACTGCGGCCAATGCCGGGCGGTCGACGCCGGGGATGGCTCCTAGCCGCATCTTGGCTGTAGCCATGGCTGCGCCGGTATTGCCGGCGGTTACGAAGCCTGCCGCTTTGCCCTCGCGCACCAGGGTCAGCCCGACGCGCATGGAGGAATTCTTCTTGGTGCGCACCGACTGCGCAACCTTGTCCTCCATGGTGATGACTTCACGCGCATCGACGATGCTGATGGGCAGCCGACGCCAGAAGCGGTGCGCTTCCAGCTCGCCGCGAATCACCTCTTCCCTCCCCACCAGCACCACCTCTACGTCATAGTGGCGTGCGGCGAGAATTGCGCCTTCTACTTCCGGTTTCGGCGCGCGATCGGCGCCCATGGCGTCAACGGCGATTATCGTCGGCATGCTTGCCTGTCAGGTTGCAACTCCCGAGAAGAGTACCAGACTCATCCGCATAGTTAACCACGGAGACACAGAAGCACAGAGTTTTTGCCCTCTGTGTCTCTCAGTCTCTGTGGTGAGACTTTAGCTCGCGGCCTCTTCGATCTCGATGACTTCGCGGCCCTTATAGTAACCGCATTTGGGGCAGGCACGATGCGGCAATTTGCGCTCGTGGCAGTTCGGGCATTCGGACAGGGACTGCGCCGTCAGGTGATCGTGGGCGCGACGCTTTGCAGTACGCGCCTTGGAGTGGCGCCGTTTTGGATTTGGCATGAAAAAACCTCTTAACCAGACCGCCGCATCCGGCAGTCCAAACAGGATTAGCTCCGCAGCTTATTCTTGATATTGCTCAGCGCATCCCAGCGCGGATCGCTGACATGCTGCTCACAGTTACACTGCTCGACGTTCAAATTGCGCCCGCATTGCGGACACAATCCCTTGCAATCTTCGCGGCACAGCGCCCGCACCGGCGTGGCCAGCAAAACCTGCTCCCGCAGGACATCTTCCAGCAGAAGGCCTTCGCCCTGATAATAGCCGATCTCGGTCTCGGCCTCGCTGATCGAGGCTTCATCCGCGCGGCGGTCCACGCCTTGCGGACGGTAGATCAGGTCAAAGCTTTTGTCGACTTGGTGCGCCACCGGCTCGAGGCAACGCGCACAGTTGATCTCCAGCTTCGCCTTAACGCTGCCGACGAGGCGGATGTCTTCGACATCCTGATGGTGGCCGCGATGCTCCACCACCACCTCGGCGCGGCCCTGGCTGTGCAGTGGCCCATTCTGCCGGAACTCCGGCCCAAATTCGATGACGCCTGGCTGGAAGTTCTCATCAAACTCCAGCTTTCGGAGCTCCAATTCCCGAACACGAATCAGCATAGCAACACCGGCCCCCGCACACTGGCGCCTGACGTCTGAATCCGGCATCTACTGGACCGCAATCCAGCGCAGAAGCTGCGGGGCTATCCCCGTTTTGGCAGGCCAAGCTTCTGGCAGGAAACAGTGGCGGGTACAGACGGGCGGGATCCTTCTAACGTAAACAATAAGAATAAATTGCGTGCGAAACACTGTCAAGGCAAGCACCCCGACGACGGGATGCAATCCTCGCCTCATTCACTTCCGTTTCCTACGCTGCGGCATACGCAATGTCTGCTAGACTCGGGGAAATCGCTCGCGCCAGACACAGCAAACTTGGCGGGGATTTCACGTCTGCGAGCGCCGAGCCGCCGGCCCGCCGTGCTGAGTTGCAACGGAGTCACCTGCATAGCGAATCCATGACGAGTCAACCGGTCGCCGCGTATCAAGCTACAACCTTGCTCGTCTACTCAGATGCCGAAGCTCTGCGCGCCCTGGCACAACCGGCGTTCAGCTCCGCCTGGCGCAGCCTCTTTGAAAAATGTCCATGGAAGACCGCTCTGCAGTCGCCCGAGTTCGCCTGCACGTGGTACGAACATTACGGCGACCTCTACTACCCGCTGGTCTTGCTGCGACATGGGCCCGGCGGGGAGATCGACGGCTTGCTGACACTGGCTGTCGAGCGCGCCAGCGGCAAACTTGTCTTTGCCGGCGGGAATCAGGCCGAATACCAGGTGTGGCTGGCCCTGCCGGGTGAGCAGACTTTCATCGTGGAATGCCTGGAGCGCCTTACCCAGCTTGGGTTTCCCTCGCTCTCGCTTACATACCTGCCTCCTGGCACACCGCTGGATTGGATGAAGGGGGATTGGGGAAAGCGAAGCGCTCTTCGCGCCGTACAACGCCCTTTGCTGACGGTGGACAACATCGAAGTGGTTCAAGAGTCGCTCGGCAAGAAGAAGAACCGGCGTCGTCTGGAAAAGCTCCAAGCCGACGGGCCGATGACATTCTTCGAGCTGCGCACCGTCGCCGACCTGGACGCTTACTACGACGAGATCATTACGTTCTACGACTTTCGCATGGGCGCGGTCCACGGCAATTCTCCTTTTCGCGACGATCCCCGAAAGCGTCTCTTCTATCGCGCGCTGATGGCCCAGGGCGGCCTGCTTCACGTCACCGCGACGAAAGTAGGCGAGAGCCTGATCGCAGCTCACCTCGGCATGCGCAGCAAGAACGAGGTCATCCTGGGGATCGTCTCCCACTCGCCGTTTCTGGCGATCCACTCGCCGGGGAAGCTACACATCCTGCAGCTCGGTTTGTTGCTGCATGAGGAGGGATTCACCTCGCTCGACCTCACTCCCGGAGGCGATGCTTACAAGGAAGACCGCGCCACGCGTTACGATGAGGCGCATAGTTTGACTGTCTTTCTCGATCGCAAGGCGCTGCTTCAGCACCGCGTCGGCGCCAGCATGCGCTCTTTGGCCAAAACGGGTGCTCGCGTTTTAGGTGTCGACAGAAAGAAAGCGTTGCGTTGGAGATCAGCCGCGCGCAATCCGGTTGGCTCGTTCGGCAGCTTCGTGCAGGAAAAACTCTGGAGTTCGACTGAGTTCCGCTGCTATCGCGCGGGGATCAATTCATCCGCAAAGTTGCCGGAGCTGAAGGTCCGACGAGACCATCTCTCCGACCTGTTGCGCTACCAGCCTGGTCGAGATGAAGCTTTGTCGAAGCGCAATTTTCTAAGCGCTGCTTTAGCAGCTATTGAATCTGGAGGTCACTTCTACTCGATCGTGGAAAATGAAACCCTGGCCGCCTATGCCTCGCTCATGCGGGCAGATAATGCCCTTCTTTCGGATGTGCAGCGCAGCTGTGCATGTCCTCCGAAATTGGCCGCCATTCAGGATCTTTATACGCATCCTGCGTCTCGACGACAGGACCTTCTGCAACAACTGCTGAGCGGAATCTTGAGCAGCCTATCGGCACTGAACGGCGCTGAATTCGTCTCTATTGCCGTTCCCGCTGATGATCGCCAGGCGTCGCTGGTAATAGAGAAGCAGGGATTTGAGTACCAGGGAAGCGCGCGAAGAAGCGTACGCTTCGGCTCCAGGAGTTTGACATTTCGCAATGCAAGATCTGGCCTGGATACAGGCCGGGGCTAAATCACATTTCGACGATCCGAATTGTGGCGCGGCTGAAGACTTCCACCGTACGTGGACATTCGTTTTGCAGTTCTCAAAAATTGGCCTACTCGTCCTAAACATCAATGGGTGGATTGCGGCAAATCAAACGAGCACTAGTTGCCAGCCATGGCCTTGGCCTGGAGCACGTCATCTCCCGCAGCAACTGGCGGCGGCAGCGTCTGCTCATCCTTTGCTATCACGGAATCTCCGAAGGCGAGGAGCACGCGTCGCATCCCGAGATGTTCCTGCCTCCAGAAACTTTTGCGCGCCGCATGAAACTCGTCGCGCAGTCCGGCTGCAAAGTCCTGGGCTTGGGGGAAGGGCTACGGCTCTTGCACGAGGGAAAGCTACCGCCGCGCAGCGTAGCAATAACCTTCGATGACGGTTGGGCAGACTTCCCTGTCCACGCCTTTCCTGTCCTTCAGAAGCACGGCTTTCCCGCGACCGTCTACCTGACCACCTACTACTGCCTGCTCAGCTGCCCTTTATTTCGTTTCGCGCTCGCCCACATGATGTGGAAGTGTCAGTCAGAGATCGTGGAAAATCGCACGTTCCCCTGGCTTCCGCAACAGCTTGACCTGCGAGGCGAGGCAGACCGCACAGCGCTGATGTGGAAGATGGACGAATATGCGAAACAGCAAGATCTATCGGGGCGGCAGAAGGACGATCTCGCCGCCGGCTTCGCTGGAATGATTGGTTTCGACTATGCGGCTTTTTCCCGGCAGCGTCTGTTTCAGCTGATGAACCCTGCGGAAGTCGCTGCCATGGCGCGGGCCGGTATCGACATCCAACTCCACACGCACCGCCATCGCACGCCCCTTGATCGCGAGCGCTTCATCGTGGAGATCAACCAGAACCGTCAACTCATCGCGGAGATGACAGGCGCGAAGGACCTGGTTCACTTCTGCTATCCCAGCGGCGCCATCCGTCCCGATTTCATTCCCTGGCTGAAAGAAGCTGGCGTGCAGTCGGCAACGACGTGCCTGAACGGACTGGCCACACGCCGCGGCGATTCCATGCTCCTGCCAAGGCTTCTCGACCAGTACGGCCTGCTCGATGAGGAGTTTGAGTCGTGGCTGTCGGGATTCGCGGCGTGGCTGCCCCGGCGGGCGAGCGCTCCTCTCGATGTCGCACCGGAATAGCAGTGCAACTGCCTTGTAGTGGTGACCTTCAGAGCTTTGCTGAGGGGTCGATTGTCGCGTAGAATCTCCGGGCACGCAGAGCAATGCCCCTCTCCCGACCTCTCGCACCGTATGTGGGCTTATCTGGAAACTGCGGAATCCTGCGGAAGCGGCTTTCTAGCGTATGGATGGATCCGTGCCTGGTTGAGCTGCGGATCCATCCCACATGCTAGTCCCCCAATCTTACTCAGAGCCCGTGATAAAGGTCAGATCGTAATACGAAGCCATGTTGCCGCTGGCGTCGACGGCTAACGGCCGCCAGTGATACTGCGTGTTCGGCAACAGTCCAGTAACGGTCACCGTGGCATCGTAGATGTTCGGTATTCCCTGACTGAGGGCCGTCTGGTCCTGGAAGTCCATGGTTGACTGGGACTGGTACGCGTAGTTGGCATTGAGCGCGTCCAGGAGCCCAAAGTTTGGATATGGCTGCATGCACAGGGGCGGTTGTGGGTTCCATGGATCGCAATATCCGATAGCCAGATACCCGTAATAGATTGTCACCGTCGTATTTGGTTTGAATAGATTGAACCAGAACGTAGCCGTAGTACCGTTCACCACCACGGTATTCGCAGAGTCTTCGAGCCGCGGGTCGATGTTTGAGACCTGACCGTTGGTGGCGGCGTTCCATACGAATTGTACCGGCGGCGCATAGTCCGGCACCGGACCGGTGTAGGGATTAGCGGCCGGCAGCACGTCCTCGATCGGCGGAGCCGACCCGTCCGGATTCTGCCCTGATCTCCAGCGCACATAATCAAAGCTCCACTTGTAGACCTGGTTGTATTCCTTCACTGACCAGGTCCAGCCGCCATCACCTCCCTGATTTTGGCCGCTGGCGCTGTCCCAGACATGCTGGAAGGCGTCGTCGCCCAGGTTGAGAGAACTGGTGTCGCCGGTTTTGTACCAATACCACGCATAGGCTGGAGCAACCAGATCGTTCAACTCTGTGGATTGGTACAAGGTGCCTGCTACCTGTCGCGGGTCTCTCGGCAGATCATAGGCCCCGTAAGCGAAGGCATGACTGATGGTCGGAGGCGGGACAACCATGTATTGCGTATTCTTCAGCCAGTCCAGCGTTTTCTTGATCTCCAGCGGAATTCTCGCATCCGGCGTATTGCCCTCGGCGAGATCCAGTTCGTAATAGGTGATCAAGGCTTCCATGGCCAGGCCGACCATGAAGGGATGGATGTCATACTCCTGCTGGTTTGGGTTGTTGAAGTTCAGGTTATAGCTCTGGTCCAGATAGCCAAGCATCACGTCAACTGCGCGCAACATAAATGCATTGTTGCGTGGGAAGCCTACCATTTCATCAGCCAGACGGTCATCCATCAGGTAAGCGCTGACGCGAATGCTCTCCGCGTAGACCGATCCGCTATAGCGAAGGTTGTAGGCCTGACTATGGGCCATCAGATCGATTGCATTCTGATAGGTCGAATCTCCGGTGCGCATGTAGGCCATGGCCATGCCAAAGGGGAACTGATTCGGCTCAGCCACGAATCCAGCATTGGTACCGATGGACGTGTCTTTGTAAGGCTCCATCGCCATCTGTATGCAACGCTGCCACTCGTTTGGATCAGTCGACTTGTACTGTTGCTGGTGGTATGTGTCGTAGTCCGAAACTTGCTGATAGACGCGCCCGCCATCATAGTTCCAGGCTTCGAAGTAGTTGGAAGAAGGAATATCGAAATACCCGGAGAAGTTTCCATTATCGAGACTAAACCAGGGATTGGTGTCGGTTACGTTGGTACACCAGAAGTCAGCATTGGCACTATTTGCTGGAGCGTTGAAGTTGACCATATTCATTTCCCAGTTGCTTCTTCCGGGAATGTCGGGAAATGTGGTCGGCGGAGTAGCCGTGAAGGAAGCCGTCGGCAGCACTTTGAAGTTGTACGTCATCGGGACCGCGTTGCCGGCATCCACTCCATTCAACTGCCCCTGGAACATAGCCGCAAACTGATAGTGTCCCGGTACTGCCTGGGAGTTCACCCGGATACGCACTGTATTGTTGCTGGTATAGAGCGCGCCATTATAGCAGGCTTCGGACTGCGAGTTGTAGTCTCCGTCCCAGTTTTGCGGAGGAGGATTTGAATTGGCATCCAGATCACATAAGTATTGCGCGGTAATGCTATTGTCCGTGACGACCTGACCTGTGTCGGTGTTGGTAATCACGACACTCTGCATGAGGACTACTGCGCTGGGATCGCCACTCAGCAGATTGGCCTGAGTGATTACATAGAGATCGTTGCATTCTCGCGAACTCTTAGAAGTAGGAGTGCAGGCGGGCGACTGAGTAGGATCGCCTTGGTAAACGTTCTGGCCTCCGACGGGCCACAAACTGAAGACCAGCGGACCATTCTGATTCTGTGAGGCATACTGATACTGGACATTAAAAGTCAGATAGAAGCCCCCACAGCCCGCAGCAGGCGGCGAGCCGCACCCTGGAGTCTGTGGACCGGGATAGGTCGCCCAGAACGTGCAAATAGCCGCGCGGATGGTTGGGCAGTGCGGAGCAACTTTGGTGACCAGACTGGCAACATAATAACCCCAGGTCTGCGGGTCACTGTAGACGGGAAAATGATCCACTCTCACCACGTGGTTGGTCGTGTGATCGTTCTGAATGATCTGGCGCGAGGGAGAATTCTCGTTGCCCGCCAGATTGATATTGTTTTCGATGATTACGATCGAGTTACCTGGATCTACCGTGGTCCACTGGAAGATTACCGAAGCGCCGTTCACCGGATCGAACCCAGGGACTACCGTGGCCGAAACGCTGGCGGGGTCGATCTCGTGCAACCGATCGACCGAAGCCCAGATGGGCATCGCAGTAAGAATTGCGAGAATGAAATAGATGATCGGCCGGGCCAGTGTACGCGGAGACGAAGTGGCGCGTATACAGGAAAAGACTGTACTTCCAAATGTCATAAGAACTTCTCCTTCTTCAAGAACTATGAGCGGCGCGGCAGTCGAGGGTCGATCCGCGGGGCTGTTTCACCACAAGAAGATCAATAGGAGTTATTCGCAGTATCGCTGGCGGGTGGCACTAGTGTGCAGTGGAAAGTACCTTCCATTTAAACGAAAGTAACAGCTATAAGCGTTACTAATTGTGTCTAATTTGAAAACTACGAAAGTAACCCGGAAGGCAGAGTATAGATAGACTCAGTCTGGAAAAAATGGAAGGTCGATGGCTTGCCAGGCGCGCATCTGAAGTGACCTTCGTCACAAACTTAAGTTATGAGGACTTCATCCGCTATCGCTGCAGCGTCCAGCGACGGTCTGACGTCATGCACGCGAACAATGTGAGCGCCGTGAAGGATGCTGATGACCATGGCACCAAGAGACCCGTATAGGCGATCGGACGGCGCCACCTCGTGGCCTACTCGCTTGCTCACGCTTCGGCCGACAAACGACTTGCGCGAGGTCCCGACTAGCAAGGGTAATCCAAGCTGTTGTAGATGTTCCAGTCCGGCCAGCAAAGGATAGTTCTGCTCGAAGTTCTTACCGAATCCGAATCCGGGATCGAGCACGATCCGCGACCTCTCCACGCCATTTTCCATCGCAACCTGCACACGATTGGCCAGCTCATCTCGCACTCTCGAAGTCAAGTTGCCTTCCGAGGGCATCGTTCTCCATTGCTCAGGGGTACCGCGCGTGTGCATCAGCACAACCCCGCATTTCAGCTCGGCACACGCGGTCGCCATTCGCGGGTCCCACAAAAAGGCGCTTACGTCATTGACGATCTCTGCTCCAGCGGCAACCGCGGCACGGGCAACTTCTGCCTTATAGGTGTCGACCGAAACGATCGCGTCCGGCCGCGAGCGCAGAATGCCTTCCACTACGGGCATCAGCCGCTGCAGCTCCTCTTCCGCCGATACTGAGGGCTTGCGAGCGGGGCCGCGGAGAGCTTCGTCGGCGCTCACCGCCGCTCCCGGCCGGGTAGACTCCGCTCCAATGTCGAGGATATCGGCGCCTTCCGCGAGCAGCTTCAGGCCGTGCTCGACCGCCTGTTCGGGAGCGACAAACCGCCCCCCGTCGTAGAACGAATCCGGGGTAACGTTGAGCACACCCATAATGAAGGTCCGCTCGCCGAGCTCGAGCGATCGGGAGCGTAATTGCCAGCGAAGGCGCGGCCGCATGTCAGCGATTGTAAACTTGCGGCTCCGCCCCTCGGGCGCTGGGCGGCTGCCTGGGCTGGCGGATCTCGTCTTGAGAGCTTGCTTGTCGATGCTATGATCAAAGCAGCAGTGTTATGTTTCGGGTCCGCTATCTCGCTATCTTCCTCGTCTGGGTTGGGCTGCTCACGCCCTGCTTTGCCGACAACAGCAAAAAAACGCAATCCCCGCGGAAGCTCGCCCACGACATCGAAGACGCCCTTGACGACCCCGACAACGCCCACAGCTTCTGGGGAATCTACGCGGTCTCGCTTGACAGCGGCAAGACGATCTACGAACTGAACGGCGACAAGCTCTTCACCCCCGCATCAAATGCCAAGCTGTTCACTACTGCCGCCGTCTTTGGCCTCATCGGCCCTGACTACCGATTCAAGACCACGGTGGAAACCATGGGTACGTTGGATAAGTACGGCCGCCTGAACTCCGATATCGTGCTGGTCGGCCGCGGCGATCCTAACTTGTCGGGCCGCACTCTGCCTTACAACATGCACACCGAGCGTAAGATCCCGCCGCTTCAGGTCTTGCAGGAGCTGGCGGATCAACTGGTACAGCACGGCTTGAAATACGTCGACGGCGACGTCGTAGCCGACGATTCCTATTTCGTCTGGGAGCGTTATAACGAAGGCTGGTCGCAGGACGACCTGGCACGCGAATGGGGAGCGCCGGTTTCGGCCCTCACGATTAATGACAACGTCATCTTTGTGAACATCATGCCGGCCGACCGGGCGGGCGAGCGGGCCTTTCTCAACATCACGCCCTTTCCCGAGTACTACAAAATCGACAATCGCGTGATGACGACGCCGGGGGGAAGCGGGCCGCGCACGGTATCCATCAACCGCGAGCCCGGCTCCAATCAGCTCACGTTCTGGGGCAACATCCCGCAGGACGATCCCGGCTTCGGTGAGGCGTTGGCCATTGAAGATCCCGCCGACTTCGCTGCGCGCCTCTTCCGTGAGATGCTGGAGGAGCGAGGCGTGACCATCTACGGCCGCACCCGTACGCGGCACACCGAGTTGGCCTCGACGCAAACCTTCAGCGTGACTTCGATCGCTTCAGGAGGCGGCACTGCGACCCGTCCTGCCAATCCCGGCCCGCTGGTCCTCGCCAGTTATCAGTCGCAACCGGTCGCTCAGGATCTGCGCGTCATCAACAAGGTGAGCCAGAACCTTCATGCCGAACTGATGCTGCGCCTGCTGGGCAAAGAGAAGGGGACTTCAGGCTCGATCGAAGCCGGTCTCGAAGTACTGCGGGGATTTCTGGTCAATGCTGATATCAAGCCCGATCAGTTTGTGTTCTACGATGGCTCCGGCCTCTCGCGCGAGGACCTGGTCTCTCCTCAGGCAATCGTGAGCCTGCTGCGCTATTGTCACCAGCAGCCTTGGGCTCAGGCCTATTTGGACACTCTGCCC
Source organism: Terriglobales bacterium (assembly GCA_035262645.1). GTDB lineage: Bacteria > Acidobacteriota > Terriglobia > Terriglobales > Acidobacteriaceae > Bog-257. The sequence goes on from DATFSK010000121.1 coordinate 31,532, forward strand.
ATTGCCGGAGTCGACGGCTCCCTGGCCGATCGCTTCCGCGGCACGCCTGCAGCTGGAATGGTTCGCGCCAAGACCGGCTCCCTGGCACACGTGTACGCGTTGTCCGGGTACGCCACCACCCAGGCAGGCGACCACCTCGCATTCTCCGTGATGACCAACAACAACGATATGCCTACCAAGAAGGTCCTCGATACCATCGACGACATCGTGGGCCTGATGGTCGCGGACAAGAAGTGATCTCCCTGTCTCCTGACGTACTGCTCACTCTCAGAATCCGTTAATCCGCTCCGGCAGGCAGCTTGCATTTCTTTGCTGCAGCGATAGTGCCTTCCTGGCCCGATGCCCCTCCGGAGTTCTGCATCGCGTCGGGGGGCGCTATCGCCAGGAGAGATCGATTATGTGCATTCCGGCCATCAGCAGCAGCGTCCTTTCGCAGATTACGAATGTCCAGCGCACTTCGCAGCAGGTTCGGAGTGAATTCAGGCAGCTGGGACAGGACCTGCAATCCGGTGATGTGACACGAGCCCAAACCGACTTCGTCACACTCTCGAAGGACGCAACCAGTGAGTTTGGCGGCGATAGCTTGATCGTGAAGACGCTTAGCGCGATTGGACAGGCGCTTCAGTCCGGCAATATCACAGCCGCGCAGGAGGCGTACTCCTCGGTGCCGATAGCACTGGTTGGCCCGTGTGCCGCGCCGCATGGCCAAGTCGGTCTAATGCAAGGCCAGTTTCAGGCAGTCTTGAATCACCTGGGCCAGATGGTGCAAACAGGGAATCTCCCGGCGGCGCAACAGGCGTTCGCAGCCGTTGAGCAGCTGTGGAGCCGGGTTGTGCCTGCAGTTGCGTCGCCGACGAGCGGCTCCACGTCGCTTAAGACCAGCGGACAGTAGCGCCAGTGGGGTCTGCGTCCCGACCAAGTAGCCGCCGAGCGGCCTGATTCGTATCGATTTTGGGCGTGGGTCCGTGGGGCTGAGCCGCGTCCCCGCCAAAAATCGACAAATTCCAACCTCCCCTGCTACTTCTAAGTTGCAGTTTCACGTTCCAGGGCTTAGGATAGATTCAGCTGGGGATGGGTCCTCGTCTATTCCCGGCAAAGCCTGAGATCTGCAGTTCCACGTTAAAGTCAGCATTCCCTCATGCACAGCGCCGCTCAACCTATGTGCGACTACTCCCAGGAGAGACTAAGATGGCGTGGTACGCGTATTGTATTACGGAGCAGCAGGGCCTCCAGAACGGTACACGAGCCCGGCGTCCTTTCGCGATAGAGAACCTTCGGGGTGTGGATGGCGCCCCGGTATTGGCCTACCCCAGCGGGGATTTCGCAGTCATCGTCAGCGAACATTCCCATTCACAAGCGCTCACCCAACAGGCGATTGTCGATCACGCTCGCGTCGTCAGCGAATGCTTCCGCACCTTCACCGTTTTGCCATTCCGTTTCGGCACAATCTTTGAGTCCGATGAAGCCCTGCGCCGCGCCGTGAGGGCGAATCGCAGGACCTTCCTGGAGACGGTTGACCGCTTGCGTGGCAAGGCCGAGATGCATTTCAAGCTGCTGGTGAAGGACGGCATGGTCGAGGAGGCCATTTCCGAGCTGCCCAACGGCGTAGGCGGCGAGTATCTGCGCAAGCTGCGCGAGCAGGCCACCCGAGACCGCGAACGGCAAACCAAAGCGCGGGCGCTCTCGATGCAGGTGCACAAGCTGTTTTCGCCCCTGGAAGAGGACGTGATCTGCAAGCGCACCGACTCTGGCGGCATGCTCATCGACTTCGCCCACCTGATCGATTCCAACGCCGTAGCCAAGTACCAGAACCGCTATGACACGGCCACGCGTCATTTCAAAGATTGCCATGTGACGATAACCGGCCCCTGGCCGCCATACCACTTCATGCCTGGTAAGCTGCGCACCGTCTCGGGCGGCAACTGATTCTGTCAGGGCAGCCCGTGACGGGCTGCCCTGATCCATTCCCCGCAAAATTCACCAGGAAAAACTCTGCCGGTGGTGCTCTTTTCTCGAGTGCGGAGTTACAATCACTTGCAATAACCTGCATAGCTTTATGGGGCCTTCGGTCCTGTAACCGGGAAGCCCGATTTACTTCTCAGTAACGCCTTCGTGCAACCTGAGAGTGGGTATCGGGATTCTCATAGTTGAACGCCGCTTTCCCTGTGTGGGGCGGGGAATGCTCCCTCATTGCACGCCGACTGGAGTGGAATGGTTCCTGCTCATAAGGTCCGATTGCTGATCGCAAGTGACGACGTAGCCAGAGGCAGGGGCCTGGCCGCCCATCTGGCACGCCGCGGGTTTGACGTCACCAGCGCGACCGGCGGCGAGGAAGCTCTTCGCGTTCTGCGGCTCCATGATCCTTCCCTGGTACTGCTGGATCTTTCCACACCCGGGATGAGCGTGCTCGACACTCTGGAGCGGATCAAACATGCCAAGCCTGACGTTCAGGTGCTGATGCTCTCGGCCCGCCATGATCCCGAGATCGTGTTCAACGCCTCCAAGCTGGGCGCTGATGACTATCTTGCCAAGCCTTTCGAAATCAGCGATCTGGACCTTCGAATCGACAAAATCCTGGAGCGGCAAAAGGTCTCCGGCCAATTCGGTCAACTTCGCGACCAGGTACGCCGGAACAGCGACTTCGCCGGCCTATTCGGGACCAGCTCTCGCATGGAAGAGGTCAAGAACACCATCGAGCAGGTCGCCGATACGACGGCCACCGTCCTGATTCGCGGCGAAAGCGGCACCGGTAAAGAAGTTGTGGCGCGAATGATCTATGCGCAGTCGGGACGCTTCGACAAGCCATTTGTAAAGGTAAACTGTGCCGCCATCCCCCACGAACTGCTGGAGAGCGAGCTGTTTGGCTATGAGCCCGGCGCCTTCACCGGTGCCACGCGGCAAAAGCTCGGCAAGTTCGATCTGGCGAACACGGGCTCTCTATTCCTCGACGAGGTCAGCGAGATGCATCCCGCCCTGCAGGCTAAATTGCTGCATGTGTTGCAGGATGGCGGTTTCTCCCGCTTGGGCGGCAAACGCGACATTTCCGTGGATGTGCGGGTACTCGCCGCCACGAACAAGCGGCTGGAGCTGGCCGTTCAGGATGGGACCTTTCGCGAAGACCTCTTCTACCGCCTGAACGTGGTCACGATTCACATCCCGCCGCTGCGCGAGCGGCGCGAGGAAATTCCCGTCTTCCTGGATTATTTCCTGCGCAAGTACAGCGAGTTTTACGGCAAGCAGCCGGCGCCGTTCGGCGAATCGGCCCTGAATTGCATGACCGAATATAGCTGGCCGGGAAACATCCGCGAGTTGGAGAATCTGGTCAAGCGCTACGTTATTGTCGGCAATGAAGGGCAGATTATCCGCGAGCTTTCGACACACAAGCCGGCAATCGCCACGGTTCCCCCGGCCTCCATCGTGCCCAAAGAGCTAAAGCCAGGCGCCGAACCGCCGCCCGGATCTTCCCCTGCGATACCCATCAACATAGGCAAAGGCAACGGCCTGGAGGCAGAGCATCTTTCTCTGCTCGAGATCGGCAGACGCGCTGCCATGTCCGCCGAACGTGAGGCCATAGAACGGGTTCTGGCCCAGACCCGCTGGAACCGTCGTCAGGCGGCTAAAATCCTCAAGATCAGCTACAAAGCGCTGCTCAACAAGCTGAAGGTCATCGAAGAGCAGAATGCCCACAATAAGAACCTTAGCGCCTAAGTGTTTGCATCGTAGTTCCACTTCTCTTTCGACGCGGGCGCGCTGCGATGCTGGCCCAAACGTCGTGGAAGACAGAAAGACACTGTCAATATTGGGCTTGCTGTTGTCGCAGAAAATTCAAAATCTGCCATTCCCGCTTTGGAACCGCAACTGCACGTGCTAGGGCACCTAAAGAGGCACAAGATCCGTGAAGTCAATCCTCTTTCGTCTGTCTCGACATTTCTCTTTTTGTCCCGTAGGACGGGACATTGCCTTGCATCGCCTTCCCTGAAAGATGCCTACCTCGCTCGCCTCTTTCTAAAGAGCGGCCCCAAAGGGCCGCTTTTTTGCGTCTAAGTTGTATTTGATTCGACTGGCGAGGAATCGGCATCCAATTGTCCTGAATTTGGCTCATGCCACACAGCACTGTGACGGGCGGAGTTGACGTGCGTTCTGCCAGACGCATATCATCTCCGTTCGCACACTGCGCTTTCGTCGCCGGGGTGATGGGCCTGAAATGACCGAACCGGGCAGGGGAGTTGCACTATGGAGAAGAAGAAACTAGAGGGTTTCAAGAAGCGGCTCGAGGAGCGGCAACGGGAGTTGCGCCAGGCCATGACTCGTACCGCGCAGGACGGGCGCGACGCCGATTTGGAGTCGGCGCAGGATATTGCCGATCGGGCCGCCAACTCTTACAACAAGGAATTTCTCTTCCATCAAAGCAACAACGATCGTCAGTTGCTGCAAATGGTAGACGGCGCGCTCGACCGCATCCGCGAAGGTGCTTTCGGCCAGTGCATCTCCTGCGGTGAGGAGATCAACCCCAAGCGCCTGGAAGCCGTCCCCTGGACGCGCCACTGCATCGAGTGCCAGGAAAAGCTTGAAAAAGGCATGTTGGAACACAGCAGCACTTAATCGGCCGCGCTATTAGAGAATGGAAAGCCGCCTGGCAGGGCGGCTTTTGTGTTTCTCAGCAACGCTGGTTCCCGTGGCAAGGGATCGTACTCGGTACCTGTTGGAGATCAAGAGCTCGAGCAGCCCTCAGTTATCCGCTTGCGGCTTCATCTGCCCGCACCGCAGGTAGCGGTTGTGCCATCCCAGCGATTCCCCGAGCAGATGCGGCGTGTGGCGTCCATACGACAACCGTTCCGCCCGGCTTAGATAATCGAGCAGAATTGGCTTGTACTCCGGCGCAGCGCACTTCTCGATGATCAGATGAGCGCGCTGCCGCGGTGACAGTCCGCGCAGGTCAGCCAGTCCCTGTTCTGTCACAACCACGCAGACGTCATGTTCTGTGTGGTCCACATGCGACGCCATGGGAACAATGGTCGAGATACTTCCCTTCTGCGCGGTCGACGGCGCCATGAAGATCGACAGATATCCATTGCGCGCGAAATCGCCCGAGCCGCCGATGCCGTTCTGAATTCGCGATCCCATCACGTGCGTGGAATTCACGTTGCCGTAGATGTCGGCCTCAATCATGCCGTTCATCGCAATCACGCCCAGCCGGCGAATGATCTCCGGGTGGTTCGAGATCTCCTGCGGCCGCAGCACGATCTGCTTGCGGTAACTGGCCATGTCGGCGTTCACTTCCGTCAGCATCTCCGGGCTGAGCGAAAACGCGGTTGCCGAGGCTGCCGTCAGCTTGCCCGATTTCAGCAGGCGAATCATGCCATCCTGAATCACTTCCGTGTACGACGTAAGCCCTTCGAACGGCCCTTCCTCCAACCCGAAGAGCACCGCATTGGCAATATTCCCGACGCCCGACTGCAACGGTAGAAGGGTGGAAGGCATGCGGCCCTTCTTCACCTCCCAATCGAGGAACTCCAGAATGTGCCCGGCGATGCGCTTGGAATTCGCATCCGGCGCCTTGAACGGGCTGTTGCGGTCGGGCGAGTCCGTGAGCACCACGGCCGCGATCTTCTCCAGCGGCACTTCCAGGTACGGGCTGCCGATGCGTTGCCCGGTCTGCGTGAGTGGAATTGGCCCGCGGTTCGGAGGAGGCTGCAGACCGTAGTAGATGTCATGCATGCCCTCCAACTCCATCGGCTGCCACGAATTCACCTCGATGATCACGCGCTCGGCCTGCTCAATCCACGTCTTGTTGTTGCCGATCGACGAGCTCGGCACCAGCCGCCCGTCTTCCAGCACCGCCGTGACCTCAATCAACGCGAGATCGAGCTTGCCCAGGAAGCCGTACTCCACGAACTGCGCAACGTGGCTGAGGTGGATGTCCATGTACTCCATCTCGCCTGCATTAATGCGCTTACGCGTCTCGGGATCGGATTGGTACGGCAGTCGCAGGTGAATGCCCCCCGCCATAGCCAGCGCGCCATCCAGTTCCGGGCCGGTCGAAGCGCCGGTGAAGATACTCACCTGGAACTTCTGGCCGCGCAGGTTGGCATTGGCAATGCGCCGCGCCAGCTCAAGAGGCACCGCCTTGGGATAGCCGGAGCCGGTAAATCCACTCATTCCGATCTGGTTGCCATGCTGGATCAGGGCTGCCGCTTCTTCGGCGCTCATGATGCGATTGGACAGGTTGGAGTTCAGGACGCGCGAGGTGGTTGGAAGAACAGACGTCGACATCAAATTGCCTTTCGGGCGCAATAAGTCTGGACTTATGTCTTAACGATAGGCGGTGATGTTACGACCGTCAGTGAGGCAGGTCACAAATCTGTCGGTGGAAGAGCGTTGGGCGCCGGCACAATAAGAAAGACCTGGAGCGCTCCCACTCCAGGTCTTTCAATGTCGTGAGGTAGCATAGCTACCGTCACGGTCTCCGGGCCATCGGAGAGTCTTTTCGCGCCTCGAGGTGTTAACCTCGTTAAAGACGTCCATCGCTCCCTGTCTGTACGTCTGCTCGGCTGCGATTGCAATTAGTCATTGCAAGCAGCGTGCCAACCGACGCGCGTCGCGACGGTTGGAAGAAGTCTTGCGTAAGCAGTCACTTACAGTACCTGGGCCCAGCACCAAGAAGCCGATCCCAATCATTTGCACTATCCGATTGGATAGCGTAACTATCCGACCGGCTAGTATCCGATCTTCACGCGATGTCCTCGCACGACTTCGGCAGAGTCGGCTACACTAGGGCTGGCTCAGGGAGAAAGATTTTGGATTCGAGAGTGGTGGTGGTTTCCGGACCTTCGAAGGGTACCGTCGTGCGGCTGACGGGCGACCAGCTTTCCGTAGGCCGCGATTCTTCGAACAACCTTTGTCTGCGTGATCGCGCCGTATCACGTCGGCACTTCGCTATAAGCAAGACCGATGCCGCCTTCCAGCTCATCGATCTGGAAAGTCACAACGGGACCTTCGTGAATGGCATCCCGGTCCGCCGCAAGCTGTTGACCCACGGCGACACCGTCCGGGTCGGGCGCTGCGAGCTGGTCTTCCTCATCACGGAAGACGAAGGACAAGCTCTCCAGGCAGTTGAATTCCGGGATGACGAACCGGTCGACCTGCTTACCACGACCAACGTGCGCGCCTATCCTTCAGTTTCGCAGCATGGGCCCGATGTCGGCCGCATGGCGCGCGATCTCAATGCTCTCTTCAAGATCGCCAATACCATCAATTCCATCCGCGATCTTGAGGCCCTGCAGCAGCGTCTTCTGCAACTGATCGGCGAAGCCGTGCCCGCCGAGTCCGGCGCCATCGTAGTCCTGCGTCATGCCGACGAGGAGCCCAGCTCCAGCTGCGTGTGGCAGCGCAATCCCACCGGTACTCCCCAGATACGGATTCGGCGCGAGATCGTGCAGCGCGCGTTGTGGGAGCGCTCTCCCATTCTCAGCCAGCCGACACCTGATTCCAGCCGTGCGGAAAGCGTCCTTTGCGTCCCGTTGGTCGGGGTGGAAAGGACCGTCGGGGTCTTATACATGTCCGCTCCCGGTCCCACTGCGAAGTTCGAGGATGCGCACGTGCATTTCCTCGGCGGGGTTGCGGGAATTGCCGCCGTCACCCTGGAGAACGTCCTGGCGACAGAAGCCCTGCGGACGGAGAATCGCCGCCTGAAGGCGGAGTTGGACGTTGAGGGCGCGATCATCGGCGAAAGCAAGGGCATGCATCAGGTGCACAACTTTATCGGTCGCGTCGCAAAAAGCGACTCCACGGTCCTGATTCGCGGCGAGAGCGGCACCGGCAAGGAGCTGGTGGCGCGCGCCATCCATCGCAGCAGTCCGCGCGCCGACAAGCCCTTCGTGGCCATTAACTGCGCCGCCATCCCGGAAGCCTTGCTCGAAAGCGAACTGTTCGGACACGAGAAAGGCTCGTTCACCGGCGCTATCGCCACCAAGAAAGGTAAGCTGGAGATCGCCGAAGGCGGAACCGTATTCCTCGATGAAATCGGTGAGTTGGCTCCTTTGCTCCAGGCCAAGCTGCTGCGTGCACTCCAGGAGCACGAATTCGAGCGTGTTGGAGGCACGCGTCCCCTGAAGCTCGAAGCGCGTGTGATCGCCGCAACCAACAAGAACCTCGAGGAGGCCATCAAGGCTGGACAGTTCCGTCAGGATCTCTACTACCGCCTCAATGTGGTCTCCGTCGTCGTTCCGCCTCTACGCGAGCGTCCCGACGACATTCCCCTGCTGGCAATGTATTTCGCGGCGAAGTATTCGGAAAGATGCAAGCGGCCCCTGAAAGGTATCTCCTCCGAGGTGCGCGCATTGCTGACAAGCTATAGCTGGCCAGGTAACGTGCGCGAACTCGAGAACGCGATCGAGCACGCCATCGTTCTCGGCGAGGGCGATGAGATCGTTCCTGAGGACCTCCCCGAGGCCCTGCTCGAAGTCGAAACGGCGGAGAGTAACAGCGCAAAATATCACGATCACGTCCGCCAGGCGAAGAGGCGGTCCATCGTTGACGCGGTCAAGACTGCCAGAGGGAACTATACCGAAGCTGCAAAGATCCTCGGTGTTCACCCGAACTATCTGCATCGCCTTATTAAGAACCTGGATATTAAATCGGAACTGCGGAAGGAAGCGGAAGGTTGAGTGCCGCGCGAGGATCCGCTGGAGCGTCTGTATTCCCAGGCGTGCAGCTGTTTACTAGCTTGACTGACTGCACGTGATAGTGTTCCCTTCAGGATAAACGAGGCAGCAAATGACAAAGCTCCGTAAGAGGAGCGCGCTTGCTGTTGTGACTGGCGCTCTCCTGTTCGTTCCCGCCTGCCATCACGAGAAAGAGACTGGACCACAATACATCATGCTCACCTTCAACGGCGGCGCCTGCGAGCAGAATGGCTTGAGCGACGTGATCGAGATTCATCAAGGGCGTAGCGTGGTGTACCAGGGAGCTTCCCTGGTCTCACAATTCGAAGTCCGGCTTAATGCCTGCCCGTTTACCGAGTGCCCGGTAAGCAGTCCTCATGGAACGTCGGTCAACGTAGGTCAGCCAAAGGCGGACGCGGTGGGTACAACGTTCAACTATACCGCTATGAGCGTAAACGGCGACCCATGCAGGAATCCCTCATCAATGGGAGTCCGCATCCTTCCCGGTCCATAGTTTTCGCGATAGGTTTACGATCTTCAAGAGTAGTTATTCTGCTTGACACTTCTTCATATCGTGCTAGTGTTTTGGCATTCAAGAAAGTGAGGCACCTATGAAGCGCCTGGTCCCCTTTGCTGTGCTTGCTGCTCTTTTGCTCGCGTCCACCAGCTGTCAGCGCGCGGATGCGGATACCACCGTCATAACGATCACGCTGAACTATAACGGTGGAAACTGCACTCAGACCGGCTCCGACGGTTCCTCCGGTGTCACCGATGTAAGCCAGAGTCAAAATACCGTCACTTACAAGAGCCAGACTGCCGTTAGCCAGTTTGCAGTTAGTTTCGGCACCTGCCCCTTCAGTTCGTGCCCGATATCGAGCACCACTGGAGCAGCGGTAAGCGCGGGACAACCGAAAGCGACGGCCGTCACTAATCCTGTCACTACTTACAACTACAGCAGCGTAAGTTTCGGCAGCAACCAGATATGCAATAACCCGCAGCAGCTGGGTGTGCGCGTTAGACCGTAATCACCCGCAGCTATGAGGGGAAGTGCGGATTTTTTCGCAAGTTGCTGAAGTCGGGCGTGTCGCGGATCCAGCTGCGGGAGTAGCCTAGCTGCGCGGCTTTATTGAGATAGGAGAGCGCCTGCTCCGTATCATTGAAGTGGTTATAAACAAGGGCTGCGCGGAACAGAGTATCGCCGTTTCTGGGAGCAAGGGTTAGTGCTCTTTGAAGGTAGTTAAAGGCGGCGTTTTTGTCGCCTACCATCGCCGAATAGTCAGCCAGATATCCCAATGCTTGCACATCGTCCGGAGTGACCTGTAACTTTGCCGTGGCGATCGAAATGGCCTTATTGTAGTTTGCTGCCGCCTCGCCACGGCGATTGGGACTCCAGTACAAAGCATCTGCAAGATTTCCCCAGATCATCCAGTCGCGATCATCAATCTTCAAGGCTTGTTCGAGAGCGGTTATCGCCTCCGGATACTGGTGCATCAGGGTGTAGACATATCCCAGATTGAGATAAGCATCAGTAGTGGGGTGCAGCGCGTTAGACTGATTGAGAGCTTCGATAGCCTCAGGATAACGGCCCAGGGCGAGATACATTGCAGCGAGGTTGGAGAAACCTAGATAGCTGTTAGGCGCAAGTTGGGTTGCCTTCACGAACGCCTGGGCCGCGTCGTCATAGCGGTTTTGACCAAAGTAGAAATTGCCAAGCCAGCTATAGACTCTCCAGTAATTGGGCCGCAGGGCGACTGCCTGTTTGTAGGCAGCTTCTGCGCCGGCAAAATTTCCGGCATTCGTGTAAGCGTCTGCCAGACCACGAACTGCATTTTCATTACCGGGCTCCGTCTGTACAGCGCGTTGGAATTCCTCCACCGCCTTGTCATTCTTGTCGATGGTGTTGTACACATTCCCCAAACAGATATGGCCTTCGACCAGATCAGGATTCAAAGAAAGCGACTTCTGGCAATAGTGGAGGGCCTTATCGATCCATTCGTTGCCGCGAAGATACTGCTGAAAACCGACAGCATAAGCGTCTCCGAGAGCGGCATATCCAAGCGCATAGTTCGGATCGATCTTCACTGCCTGATCAAATTCGGCTAGGGCATTGTCAAGGTCCTCAGGCTTGGTAAACTCCAGCATATAGCCGCGGCCGCGCATGTAAGCTTCGTAAGCTGCAGGCTTGGTATCTTGCTTTACCGCCAGCTTCTGGCGCTGCGCCGGGCCAATCCGCACAGGCAGCATGTCGAGCGCCTCGCTCACCACCCGGTCCTGCAACCCGAAACTGTCGCCCGCGTCCACGGTGATGGTTCGCGATGCAAGCTGTCGATGAGTCTTGGTGTCCACCAGGAAACTGTTTACCCGAATGGTATCTCGCTCTTTTTGGATACTGCTTTCAATCACGAGATCTGATCCAAACTCCCGCCGCGCGTCCTCAGCTGTCTTCACCTTCTGATCGCGCAAATCGCGCGAGGAAACTACCTGGATGGAATCGGTATCACTGACTTGGGACAGCTTGGCGGTAAGAGTTTCCATGAGCCCTAAACCTAAGGCATTGGTGGCCTGGTCTTGTCCCACCATGTCGATGGGCAATACGGCCAGTATCCTCTGCTGTGGCGCGAGAGCGCGCTTCAGGAAATATCCGATGGCAACGCCGGCCAGCAGCACCAGCACCACGCCGAGAATTAGTTTTTGCCGCCGCCTGGCAGCCGCCAATTGCGCTGCGTCACGGCGGCGCAGGGTAGCGGTCGCAATTTCATCACCGGCGACCAGGCTGTTCAGATCGGCGCACATTTCTGCTGCGGACTGATAACGGCCCTCGGGGTCGCGGTCCAGCGCCCGCAGGATCACCGCCTCAAATGAAGAGGTGATTGTCTGGTTCAAGAGCGAAGGCTTGACAGGGTCATAATGCAGGATGGAATCGACCAGGATGGTCGGTTTCTTGTCAGCGAAGGCGCGCTTGCCCGTCGCCATCTCATACAACACTGCGCCGGCCGCCCAGATGTCCGTACGCTCGTCTGCCTCTTCGTTGCGAAGGAGCTCCGGTGCCATGTACGGCAGGGTGCCGCTGACGGAGAGATCGGTATCCAGATTGATGGTTTCCGCGCTCTCGTCGACCGGATCATTAAACTGCGCCAGCCCGAAGTCGAGGATCTTCAGCTGACCATCGCGATTGATACGGATATTGCTGGGCTTGAGGTCGCGATGTACAACATGCTCACGATGAGCGGCGGCCAGGCCATTCAGCAATTGCACGCCCAGCTTCAGGGCCGCCGTCTGCGGCATTGCCTGAGCGTCAATCTTCTCGTCCAGAGTGACACCGGCGATATATTCGGTGACTAAATAGTCGATCCCATTCTCCTCGCCGAAATCGAAGCCCATAGCGATGTTTGGGTGGTTCAGCCTGCCGACGGCAAGAGCTTCCCGATGAAATTGTTCACGGCTTCTCTCGTCGGGAATTAATGTTGGCGGGATGATCTTGACGGCGACATCGCGGCGAAGCTGCTCGTCATGGGCTCGGAAGACCACGCCCATCCCCCCGGCACCGATCTGCTCGATCAAGCGGTAGTGCCCGAGAACCTGGCCAATGGTGGGCGACGACGTTGCCATTCTTCCGATCCTGGGACAGACCTGTCAGACGGCCCGAAGGGGGAACCACGGTCCGTGAGGATAGCTCCAGTGTAGCGTACGGCGTCGCATTAAGCGATGCTAGTTTCGCCGTGGACGTACTCAATCAGATCTTGAGAAAGATCTTCCTACGATAAAGCCAGTACATTGGAAAGAAACACATAACTAAAATTACAAGCGAGTGAACCAGCGACACCAGCGCTGGAGAATCCATCCACGCCAGTGAATGCAGGAAGGTAATACCTCTCCATGCGAGCCAGCCGCCTAGTACCTCCGAAAGCACGTAACTTGCGATAGCGTTACTACCGAAAACTATAAATGGGATGGTCCACCGACCTCGAAACCGTTTCACGTCCGTCAGCCAGTAGCACATCGCAAGCGAAATCAGGGCGCAGCCGCCGGCAAACAGTACATATGAGCTGGTCCAGAGCTTCTTGTTAATAGGAAACCAGAGCCCCCATAGCTCCCCCAGCGCGATAAGCGTCACGCCTATCGTGAGCATACCTGTTATTTTTTGGCGCGACAGGCGTGCAGATCGCAGCCAATCACCGGTCAAGACGCCGCAAAGCCCCGTGGCAATTGCCGGCAATGTGCTCAGGATGCCTTCCGGATCTCGCGTGCCCTCCCACAGATGCCCCAGCAGTAACCTTCGATCGAGATATGCGGCGAGGTTGGTGTCAGGATCAAGCAAGGGAATATCACGCCCGGGGAGACCATAGCCCGGCGCCGGCAAGTAGCGCAGCAATATCCAGTACCCGACCAGCAACCCTATCGCCCACGCGACCCGTCCGGGGACTTTGGCATACATCGCGATCAGCATCGCCGCGCAATAAACCACGGCAATACGCTGGAGCACACCGGGAATCCGAAAAGTGCCGGTATGCAGCCATACGAGCGCATTCAGAGCCAGTCCTATAAGGAACAAAGTGACGCCGCGCCGAATGGTGTGCTGGACCAGGCTGCGCCGCGACTCGCCTCGCGCAACTCTCGACCCCAGCGAGAACACCAGCGAAACGCCGACAATGAACAGGAAGAACGGAAAGATGAGGTCGGTAGGCGTCGCGCCATTCCAGTCTGCGTGTTGCAACGGCCAATAGGCAAAGGCGCTGCTCTGATTGTTGACCACGATCATGGCGGCAATCGTGATGCCCCGAAAAAGGTCGAGCGAATATAGCCGTCCTTCGGCAGGACGTGTTTGCTCCACCTGGCTTTCGGCAACTACGGTGACGGTACTCATCGGTGCGCAAAAGATTGTACAAGGCGATGCTACGAATCAGGACAGAAACACGCTGTTGCAACGGGTCGCCGCGAACTGCGCTTCCGCGAAGGCAGTGATGCGCTCGAGGGCTGCCTGCATGTCGGCGTGATAGCGTTCCAGCGCTACGTCGTCGGCATCTGGCGGCACGAAGATCTTCTTTGCAAAACGCACGTGGATTCGCGAAAAGGGCTTAGGAATCATGAGCGCGTCCCATGTTTTCAATACCCATGCTCGCTCTACCGCAACAAAGAACGCGGTGATCGCCACGCCGCTCATGCGAGCCAGCAGTACGGGGCCTCTCTTCGCCACGTAACGCGGGCCGCGCGGTCCATCAATGGTAAACGCCACCGCGTGCCCTTCCCGCAGGAGTTTGTTCATCTCCAGTAATGCGCGCTGACCGCCGCGCGTGCTTGAGCCCCGGACCGGGAGAAACCCAAAGCGGCTGATCACCCGTGCAATGTACTCCCCATCCAGGCTGCGGCTGGTCATCACCGCTGGATGTTGATGCCTGTAGAGCCACGTCGCAGGCAGCACGCACCGATGCCAGAAGGGAAAGATTCCGGGATACCCCTCGTCGGGGTTCTGGATTGAACCTTCCTCGTAGGTCATGGTCGCGCGTAGAGTGCAGCCGATAAGCCGCAAGATGAGCGGAACGATCCACGACACGAGCGTCAGCTGGATCCGCTGCAGCAGGGTAAATCGCTGCTCGAGGTTTTCAGGAGCGCCCACGCCTGAATTCTATCCTGCGTACTTCAGCCAGCGACGCAACTCGGGAAGCGTGGGGCGCTTTCCATACATGAGGATGCCCACGCGATAAATCCGTGATGACAGCACCAGCAGGCCGTAGATCGTTGCCAGCATCAGTGCGATGCACAAGGCGATCTGCCAAAGCGGCGGCGTCTCGATGAGCACGCGAACCAGCATCAGGATAGGCGCAAAAAATGGCACGATCGACAGCCAGAATGCCATCGCCGAGTTTGGGTGCTGAATCACCGCGCTCATCAGGAAAACGGCGATCACAATCGGCATCATGGCGGGCCATTGCACCTGCTGCGCTTCCTGATCGGAGTTCACCATGGCGCCGATTGCGGCATACATCGCGCTGTAGAGCAAATATCCCAGAAGGAAAAACACGGCAAAGGCGGCCACAGCGAAAATCGAGAGGTGTACCTCGCCTAAGAACGATTTCGCCGCCAGCAGGCCAGGAACCGAGAACAAGCCGGCGAAGATCACCCAGACAAGGATCTGGGTGAGACCCACCGCTCCCACACCAAGGATCTTTCCCGCCAGCAGCTGCTTCGAAGTCGCCGACGACAGCAGCACTTCCATGATTCGTGTGCTCTTCTCCTCAATGACGGAGCGCATTACCGCAAGGCCATAGATCATGACGACAGCATAGAGCAGCACCACCATTGCGAAGGCCGTGACAAAGATGGTCGTATTGCTCGCTCCCGGCTTGCCCTTTTCCGGGCGCACGGTCTTGAGGGTGATAGGAGTGAGCAGCGAATCTAGCTCGGGCCCGCTCATGCCCTTCTGTGCCAGGCGATGACGCGTGACCGCGGTGCGGATAGCGTTGTGCAGTTCGCGTGACTGATCGAAATCCGCAGCTTCCTTCGTGCTATAGACGACTTTGTGATTCGCCAAAGCCTCATCGCTCAGCCACAGGAAACCTGTGATCTTGCCTTCGTTGACTTGCTGCGCCAGAAGATCGCGTTCGGCGTCGCTGGTATCGGTGTCAACCTGGATGGTGTAGAGCGTCGGCTGCAGCTCGGATTGCCCGACATCAGGGTCGCTATTCGTCTTCGAGTTCCCCAGCTCGTGCCCGACAGCCGCACCTAACTGGGGGTCATTGGCGACAATCACAATCCGCTTTTCGCCCCCGGAGCTCATCTCGGCGATTTTCGCGGGAACAAGGACGCTGCCGGCCATGATCGCCGGCATCAGCACAGTGAAGATGATGAATGAGCGGCTGCGCACTCTTTCCAGGTATTCGCGTCGCAGCAGGATCCAGACGTTATGCATTCTTGCCCACCCGGTCGATGAAGATCTCCTCCAGCGAAGGCTCCAGGAGCTCAAAGCGGCTGATGCGCGCACGCTCGGCCGTCATGCGCAGCAGTTGCTGCGCGTCAGCGCCCGGCTTCAATCGCGCTTCCACGTAGTTTCCGTAGTTGTTAAGAGACTCCAGCAGTTCACAGCCGTCCAGGTGAGGATCGCCTTCATACTGCATCTGGACGTGGTTCTTCCCGTAGCTCGACTTGATCTTCTTCAGGTCGCCTTCCAGGATGGCGCGGCCATGGTCGATGAGACAGATAGAATCGCAAAGCCGCTCCACCTGATCCATGCGGTGTGTGGAAAACAGTATCGTCTTGCCGGCTCTCTTCAATTCGATCAGGACATCCTTCAGCATCACGGAATTTGCAGGATCGAGACCCGCAAACGGCTCGTCCATAATGACCAGCGCGGGATCGTGGAGCAGCGTCGCAATGAACTGGATCTTCTGCTGCATGCCCTTGGAGAGCTCTTCGACCTTCTTCTGCTCCCAGTCGGCAATCTGCAGCCGCTCACACCAGTCGAGCGAGCGCTTGCGCGCATCGTGCTCCGAAAGATTGTGCAGACGCCCGAGAAAGATCAGGTGATCCAGCACCTTCATCTTCTTATAGAGCCCACGCTCTTCGGGAAGATATCCGATGCGGTCCAACTGCTCGCGGTGAAAAGGTTCGCCGAATAGCCGCACCTCGCCTTCGTCTGGCATGGTGATGCCAATCATCATGCGGATGGTCGAGGTTTTGCCGGCGCCATTGGGGCCGAGCAGGCCATAGACACTGCCCTCGCGGATATTCAGCGAAAGACGGTCGACAGCGACGAAGTGGTCGTAAGTTTTGCGGATGCCCCGCAGTTCTACAGCTTCAGCCATAAAGAAGTCGAGCTTCCCGCTTCAAGTTAGCCTGAGACTGTTCCGTTCAAAGTTTCGCGGAGACGACGGCTTCCGTAACCTGAAACGTAACTTGAACTTGATTGAACGTGAACGGGAAATGTCTTGTCGCAACTATACTGGGCGGCGCGTACGTCTGTCGAGACAGATCAGAGCTCGAGAAAGTTTCTGATCATGCGCTTTCCCTGATCGGTAAGCACGCTCTCCGGGTGGAACTGTACTCCCTCAACGGGAAATTTGCGGTGCCGCAGTCCCATGATGACGCGTGTTCCGTCACGGTCCTGGCAGGTTGCGGAAATCTCCAGTTCCTTCGGCAGGCTTTTCTCTTCCACAATCAGAGAGTGGTAACGCGTCGCCGTCATTGGGGATGGTATGTCGCGGAAGATCGTCTTGCCATCGTGCTCAACCGAACTGGTCTTACCGTGCATAAGGTTCGAGGCTCGGACAACCTTGCCGCCGAAAGCCTCGCCTAGCGCCTGGTGGCCGAGACAGACGCCAAGCACGGGAACTCGTCCCGCAAAATGCTTGATCAGATCGATGCTGATCCCCGCGTCCTGCGGCGTGCACGGCCCGGGAGAGACAACAATGCGGTCGGGGCGGAGTGACTCGATCTCGCTTACGGTCGTCTGATCATTGCGGCGAACGACAACCTGCTGTCCCAATTCACCAATGTATTGAACCAGGTTGTAGGTGAAGGAATCGTAGTTGTCGAGGACGAAAACCATACTTTGGGGTCTAGGGATTAGGGGCTGGGGACTAGTGTAGCGTCAATTTCGCCCCCGCGCAGCATTACCGGAGGAAGGGTGTTCAGAATCACAGACCACTGTTTCGGCGCGCCGAGTAAGCTCTTCATTCCGGGAGGAGGTCATGGAACGCTCAGAACGTCCAGTCAAGAGCTATCAGGATCTGATCGCCTGGCGCAAAGGAATCTCACTCGTCCTCGAAGTTTATAAGGCGACCACGGACTTCCCCCAGCACGAAATATATGGACTGAGCAGCCAATTGCGTAGGGCGGCTACTTCCATCCCCAGCAACATCGCCGAGGGCCACGGACGAGCAACCTCGGGAGAGTTCGTTCAGTTTCTATGCCATTCGCGTGGTTCATTGTGTGAAGTCGAAACACAAATCATCATTGCTCGCGAGCTGGGTTACGTCACTGCCAAACAAGCGCATGTCCTGATGGCGAGAACGGATCACCTGGGACGCATCTTGCAAGGCCTAATCTCCTCAATTCAACGGCGAAAATCGAGTCGAGCACACTAGGCCCCAGCCCCTAACCCCTAACCCCTAGCCCCTCGCCTTTTCGCACGCTCTCAGCAACGCGCTCGCCTTATTCATGCACTCCTGGTACTCCTTTTCCGGATCAGAATCTGCCACGATGCCCGCGCCTGCCTGCACATACGCTCTGCCGCCCTGAAGAACCATCGTGCGAATCGCGATACATGAGTCCAGGTTGCCCGCGTGATCCGCATACATCACTGCTCCGCCGTAAACACCACGCCGCACAGGTTCCAGCTCTTCGATGATCTCCATCGCCCGAACCTTCGGCGCACCGCTCAAAGTCCCGGCGGGGAAGCAGGCCGCGAGCGCATCCAGCGCATCGAGCTCAGGGCGCAGCTCGCCTTCCAAGGCTGAAACCAGATGCATCACGTGCGAGTACTTCTCGACGTACATCAGATCGCGCACCTTGACGCTGCCGTAACTGCTGACCCGGCCAAGATCGTTGCGTCCCAGATCGACCAGCATCACGTGCTCGGCCCGCTCCTTCTCATCATTTCTTAACTGCTCGATCAGGCGCTCGTCCTCAGCGGCATTAGCACCGCGCTTGTGGGTCCCGGCGATCGGACGGTAGTCAAGCTTACGACCCGCAACCCGCACCAGCATCTCCGGCGATGCCCCTAGGACGTGCATATCGTCGAGCTTCAGAAAGAACATGTACGGAGAAGGATTCACTGTGCGTAGCGCGCGATAGATCTGAAACGGCTCAGCCGGCGGCTTGAAGTCGAGCCGCTGCGACAACACAACCTGGAAGATGTCCCCCGCCGCAATGTATTCCTTCGCCCGTTTCACACTGCGCACAAAATCATCATGCGACGTGCTGTTACGAACCTTAATCGGCCTTGCCTTGCCTGCGCTTGACCAGTGAAGATGCTGGCCACGCACTCCCCGCGCCAGCTTGTGTTCGATCGCGGAGATGTCGGTGAGGGCGCGGTCATACGCCTTGCGCGGCGCCTCAGAGCGTACGTCCGCTGCGGCAACTATGTGCAACTGATGACGCAGGTGATCGAAGGCCAGCAGGCGATCGTAAAACGTGAAGACGCAGTCCGGCACATCGAGGTCCCTCTTCGCCTGGTCGGGAAGTCTTTCGAACTGCCGAATCATGTCGTAGGCGAAGTAACCGACGCCGCCAGAGGTAAACGGGGGCAGGCCAGGTATCATTGCGGGACGGTGTTGCCGCAGCTGCTGCCGCAGAACATCGATTACACCGCCTTCACTCCGCCGAAGCGAAGAACCATTGCGGACCGTGACTTCGTTACCTCGTCCCGCGATCACGGTCCTGGGCTCAGCTCCAAGAAAGGTGTAGCGCCCAATCTTCTCGCCACCTTCCACCGACTCCAGCAGAAAGGCGTATTTCTGCCGGACAGCGATGCTTAGGAAAGCACTCACCGGCGTGAGCAAGTCCGCGGTCAGTGTTTTCACGACCGGGATGAGCGTCGCGTCACGGCTGAGCTGGAGAAACGTTCGATAATCGGGCGTGAGCATGCAGGCTGCCGGTCGTGAGATACAAAGGATTATACGAAGTGCAGAAGCCAGCCAACTCCTCTATCTCGTCTGGTGGCGACATGCACGTGCTCCGCGATCGTGAGCCGCAGCCTTTCCGACCGCACGGCGAAAGACCAGGCCACCATCGTCAGTCGTTTGGCCGAGCGGCGCTGGAAGCGGCAAAGGACTTCAACGCCGAAGCTTCATCCGGCTCGATATCCAGAACGAGATGCAGCTTGGTTAATTCCAGCAGGTCGTGCACCTGCTTGCTCACCTGGACCAGCTTGAGCTGCCCTCCATTGCCGCGCGCCGTGGTATAGGCTTTCACCAGTTCACCCAGGCCGGAGCTGTCGATGTATCTCACGTCGTGCAGGTTCAACAGGATCTTGTTCTTTCCCCGCTCGACCAGATCGCGAACCATCTCGCGCAGCGCCTGGCTACCTTCTCCCAGCGTGATTCGCCCCGCCATATCGATGGCTGTGACGTCGCCGATGTGACGCGTGTTGACCTGCAATCTGACCGGCGCCTGCTCGTGGATGCCGACGCCCAGGCGGCTCAGGATGTCATTTGCGATCTTGGCTACTTCGTGGGACTTCGTCCGCACAACCACGAGGCTCCGGCCTTCAGCCAGCACTTCACGGAAGAATGCGGCGTCCTCAGAACACTTTTCGTCGCCTTTTGCGGATGCGCCTGGCTCTGCAGCATGCTTCCCTATGATCGACTCGGCGCCTGCGCCCGCCAATCCCAATAAGGCAGCTGCTCCGAGCCCCAACGCCGCAACTTGTCCAATACCGGGAACGAACAGGAGCACAGCCGCGCCGATACCAGCCGTCATTCCGGTGGCGAAAACCACGAAGCTGCTCCCCAATTCCCTGATGATGGTCTCTCCATTGGCGCCTGATCGAGTCAGGAAAACGATCTCCTCCGGCGATATATCGCCATCGAGAAGCTCCTGCAGTGCGTTCTCAGCGTTGCCACGGGAAGAAAAAACTCCAATTGCAGTTTCCATGCGAAAACCTCACAGGTGGAATTGGCAAGAGCAACTCGACGGAACAACCCGGAGACGCTATCCTCAAGCGCAAAAAAGCCGGGGACGCGGCTCGCACCAAAATGGAGGGATTTTATCACCCGTCTGCGCTACAAGGCGACGGCATTCCGAGGCGTTACCTCACCGACGCTTTACCCGCGGCGGAAACGGGCACTTGCTCGACGATCTCAATGCCGAAGCCTTCCAGGCCGGCGACCTTGCGCGGGTGATTGGTAAGAATTCGAATTCGTTTCAAGTTCAGATCGGAGAGAATCTGCGCGCCGATGCCGATCTCGCGCTGTGTCCTGCGCTGGCTCTCCGGCAGCGTCGGCAGGCGCTGCTCGTGATGGAACTGGATGGTCATGCGCTCACCCAGACGCTCCACGGAGTAACCCTTGGAAGTCGAATGCAGGTAGATGAGCGCGCCGCGGCCTTCCTGCGCGATGCGCCGCATGGAAGCGTCGATGACCGTGCGGCACTCGCATCCCGCCGCGCCGAACACATCGCCCATGAGGCAATGCGAATGCATGCGCACCAGGACCGGGCCTTCGCTGGCGCTCTCCACATCGCCCTTCACCATCGCGATATGCGAGTCGCCATTGATCTCCGACTCGTAAGCGATCATGCGGAACTCGCCGTAAGCAGTGGGCACGATGGCCTCAGCCATTCGTCGAACGTAGCGCTCGTGCTCCATGCGATAGCGGATGAGTTCGGCCACCGTCAGCATCTTCATGTCGTGCTGCCGGCAAAACTCGGTCAGCTCGGGCACCCGCGCCATCGTGCCATCGTCGTTCATGATTTCGCAGATGACGCCGGCGGGAACCATGCCCGCCATACGGGCAAGATCGACAGATGCTTCGGTCTGCCCGGCGCGGACAAGCACGCCGCCTTTCCGCGCGCGCAGGGGAAAAATGTGTCCGGGACGCGCGAGATCGTTGGGTCGGGTTGCGGGATCGATCGCGACCTGAATCGTATGAGCGCGATCGTAAGCCGAGATGCCGGTGGAGACGCCTTCTTTGGCGTCAATCGACTCGGTGAATGCGGTGCCGAAGTTAGAGGTGTTCTCTGCGGACATCTGCCCCAGCCGGAGATACTCGAGCCGCTCCTCCGTCATGGCGAGGCAAACCAGGCCGCGGCCGTATTTGGCCATGAAGTTGATTGCGTCGGGGGTGATCTTCTCGGCGGCCATGGTAAGGTCGCCTTCGTTCTCGCGGTCTTCGTCGTCGATGACCACGATCATGCGGCCGGCGCGGATTTCCTCCAACGCGGTCTCGACGTCGCAGAAAGGAGCTTGCGGTGACATGTTTGCCTAGGTCAGATTCTAGCAGGGCGGGCCAGCAGCTACGAGCTATGGGCCTCGAGCGTCGAGCCATGAGGTATCAGCTACAAGCTACGAGACGGGCCTTCCTCATGCCCCGGGAACGAACAGCCGAATCGCCCAGAATGTCAGCATGGACACTGCCGCTGCAGCCGGGATGGTAAGTATCCACGCCCACACAATGCGCCGCGCGACGCCCCAGCGCACCGCAGAGATACGGCGTGTGGTCCCGACTCCCACAATTGCGCCGGTGATGGTGTGGGTGGTGCTGACAGGAATTCCCGCCAACGCAGTCCCCCACAATGTAAGAGCTCCAGCAGTCTCCGCGCAAAAGCCTCCCACCGGCTTAAGCTTGGTGATCTTCGAGCCCATGGTGTGGACGATGCGCCATCCGCCGAAATATGTGCCCAACGCGATGGCGGTATTCGCAGCCAGAATGATGGGCCAATGCCAGGGTCCCCAATTGGATTGAAAGTCGCGCTTGCTGAGGACGCCCGCCGTGTATAGCGCCCCGGCGACGATGCCCATCGTCTTCTGTGCATCGTTACCGCCGTGCCCCAGGCTGTAGGCGGCGGCAGAAAACAACTGCAGCTTGCGGAAGAGCGTGTCAACTTGCGTGGGCGACTTGCGGTGAAAGATCCACGAAACCGCAACCATGAAGGCGAATCCCAATACCAGGCCCAACAGCGGCGCGACCACGATGAACACCAGCGTCTTGATCCAGCCGGCGGGAATGATGATCGACGGCGCCGAGCGCCAGCCGTGGACGACAGCCGCGCGCGCAATCGCCGCCCCCGCGTATCCGCCGATCAGCGCATGCGAGGACGATGTCGGCAGGCCCAGCAGCCATGTGGCCAAGTCCCAGGCGATGGCTCCTACCAAACCTGAGATCACCACGTACTGCGTGACGATATCCAGGCGCACCATGCCGGTGACGATCATCTTCGCCACGGCGGTGCCCAGCAGAAAGGCAGCAAGAAAGTTGAAGACGGCCGCCCATATCACCGCCAGCCGGGGCGAAAGAACGCGCGTAGAGACCACGGTGGCAATGCTGTTGGCAGCGTCGTGGAAGCCGTTCAGGAAATCGAAGATGAGGGCGAGTATGACCGTCGAGATCAGCAGCAGCGTTCCTGAGCTCACGCACGCCCGTCCTTGATGGAATTGGGTTGGGAATTCACCGCCGACGACCTCAAGCGCTCTTCAGGACGACGGTCTCCAGTACATTCGCCACATCCTCGGCCTTATCGCTGGCTTCTTCCAGAATCTCCAGAAGCTCCTTCAACTTGATCAGCGTGATGGGGTCGGAATTGTTATCAAACAGACGCCCGATGGCTTCCCGGCTGACCTGGTCGGCCTCGTTCTCCAGGCGATTCACCTCAACGCAGTGAGGAAGCAGGCGGCCATTTTTTCCCAGCAGGCTAACCGCTTTCTTAAGCTCTTCCGCCTGTTTCAAAATGATGCCGGCGAGAATTTTGGCCGATGGCGAAGGCTGCACGATCTTGTAGGTGAGCAAGCGATCGCTCGCCGAGAAAACAAAGTCCAGAACATCGTCCAGCGACGAAACTAACAAATGAATGTCTTCGCGATCAAAGGGCGTGATGAACGTCTGGTTGAGCTTCACCAGCACGCGGTGCGTCATCTCATCGCCGCGATGTTCAATCTCCTTGATCTTCTCAATCGCGCGGGGCATGCGCTCGTAGTCGTAATTGTGCAGCAGCTCCGAGAGCGCCTTGGCTCCATCTACAAGGTTGCCGGCAATTTCCTCAAACATCTCGAAGAACTTGGTTTCACGCGGTTTCAATCGCATGAGAGGCTCCAACCTCAGCAGCTGTTGCCGGGAGATCCATGATATCGACTAGAACGGCCGTAAAACCACACCAGCGAGGAACGCTAACTATCGCATGCGGCCCGCAACGCGGTCAAACTAGTCACATGGGAGTGTGATGCGCTAATTTAGGAGAAACCGGCCAACACCGAATCAGTCGGGCGCATCGAACGGCCTACGTGCCACAAGATCGCAATCAGCAACACGAACGTTCATTTTTAGGCAGGGGCGAGGTGAGGAGAAGAACTATGTCCCGCATACCTCTGCTTTTGGGCCTGGCTGCCGCTCTGCTGTTACCTATCAGTATCGCTGCACAGAATCAGGACGACACCTCCACCTCCGTCGGCGCGAGCAACGCGGTGCAGCCGCCCAGTCGCCGGGAAAGCCACGTCTTCATCGTGATGGAGGAGAACCACAGCTATAGTGATGTAATCGGCAATCCTAATATGCCGTACCTGAACAGTCTGGCACAGCAATACTCCGTTGCCGAGGCCTACTACGCTAATACTCATCCGTCGATCGGCAACTATTTCATGCTGACCACCGGGCAGATCATCACCAACAACGACGGCTATAACGGCACGGTCAGCGTGGACAATGTTGTGCGCGAACTGATTGCCGCAGGCAAGAGTTGGAAGGAATATTCGGAATCGATTCCCTATCAGGGCTATGATGGCGGCGACAACGGAGAATATGTCGAGCACCATAATCCCTGTTCGTATTTTTCCGATGTGCGCAACGATCCCGGGCAGCAGCAGAACCTTGTTCCTTTCACGCAGCTGGCCACCGACATCGCGGATCACACGCTGCCGAACTACGGCTTCATCGTTCCCAACCTACTGCACGACGCGCACGACGGCACCCTGGCGGAGGCTGACCAGTGGCTTCAGACCAACATTGCTCCTTTGCTTGCCAGCCCCGACTTCAATACGTCCGGGGGAGGGCTGCTGATAATTGTTTTCGATGAGTCGGAAACGACGGATACGCAATACGGCGGCGGACACGTTGCCTGGGTCGCAGTCGGGCCCGACGTCAACCGCGGATACCCACCGCCGGGCTCGCAGCGTCCGCTGACGCTCTACCAACATCAGAGCACGCTGCGTTTCATGCTGCAGTTGGCCGGAGTCAGCGTGTTTCCGGGGATGTCGGCTACCGCGCCCGATATGTGGGAGTTCTTCGCGGGAAATTAGCTCTGAGCGGCGAGCTCCGGGCTTCGAGTTATGTTTCCAGACCGGCTTCGAGCTCTCGATGCCCGGTTCTCGCCGTGCCTTGGCCGGGCGGGGCGTTCGCCACGTCTCACCCACCCTGCCGTGACTTCAGAGCTGCGTTGTCTGGCCAGAGCCGCTGATAGCAGCCCTTGCCCGCCTGAACAGTCCTTTCAGCGCTCGTATCACCCAGCGCATTAGCAAGATCACAATAACCAGCAGAACAATAACGACCGCTGCGGCAACATACGGATGCTGTACCGCAACCCAGGACAAGGCGACTGCGCCAACGTCCTCGCCGAAGCTCAACGCGATGTTGGAGACGGGCTCGGGTGAAGGCGTCACCACAGCTCGCAACGCAGTCGTGCCGCCGTGCGCGGCAAAGGCGATTAGCCCGCCCAGCGCTGCCGATGCCAGCTGCATCCCCGGCGAGAGGTGAGAGCTGGCAGCGTACGCCAACAGCGCGGCAACAGGAATGCGCACGAACGTCTGCAGCGCATTCCAGATCAGATCGAATGCCGGGATCTTGTCGGCGAAGAATTCCACGCCGAACAGGGCGAGCGAGACTCCGATAATCCACCACGACTGCAAGCTGTCGATTGCCGGAGGCAAGGTGAATACACCCGCCCGCGCGAGCAGTCCGAGTGTGGCGACAGTGGCATAGACATTCAGCCCGGCCGCAAAGCTGGTGCCGGCCAGCATGGCCACGGTTTGATCGGAGTTGAAGGTCAACGATTCCCCCTGCTATCCGGGCGACAGAAGCATCTCACAAATCGGGTTCAAGGGCACGGCTCTACCGGCCGCGCAGCAAGTCGGGCTTGAGCAGAACTGAATCAGGGCAACGGGATGGGTCGGCGCCAAGGGCACTGACCAACTTCACGTCGGAGGAGATCCGGGATTTCAATTGGTCGGCCGACGGGAAACAATTGGTGATCGTGCGCGGCCACACAGATTCGGACGTAGTTCTGCTGTGCGCGGCAGGTCAAGATTGAAAAGCCCTGAACCGGCGACGGTGTAATGTGCTTCCCGGCTTGCGGGTTCAGGAGTTCAGCAGCACATCGGGATTTTTGCGGGCGACGTGCAGTAGCTTGAGCGTGGCCTGGCGCGGCTCGCGGAGGCCTTGCTCCCAGCTTTCGACGGCGTTGGAGCTGACGTTCAGCAGGCGCGCGAAGAGCGTCTGGCTGGCGTTGAGACTCTCGCGCAGGGCGCGGATGTCGGCAGGCTTCATCGGCTTGGGGCGGGGAGGAATCTCGACCGAGCGCAGATCGAGCCGGATGCCGCTCTTCTCAGGAGCTGCCGCGGCACGTTCTTCTTCCTTCCGCTTGTTCTTCTTCTTATCTTTCTTGTTCTTCTTGCCCACGTCGGCCTCCGGGTCGCCGAATTTTAATGTCCCACATAGTAGGACTCGACCTACCCAGAGTAAATGGCTCTTTAGGGCCGCGCGGTCGTCCCACCTTTCGACTGATCGCGTCGCACCACGGGGCGGCCCTTTTCTCCGATCTCAAGATACGCCCACGGCAGCTCGTGATCGTGGGTAAAGACGACGAGCCATTGCTCCGGGACTGCTCGCTCGTAGAAAAGGTGTTTGTTTGCGATGCACTCCAGCGGATACAGATCAAAACCGAGCGTCCAGACGGGATCGAGGTGACTGGCATCGCAGACCAGATCGCTGGGATAGGCGGCAACCTTGCCGCCGCTGCTAAGGATGACCGCCTGCAGGTCGCGCGTGTGGCCGGGATACACCTTCACCGAAATACCGGGAACAATTTCGGCATCGCCCCGCAGTAGTTTCATCTGGCCACTGGCGACCAGCGGATCGTAGTTGTCGGTCATGTAGCTGACGCGGTCGCGCTCATGCTGCTCGTGCGCGTGATCGAGCTCGCCGTGCTGCACGTAATAGGTGGCGCGGGGGAATGTCGGCACGGGCTTGCCGTTCTTGTAGTGGGTGTTCCAGCCGCAATGATCGAAGTGCAGATGCGTGTTGATGACGATATCGATCTCGTCCGGGGAGACACCGGCACGCTCGAAGCTCCTCATCAGCAGCGCTTCATTGCGGTGAATAGCGTGAAGCTTCTCAGTGAGCTTGTTGCCGATGCCCGTCTCGATGAGGACGTTGTGGGTGCCGGTGCGCACCAGCAGGGAGTTGAGGCCGAGCGCGATGGTATTACGCTCATCGGGCTTGATGCGCTTTTCCCACATGACACGAGGGATGACGCCGAACATCGTGCCGCCATCGGCGCGGTATGTTCCGTCGGAGAGAATCGTCAGCTCGAAGTCGCCGATTGTGGTGCGATGCACAAGGTGTCTCCTCAAGAGGGGTAATTGCGATCATACTGAATTGATCGGGATGGCGGCGGTAATCAACAAGGCAGGTGTTTCGATGCGGCAGCTTATTTCGTTACCGATATTGATTCTTGCGCTGATGGTGCAGAGCTCGTTGGCGCAGCGCGGGACGCCGAGTCCGCAGGCGGATGCGGGCGCGAGTGCAATGCAGGCGGCGGGTCAACCGCCTTCGCCGGGTAATGACGCACTTGCACAAATGCGAGATGACCTGAACAAGCTGGATAGTCTGAACACGAACATGAGCGCCGAAATCGAGTTTCTGCGCGATCAAAACCTGCAGATCCTGCTGCGAACCAACGTGCAGATGTGGAGGATCATGATTCAAGATCTGCGGCGGCAGGTCGAGCAGGAAGAGCAGCGACGAGCAACGCCAGTCAAACCGGTGGCTCCGGCGAAGGGCCGATGAAGGTTGCGAATCAGGCCACGGCGCGACGCGAGCCGGCGACGAGCAAGACCACTCCGGCGGCGCAGAGGACTCCGCCCGCGACAGGCGAGAGTTTCGCGCTCTGATGAGTGGTGATGGCAACGGAGGCGTCTCCTGCTTTCAGCTCGTGCGTCCTGTTGCTGGGAACCGGCACGACGAACGACAGAATGCCGAGGATGAGTACCACCAAACCGATCCAGGATAATGGGCGCATCTTTCTCCTTTCGACAGCCAGGCCGTCGGCCCATGGTTTCGCGTCAAGTTTGAGGCGCTTGGCACGGAGAAAGGTTGTAAAGCAATAGCGGACTATTGCGTGCCGGGAGCTGCAGCGTTGGAGGGGACAACCGGGATTTCGAAGTACATGAGCTCATTGCCGCCAGCATCGCGCACGCCGGTGAGGAAGATGCGCGCTCCGTCGGTCGGTTGCTTCACCCCCTGGATATCAAAGAAGAGGAAGCCCGACTTCGTGGTGTGCGGCTCAACCGCTTGCGCTGCGAAATTCGCTGCCTGAATCTCCTGGTACTGCTTCTGTGCTTTTTTATTCTTATTGCCTGACAGCGTAATCGGACCAACGCGCGTCGGCGGACTGGTGCTGCTGGCGCTGATGTGCGCGACGCGGCGAAAGACGTCGTCGCTGCTCAGTGAGTCCATTTTTGTGCGGCGGGCATTCACCAGCTGCGCCTGCATGCTGCTGACCGTGATCGGCTGGTCGCCATCGTTGGTGATCACGAGAAACACGGGCAGAATTCCTTCCTGGCTGTAGGGAGTGACGAAGATGCTGTCCTTCGGCGGTGCATTGTAGAGATCGATGGCTGCTGTGACTTTTTCGGCGGGATGAGCATCCTTGCATGGGTAGGCGCTGGCGTTTTCCGCGTGCGGAGGGACGAAGTCCTTCGCCGCCCACAAGCACATCGAAGACAAGAGCAGGGCGAGGAGCACCAGACCGAGGCGTCGAGAGAGCATATGAGGATTATCCGCTTTTACAGAGGAGTTGCTCAACCTGCCTGACGTGCGCTGCGCACTTGACGGCTGCCGCGGGGAGACATAACCTCGCAGTTCTGCACGAAAGGAATTCCATGAGTCTTCTGAAATGGTGCGACGAAGGTCCGGCTACGGTGCCGGTGGAAGCGACGGTGGAGCAAGCGGTGCGCACGATGATCGATAAGAGCGTCGGCGCGGTGGCTGTGATCGATGAGCATGGAATTGTCGCCGGCATGTTCACCGAGCGCGATGTGCTGGCAAAGTTTGCGCTGAGCGGGCGCGATCCGCGAAGCACGCCGGTGCGCGAGATGATGAGTCCTATTGTAGAGATGGCCACCGAAGCGACCACGCCCAGCGAGGCCCTGGCAGTGATGGTGGAGCGGCATTATCGTCACATGCCCATCGTGGATGAAAAGGGCAAGGTGCTGGGAATTTGCTCGATGCGGAATATCCTTCAGGCGCGGGTGGATGATCTGGTGGCGCAACTGGATCCGTCCCACTCGTCGGCGCACGGGTAAGAAACGCTTTCACCACAGAGCCACAGAGACACAGAGAAAAATTGGTGCCGCTGCCCCGCACCAGCCCAAAGATAGCTGGAACGGGGCACGCGGCTTCGGAACGTTCTCCACCTCATCGCTGAAGAATAGGCGTGACCTGTAATTCGAACTGGTGCTTGCTGGCGGGATCGTCGGCGGTGAAGACGGTTGTCGGTTTCCCGACTGGCGCCAGCACCGCGGAGCGTACTTTGACCTGCCGGATCGGAGGAGCGGTATTGCCCGTCTCCGTCGCCGCGGAGGAAATCTCCGACGTGATCTCCAGTTGCAGGCCGTTGGGCTGATCGAAGGCCCTCAGGTCGAGATTCACACCGACCTCCACCCAGTTGATTCCACCCTTGCCGTCGACAAGAGGGACGCGCGTGCCGGAACGCAGGTTCCACCATGTCGGCTTTTCCCCTTCAGGTTTGTCGGCAGCAATGTTCATGGCGAAGGTGCGCTGGTTGACGGGCTTGCCATCGTCGGTCTCGCACAGCACGAAATCCAGCTTGTAATAGCGCTTGGGCGCAGCAAGGTCGTCGGCTCGCGAGTGCGCGGCGACGGACTTCTCGGAGTCCTGCTGCGCGCCTGCGGAAGTCTGTTGCGCGACGCCGGCGCCGGCAAGAATCAAGAAAGTCGCGGCAAGACACATCATTCGGATTCGCATTAGTTTTCTCCTTCGGGGCTGCCGGTGGTCTCGGCGAGCGGCTTGATCTCGATCGGCACGATAGCAATTTCTTCGTTTACGTCGTTGTGCGGCAGTTCCTGCAAGGCCGCGGGATGCGTCTGCGCCAGCGCGAGCAGCACGCGCTCACTCGACGTCAATGGCGCGGGGCTGGGGAACTGTTCGCGCATCGGCTGCCTCTGCGTGGCGACGAGGGTGGCGGCTGCACGCGAGTCCTTGCGCGTTGCATGAGCGAGCTTCACCGCCGGCACGGGCCCCGGCGCATGATTCGCCGCCGGGGATTGCACCGGCGGGCCCTGCGGCTCCACAGACCGAGGTGGCGGCTGTTGAGCTATCGCCGCCGGTGCTTGCTCGCGGCGCGCGCGAACGCTGATCCCGAGCCAGGCGACGATGGCGAGCGCCGCCGCCGCGCTAACCAGGCTCCAGCGCCATAGCGCTTTCCTGCGTCGCTCGCTTTCGACGTAAACGCGGTTCAGTACGCGATCTTCCAGGCCGGCCAGCGGCTCGGCTGCGCGGTATTCCGCAAGCGCGTCATCCAGAAGCTTGTCGAGTTCGTTGTCGGAGTTCATGGCTTCTTTTCCATTTGCGCTGAAAGCTTTTCTTTCAGGATCTGCCGCGCGCGGAGGATCCGGCCGCGCACAGAGCCCTCGGAGATGCCGAGCAGCTCCGCGATCTGGCGAGAATTCAGCTCTTCGAATGCCGAAAGCACCAACGGGTAACGCAGCTCGTCCGGCAGCGCGGCGACCAGGCGCTGCACCTGATTCACACGCTGGCGGTCAATCGCGAGATGCTCAGCGCTGGCGCCCGCGCTTGGTATGTCGGTGTCGTCGAGAGCGGCGCCTTGCGGCTTACGTGTGCGGTCGATTGCCAACCGGAAGGCGATACGCGCCAACCACGCCGGCATATCGATGACATCCTTTGTGCCTGACCGATGGACGCGAAGGAAAACCTCCTGCACCACGTCTTCGGCGTCATGCGAGTTGCGCAGCACTCCGTAGGCGACCTTGAAGAGGAAGCGAGAATGCTCACGGACCACCGATTCCAATGCCGCCCAGTCGTCCGTGCCTTCCAGCACCCTGCTCTCCTGCCACATCAACGTGGAACCTAGTGATTGCGCTGGCATGCTAAACCGTGAGATTCGCTGTTTCTCATCAGCTAAGACGGTGAGAACGGCCCGGGCGTTTGGAAATTTTTGTGGGAGCAACTTTGACCGACAAAGTCTCCCGGGCGAGCGGTGGCATCGGGGAGCGGAATTTGACTCGGACGCAGCGGTTTCCCGTATGATCGAGTCTGCTCGATGCGAAGCCGCAGGAACATGGTGTGGGTTGCCGTCGCGATCGTAGTCATCGCGGGTGGCATTCTGACGGCAGTTCTGCTACGTAAGCGCGCTGCTCCCGATGCGGTGCGACTGCTGCCCGAGTCGGATGCGGTGCTCTACATCAACCTGGAGCCGGTCCGGCTGCTCACTGATATCGCGAAACATCCGCCCAAGGAACGCGAACCGCAGTATGAGGAGTTCGTCCGCGAAACGGGCTTCGAGTTTGAGCGCGATCTGGACAAGGCGGCATTCGCCATTCACTACGGCGCCGGGGCGAAGGGCAAACCGGCGGAGACGCGCTATAGCGAGATCCTGCAAGGCCGCTTCGATCACGCGCGCGTAAGCGAGTGGTTGAGGAAAGTCGCATCGAAGGTCGAGCGTTACGGAGACTACGACGTATACCTGATCCCGATCGAGGACCGCACGGTGCGCGTGGCGCTGCTCGGGATCGATATCGCGGCCGCATCGAACCTGGATGATCCGGCGATCATCCAGGGCATGATCGATCGGTATAAGCAGGCGGCGCTGCCGTTCTCCGGGCCGTCGCTGGTGAGCCAATATTACCGGCGTGTGCCCCTGGGCAGCATCGTGTGGACGATCGCACGGCCTGCAACGGCGAGCGCCTCGGATGAGCATGGCGAACTGCTGGTTCCGGGCGGCTGGAGCGGGCTGCTGCCGCGCGACAGCGTTGTGGTTGCGTCGGCGCGTCCCTTGAACGAAGTGCGGCTGCGCGCGGACGTGATCATGCAAAGCGAACGAGAGGCGCAGCATTTCGCCGAGCAGGTGAGCGCTTACCTGACGCTGTTCAAGACGCTGGAGATCTCGGTGGAAGAAGGTGGTCCGGACAAGGATGTGAAAGCGGCATTCGACAGCCTGGCGGTAAGCCAGGACAAGAGTGAGGCGGTGCTGACCGCGAAGGTACCGTACGCGTTCTTCAAGAAGGTGCTGGCGGAGCCGCCCGTGCAGTTGGGTCCGGAGCAGAAGCCGCAGGCGCCGGAGTCAAAGGCGAAGTAAACCACAGAAGAGTACTGCTATTTGCGAAGGATTACGCCAGCTTATCAGTGACGAGCAAAAATTCTCTATCTCTGTGGTGAAAACCTAAGCCTTCGGCGCCAGCCCCAGCTGAGCGAAGGTCGTCCGCAGGAACTTATGGGGGTTCACCGGGGTGTCGTGGATGCGCACCTCGTAGTGCAGATGCGGACCGGTGCTGCGTCCCGACAATCCGACATAGGCGATGACCTGGCCTTTGTGAACCATCTGACCATCGGTCACAGCAAATCCTGACAGGTGGCCGTAGCGCGTCGAGATACCGTTTCCGTGGTCGATCTGGAGCATGCGGCCGTAGCCGTTATAAAAGTCGGCGTAGGTGACGACCCCGTCGGCAGGCGCCAGCACAGGCTGTCCGTAGGTCGAGGAAATGTCGACGCCGGAGTGGAAGGCGCCCTCGCCGTTGAACGGGTCAACGCGCTCGCCGAACGAACCGGTAATCGGTCCGATGACCGGCCACAGCATAGGAGCCGATGCCGCATTAACCCACTGAGACAGCGAAGCGTTATGCGTGAGTCCCAGACCCAGTCCGGCCGTTGCTGCGCCACTGAGTGCGGTGGTACGCAGGGCGTACAGCTGGTCCATGGAATACTTCACTTCTTCCGGCTTTACCGGGCCGTCGCCGGCCTTCAGCAACTTAGCATTGGGCTTAAGGCCGTAAATGACGGAGACTTCATTGGCAAGCGATCCAAGCGACGCGACCTGGATGTCCTTCTCGCGATTTACCTGCTCGAGTTGAGCGTAGCGCGTCTGGAGAGCTTTCTTCTCAAGGCGCAGCTGGTTGAAGCTGGCGACCTTCCAGAGCATGCGTGTGTAGGAGCCGGCCATGCCCGTGATGGTGAACATGCCGATCAGCGCGCCCGCCAGGAACACGTAGAGGTAGTGAATAGGGATGGGAATCTTTCGTAGCTGGCCTTCCGCGTCGCGGGCTACGAAGAGGATATAAAAGCGTTTTCGCAATGCCAGGACCCTCGTTTTAAAAAAGTTCCGGGGAGCAACTGCACGTTCTATGAAAATCCGGAACGATAAATCGCCGTGCTGAGCCGAATTGCAACTTCGGGATCCAGGATCGCCGCGGGCTTACGGCTTTCCTCCCGGCGGAGATACTCACTTATGGTCCCGCCGGCGCTCGGCTGGAATTAATTGAGCGACATCAAACCGTAACAGAGCGATTCATCGCCTGTCAACAAATTTGGCCATCTTCGAGTACAACTAAAGTACACTAAGATGCTGTAAACTCAATAGTTTGCCTAGACTGTCCCAAGATGGCAGTAACCATCCTGAGGCTCATTCCAGCCCTCTCTTTTGCCCGGTATTAATATTGACGCTCGATCCATGCCGGGAGGCTGCCTTGTCGTTGAAGGAAAAGATTCTGATCCAACGCATTCGCCGCACGACGGCGCAGCGCGGCGCGTGTCCGGGCAGCGGAATCGGTGACGATTGTGCCGTACTGCGGATTCCCGCTGGCCATGAAGTGCTGGTCACGACCGACTTCAGCCTGGAAGGCGTCCACTTCCGGCGCGAGTGGCACCCGGCTGACTCGGTCGGGCACCGCTGCTTAACCCGCGGGTTAAGTGACATTGCGGCTATGGGCGGAGTGCCGCGCGCGGCATTCTTGTCCCTGGCGCTCCCGCCGGAGCTGCCGCAGAAGTGGGTCGACCAGTTCATCGCCGGCTTGCTGAAGCTGGCGGACCGCTACTCCGTCCCGCTCGCCGGAGGCGACACGGCGCAGTCACCGGACGGAATCCTCGCCGACATTATGGTGGTCGGCTCGGTTCCTTCCCGCAAAGCGGTGTTGCGGTCGGGCGCAAAGCCCGGTGATCGGATCTACGTAACGGGCACACTAGGATCGGCGGTGGCGGCGCTGAATCTGTTACGCGAGGGCAAGAAGCTTCGCCCACGCTCGCATCCCAAACACTTCTACCCGGAGCCGCGCCTCGCCGTGGGCCAATTTTTGCGCGAGAAGAAGCTGGCCTCGGCCATGATCGACATCAGCGACGGGCTGTCGACCGATCTGAACCATATTTGCGAAGAGAGCAAAGTTGGGGCCGTGGTGAATGCCGCTGACTTGCCGACCTCTGCAACGCTCGAGGACAGTCTGCATGGCGGGGAGGAATACGAACTCCTCTTCACTGCCCGCCCGAATCGCTATATCCCGCAACAAATTGCCGGCGTCGCCGTCACGTGCGTCGGCTCCATCCTCCGGGGCAACGGAATGAGACTGGCGACGCCAGGCGGTCGAAGACAGATCCTGAGACCCGCCGGCTGGGAGCACTTCCGATGAGCGCCTCCAGCACACTTTAGAAGCCGCGACTTCACGTGCTTTGCACGCTATAATGGCGCGCACCGATGGCCATTACCTCAGGGACGAAACTTGGGCCTTACGAAATTCAGGCGCCGCTGGGTTCCGGCGGCATGGGCGAAGTCTATCGCGCCAGGGACACACGACTCGATCGCACCGTCGCCATCAAGGTATTACCCCCACATCTGTCCTCCGATGCGGAATCGAAACAGCGTATGGAGCGCGAAGCGAAGGCCATATCCGCCCTTCAGCACTCGAACATTTGCACGCTGCATGACATCGGCTCACAGGACGGAATCGACTTCCTGGTCATGGAGTATCTCGAAGGCCAGACGCTCGCGTCGCGCCTGGAGAAAGGGCCACTGCCGCTCGACCAGACGCTCAAAATCGGAATAGAAATCGCCGAGGCGCTGGAGAAGGCGCACCAGCAAGGCATCGTGCATCGCGACCTGAAGCCGGGCAACATAATGTTGACCAAGGCCGGTGCCAAGCTGATGGACTTCGGCTTGGCAAAGCCGAAAGTAGCAATCGCCGGACAGGCGGCTGGCTCATTTACTCCGTCGACGCCGACGATGAATATCGCGCAGCTGAGCGCGGCGTCTTCCCCGATCACGCAAAAAGGTGCAGTGGTTGGGACGTTTCAATACATGGCGCCGGAAGTCTTGCAGGGCGCGGAGGCGGACGCGCGCAGCGATCTGTTCAGCTTCGGCTGTGTTCTCTACGAGATGCTCACCGGGCGGCGGGCTTTCGAGGGCAAATCTCAGCTGAGCGTCTTTACCGCCATCCTGGAAAAGGACCCGGAACCCGTCTGCGCAAATCAGCCGCTGACGCCGCCGATGCTCGATCTGGTGGTGCGCGGATGTCTGGCGAAAGACCCTGCCGAGCGCGTCCAGTCGGCGCACGACATCGCCATGGAGCTGCGCTGGATCGCGTCGCTTCGCGCCGCGCCGGCGGAAGCAGAATCTGCGGGCAAGGGTGTGTCAAGCCGCGCGGGCTGGCTCGTCGCGATCGCCGCCGCGATCGTCCTGGGAACGCTGGCGGGATTCCTGCTTCACCCCGCGACGCCGGCCGTCAGCATTCGCGCCGTCATCAACCCGCCGCCGGAGGCGCGCTTCCGCCTGACCTCCGACCTTGCCGGGCCACGTGTCCTCTCGCCCGACGGCGCCTATGTGGCATTCACTGCCATCGGCGCCGACGGCAAAACGAACCTGTGGGCTAGGCCAATGAATGCCGCCGAGGCACGGGTCTTGCCAGACACCTCTGACGCTATCTTTCCATTCTGGTCGGCGGACAGCCGTTCGCTCGGATTCTTCGCCAATGGCAAGCTGCGGACCATCGAACTTAACGGCACCACGGCGCAGACACTGTGCGACACGCAACTTGGGCGCGGCGGCGCATGGAGCTCCACCGGCGTCATCGTGTTCTCGCCCTCTCCCATCGGCCCCCTGTTGCAGGTCAGCGCGAACGGCGGCTCTCCAGCGCCGCTCACCAAGCTGGACATGGCCCAGTACTCTTCGCACCGTTGGCCGTTCTTCCTTCCCGATGGCAAACACTTCCTCTACTCCGCCATGCATCACGACCCGTCGCGCGTGTCCAACAACGGCATCTACTACGCTTCGCTCGACGGACGCGAAAATCGTCTGCTCATTCATACCCAGAGCAACGGCATCTATGCGGCCGGCTTCCTCCTGTTCAGCCGCGGTGACCAGTTGATGGCCCAACCGTTGGATCCCAACAACGGCACGCTGAGCGGCGAGCCGCAAACCGTTTCTTCCGGTGTATTGAACGATGTCTCCACGTGGCACACGAGCGCGACGGCCACCAACAGCGGACTGCTGGCCTTCGGCAGCGGCAGCTCCGGCGGTGTGCAACTGATCTGGATCGACCGTACTGGAAAACCGTCAGCGGTCGCCGCCGACAACTTGCAGAATCTTCAATTCGCGCGCTTGTCGCCGCAGGGCGATCGAGTTGCGCTGACCATTGACTCCGGCACGAACGATGTCTGGGCGCTCGATCTCGCGCGAGGTGTCCGCACCCGTCTGACCTTCGGTCCGACCGGCAATACGTTTCCCGTCTGGTCTCCCGACGGTAAGTGGATCGCCTATAGCTCATTGCGGTTGAACGGCAGCGGCATCTATCGCCGGCTTGCCGACGGCAGCGGCGCGGATGAGTTGCTGGTTCCCAGTACGGATGGGATTCTCTACTCGCCGGATGATTGGTCGCGCGACGGCAAGACGATTGTTTTTTCCCCCAATACTGTCACGCAATCGGGCGATGGAATATGGGCGGTCTCGCTGGATGGGGATCGTAAGCCGCATCAGATCGTGGCCCATGGGGCCAGCGCGGCAATTTCGCCCGACGGAAAGTGGCTGGCCTACAGCTCAACCGAGTCCGGCCGACAGGAAATCTATGTGCAAGCTTTCGGCGGCGGACAGGGCAAGTGGCAGGTGTCACCTAATCTGGGACAGGTACCGCACTGGAGCGCAGACGGCAAAGAGCTTTTCTATTACGACGGCAATCAGTCACTGGTCGCTGTCCCCGTCAAAGAGATTGGCGGCGCGCTGGAATTCGGCGTTCCCCAGACGATTGTCAACCAATGGACCATCCTGACAACTCCGTTTTTCAGCGTCCATCCCGATGGCAAGAGGGTCCTGATGGAACGCGTAGCGCAGCAGGTCAGCCAGCCCATCAGCGTGATCACCAACTTTACCGCGGGATTAAAGAAGTAGTTCTCGTCCAAATGCGACGCGGGGAGCGTCGCTATCTGGCATTCTGAGAGTCTGCCTTATCGCGGCTTCCTGCAGCAAAAAGGCTCTCGCGGTGCGCTGTGGGATCCATCCTTTATGCCCTAGTCCCCATGATGGGGCATGTGCCTGAGTCGGGTTTCGGCGACGATACAAATGTCAGCTTCATCGGCCGCGCGAAGCATGGTTTCCTTATCCAGCAGCAGACAGCGTCCGGCATCCAGGGCGAGGCAAGTCGCCCCCGCCAGCTTCATCGTCTCTATCGTGTGGATTCCTACAACGGGCACATCGAAGCGCATATCCTGATTCGGCTTGGCGACCTTCACCACGGTCAGCGCACGGCTGAGAGTGGAGGGTTCGTTGCCGAGCGCGGGCGATTTCATGATTTCTCCAGCGCGAAGGATCGTCGCGTCCGTGCCTTCCATTGCTTCGACCGCAACGCAGGCCGCCTCCGCAATGACTACCGTCTGTCCAATGTCGAATCGCGAGAGATGATCGGCGACTGCGTGTCCGTATGTGATGTTGGTGCGCTCGGAATCGGCAGGCCCACGCCGCGTTAAGACACCTTCCGTCGCCAGCATCGGCTCGAGCAGGTCGGTGGAGTTCATCAGGGTGATGCCTTCATCGGCCAGCACTTTGCTCACTCCTCCGATCAGCGAATCGGTATTCCGCGTGGAAAGGGACAGCAGGAGCTTCGCCAGGCGCCAGTCAGGCTTGATGCCGCTGAAGATCTGCTTGTGCCTGACCTGACCGGCCATGATGGCGCGCGTGATGTTCTCGCGCTTGAAGGTCTCGATGAGCTTGGAAAGTTCGCCGAGCGAAAGCCAGTAAACCGCCGACGCACCATGATGCTCGATCTCGGGGAAGGTCTCTTCCCTGATGGCAGCAACCACGACCTGCAACCCCTTCGAACGCGCTGCATCCAGCACCAGCAACGGGAACTTGCCGTTGCCTGCGATCAGACCAATGCGATCTTGCGTAATTTCCGGCATGGTGGGAGCCGAATCGCTATTTGATAATTCCGCGTTGCGAGGCCTCGATGAATTTCAACAACGCTTCCACGTCTTCCCCCTGCACTCCCTCCGCACGCAGCTTGTCGACGGCCTGCGAGGTGTTGAGCTTCGAGGCCAGCAGCACTTTGAAGGCATGATGGAGGGACGCGATGCGCTCATGCGAAAAGCCGCGCCGCTGCAACCCAACCTTGTTCAGCATGTAAGCGTGGGTGTCGCGCTCGGCGCTGGTCATGGAGTACGGCAGCACGTCCTGCGTGATGGTCGTGCCTCCCCCAATGTAGGAGTGGGCCCCGATTCGCACATACTGGTGCACCGGGCATAGCGCACCGACCACGGCCCATTCTTCCACGGTTACGTGTCCCGCCAAGGTCGCGGCATTGATGAGCATGGCGTGGTCGCCAATGACGCAGTCGTGTCCGATATGGGTATAGGCCATGATCAAGGTTTGGCTGCCGACGCGGGTGACGCCCCCGCCCTTGCTTGTTCCTCGCGTAATGGTCACGTACTCGCGGATGACGTTGTTGTCGCCGACCTCCAGACGCGTAGGTTCGCCTTTGTAGGTGATGTCCTGCGGATCCATGCCCAGGGCGGCGAAGGGATAAATCTTGTTGTTACTGCCAAAGCGGCTGGGGCCCCCGATCACGACATTGGAAACCAGCTCGCAATCTTCGCCGAGTTCGACTCCGGCGTGAATGATGCAGTACGGCCCGATGCGGCACGACGAGGGAATCTTCGCGGACGCATCGACAATTGCGGTTGGATGGATGCTCATGCTGGCTATGAGCTTTCACCGGGCCTTGCCGTTTCGGTGGGCTGAGCAGCTCCGCCCGTGCGGCGATCGAGCAGACGGCAGGTAACAACCGCCTCGCAGGCGAGTTTGCCCTCTACATAAGCCTTGCCCTGCAAGCGGCCTGCGTTCCCACGATAGGCAAGCACATCGACCTCGATGCGCAGCTGATCGCCCGGCGTCACCGGACGGCGAAAACGCGCGCGCTCGATGCCGGTAAAGACCAGCAGCTTTCCGTCGCGCTCGGTCACTTCAGTGAACAGCAGCGCCGCCCCAGCCTGGGCCATGGCTTCCACGATCATTACTCCGGGCATAATCGGATAGTCGGGAAAATGACCGGTGAAAAATGGCTCGTTGATCGTGACGTTCTTGATGGCGACAATGCGTTTGGCGCGCACCATCTCCACCACGCGATCGAGCAGCAGCATGGGATAGCGGTGCGGCAGAATCTTGAGAAGCTCGCCGATGTTGAGTTGAAGATTCTGGCCGCCTTCTGGCGTGGTTTGCACAGGTTCGCTCATGGACGATGCGAGAATCACGATTATACATTTGAGGGCCGCTTAATGTGCGGCGGCGGCGTGCCTGTCCCTCAGGAAAGATGCCCGAGTCAGGGTCCGATGAGCGATACTGGTTCGTTGTCGCTTGATAACTCATGGGCAAACCACAAACTCCGCAATTGGATCTAGGCAAAGTTTCCGCCTGGCTGAAGGCGCGCCAGGAAGAGATTATCGCCAGCCTCCGCGAGATCGTCATTCGTGAATCGCCCAGCCATCAGAAGCGGGCCTGCGATGCCCTGTGTAAGTATTTGGCACACGAGTTTCAGTGCCTCGGGGGCGAGATACGAATCCATCCTCAGCGCTCCGCCGGCGATCACCTCCAGGTAAGCTTCCCGGGCGCGCAACGCCGCGCCCCGATACTTCTGCTGGGACACCTCGACACCGTGTACGAGTTGGGGACGCTGGAGAAAATGCCCTGGGCGCAGCGCAAAGGCCGCCTGCACGGGCCGGGGGTCTTCGACATGAAGGCCGGAATCGTGCAGATGATGTTCGCCGTCTGGGCGCTGCGAAAGGCAGCAGGCGACCTGCCCCGTCCGGTAAAGGTTCTGCTTGTATCCGATGAAGAGCAAGGCAGCGCGAGTTCCCGGCCCATTACTGAGAAGCTGGCGAAGCAGTGCGCCGCGGTCCTGGTATGTGAGCCCGCAGGTCCGGGGGGCGCGCTGAAAACCGCGCGCAAGGGAGTCGGCGCCTTCACGCTGAAAGTTAGGGGGAAGGCTGCACACTCGGGACTGGATTTCGAAAAGGGCGAAAGCGCGATTCTGGAGCTGGCGAAGCAGATCGAGGCAGTGTCGCAACTCACCGATCTGAAACGAGGAATAACCTTGAACGTCGGCACCATTCGCGGAGGGACGCGCACCAATGTCGTGGCCGACGAGGCCGCGGCCGAGATGGACCTTCGGGTTAGGAATATGCACGACGGATCGGAGATGGAACGAAGAATCCGTGAGCTGCGGCCGATCAATCCTCATTGCGCGCTCGAGATCGAGGGCGGAATCAACCGTCCACCGCTGGAGCGCACGGACAAGGTGGCTACGCTGTTCGGTATCGCCAGTGATGTGGGCCGCAAGCTGAGACTGGAGTTGCAGGAAATCGCTGTCGGCGGCGGTTCCGATGGGAACTTCACCGCCGGCATCGGCGTCCCGACGCTGGATGGCCTGGGCGCGGTCGGCGACGGAGCGCATGCTGCGCATGAGCATGTCATTGCTGCCGAGCTGCCCAGACGGGCCGCGCTGTTGGCGGGCTTGATTCAGGCAATTCCGTAATGTAGCTTCTTTTTGACGTGCCCCTTGCGTAAGCCTAGAATTTGCTTAGGAACCCTACCACCCCGTTGCCTGACCACAGTTGCACCGGGCTGTTCGACCGGAGGAGATTATGTTTGGCGGAAAAATCGGCTTGCCCGAGCTGCTGGTCATCGTGTTTATCGCGTTGCTCATCTTTGGACCCAAGAAGCTGGGTGAGTTGGGCAAAGGGCTCGGCGAAGGCATTCGCAACTTCAAGTCGTCGATGAACGAAGGCAGCTCCACCAGCAACACGGCTTCAACCACCACAACCACGACGACAGAAGAGAAAAAGTAGGGCTTAGAGCAACGTCTTTCCAATCGCCTTCTCGGCAGCTTGCAGCAGGCGATAGACGCGCGGCACCGGCAATCCCACGACATTGAAGTAGCAGCCTTCGATGCGCTCTGACCAGCGCGAGGCCATGCCTTGTATGGCATAGGCTCCTGCCTTGTCCATAGGCTCACCGGAATGAACGTAGGCGGCAATCTCTTCATCGGAAAGCCTGCTGAAGGAGACTTGCGTGGTCTCGGTGTCGATGCTCTCGAATCCATCGGCGGCGACACAGATGCCGGTGATGACCTGATGCCTGCGGCCCGACAGCAGCCGCAACATGCGCGTCGCGTCGGAGGCATCGGCAGGCTTCTCCAGCAAATGATCATCGACAACCACGACGGTGTCGGCGCCGAGCACGGCGTCGCCTGGATGTGTCGCCAGGACGGTCCGGGCTTTATCGCGCGCAAGCCGCATGGCGTAGCCCAATGGGGTCTCGACCGGCGAGCGCTCCTCGCGGACATGGGCGGGCTCGACGGTGAAGGAAATGCCGGCATTGCGCAGCAGCTCAGCGCGGCGGGGTGAGGCGGAGGCAAGAATCAGCATGCGTTTCGATTCTACTCATTGCGGAGCTTTGCATCCCTGAACCCGGTATTTACGTCTGATGTGACGTGCAGACCGCAAGCCAGGGGCTGTCCTACGGCGCTACGCTGAACGGCGGTCGTGTCGACTTCCGTGTCTGGGCGCCTTTACAGCGACAGATTACGCTGCGAGTCTTGCGTCCTTCCGAAGCTGCGCAGGATGTTGCCATGCACCGCGAGGGGGAAGAGTTCGTCGCCAGTTTCACAGCCGAAGCCGGCGATCGTTACTGCTACGTCCTGGATAAAGGTCTGACCGTCCCCGATCCTGTATCGCGCTTACTGCCTGAGGGCGTCCACGGTCCAACGGAAATCGTAAATCCTTCGTCGTTTGCATGGAGCGACGGGGACTGGCGTGGCCTCGGGCTGCGCGAATACGTGATCTACGAACTGCATACCGGCACATTTACTAGCGAAGGCAGCTTCGGCGGCGTGGTCCACAAGCTGGAATACCTGAAGAACCTCGGCATCACGGCAATCGAGATCATGCCGGTCGCAGCTTTCCCCGGGAGACGCGATTGGGGATATGACGGTGCATCACTCTACGCGGTGCAGGCGAGCTATGGCGGCCCCGAAGGCCTGAAGCGACTGGTCGATGCGGCGCATCGGGTTGGCCTCGCGGTGATTCTCGACGTCGTCTACAACCATCTCGGTCCGGAGGGGAACTACCTGTCGAAATTCGGCCCTTACTTTACCCCGCGTCACAAAACGCCCTGGGGAGATGCCGTGAATTATGACGACGAAGGTTGCGAGCAGGTGCGCCGGTATGTGGTGGAGAACGCGCTGTACTGGATTCGCGAATATCACCTGGATGGCTTGCGGCTGGATGCGGTACAGACGATCAAGGACGATTCACCGCGGCATATCGTGGCCGAAATACAAGACGCTGTGCAGGGGTTAGCGCGCGCATTGGGACGCAGCGTCTGCGTGATCGCCGAGACCGACGAGAACGATGCGCGCTATGTGAAGCCTCCGAGGGATGGCGGCTATGGCCTCGATGCTGTGTGGAGCGACGATTTTCACCATGCAATTCACGCGTTCTTCACCGGCGAACGCCAGGGCTACTACCAGGACTTCGGCGACCCCCGGCAGATTGCCCGTGCTTTGTCCGAGGGCTACGTGTTTCAGGGCGAGCACTTTCGCTTCTGGAACGCGCCGCGCGGCAACACTGCGAAAGGCGT
The DNA here is from genome assembly GCA_035262645.1 of Terriglobales bacterium. GTDB lineage: Bacteria > Acidobacteriota > Terriglobia > Terriglobales > Acidobacteriaceae > Bog-257. The sequence goes on from DATFSK010000121.1 coordinate 74,251, forward strand.
GCCCCTGCCGGCCAATGTCATCTGCATTCAGAACCATGATCAGGTCGGTAATCGTGCGAAAGGCGAGCGACTGACGGCGCTGGTTCCACGCGGCGTGCGGAAGCTGGCTGCGGCCTTCCTGCTGCTGGCGCCTCACACGCCGCTGCTGTTCATGGGGCAGGAGTACGACGAGAGCGCTCCGTTTCAGTTCTTCGCCGATTTCCAGGATGCGGGGTTGAAGAAGTCCGTGAGCGAAGGCCGCCGCCGCGAGTTCAAAGACTTCGATTTCAACGAAGTTCCCGATCCTGAAGACCCGGCGACATTCGAGCGCTCAAAGCTCACCTGGGCCGACCAGGCACAGAACCGCGACATGCTGGAGTGGTATCGCCGCCTGCTGCAGTTGCGCAAACAGTACGTCACAGAAGGCGAGCGTTCGGCGGATGCAGCATACAGCAATGGCGTGCTAAGGATGCAGGTACCGGCGCATGACCCGAAAATAGCCGTAGTGGCCAATCTCGAACGTCGCGCGTCATTGCCGGCAATTGCAGATGGCTGGAAGGAGGAGCTGCTATCGGCAGGCGATGGCTACGGGGTAAGCGTGCGCTCGCGGCGTCCATAACCTATCGGGCGGAGATCTTCTTCGTCTAACTTCTTTGACAGTGTTCTGTATTCACACAGGGGAATCTCGATGTCCACTAAGGTGAATCGACGCACCGTTGATCTGTCGCAGTATCCCGGTCTCGTGGTGGTTTATCTCGGCATGCGAGTAAACCGGATCACCGGATTGAAGACTCTGTTCGGCTTCGGCCCCAAGATCTCTGCTTCGGTCGAAGCGCAACCCGAGGGGCTTCTCTCGCACGAGACGATTCTCTACTCCTTGTTTCCCGCGCATGTGGGCATGAGGCAGTATTGGCGCGACATGGAATCACTGCTGGCCTGGACTCGATCTGACCCGCATCGCGAGTGGTGGAAGTCATTTCTAAGAAATTCGGGAGGAACGGGATTCTGGCATGAGACTTATCTCATGCAAGGAGGGATGGAAGCAATCTACGACGACATCGTGCAGCCCATCGGCCTACTTAGATTTGCTCCCGCAGTGCAGGCCCGCGGGGCGATGTTCACCGCGTCAAACCGGGCCCAGCACAGGAATTCAACTGCTGCAGTTCTTTCCGAAGACGAGTTGTACGAAAACCAGGGGTGATATCCAAGATCAGGCCGATGCGCTCCCGCATGAAAGGTAATAGCATTCACATCACAGGTTCTGCCACCAGTTCGATGCGATTTCCAAAGGGATCGTTCACATGGGCGCGGCAAACGCCGGGAATGTCGTTGACCTCCTGCACCTCGATTCCCACGGCAGCGAGAGTGCGCAACAATCCGCCATAGTCACAGCATCGCAGTGCCGGATGCGCCTTTCGCGCCGGCCGGAAATCCTGCTCGATGCCGATGTGAATCTGCACATCCCCACTCGCAAACCACACCCCTCCGCGCTTGGCCAGCAAGGGCGGCTTCTCGATTTCCTGCATGCCGAGTACTTCGCCATAGAAGCGCCGAGCCTCGTCTTCGCTGCCTGCGGGAGCCGCTAACTGCACATGATCAATCTTCGAAAACGGAATTGCATTCACATGTTGATGTTACATGCGCGTCGGCGGGACAGACGGGTTTGCCTGTTAGAATCGATACAGAGTAGAGCGCTCGGAATAGGAAAGCTCTGCGATTTCGGGCAAATGACCCGTCTTAGCCGGCTCGCATGGATCCCGCATACATCCGCAACTTCGCCATCATCGCCCATATCGATCATGGGAAGAGCACGCTTGCCGACCGTCTGCTGGAGCTGACGGGCGCGCTGACGGCGCGCGAAATGCAGGCGCAGGTGCTGGACGCGATGGATTTGGAGCGCGAGCGCGGCATCACCATCAAGGCGCATTCCGTCCGCATGATGTACAAGGCTGCCGATGGCCAGACGTATCAGCTGAACCTCATCGACACGCCCGGGCATGTGGACTTCAGCTACGAAGTTTCGCGCTCGCTGGCCTCGTGCGAGGGCGCGCTGCTGGTGGTCGACGCCTCGCAGGGCGTGGAGGCGCAGACGCTCGCCAACGCCTACATCGCCATCAACAACGGTTTGGAGATTATTCCGGTCATCAACAAGATCGATCTCCCCAGCGCCGACATTGAGCGAACGAAGGAGATGATCGAGGGCGCCGTCGGTCTCGATGCCTCGCACGCGATCTGCATCAGCGCCAAGACCGGCCAAGGCGTTCCGGAGGTGCTGGAGGCGATCGTCAAGAAGATCCCTCCGCCCAAGGGCCGCGCCAGTAACCAGCTCCAGGCGCTGATCTTCGACTCCTGGTTCGATTCTTACCGCGGTGTGGTAGTGCTGGCGCGCGTTGTGCAGGGAACGCTCAGCAAGGGGCAGCGCATTCGCTTGATGTCGAACGGCAGAACCTTCGACGTGGAGACGCTCGGCGTGCTGACGCCCAAGCCGGTGGAAGTGGACGAACTGTCGGCGGGTGAAGTCGGCTTCCTGACTGCGACCATCAAGACGGTGGCCGATTGCAAGATCGGCGACACTATCACGGACGACAATCATCCAGCCATCGAGCCTCTGCCCGGATTCGAAGAGCTGAAGCCGATGGTGTTTGCGGGTCTCTACACGGTTGACGCGCACGAGCACACGCTGCTGCGCGAGGCTCTGGAGAAGTTGCGGCTGAATGACTCGTCCTTCTTTTTCGAGCCGGAGAGTTCGGCCGCGCTGGGCTTCGGTTTTCGTTGCGGCTTTCTCGGCCTGCTCCACATGGAGATCATCCAGGAGCGGCTGGAGCGCGAGTACAACCTCGATCTCATCACGACAGCTCCCGGCGTGCGCTACAAGATCACGCTGACTGACGACACCGTGGTTGAAGTCGACAACCCTTCGCGCTGGCCTGATCCCAGCGAGATCGCGAAGATCGAAGAGCCGGTCATCCTTGCGACGATTTTGACCAACGAAGAATATGTCGGCGGCATCCTGAAGCTGGTGGAGGAAAAGCGCGGCAAGCAGAAGGCGTTCGAGTACGTCAGCTCCACGCGCGTGATGTTGAATTACGAGCTGCCGCTAAACGAGATCGTGCTCGACTTCTACGACAAGCTGAAGACCGTCTCGCGCGGTTATGCTTCGCTGGATTACCACCTCGCCGGAACGTGGGAGTCGCCGATGGTGAAGCTCGACATTCTTGTGTCGGGCGATCCGGTCGATGCGCTTTCGATCATCGTCCACAAAGACTTCGCCTATGAGCGCGGACGAGCGCTGGTGTCGAAGATGCGCGAGCTGATTCCGCGGCAGATGTTTGAAGTTGCCATCCAGGCGGCCATCGGCGCTAAAGTCATTGCCCGTGAGACCGTCGCGGCGATGCGCAAGAACGTGCTTGCCAAGTGCTACGGCGGCGACATCACGCGCAAGCGCAAACTTCTGGAGAAGCAAAAGGAAGGCAAGCGCCGCATGAAGCGCATCGGGCGCGTCGACATCCCGCAGGAGGCATTCCTCGCAGTGCTTCGGGTCGGGGAAGATTAACCACAGAGACACAGAGACACAGAGGAAACCAGGGCCCGCTCGACCCGTCGCAGGCCCTGATCGATATCCAGGCTAACCGCTCTAGCGCGAGCAGCTCCCGCCGCGCACCGATGTCAGCACGCCTGCTGCAGCGCGGACGGTTTCGTTCCAGCAGGAGCCCAGCGAATCGGAATACTGATAGCTTTCGTTATTGGCCTGCCCCTGCGTGGTCACATTTCCATTCGCATCCACGATTAACGTATCCGTCGGAGCAACCGAGTCAGAGAACGCGCTGTAGTAGGTCGGCCGGTTGTTCACCTTTACCAGGTCGTTCTCGTTGAAGCCCTGACGAAGGCGCGTCGATTGCTGGAACGACCCGTCAGGGTTCGCCGTGAAGTCGTACGTAAGGCCTAACGGCCAGGAGAACTGCCTGGAATTGGTTGTGATCGTGCCGCCGGAGTTGGTAGTGGTGGCGGAAGATATGGTTGTACTTTGCAGTACCGCCTGGTCGTAAACCGTGCCGTCGAAGGTCACGTAGTATCTCTGCCCGTTCGAAAAGTCGACGCTCTGCACGACCTTGGTATCGACGGTACCGTGCGAGGTCTGCACGTAACCTTCCGTCGTGAATCCACGGTTCGAGGTGACCGACAGCGTTCCCCAGGCAGCGCTGGAGTTGCTCTGAATGTGCTCGGCGATGACGGGGTCCGGCTGGCCGATGGTGTCGGTCGTCAGCGCGCCCGTGATCTGCGTCGAACCCAGGTCTTGATAAAGCAGCAAGGTGGCTGTCGCCGAGAAATACATATCGGCGTTAAAGACGCTGACCGCGACCGTGTGCTGCTGGCCGTTGCTCAGGATGGAGGCGAAGGGCGTCAGGTCGACGCGGTAGGGCTCAAAGTTGAGGGTATGCACGCCGGGAATCGGCCGCCATAAGTACGGGTCAATTCCTCCCGTGAAGATCCATGGATAGATGGAAGCGACGCCTGCGGGCTGGCCGTCGATACTGACCTCACCCTCGCGGAAGGAAGTGTTTCCGCAATTGAACAGCAATCCGGCGACATCGTTTGGCGCGCAGGTGTACCAGAACTCATCGGTCTGTTGACCTTGCGCGAAAACATCGAGGTAGGCGCGCTCGACGTTGGTCGGCAGAGTAAATGTCTTCGCCAGCTGATCGCTGGACGTGTTCAGCGTCACCGTTCCACCGGTGGAGTCAGCGGCCATGGGCAGCACCACACTTGCCGTCGGCGGCGGATTTTGTCCCTGGGCCAGCGGATAGAACTGCAGGTAAGCGCTGCCGTGATAGTGGCTGGTGTACATGTTGTTCACCAGGTTGCCGAGGTCCACGCGCCCGTTCTGCGCCATTGTGAACAGCGGACTGTACTCGGTCAGATTGCTTTCCACATGCCAGGAGCGCATCACGTCGTGCGAAGGCTCGGCGGTGGTGCCGAAGAAAACGTTGGTGCCGCCAATCCACACTTCAGCGGTGCGATCGAACTGGCGTCCCGCATCGACCGACCAGTCGGCTTCGAATACCACGGCAGCCCAAGGTCCGGGACATCCGGCCGGAGGCGTATAGGTAAAGAACTTGGGATTGAAATCGGCGAAGTCGAGGTTCTGAAACAAGGTGACAGTGCATGGAGTGGTGGAAGGCCGTGGCACCGGAGCGTTAGCAGTAACCGTGTTGGCAGAGCCGAGCACGGGCGAACTGGGAGCGACGTAATTCTGCGCGATAGCCGAGCAGGAAAAGAGAATCAATGTCACAGCGATGAAACCAATTGCCCGCAACGAGGACGAGTGAGACATGAGCGACTCCTTGGCTGGACGCGCAGATGCGCGCGAGAGATTTAGACAGCATAGTTCGTTTCGCAAGCGTTTCACAAGCGCCCGACATGTTCTGTAACACGAGAAACGAAAGCAGGTTTTGGAAAGCCGCTGGTATCACGATCTCCAACTCCTATCCGTGAATCGGCGCGCGTTTCCGGTGCTAGAATCCGGGCAATGCCCTTCAGTCCAGCCGATCTTGAGTGGTGGCAATGGTGGTTGTGTGCCATCGGGTTGTGGGTGCTCACCTGGTGGATCATCACGCTTGTACGAGATCGAAGCGGGAGCGCTTACACCAATCCGATCGGGATTATCGGTGGAATTGCCGGCGGAATCTGCGCTTGTATGGGAATAACGGGATTGGTGAACTGGGTTACTGACTTTCTACGCTGGGCGCTGAAGTAAGTGGAACGACACGATGTAGAACGCAGGATTTTACAGGCCTAAGGCAGGATAGTCGGGGGAGGCTCAGTGTTGCGTGGACTTGTCCGGCGAGCTTTTCGCGCCAGCATCGACTTTGATGTTGTTGGTCACCGCTTTCACACCATTCGCCTGTAATGCGAAAGCTGCGGCCTGTGCGGCGTCAGCGTTCGACCCAGCTTGACCGGCGAGGGTTGCAATCCCGTCCTGGACCGTCACCTGGATCGCACTGCCCTTCAGCACCGCGAGCTTTTGCGTAATTTCCTTCTGAATGTTTGTGTCCCGTACCTGGGTCGACAATTTGACAGCTTCGGTGGCCAGCTTGTCCGACTTGGACTCGAACCTGGCGGTGAAGAAAAAGCTCACCACCACAATCACCAGCACCATGATCGCACAGGCGCCAAGTACGCGCAGGATGAATTCCTTCCTGCGCGGATCCTCTTCTTCCTCTTCGGCGAGCGCGGGATCTTCAGACGCGGAGTTCGATTCCACGATCGCCCGCAGCCTTTCAAACTCGTGGCCGGCCGCCTCCGAGGGAATGTCTTCCGACAACGGTAGCGAAGTGGGGCCGGACGAAGACTTGGTGGCGGTTTGAACCATGGTTCTGGACTGCGGGGCGCTTATGCCGTCAAAGTCCAGACCTCGGTCGTTCACGTTGTCGAGGACAAGATGAATGCCGCGCGTGCTCGAACGTGGACTCGTCGGCGACGCAGAAGGAGGAGAGGAGTCGTCATCCGGACAAGTATGGAAATCAGACGAATAACTGCTGCCACACTTATCGCAGTAATTCATGCGTGCCGCGTAGGCAGCGGCTGAGGTCCTCAGATTTGAGGCGGCTCCAACATTGGGAGGGGAGGACTGGGGCTCAGACGCAAGAACTGAGGGCCACACACTGTCCTCTGCCGCAGGCGGAACAGGTGTTGACGCATTGTCATAGCAAAGCGAGAGCGCCTCGGCATAGTTGCCATTGCTCATCGCCTGATCGAACTGCATCCTGACATGTGGCGGCAGCACGCCGTGGGATGAAGCCGCGGCAGCAACGGCTGTGGACGGGGATGGAGGCGGAGGCGGGGGTGGGGGCGCTGGCTTCACCTCCGGTAGCGGCGCGAAGGAAGATGGCAACGGTGCCGCTGGCTTCACTTCAGCGACCGGCGCAGGAGGAGGATCAGGAGGCGGCGGCGAAATCGCGCGTGGCGATGACCAGTAACTTTCCTCCATTTCAGCGGCAAAGCGTTCCAGGTCGGGGAAATCCCTGTGCAGCTGTTCGAGGGTCGCTGCATTCTGCTCCTCTTGCAGATTGCAAACCCAGGGCAACCACTCGACGGCATCGGGGCCGGGCAACTCCCTTATGTCTCCAGCAGAGTCAGCTTCCGTACGCAACTGCTTGACCGCTTCTAAGCGCAAAGCATTGAGGGCCGATGCGCGGGCCTCGAAGCGGTGCTTCACAGTTCCCGCATCGAGCTCGTCTGCCAGCTCCAACAGGCGGTTGCGTCGCTGCTGCTTCAGCCGCGCCGCCTGCTCCGCCGCCAGCTCGACCAGCAACTGGTCCAGTCCGCCACGATTCGTCCACGTGGCATCGGGGCGCTCCATCCGAATCAGGTCGCGCAGCATCGCGCCCTGCGCGCGCGCACGCGTGAGGCCCTGGTTCAGTTGGTTGTCATCGATCTCCAGTGCTGCCCGGAACGACTCAATTTCGGCGCGAATGGCCTTGAGAGTGTCGTCGAGTTCAGCCACCCTGGAAGCAAACTCGGACATATCAGCTCCCCTGGCTGACTATTATGCACCTCTGCCGACAGCTGTGGCTTCCTGCCTGAAAGTTTCAGCAGGCCGCATACCGCGCTGTCCGGGAGCCCAGTAGTCCTCCTCCATCTCTCGCGCAAAGCGTTCCAAAGCGACGAAATCTCTACGCAGATCAGCGAGGACAAGCGCGTCTTTCTCTTCCTGCAGGCTGCATACCCAATGGACCCACTGGTTGGCCAGCGGCCCAGGAAGCTCTTTCACCTGCTCGGTGAGCGCAGCTTCGGTGCGCAGCTCGTTGACGGCCTCGACGCGCAGCTGATTCAGGGTAGAAGCGCGGGCCTTGAAGCGATGCTGCACGAGGCCGTTGTCCAGCTCGTTGGCGAGCTCCAGCAATTTCGCGCGACGCTGCTGGTTCCGGCGCGCCTTGGCTGCGATCTCCAGCTCATGGATCAGGTGCTCCAGAGACTTGCGATCGTTCCATTTGGCGTCGGGCCGCTCGGCACGAATCAGATCGCGCAAGCTCGCGGCGTGGTGACGAGCTTCCGACATGCTCTGGTTCAGCTGCCCGTCGTTGACGTCCAAGCCGGCTTGCAGAAGATCCAGGTGGGTTTGAATGGCCAGGAGACTGCCATCAAGTTTTGTCAATGCTGACGCAAAGGGAGAAGGCATACTCGTTCCTTTCAATTTGGTTTACGACCTTCAATTCCCCGTATCTCGAGGACAGGTTGGCCAGAAAAGATGTTGCCCACTAACTCCGATCAGTTCGGTGACAAAGAACACCTATCAGTTGGCGCTGCTGAGGCGCATATCTGGAAGCGAGCGCACTCGGAGTTGTGCAGGCGTATTCTCGCAGGAAGTGGACGAATCTCATGCAAGATTTTTCACTTTTCAAGTTACGAAAGTATACGACGGTAACCAAATCGCAAGACACTAGTTACCTCTTGATTACGCAATTTGCAAGGATAACGTAGTCGTCTGGAATGGCCGGCGCTGCTCGAGGAGCCCGTCCAGGCGTCGCTAAGCTACCCTTAAATGCTTAATACACTTTGGGTTGCAGGAATTTGTGTGTTCGGTGATCGCCGGGAGATTGCTGGATGGTGAATTCCTATCGGGGATTGTAGCGATCATCACCTATGTGCCATGAAGTGGTTACTAAACATTTGGCCTGCAGGGGGTTACACGATCGAATACCCCAATTGTGCTTTCCTTTTGGCGGAGCATGATGCAGATGCGAGGTTTACGACTTCCACGCCTGTCGAAACGACGTCAATCGCTCACGGACACCCATAACGTGCTTCGGCAGGTCAAGTCGAGATCCTGCCTCAAGGATGGGAATCAGTTTATCGAACTCGGGGCCGGAGTGCGATCCGGTAAGCGCCACTCGCACGGGATGGAAGAGGTCTTTGCCTTTCGCACCCGTCGTGGCTTTTACGTCATTCATAATTTGCTTAAAGCGCTCAGGCGTCACCGGCGCGGAATCGGAATCAACCCGTTGCGCAAACTCGATCAATATGTCACGGCTTTTTGGCGCAGCCAGCAAGTCAGTATTTTCGGGCGCGCTCACCGCCGCTGTTGGATCATAGAGGAAGATCAGTTCGGCGCGCTCGGGTAGTTGCTCCAGTTTGTCCACGGAGGGCGCCAGCAGGGCAACCACCCTGCCGAACCAGGCGCGCGTTTGGTCATCAGGATTTCCCGGCAGGAGTCCGGCGCGGAGGAAGAATGGCTCAGCCAGTTGTTCGATGCGCTCCGGCGGGCTCTCTTTGATGTAATGCCGGTTGAGCCAGTAGAGCTTCTCCATGTCGAAGACCGCCGGCGACGGAGTGACCCGCTGGAGCGAGAACTCCCTCTTCAGTTCGTCCGGGGTAAAGATCTCGCGTGTGCCGCCGGTGGGTGCCCAGCCGAGCAGGGCAAGATAGTTCATCAGCGCTTCGGGCAGCACGCCCATGTCGCGAAAGTTCGCAATCGAGGTAGCGCCGTGACGCTTGGAGAGGCGCTCACGATCGCTGCCCAGGATGGTGGAGAGGTGCGCGAACTGTGGCACGGGCCAGCCCAGCGCTTCGTAGAGGGCGACCTGCTTGGGCGTGTTGGAGAGATGATCGTCGCCGCGGATGACGTGCGTTATCTCCATCAGCGCATCGTCGACGACAACGACATAGTTGTACACCGGCATGCCGCTGGAGCGCAGAATGATGGGATCGCTGACTACTTCGTTCGAAAACTCAACTGCGCCGTGCACGATGTCGTGGAAGCGAATGGGGTGCTCCGGGATGCGCAGGCGAATAGCGGCAGCTTCGCCGGAAGCGCGACGGCGCTGTGCCTCGGCCGGGTCAAGCGCGCGGCACTTGCCGGAGTAGATTGGCGGCTGATGCGCAGCAAGCTTCTCGGCGCGATCGCGCTCCAGCTCCTCCTGCGAACAGAAACATAGATAGGCTTTGCCTTCGCTGAGCAGGCGCTCGGCGTGCTCGCGATAGATGGGTAGACGATCGCTTTGGCGGTACGGCGCGTAGGGTCCTCCGACGTCCGGCCCCTCATCCCAATCCAGCCCCATCCACTTGAGGTCATCCAGCAACTGGCCTTCAAAGCGCGCCTCGCTGCGCTCGACATCGGTATCCTCGATGCGCAGCACCATTACACCGCCGGTCTGACGCGCAAACAGCCAGTTGAACAAAGCGGTGCGGGCATTGCCGACGTGCAGATGGCCGGTGGGAGAAGGCGCGAAGCGGACGCGGGACTGGGAAGCAGTACTCACATTCAGATGTTAGCAAGAGTGGTAGAGACCGCGCTCTGCCGTGGATACAATGATTGCTCAGAGGAGAACGCCATGGCATCACCTAAATTCGTTGGCGTGGAACTCTATTTCGACGACCTTGAGCGCGCCAAGCGCTTTTACACCGGGGTCCTGGGCCTGCAAGTAGGCGACGAACAGCCTGGGCATCACGTGCAATTCGACACCGCAAACGGATTCATCTGCTGCGAATGTAAAGGCGCGGAATCCTACCCTTCGAAGGATAAAACCGTGCTCTTTTTCGAGGTGGACGATATCAGCGCAACGGTCGCCGCGCTGGGCCGCGATCGCTTCGTGCAAATCGAGCCCACCTGGGCCGTGATTCACGATCCCGAAGGGCACAATGTGCTTTTGCTTCAGCCCGGGCAGTAAGCCGGGCAAGTCGCGCAATCATGCGCTGACGGCCTGCTGCTTCACCTGGCGCGCGCGTTCGTACACCCTTACGTATTCGCGTGCCGAATTCATCCAGGAATAATCCTGGGCCATGCCGTTGCGCATCAGCGCCCGCCATGCGTTCTGATCGGAGCGGTAGAGAGCGATCGCGGCGCGCAGAGCGTCCAGCATGATCTCGCCGGTGTACTCGCGGAACTTGAAACCAGTTCCCTTCAGCGTCTTGGGGTCGAACTGCTCGACCGTGTCGTCCAAACCGCCGGTAGCGCGCACCACCGGGACTGAACCGTACTTCATGCTGTAGATCTGGTTCAGTCCGCATGGCTCATAATGCGAGGGCATGAGGTAGATGTCGCTGCCCGCCTCGATCTTGTGGGCCAGGGCGTCGTCGTAGGCGATGCGCGCGCCAATCTTCTGCGGGAACTGCTTGTTCAGGCGGCGAAACATGTCTTCGTATTCGCGCTGGCCGGTACCCAGAACAATGAGAATCAGGTCCTCCAAAGCGAGCCTGTCCCCAACCTGCTGAACAAGGTCGAAGCCTTTCTGCGGGACGAAGCGCGACACCATGCCGACGACCGGCAGCTGCGTGTCCTGCGCCAGGCCGAACTCCTTCAGCAGGTCGGCCTTGCATTTCTTTTTTCCACTGACGTCTGCGGCTGAATACTGCCCAGCAATATATGGATCGGTCTCGGGATTCCAAGAGAGATAGTCGACAGCGTTGAGAATTCCGGCGATGGTGTTCCCCCGCGCGCGCAGCACGCCCTCCAGTCCGAAGCCGTATTCCGCCGTCTGAATCTCCTGGCTGTACTTGCGGCTGACGGTAGTGATGAAGTCGGCCATGGCGATGGCGCCCTTGAGGAAATTCACCTTGCCGTAGAATTCCAGTTTCGACATGGTGAACAGGTCCCAGGGCAGCATGAGCAGCGGCAGAATTTCCGGCGGGAAGAGGCCCTGATATCCGAGATTGTGAATGGTGAAGACGCAGGGCGCGGTCGCAAATGCGGGGTCCTCAGTGTAATGCGTCTTCAGCAAGATAGGGACGAGCGCCGTCTGCCAGTCGTGGCAATGCAGGACGTCGGGAGCGCCGAGGATCTTCGTAGCCTCCAGCACGGCGCGCGAGAACAATGCGAAGCGCTCGGCGTTGTCGTGATAGTCGCCGATGGCGGTGCCGTAAAGGCCGTCGCGATCGAAGAACGGCGGGTACTCGATGAAATAGAATTGCACTCCTGAGCGCACGCCGCCGTCGAGCACCGAGCAGAAGCGGTAGCGGTCATCGAAGGGCACCGTAATGCTGGGAATGACGACGGGCGGATTTTCGAGCTTGGTTGAACGATATCGGGGGAGAAAGACGGTAGCCTTGTGGCCGAGGTTTACGAGAGCCGGCGGCAACGCTCCAATGACATCCGCAAGGCCGCCGGTCTTGGAGAACGGGACGCACTCGGATGCCGCGAAGGCGATATGCATGAAACCTCCCGGCGCGGCGATGATGCGACCGCGGGGTTGTAAGACTCGCTCACTGAAGACAACAGAAAAAAGAGGCCGACAATAGCGAAACAACTGAGTCTAATTGGCGGATTGAAAGAGGGTCAACGTGCCTAGAGCCGTTGCGAAAAAGCCGAGTCCAAAACGCAAACCGAAACTGGGACAGAACTTCCTGGTGGATGCTGGTGCGGCCCATAGGATTGTCGAGGCGCTGGGCGATGTGTCCGATCGGACGGTGATCGAGATCGGCCCGGGACGCGGCGTGCTGACCGATCTGCTGGCGCGGCGGGCGCGGCGCGTGATCGGCATCGAACTGGACCGCGTGCTGGCGGCACAGCTGCGTATGCGCTATGCGACGCGCGGGAATGTCGAAATACTCGAATCCGATTTCGTTACGGCCGAATTTCCGTCGATCGTGGGACGGCGGCCAGGTCCGCTGCATGACCTTCGTCCCACCCAGCCGGAGACGGTGGACGTAATCGGAAATCTGCCGTACTACATCACCTCCGACATCGTGCTGCGGATTCTGGAGCTTCATCAGAACATAGAACGCGCGGTCATCATGGTGCAGAAGGAGGTTGCGGAGCGCATCGCCGCCAAGCCGGGCCACCGCGAATATGGACTCCTGTCGGCGACGGCGCAGTTGTTTGCCCGCGTGGAGAAGTTGTTTAACTTGCCGCCGGGAGCGTTCTCTCCGCCGCCGCAGGTGCACTCGGCGGTAATCCGCCTGACGATGGCGCCACGCGTGGAGGAATTGCAGGTCGAGGAAGGAGCGTTCATCGCGTTCTTGAAAATGGCATTCGCGCAGAAGCGGAAGACGCTTGCTAACAATCTGCGCGGGCGATTTGATGCGGCGGCGATTCGCGCGGCATTGAAGACTGCGGGGATACGCTCCGATGTGCGGGCCGAAGCGGTGTCGCTGGAGAAAACCGCGGCAGTGTTCCGGGCATTGCGGGAGGCGTAGACTTTCAGTGGACTCCTCGTGGAGTCGCTTCGTAATCGGTTGACCCCATGGCGACTGCGATTCGCCAACCTGCCGTTGCCGGCCGCTTTTACCCGGCCAATCCGCAGCGTCTTCGCGCGGAGGTGGAATCGTATCTGACGCCTGCGCCTGACTCTCCCCCGGAATCAAAAATCGCTGCGCTCGGCTGTGTGGTTCCTCACGCTGGATACATGTACTCCGGGCATGTGGCGGGCGCAGTGTATCGGCGGCTTGATCTGCCGCAGCGCTTCGTGATCCTGTGCCCCAACCACACGGGCATGGGCGAGCCGCTGGCGATCATGAGCGCAGGAGCATGGCATACGCCGCTGGGCGATGTGGAGATCGACGAAGAGCTGGCGGCTGAACTCAGGCGACAGATGCCGCTGCTTTCCGAGGACGACCAGGCACATCGCGCTGAGCACGCGCTGGAAGTGCAGCTTCCATTTTTGCAAGTCGTTCTGCCGCAATTCCGCTTTGTGCCGATCGCGGTCGGGACCGGCAACTTCGACGTGCTCAGTTCGCTGGGCGTGGTGATTGGGAACTCCCTCTCGCGGGAAAGCGATCGGCTCATGGTCATTGCCTCCAGCGACATGAACCATTACGAGAGCGACAGCGTGACCCGAATCAAGGACCGCCGCGCGATTGATCAGATGCTGGCGCTCGATCCGCGCGGGCTGTACGACATTGTGAGAGAAGCCAACATCAGCATGTGCGGATACGGGCCAGGGGTGATCATGCTGACGGCAGCGCGGAAAATGGGTGCTTCAAAGGCCGAGTTGATTCGCTATGCGACGTCCGGCGATATCTCACACGATCGGGATATGGTGGTAGGTTATGCGGGGATCGCGGTTTACTAGCGGTCAGAGGTTTCCCGATGCGCGGGACTCGGAATTACTGTGCGCCGATACTGCACTCCGCGGGAAGTCGAAAGCGCCCGAAGGGGAAACTTGTCATCACGAGCGAGCTTTGGCTCGCGAGGGATCTGCTTTGCGTCCGGCCCGGCAGGATCATGAATAGCACTCTTCCCCGTCGCGGCCAACAGCAGATCCCTCCTCGGGCTGACGCCCTCGTCGTGATGACAATCTTCTAATTCGTGAGTCTCTAGCTGCGGTCTGGCGCCGCTAATCTTCTGTTTCGTGAGTCTCTACCTGCGCTGTGTCGCCGCTGCCAACCGGGCATCACAACGAGCCAGTGGCCACTAGCCACTGATCAGTCAATCTTCGTCGTCTTCGCAACAACCCGCTCATAGCGTCGCCACGGCATGAGAGCGCGAAACCACAGATTCATTTTCGCGTCCGGACCAATGAGATAGCGAAGCTTGATTGGGGTGGTTGGCCACGCGGACGATGAGCCGCGCGACTTCGCGGGGATCGCGACGGTTGGGCGCGCGCGCCTTGACGAACTCCGCGAAACGCTGACTGCGCTCCCTGTTGGGCGAGCTGGGATTCATCGCCTGCTTGCCGATCACGACGTTCCGAGTCCAAATATCCGTGTCGTAGTCTCCCGGTTCGATCAGAGCCACGCGTATGCCCAGCGAGTGCGTCTCGATGCGCAGCGCCTCGCTCCAACCTTCCAGCGCAAATTTTGAGGCGTTGTAGCAGCTCAGCAGCGGCGCTGATGCGCGCCCGCCGACAGAGGCGATCTGGATGATGTGGCCCGAGCGCTGCCTGCGCATGAGCGGCAGAACGGCTTTTGTCATGGCGACGTTGCCGAAAAAGTTGGTTTCCATCTGGTGGCGAAGCTCGGTGAGCGTTATGTCTTCAACGAATCCGCTGGCAGCGAATCCCGCGTTGTTCACCAGCACGTCGATGCGCTGGTGATCGCGGACGATGGCGTCGACCGCGCCCGGCAACGAATCTGTTTCAGTGATATCGACGCGCCGCAGATCGAGCCGATCGCGCACGCTGGCTTTGGTCGCGGCATCTTCCAGGCGGCCACTGCGTCCCAGATCGCGCATGGTGGCGATAACGCGATAGCCGTTGCGCGCCAGTTCGACACAGGTCACCAGGCCGATGCCGCTGGAGCTTCCCGTCACAACCGCGATTTTTTGTTGAGCCATGGGTCGCCGCCGAATCCCTCAGATCGCCGCACAGTGCGCAAACACCGCGTTTCAAGGGCGGGCGATTGCAGAGCTGTCAGCAATACGAGAAGATAGAAGGTTGTCTCAGCCTCATCGTTTTGTATCAGGGCACGGCTTCAGCCGTGCCGTAAGCGACGCGTCTTGCAATCCGGGCTTCAGCCCTTGCGTCGAGCTTACAGGGCTAAAAGCCCATCCAACATTGCTTTCGTGCGGCTCGACGAAAGTCGTGCCCTGATACAAAGCCCAAGGTTTGATTACGGCTAAGGGCAAGTTTACATACCTCACACGAAACGGACTGATAGAGATGCCGAAAGATAAGACTAAGGCCGGAGCAGGCGAAATGGCTCCGGCAAAAGGAAAGCTGGGAGTCATGATTCCCGGTATGGGCGCGGTGGCGACGACGTTTGTCGCGGGCGTCGAAGCGGTACGCAAAGGAATTTCCTCGCCCATCGGATCGCTGACGCAGATGGGGACGATCCGGCTTGGCAAGCGCACCGAAGGCCGCTCGCCGAAGATCAAAGACTTCGTTCCGCTCGCTGGACTGAAAGACCTGGTCTTCACCGGCTGGGACATCTTCGAAGACGACATGTATTCCGCCGCGGGCAAGGCCGGTGTGCTCGATCGCTCGCTGCTGGAGCAGGTGAAGCCGTTCCTCTCGTCGATCAAACCGCGCAAGGCGGTCTTCGACAAGAACTACGTCAAGAAGCTCGACGGGCCCAACGTGAAGAAGGGCAAGAACAAGATGGAACTGGCCGAGCAGGTGAGGGACGACATCCGCGACTTCAAGAAGTCGAGCGGCGCCGATCGGCTGGTGATGATCTGGTGCGGCTCGACCGAGACCTTCATTGAAGCCGGCGCCGTGCACAAGTCGCTCGCCAACTTCGAGAAAGGGTTGAAAGCCAACGACGAGAACATCGCGCCCTCGATGGTCTACGCCTATGCCGCGCTGAAGGAAGGCGTGCCGTTCGCCAATGGCGCGCCGAATCTCACGGTCGACATTCGCGCCATGCAGGAGCTCTCGAAGCAGATGGAAGCGCCCATCTGCGGCAAGGACTACAAGACCGGGCAGACGCTGATCAAGACCATTCTTGCGCCCGGGTTCAAAGCGCGCATGATCGGGCTGAATGGCTGGTTCTCGACCAACATTCTCGGCAACCGCGACGGCGAGGTGCTCGACGATCCCGGGTCGTTTAAGACGAAGGAGGAGTCGAAGCTGTCTGTGCTGGAGCACATCCTTCAGCCGGAGCTCTATCCCGATCTCTACGGGAATATCTGCCACAAGGTGCGGATCAATTACTATCCGCCGCGCGGCGACAACAAGGAAGGCTGGGACAACATCGACATCTTCGGCTGGCTCGGCTATCCGATGCAAATCAAGGTGGACTTTCTCTGCCGCGATTCGATCCTTGCCGCGCCGATCGTGCTTGACCTCGTGTTGTTCCTCGATCTGGCGAAGCGGTCATCGGAGCTGCGCGGACTCGGCATCCAGGAGTGGCTGAGCTTCTACTTCAAGTCGCCGATGACGGCGGAGCGGCTCTATCCCGAGCACGATCTTTTCATTCAGCTGATGAAACTGAAGAACACGCTGCGGCACCTCAAGGGCGAAGAGCTGATCACGCACCTGGGGCTGGAGTATTACGACTGAGGGGCTAGGGATTAAGGGCCCGGGGGCCGGACACGACGGGCAGGTG
This sequence comes from Terriglobales bacterium, assembly GCA_035262645.1. Classification (GTDB taxonomy): domain Bacteria; phylum Acidobacteriota; class Terriglobia; order Terriglobales; family Acidobacteriaceae; genus Bog-257. The sequence continues at coordinate 91,150 of DATFSK010000121.1, forward strand.
TGCTTGGACGTTGAGAGAACGCTTGATTTCGCCAGATGGGCGAGTAGTCAATAATCCCCTTCGCTCGTTTCGCACTCGACGTCTGTTCAGCACTGGTGAAATTCATGGCACGAGACATCATTCGAACGCCGAACGCTCCTTCTCCACCGGCGACTTACAGTCAAGCAGTGCGGGCCGCGGGCCTTGTGTTCGTCTCAGGCACGGGGCCGCACGATCCAATAACCGGGAACCTTGTTGGGGATACGATCCAAGAGCAGACCCGGCAGTGCTTACAGAATGTTTCTGCCATCCTCAAGGCTGCAGGCACTTCTCTGGAAAAGGTCGTAAGTGCCACGGTCATCCTGCTTGAGGAGACAGACTTCGCCGGAATGAATGAAGAGTGGGTTAAGTGGTTTCCAGCAAACCCGCCTGCGCGCCAAGGGGCTAAGCTGCCCGTCAGAATCCCTGGCATGAGGGTGTCCATTGCGGCTATTGCCGAGGCTTGAACCTCAGGCGGCGGCAGATTTGGCTCAGCCGATTGTGAGTGATAACGCCTGATTACGCCAACTATCTCCGAACAATTGCGTTAAATCGCTTGCGATCAAAACATTAGTTGTTTTGGCAGGGTCGTTTATGATTATGCTTGGTATCGACAGTTACGAAACCCGCGATGCAGTCGAACATGTTTAGCGACTGGAGCGCCGGAGGACGTTAGAGTGGCGGGGCTGGGATAAGCACGAACTTGGAATTCCGACCTTTTTAGCACGTCATCCCCTTGGGCGTCAGAAAAACGCGAAAACAATAGAAGCCATCACACCGTAATGGTAAGTTCAGCGGCCACGTTCTGGGAGGTGCGGCTAGCTCCTTTCTTGGAGCACTACTGCCTGATCCTGTGTGTGTGCCTGGTTGGAGTGGGCTGTCTCCGAGTGGTTTCCACGTATTCCGCGCTAAGCCTCACGATAGATGAGCCGCGTCACTTCGCCTGCGGCCTCGAGTACCTCGATCGGCATACCTACATGTTCTCAAGGGAGCAGCCGCCCCTGGCCCGAGCAATGCAGGCGCTAGGACCTTATCTCGACGGTACGCGGCTTGCGGATCTACCTTACACACAAGAAGGTAGACTTACTCTGCTCGAGCGTTCGCGCAGTTTCGATCGCACGGTGTTTCTGATGCGCTTGGGTAACCTGCCTTTTTTCCTGCTGGCTTGCCTGGTGGTTTGCGCTTGGTCATGGCGAATGTTCGGTAAACCGGTTGCTGTCTTGGCGACGGGCTTGTTTACTCTCTTGCCCACGGTGCTGGCCGACGCTGGATTGGCCACGACCGACATGGCTCTGGGTGCCAGCGTGGGTGCAGCCTTCCTCGCTGCTGTCTTCTGGGTCGAGAAGCCTACATGGTCGAGAAGTATGCTGCTGGGAGTTTCCGTGGCTTCGGCCGTGCTGTCGAAATTCACCTCATTAGGCTACGTGCCGCTCACGCTTGGCTTGGCGCTCGCCTGCTATCTAATCACCGAAAGGCAAGGTTGGCGTCAAACGTGGGAGCTTGCTCGGCATTACGCGCCGTACTTCGCCCTGGCGAGTATTACTACCTTCCTGCTGATATGGGCTGCTTACTGGTTCTCTTTCGGTATTCTGCCGCACACCAAGTTCAGCGTGCCCGCGCCCGAGTTTTTCCGTGGGATCGCCACTGCTCTCAATCATGATCGGCGAGGACACGGAGCATTCCTGCTTGGGCATTTCCGCCAGACAGGCTGGTGGTATTACTTTCCAGTGGCATTAGCAGTTAAGACTCCAATCGCATTCCTGATTATGTTGGCGGTTGGTATCTTAGTGTGTGTACGAGAACGTGGCCGCCCCATGTATCTGCTTCCGCTCGCTTTCAGTCTTGGCATTCTACTCCCGGCCATGGCCAGCCAGATTGATATTGGCATTCGCCATATTGAGCCCATCTATATAGGTCTGTCGATAATCGCCGCTTTAGGTTTGATGCAACTGCTCCGATGGTCTCGTACCGGAGCCGGCTGTGCACTGATCGGCGGGGTTCTGGTGCTTTGGATGAGCGTATCCGTTGCTGTCCATCACCCCGACTACTTGGCCTATGTCAACGGGCTCGCTGGCAAGAATCCCCAAAACGTTCTGGTGGATTCCAACTACGACTGGGGGCAGGACCTTAAGCTTCTGTCCAAGCGCCTGCACGAGTTGGGTGTCGGACAGTTCTCCCTGCTTACGCTCGATGGCGTCATGGCCCCGCATTATCTGCAGACCTGGTATGGTCTGCCATCCATTCAGGATGTTGATGACACCGTCCCAGCGGTCGGCTGGAATGTGATCAGCCCCACTATGGCCCAATCCGTCAGATTCGCAATCCCAGGCCGATCGAACATTGCCAGGCCCTGGTACGTCCAGACGCCTGCCACCGAGAGGGTTGGTGCGCTGCTGCTCTACAACATTACTCCTGCCGACCGGGGCCGCTTCCTTCGTGAGGCCGACTCCAACACGACGCAACCACAGGTCGCGAAGCCAGGCACAGATTTCATCCCGCTCGGGCCGTAGTTGATGAGAAATCGCCTCTCTGACAATGTCGGCGGTGTCAAGTTCTTTTAGAGCGCACTTCGGCATCCGCTTTGAGAAAGCGCCATTTCGCTCTAGTGGAAAAATAACTCTGTCCCAACCAACCACGGCTCGCCTTGTAATCCTCTCAGGTCAGGAATCTCGGTCCGACCCATGCATCTCTTCGGTCGCTACTGCGATCATGATTACCAGTTCGA
>DATFSK010000122.1:0-3499 GCA_035262645.1 Terriglobales bacterium
CGAGCCACCTCGGCAATTGGGAATTGCCGGCGCTTGCGGCGGTAGCGCACGGGCTGGATGCCGCAATCCTCTACCGCAAGCCCAACATCGCTTCCGCAGACCGCATCATCCAGGAGATACGCCAGGTGAAGATGGGGACGCTGATCCCTGCCGGCCGCGATGCTCCGCTACGGCTCGCCGAAGCCCTGCGCAGGGGTCAGCACGTCGCGATGCTGGTCGACCAGTACCTGACGAGCGGCGTCGAGGTCATCTTCTTCGGCCGCAAGACCCGCGCCAATCCGACGCTGGCGCGGCTCCTGCGCCAGGTCGAATGTCCGGTGCATGGCGTGCGCATCATCCGCCTCCCCGGGTATCGCTTCCGCGCCGAGCTGAGCGAGGAAGTGAAGCCCGTGCGCGACGAAAAAGGCCAGATCGACGTGCAGGGCACGACGCAGGCGATCACCTCGGTGATCGAGGGCTGGATCCGGGAACATCCTGAGCAATGGCTGTGGCTGCACCGCAGGTGGCGGTAGGCGCTTGGCGAGATCGCTTCGGGGCGCGCGCCAGCGCGAACCCGGAAATGCCGGCGCGTCACCGCCCCGTCTTCACCCTGGTCCAGAGCCGATTGATGATGCGCTGGGTGGCCGGATCGCGCGCAGTGATGACGAACAGCTTCTTAAGCGTCATCTCGTCCGGGTAGATGTCCTTGTCACCCAGAATTTTGGGATCGATCAGCTTCTGGCTCGCCAGATTGCCGTTGGCATAGGACAGAAAGTTGGAATTCTTGGCAGCCACTTCCGGCCTATAGAGATAATTGATCAGCTCATAGGCTTCCGCGACATGCTGGGCGTCCGCAGGGATTGCGAGATTGTCGAAGAACATCTGCGCACCCTCTTTTGGAATCGAATAGCCGATCTCGACGCCGTTGCCGGCTTCGGCCGCGCGGCCGCGCGCCTGCATCACGTCGCCCGACCAGCCCACGACCAGGCAGATTTCACCGGTGGCGAGCGCACTCAAATATTCCGATGAATGAAACTTCCGGACATAAGGCCTCACCTTGCTCACGAGATCGGCCGCCTTCTCCAGGTCGGCCTGCCTGGTCGAGTTCGGATCAAGCTTAAGGTAGCTCAGCGCGGCGGGAAAAATATCATCCGCCGAGTCCAGCATGTGAACGCCGCAGTCCTTGAATTTTGCGAGGTTCTCCGGCTTGAACACCATGTCCCAGCTGTCGATCCTGGCGTCAGGCCCAAGAAGCTGACGCACCATCTTGACGTTGTAGCCGATGCCGGTCGTGCCCCACATGTAATTGGCGGCGTAGAGATTGCCGGGATCGTAGGTGGAAAGATGCTGCGTCACAAAGGGCCAGGCATTGGCGAGGTTCGGCAGCTTCGACTTGTCGAGCTTCTGGAAGACGTTCGCCTTGATCTGGCGCTGCAGGAAATAGGCGGTCGGAACGACGACGTCGTAGCCCGATTTTCCCGCGAGCAGCCGCGTCTCCAGGGTCTCATTGGCGTCGAACGTATCGTAGACGACCTTGATGCCGGTTTCCCTGGTGAAGTTCTCCAGGACATCCGGCGCCACATAGTTCGACCAGTTGTAGAAGTTGACCGTGCGCTCCTCCGCGCCGGCCGTCGGCGCCAACAGCGCGGCCGCGACGAGGATCGCACCTTGTATGCTGATGCGAAACCGGCTCGTACCTTCGGTCATGCGCTGACCTTTTTCCGGCGACGCACCGCATCAGCGAGGCGCTCCAGCGCGGTATCGAGCGTCGAATCCTTCTTGGCGAAACAGAACCGTACCACCGAGGTCACCGTATCCTGCTCGTAGAAGGCGGACACCGGGATTGCCGCAACCTTGTAATCGCTGACGATGCGCCGGCAGAACGCTTCATCGGTCTCGTTCAGCCCGAGCGGTGACAGGTCGACGGTGAGGAAATAGGTGCCCTGCGAGCGTAGCACCGGGAAGCCCAGGCTCTTCAGTCCCTCGGTCAGCCGGTCGCGGCTGCGCGCCAGCTCCTTTCGCATGTCGAAGAAATATTCGTCCGGCTTGGACAGCCCGTAAGCCACGGCGGCCTGCAGGTTGGGCGCGGTGGTGAAGGTGAGAAACTGGTGCACCTTGGCCGCCACCCGCAACAGCGGCGGCGCGGCGCAGACAAAGCCGATCTTCCAGCCTGTGAGCGAAAAGATCTTTCCGGCAGAGCCAACCTTGATGGTGCGGTCGCGCATGCCCGGAAGGGTGATCAGCGGGATATGCTCGCGCCCGTCGAAAATGACGTGCTCCCAGACCTCGTCGCAGATCGCAATCGTGTCGAACTCCCGGCAGAAGCGGGCCAGAAGCTCGAGGTCCTCGCGTGGATAGACGACCGCGGCCGGATTGAGCGGGTTGTTGAACAGCACTGCCTTGGTCTTGTGGTTGAAGACGCTGCGCAGCATCTCCTCCGACGGCCGCCAATGCGGCGGTTCGAGACGGAGCAGTCGCGGGATGCCGCCGGCCTGGCGGATGATCGGCAGGTAGGAATCGTAGACCGGCTGGAAGACGATCACTTCGTCACCCGGCTCGACCACGGCAAGGATCGCCGAAGTGAGGGCTTCCGTGCCCCCCGAGGTAACCATGACTTCCGTCATGGGATCGAGCTTGAGCCCATGCCAATGCGTGTAATGGGTGGCGATGGCAGCCCGCAGCTCCGGAATACCCATCATCGACGGATACTGGTTGTAGCCGTTCACGACCGCGTCCGCAGCCGCGCGGCGAATGTCTTCCGGCCCCGGGTCGTCGGGAAAACCCTGACCCAGATTGATGGCATTGTTGTCGCGCGCAAGCTGCGACATCGCTTCGAAAATCGTGACAGGCAGGTCCGCAAAGACCCTGTTCATGGAGGTCATGGCAGAAATCAGCCGCCGGTCCTGGTCGGCAAGCCTGCCGCCTTCCAGCCGAGGATTCCACCGGCCAGGTGCTTGTCATGGGGCAGCCCGACGGCCTGCGCAGCGAGCGAGGCCGTTACCGAGCGTTTGCCGGAACGGCAGGCAAAGACCACTTGCTTGCCTTGCGGATCGGGAATCGCATGCGGGTCGAAGCTCGAGAGCGGAACGACCACGCCGCCGGGATAGGCTTCCGCGGTCACCTCGTTGGGCTCGCGAACGTCGACCAGGAGATAGCGTCCCTCCGCCATTCCCTTCGACACGTCCTGCGGCGTCAAATCCTGTACCTTGTGATCAGCCACGCACTTCCTCCGACAACTTCATCCGGCACGCGAGCCAGAGTGAGATGATTTTTGCTTCGAAAATTCCTCTCGCCCTGTCTTTGGTCTGCGCGGGATGCTTTCCGGATCGTGCCCAGAGCCACGAACACCAAACCTCACCCTTCACGCGACAAAAATCAAGCGCTGCAAAGCGCTTAGAAAGAGGACCGCACCTAAGGCGCAAGAGCTCAAACGCCATCACGGTTTAGCATGATCTCGTTAGGCAACCGCTGCACATTTTTTAAGGATCATGCCCTAGATCGTAATCTGCGTTCCGACCTC
>DATFSK010000123.1:0-45923 GCA_035262645.1 Terriglobales bacterium
CCCTGCAAGTGGTAGATGACGCCTGTTCGAGTTACCACCCACGGGTTTCCCTCTGCGTCCACTGCGATGCGGGCTGCGGCGCCCGAAACCGGTTGCCAGCTCGACACGTTTCTTGTACCTGGAGCAACAACCGCATGCCAGACTCCGTAGTCGTTTCCAACCCGGGCCGTCCCGAGCGCCCAGAGATCACCCTTCGCTCCCACCGCGATGTCCGTTGCTGTGCCGGGAACCGACATCCACTGACCGCTCTCATTGGAGTGGAAAATCGCCCCGGTATTGGTCACGACCCACGCTGTGCCGTCAGGATCCACCGCGATGCGCACCGCGCCGCCGGCAATGTTCTGCCAAGCGCCATGGTTCCAGCGCCAGATTTTGTACCCACCGGGAGAGGGCTCAGTCCCAATCGCCCAAACATCCCCCTTGGCGTTGGCGGCGATCGCCGTGGCGGATCCCGGCAATGTCGTCCATGTCTGCGCCCTCGCCGGCAGTGCTAAGGCTACCGCCGTCAGCAGGACAAAGAAGGTCACGCGAGACGCGTTGAGTTGAAGGTGGACGACAGACTGGGAGGGGATGGCAAAACTCTCTTGAGACTCCATTTTCGAGCTCCTCCGGCTCTTCAACGAAGAGGGGTTCACAACGTCACGTCCTCGAAGTGGCTTCTGAGGCGGCCGCTGTGGAGTTGCTTTCGGTTTTTGGGAGCGGGTTACTGCTTCTGGCCCTGGTCTTTTTCGGCGGCGATTGTGGGGCGGGACGGCTCGGTTGTCAACAAACTGAACATAAATTAAATATCACCATCCATCCGGTTGAATGGGCGCAGGTTACGTACGAAAGACTTGTGAGAGTGGACGCGCCCTGCTAGACTTGACGCCACTTTTCTCCCGGGCTGGGTAGAGACGTGCGCACACAAGAGGTGCAGCAGGCGGTTCGCTTCGGACCTTACGAGGCCGACTTTCGCCACGGCGAACTGCGAAAATTTGGAACACGGGTCAAGATCCAGGGCAAGCCGCTCTCCGTGCTCGCCATCCTGGTAAAGCGACCTGGACAGACGGTGCTGCGCGAGGAGTTCCGCGAGGCGCTGTGGCCGGATCACGTCTTTGTCGATTTCGACAAGAATCTGGCAACGGCCGTCAATAAGCTTCGCCAGGCACTCTGCGACACCGCCGAGACCCCCCAATACATCGAGACTGTCTCCCGCCTCGGCTATCGCTTTCTCGCCGATGTCGAAATGATTTCCGACGAGCCGGGTGGGTCGCCAGCCGAAGCCGCGGTGCTGGCTCCACTGCCTTCCCAGGCGGTCACGGCGGCGCCAAAGATGTGGCTCAGGTGGACGGTTGCCGGCGCCGTGGTGTTCAGCACAATCCTGATCTTGATGTTGGTTGCCGCCTTGTCCGATCGTCGGCGTGCGGCGTCGACCCTGTCAGAGAAAGACACCATGGTACTTGCCTACTTCGACAACAAGACCGGAGATGCGGTCTTTGATGATGCGCTGAAGCAGGCATTGGCGGTGGAACTGGGGCAATCTCCTTTTCTTACCGCGCTCTCGGACAGGAAAGTCAGCGAGACGTTGGGTCTGATGGGCCGCGCTCCGAACCAGCGCCTGACGCTGGACGTGGCCCGCGAGCTGTGCCAGCGTACGGGAAGCAAGGCAGTGCTGGGCGGGACGATTTCCAGCCTGGGCGCCCATTACCTGATTGAGCTGAAAGCGACCGCCTGCGCCACGGGCGACGACCTGGCCGAGGAGCAGGGCGAGGCCAGTAGCAAGGAAGGCGTGCTGAAGGTCCTCAGTCAACTCACCTCCAGCATGCGCAGCAAGCTGGGCGAATCGCTACCCTCGGTGCAGAAGTTTGATGTGCCGGTGGAGGCGACGACCTCCTCCCTAGAGGCCCTGAAAAACTACAGCCTGGGGCTCAAGATGGAGCACCAGGAGGGCGAGGCAGCCAGCATTCCGTTCTTCAAGCGGGCGATCGAGCTGGATCCCAACTTCGCCCTGGCCTATGCCGGTTTGTCGATGAGGTATTCCAATCTCAATCAGCCATCGCTCGCTTTGGACTACGCCAGCAAGGCGTATGAACTGCGCGACCGGGTCAGCGAGCTGGAGAAGTTGCGCATCATGGTTAATTACTTCTCCGCGTTGGGAGAAATCGACAAGGTGGACAAGGCCTATGAGTTGTGGATCGGCAACTATCCGCGCGACCCGGTTCCCCGCAACAACATGGGCGAGAACTACGTCATGCTGGGACAATACGAAAAAGCTGCGCGAGAGCTTCAGGAAGCGTTGCGGCTCGCCCCGGACAACGTCATCATTTACGGAAATCTTGGCCTGACCTACCTCTACCTCAACCGGCTGAGCGACGCCAAGGCCAGCTTCGATGGGGCATTCGCGCATAATCTTGACGGCGGCGGTCTGCGCGGGAATATTTACTCGCTGGCCTTCCTTCAGGGAAACGCTGCTCTGATGGAGGAGCAGGTCGCCTGGGTCGCGGGGAAGCCCGGCGAAGAGGACCCGCTGCTGTCGGCCCAGTCCGACACCGAGGCTTATTACGGACGCCTGAACAGGGCGAGGGACTTCTCGCGCCGCGCCGTAGACTCGGCGGTTCGCGCCGACTCGAAGGAAACCGCTGCCTTGTGGCAAGTGAATGCTGCGATGCGCGAAGCGGAGTTGGGTAACCCAGAGCTTGCGCGAGAGGGAGTCGCCGCCGCCTTGCAACTTTCACCGGGCAGGGATGTGAAGATGTTAGCTGCTCTCACCCTGGCTCGCATCGGTGATGTTCCTCGCGCCGCGGCGCTAGCCGACGAGCTGGAGAAGAACTATCCCACCAATACGATGTTGCAGCTCTACTGGCTGCCGATCATCCACTCCGCTCTGCAACTCGACAAGGGCAATCTGCGGCAGGCGCAGGTGGAGTTGGAAGACGCCGCGCCTTACGAACTGGCGACTCCTCCACCGCTGCAGGTGGGAACGCTCTACCCAGCCTATCTGCACGGACTGTCGTATCTGCAGACGCGCAACGGCGCGGCGGCTGTCACCGAGTTTCAGAAGGTGCTGGACCACCGCAGTATCGTGCAGAACTTTGTGACCGGAGCACTCGCGTATCTGCAAATTGCGCGCGCTCATGCGATGGCCGGTGACGTCGGTAAAGCCAAAGCCGCGTATGAACAGTTCCTGTCTCTTTGGGAAGACGCTGACCACGATCTTCCGATCTATCAGCAAGCCAAAGCCGAATACGCGAAGCTGCAATAGCTGGCCACACTTGCTCCAAGCTCTCCAGCCGCCGGTAGCTCGCAGCGCGCAGGGCTTCCCGGCTCCCCCAAAGCGGGTGTAAGTGCGACCACCGTTCCACGTGCGAGCGAACGAGCGCACTTTGCTTCTTCTCTTCGCGTGCGCAATCGGCTAGCATCCGTGCACGTGACCATGGCATTCTGCGCAGAGTGTGATTAGGTTGTATTCTTGGTCCCCGCCCGACCGGCCCGCGAGTGTGATTCCCGTATTGGAAGGTGCGCCATCATCGGCTTCCATTCGGGAATCTCTCCAAGTGCGTGTTCCGCATCCGGTTAACGGATCCGACGCCGCCCGATGCTCCCGTTTTGAAACTATCAGCCGATCGGTCTCTATCAGGTACTTCCTTCATCTCGTTTGCAATCAACACAAGCTGCCCAACGTTGGCTTTGGTTGCAGACGTGCTCATTCCTATGGTGTTCAGCAAAAAACATTGCAGGCCACCAATGAAAACCAGCGGCAGGAAGTCGGGGTATCTGACAAGCGCGGAAGCGGCCGGCAAAGCATCGATGCCGGAAACGAGTTCCAACTCTCACAGTGATCGTCATGGTGAAGCGGTAGCCTCCTCGTGCGAAGGCAGCAAGGGGCGTGTTCCGGAAGCGGGCCGTCCCTTGCTGCTGCAGTGCGACGACTGCAGCGATGTGCTGCATGAACTTTCGAATGCCATGTCTGGAGTCTTGCTGAACGCGCAGATGTTGGGATGGAAGCTGCCTCCGTATAGCCACTTGAAGCGCTCGGTGCGGGAGATCGAACGCAATGCGCAGCGCGGCGCCGAACTGCTGAAGCGATGGCAGCGCCGGCTGATGAATGTGGAGTCCGGGCGTCGCGGCCTTACTGACTCTGTTCCGTTGCAATCGGGACGGCAGCGCCTAGACCATCCTGCCAATCTCACAAGCGATTGTGAGCCATGCACTAGCGACTTTTTCCCAAAAAGGGATGATGGTAGGGACGGCTGAATTCCAGTCGCCATGGCGGTCCTAAGACCGGTCAGGAGGGACGAGTCCCGTGATTGCACCAGAGGTAGTTCCAGCCAGCGAGCAGGCGTCCGATAGCAACCTGTTGAACCTGTTGATTGTTGAGGATGAGAGGTCGGTCCGGGAGTGCTGTCGCGATGTCGCCCGCTCCCTCAGCTTCACCACCCAGCTTGCCGAATCTCCCGAAGAGTGTTATCGCATCCTGAACTCGGTGAATGTCGATGTAGTGCTTCTGGACTTGCGCCTGCCCGGCAGCAACGGCCTCGAGCTGCTCCGGCAGGTCCGCAGCCGGCGTCCGGAAGCCGTCGTCATCGTGATGACCGGTTTTGCCACGGTGCAATCGGCGGTGCAGGCGATGAAGCTGGGCGCCTACGACTACATCACCAAGCCTTTCAATTTCGAAGAGCTGCGCCTGGAACTGGAACGGGTGACAGCGCACCTGAAGCTGACCGCCGAGAACCGCCTGCTGCGCGAGCAGCTGCGCTCCACGCAGGGTTTTGGGCAGCTGGTGGGGCATTCTCCCGAGATGGAGAAGCTCTATCGCATGATCGCCAAGGCGGCCTACAGCACCCATCCCGTGCTCATCCTGGGCGAGAGCGGAACCGGAAAGGAGCTGGTTGCGCGCTCGATTCATTACGGAGGCCGCTACAAGGACAAACCCTTCATTCCCGTGGACTGCGGCTCGCTGGTGCCGACCCTGATTGAAAGCGAGCTGTTCGGCTACGTCCGCGGCGCCTTCACCGGAGCGGTCCGCTCCAAAGAGGGCCTGCTGGCTACGGCCGAGGGCGGCACGGTCTTCCTCGACGAAGTCGGCGAGCTGCCCATCGATCTGCAATCCAAGCTCCTGCGCGCCATCCAGGAGAAGGAGATCCGGCCGGTTGGCGGCACGCGGCCCATGCCGATCAACGTGCGCATTCTCGCGGCCACCAATCGCGACCTCGATGCCGCCGTCAGCCAGGGACTCTTCCGCCGCGATCTCTACTTCCGGCTCAACGTTCTCACGCTGCGTATTCCACCCTTGCGCGAGCGCAAGCAGGACATCCCCCTCCTCGCCGGCAGCTTCCTGGAGCGGGTCAACAAGGCGACGGAGATGCAGCACACCCTCGGCGACGATGCTCTCCGCCTGATGCTCAACTACGACTGGCCCGGCAATGTGCGCGAGCTGGAGAACTGTATCGAACGCGCCTGCACCACCTGCTCGCTGCCCACCATTCACGTAACCGACCTGCCAACCCAGCTCCGCGATTCGCAGACGCTGGCGGCAGGCGCGGCGCCGGCGCAGGATCCGGCTGCCATCACTCCGCTGGACGAATTGGAGAAGCAGGCGATTCTTCACGCTATCCAGGTGCTCGACGGCGACAAGCTGGAGGCGGCGCGCCGCCTCGGCATCGGCAAAACCACCCTCTATCGCAAATTGAAGGAATATGGGTCGGCGATATGATGCAGCGCCCTCCCGAAACGGTCACGTACTAAACCCGGAAAACGTCCGCGCCGATACTAAGACTGACAGCACGCGAGTCGGAGAGGTGAAGTGCGCCCTTCGCGTGCGAAAGGAGAGATCATGATTCTGCTGGTGACCACCTCATCTCGGGCAAAGGAATGTGCCGCGGCACTGGAGCAGGGAACCGGCCACAAGACCCACCTGGCCACTTCGGTGCCTCAGGCGGTAAGCAAGCTGGAGGCAGCCGAATATGACACCCTGGTCATCGACCAATCGCTGCTGGAGTCCGACTTCCGCGCCCTGGATACGCTGCTGAACCATTGCGGCCTCGCCATGCCTCTGCACATCAACCTCGCCCTGCACGGCGCGGAGAGGATCGTGCGCGAGGTGCAGGTGGCGCTTCGGCGGGCTGAGCAGGAGAAGTTGCTGGCAACTCATTCGGTCCAGCGCGTGCTGCGCAATCAGCTGCGCAATGAAGTGACTGCCATCCTGCTGAACTCGGAGATGGCGCTGCGCCAGCAGCCCCTGGCCCCCGACGTGGCGGAGAAGATCAAGTCGGTCCGGCAGGCGGCGGAAAAAATGCGCTCGCAGTTGCAGATCGCCTAGCTGCCGGAGTAGTCGGGATTCGTCGGGCAAAGGAAAACCCTCTCGTCCGCGAGAGGGTTCTGCATGTCAAAAAGATGGAATCTATGCTTTCTGCACTTTACCGCTGCGCAGACAGCTGGCGCAGACGCGCATGCGGCGGCTGCCGCCTTGCACCTTGGCCCGCACCGGACGCAGATTGACGTTCCAGCGCCGCCGCGTGACGTTGTGCGCGTGGCTGATATTGTTGCCGGAACGCGGCCGCTTGCCGCAGATTTCACAAACTTGTGCCATGATCACTCCAGAAAATTGCCAGGCTGGCAGGGTAAAGATCAATTATAGCGTGCCCCTGCGGACTCGGGCAAACCGCCCCAGCCTCAGCGCTACGGTCCCGACCAAAGAGATTGTTCACCACGGAGGCACGGAGAGCACGCAGTTTTCTCCGTCCAGAATTGTCATCCCGAGCGTAGCCGAGGGATCTGCGGTCCATCGGAACCGGAATGATTTGCTATTCTGCCATGGTTGGCCGGGGTGGTTCAGCCGGCGTGACGTCGAAACAACCTGGGCCTCATGTCGTCACAAAGATCCTCGATGCGAACTCACCAGAGATTCACTCCAGAGCTTCTCAAGTCTTCCAAACTCCGTGTCCTCTGTGCCTCTGTGGTGAATCCCAACGTCTCTTACGGCCCTACTGCCGCGATGCCGCCATAGGCCCCGCGAGCCCATCCGTCAGGAGAAACCCGCTGAGCGCCACCGCGTTGGTCCGCAGCTCACGCAATGCGCGGATGTACTCCGCCTGCGCCGCAAACAGTCCCTGCTGCGCCAGCAGCACCTGGGGATACGACAATGCCATGCCCGTCCAGGCCTTCCTCTGCATCTCGTAGAGCGCGCGGCTGCGTGGCAGGATCTCGCTGCGATAGCGTTCCACAGTCAGCCGCGCCGTTTGATACTGCCCGACCACCATCGCGGCCTGCTGCCGTAACGCGAGCGCAGCTCTGTCGCTCTCCGACGCTGCACGCCGCAGTTCTGCCCGCGCAGCCAACACATTCCCCTGATTACGATTGAAAATGGGTAATTCAATCCGCGCCTCGGCGACGCCTTGCACGCCGAACGGCTGGCCCGTGAGATCGTTGGTCTCGAAGTTCTGCTCGAGGCCCGCACGCAATGTCACATCGGGTATCGCCCGGCGCTGTGCCGCCGTGAGCGCACTCTCCGCCCGGCTCCTGTCTTCCTTCGCCATCTTTATCGCCGGACTCTCCGCCAGCAGCTGTTCAACCAGATGCGTGCTGTCGATTTGCGGGACCTCCTCATCGAGCTTACCTGCCACGTGTCCCATAGGCAGGGAAGTATCGCCGACCACCGCGCGCAGCTCTTCCCACTGAGCGACAAGCTGGCTTTGCGCCACATCGGCGTTGAGCTTGGCGCGCTCGAGTTCAATCTCCGCGGCTGCCACTTCCGACTGGTCGCGCGCGCCCATGTTTTGCAGACGGCGAGCGGTATCCAGCATCCGGGTCGCGAGCTCTACATATTGGTTCGTCAGCGCGGTCATCTCCTGCGCCGCAAGCGTTTGAAAATATGCCGTGCGAACCGCGTTCTTTACGCGATAGGTCTGCTCCTCTTTTGCAAGTGCGGCGATCTTTGCCTCCGAGCCTGCGACCTGCTGCGCCAGATACAGCTTGCGCCCGAGTACGATGGTCTGCTCGATGTAGCCGCCTTGCCTTCCGCCGTTCACGCCGCGGCCGCCGGCTATCTCGTCGCCGAAATACGCGACCGTCGGATTCGGCCAGAGCCCTGCCTGCTTCTGTCGTCCTTGCGTGATCTCAACGCCGGCTTCCGCCTGCACAAGCGTGGGACTGTGCGCAAGCGCCTTGGCCTCAAGCTCGGCAAGCTGATACGCCGGCCCGGACGCGGTTTGCTCGTCTCCGATCTGCGGCAACAGGCCCGAGGCTGCTCCCGGCGACGGCTGGGACGGGCTCATCGCACTCATGTTGTGAGCGTCGCTGGAAGTCAGCGACTGCTGCGCGCCTGCTACAGGGCACTGGAGCAGCGCGAGCGCACTTGTGATGGCAAATAGCGAAAGCGCTTTCATCGTGCCTCTCCTTGTTCGTGCTGCTGAATTGACGGCGTCGAAGCTCCATTGCGCTTGGCGGCGAGATATCGCTCATAGCGATCCGGAGGCATGACCCGCAGCAGTGTCATCATGCCCTGCATGCCTGCCGACCAGTTGCGCGGCAGATCGATGAACTCGGGAGAATTGCCGGCAACTTCATCCATCGACATGTCCATGAATCCGTCCTGCGGAAATCCCGGGACCCTTGCCGCATCGGACGCGATCATCTGTGATCTGTCGCCCGGTTGCATCCGCATGGGCATCTCCTCTGCCATACCCATCGGCATCTGTTCGTCGGCCTGTTTCGCCGTGAGTGGCGTCGTCGATACCGGCCGGTCGCTCAGCAGGTCCATCATGCTGTTCATCATGTGATGTGGCAGGTGGCAATGGACCATCCAGTCGCCAGGGTTGGTCGCGACGAACTCGACATCGCGCGCCTGCGCCACGCCGATCAGCACTGTGTTGCCCGGCCCCCATGTCGACTCCGGCTGGCGGCCGGCCTCCGTGCCGGTTACGACGAAGGTGTTCCCATGCACGTGAATCGGGTGATGGTCCATCCCGAGGTTCACCATGCGAATGCGCACGCGATTGCCCAGTCGCACCACCAGCGGCGTCGTGGCAGGCGCAGCCTTGCCGTTGATGGTCAGCCAGTTGAACTCCATGTTCACCGTGTTCGGGACGCTGTTGTTGGGCAGCAGAGCCCACTCCTGCAGCAGGATGCCGAAGTCGTGATCGACATGCGGCGTGTAGGCCTGCCTGGGATGTATGACGAACATGCCCAGCATGCCCATCATTTCCTGCATGGCGCCATGCGAGTGGTAGAAGAAGGTCCCATTCTGATGAAGCGTGAACTCGTACGGAAAACTTTGCCCCGGCGCAATTGGTTTTTGGCTGATATAGGGCATGCCGTCCATCTGGATGGGAATTTCCAGGCCGTGCCAGTGCATCGTCGTCGGCTCCGGCAGCCGGTTTTCGAGGATGATGCGCACGCGGTCGCCTTCATTCGCCTCGATCGTCGGACCGGGGCAGACGCCGTTGTAACCCCAGACCTCGATCA
Source organism: Terriglobales bacterium (assembly GCA_035262645.1). GTDB lineage: Bacteria > Acidobacteriota > Terriglobia > Terriglobales > Acidobacteriaceae > Bog-257. Next base: position 9,442 of record DATFSK010000123.1, read on the forward strand.
TCCTTCCCGGCGTCAACTCCCGCTTCACCGGCTCGGCGACAAGGTGAAAGACTTTGACCCCGCCGTCCATCGTGCAGGGCAATTTGGGGAGATCGGGTGTGACCACCGGGATCGGCGGACCAGACGCTTTGCTCCGCGCCTGGGCTCGCGGTCGGCCACTCTCATCGGAAGCCTCCGCCCCCACAATTCCGGAAAACGACAGAGCACCGGCGCCGAATGCCAGCGCCCGCTGTAGAAAAGAACGCCTGTTGGTCATGGGAACACTCTCTTAAGTCTTGAAACGTTAACGTCGGAAACAAATCCTCAGCCGAGGCTCGCCCATACTCGCCGCTGCTCGCGGCAGTCACTGCACGACAACAGTTAGCGAGGTCATCAGCCGCGAAGCGGCATTTGTGTTAGCCGTGGGCGTTAGCCCGCGGGCAGGTGTGTCGTCCAATACGTAAGCCGCGGCGCGGCGACACCGATGTGCCTCGAGCTGTGGCGAGTCGTAATCTTTTTGGAAGTTCGGGGGATCGGGCTAGATCCGCAGTGGAGGGGAGGAAAGATCTCTTAATGGCAGCTTGAGCTGCGGACCTCTCACCGTGACGATGTGCAATTCGTTGTGAACGCCTGTCAACGGGATTGCCGCGGGCATGGCAAACCGTGCGAACTCAATAATTACATTTTCGCGCGCGTTCAGCAGGGACGAGTAAATCGCTGCCTGCCCGCACGGAACCTCATGGCATCGCGTTACCGGCGCACACGCATGTTCCGCAACCGGAGGCGAAGGTTGCATCCCGCCGCCTTCGCAATGGGAGTGTGCCCTGGGCGCAACAGCTGCGTTCGTGTTGTGCCTGGCAGGCTGAGATTGTCCAACCGAGCAGCTCAGTTCGCAAACCGACGCAAACGAGGACACACACAACAGCAGCAGCGTAGTGCCAACCGCAATTGTGCTCCTGACTCTCATCACATCAACGAAGCCTATTTTACGCCTGCCGGATCGGACACGGCCGCTTCGCTGCCCGCCTGCACAAATTCTTCCGTCTCCTTCAGGATCTGCGAGACCAGATCGGGCGATGCTGCTTCGCAATAAATACGCAGCAGCGGTTCGGTGCCCGAGGAACGAACCAGCACCCAGGCTTCCGCCCCTTGCCCGTGCGTCGGGGCGTCAAGGAAGAACTTCACCCCGTCCAGCGTCTCCACTTTCTGCACGCGGAAGCTACCTAACGTGGCTGGCTTCTCCTGAGCGCGGCGCATCGCCTCTTCCTTCACATCATTGCGAAGGTGAAGATCGACGCGGCCGTAGTGGTGCTCGCCATACTCCTTTTGCAGGTCGCGCACCAGCTGGCCGAGCGGCTTCTCTTCTTCCGCCATGATATTGGCCAGCAACAGCGAGTTGAGAATGCCGTCGCGCTCCGGCATGTGACGGCGGATGCCGATGCCGCCCGACTCTTCGCCGCCAATCAGGATGTCGCGCTCCAGCATGAGATCGCAGATGTATTTGAAGCCGATGCCGCACTCGTGCAGCTTGCGCCCGTGTTTTGCGGCGATGCGGTCGAGCATCCGCGTGGTGTTGAATGCACGCACGATCTCGCCCGGCCACTGCTTGCGTTTCAGCAGCCATTGCAGAACGACCGAGAAGCACTTGTGCGAGTCGACGAAGCTTCCGTCTTCGGCGACAGCGCCCAGGCGATCAGCGTCGCCGTCGGTTGCCATTCCCGCCTGGGCATGCGCGTGCACCACCGCGTCCTGAAGCGCTTTGATATGCGGCTCAATGGGCTCGGGATTGATTCCGGGAAACAACGGGTTCAGCTCGCCACGAATTTCAAAATGATTGATGCCGCTTTCGGTGAAGATACCTTTCAGGACGCCGCGGCCAGCGCCGTACATTACATCAATTGCAAATTTGAAGCCGGCTTTTTGTATCGCGGGCAGATCGACAAACTGCTTGATCGCGGCAATGTATGGCGTCTTGAAGTCCGTCAAGGTGACGCTGCCGCCTCGGCCTTCCAATCGCGGCGAATCCAGTTCACCTTCGATCGCTCGCATGATGGCGGGCGTGCCTGAGCCGCCATAGCTGGCTTTGTACTTCACGCCATTCCAGTTGTATGGATTGTGGCTGGAGGTGATCATCACGCCGCCGGCTGTCCCAAGGTTCTTCACCGCGTAGGAGAGCGCCGGAGTGGGCGTGTAGTCATTCGAGAGCCGCACCGCGATGCCGGAACCCGCGAGCACTTCGGAGATGATCTCAGCCGCGCGTTGCGAAGCGAAGCGCGTGTCATAACCAACCACCAGGCCTTTGGTCGCGTCCTCATGCTTGTGGACGTAATGCGCCATCGCGTTGCCGACGCGGCGAACATTATCGAAGGTGAAGTCGTCGGCGATGATTCCGCGCCATCCGTCCGTGCCGAACTTGATTTGTGTGGTCATCGTCTCTTCGATCGTCCGCCCGCTGCCGTCGTCCGGCCCTTAGCTGTTAGCTCTTAGCTCTTGGCCTTTAGCCCTTAGCAAGCAAGCTTCACCGAATACTAGTTGCTATTCGCTAATTACTAATTACTAGTTACTAATTACTTCTTTCACACCAGCCGCTTCATCTTTTGCTCGTCAAGATACTTCACCACTTTCCCAACATCCTGCGAGTGCTCGCGTGTGGTGATCAGCAGCGCGTCGTCGGTTTCCACCACGACAAGATTGTTTACGCCCACAGCAGCGACGAATTTTCCGTAGCTGTGAACGAAATTCCCCGCCGCGCTCAACGTGAAACTCTCGCTGGCTACGATGACGTTGGCGCCGTCTTTGTCGCCTGCGCTGCGGTGCTCATACAGCGCCGTCCACGAGCCGAGATCGTTCCAGCCGAAGCTCGCGGGGATGCAGTAGATATCGGACTTGCCTTCGCCTTTGCCCGAGCGCGGCTCCAGCACCGCGTAATCGACGCTGATGTTCTCGCACTTCGGATATAGCCTCGCAAAGACCTTCTCGAATTTGCGCGTGCCGTAGCTGTCGGCGATCTCGGCCAACAACGGAGCTGTTTTGGGCAGATGTTCCCGCAAAGCATCGGCCAGAGTCTTCGCTCCCCAGATGAACATGCCGCTGTTCCAGAAGTAATTTCCGGCTTTGACGAACTGGGTTGCGACCGCCGGCTCAGGCTTCTCGGTGAATCGCCGGACTTGCAGCGCGCCGTTTGGCGCGGCACTTCCGGCTTCGATGTAGCCGTAGCCAGTCTCGGCGCGCGTCGGCTTAATGCCGATGACGACGATGTTCGCACCGCCGGCCGCGATCTCGGCCGCGCGCTGGATATCGGCGCGGAAGCGCTTCTCGTCGCCGATGACGTGGTCAGAGGGAAACATGCCGATCACGGCCCTGGGATCCTGCCGCGCGAGTATGAATGCGGCAAGCCCAATCGCAGGCGCGGTGTTTCTCCCAATCGGCTCGGCGACAATCTGTTTCTTCGAAAGCTTCTTGAGCTGGCGCACAATCGGCGCACGCAGATCATCGTTGGTAATCACCCAGAATTGCTTGCTCTTCGCCAGCGGCAGCAGCCGCGCGACCGTCTCCTGGATCATGCTCTTCTTACTGTTAAGTGGGAGAAGCTGCTTGGCTTTACGCTTACGGCTCAGCGGCCAGAATCGCGTGCCACGTCCACCGGCAAGGATGACAGGATAGAAGTTGAAGTCCGGCAATACGGTTTCCTTTTGTTCCCCGCAGAGATACCCTGGGGCTCCGCTCAGGGCAAGCTCTGGCACAGAAGATTCGAATTTTCAATTCTACTGAAGAACCAAGCAGGGGAAAACGGGGCAGGCAAAGCCAGGGCGAGACCCTTCCAGCGCGTCGATAACTTGCGGGCGCATCCCATCCCGTTCGAGGACCGTCTTCTTGTTCCTTGCTTGGGGCCTGCTGGGTGCAGAAGTGGTGAGCGAGTGCATGAAGGCAACTCATTCGAAGAGAGCGAATGAGTGGGGTACTCGCTCGGGTCACAAGAAAAAGCCCACCCGAGCACAGCTAAGCTCGGATGGGCACTCGGCTACTGAACGTTGACCGAAACAGGCGGCGAGGGAATGCCGTTGGCAACCACAACCAGCTGGCTGGGCCCCGTCTCCTGGTTCGCTGGAACATCGAAGTGGGTGGAGACCAGGCCGTTAAACGCGACGGCCATGCTGCTGTGGTCGTGCGTGCGGCTGTAAAAGACGTGCCCGGTTGCGTTGTTTGTAATGCGCACGAGCGGGTAATTGGTGGCGGCCTGAACGTCGTCGCCATACGCCGCACCCTGCGACATTCCATTGAAGAGGTGACCGGAGATGGTATAGGAGCTTCCCGGGCTAACGGTCGACGGATAACTCTGGATACGCGGCGCCCAGGATGGATCGTAGCTTCCAGTGGGAGTGTAAATCTCGACGTCGCGCGAGAAATCTGTGAACAGGATTTGTCCTGTGGGAAGAACCAGGAAGTTGCAAACGAACGACCCATCACGAGAAGCGCGCGGTGGACCAGGAACCGTATTGAGATTGGTGCCATCCCATTCCAGAACCGTTATCGGACGGTTGCCGAAGCCGGGGCTCGCCACCATCAGGACGTTGCCGTTCGGCTCCAGCGCCGCGGGACCGTCAGCAATGTTGAGGTTGGGAGGAAAGTCCGGACCTGGGGTCCAGGTGGCGGTGCTCACGTTATAGATTGCCGTGTGCCCGGAGGCTCCACCGCCGCAGGTGTCGGCTCCCGTAGCAAAGACTGTGCCGTCGGGGCGCAGAACTGCGGGGCCGACCTCCTGGGTTGCGTTGTTCTCGCCGCCACAAGCAGCCGCCGAGTCCCACAACTGCACGATCGTGCTTCCCCCGGTATGCCAGTTGCCTGCGGCCGGCACGTAAATTTCCGAGTTCATACCGTTGGGATCGTAGGCGAAAACGTAAGCATCGACGGTCAGGACCTGCTTGTTGGGAAGCAGTGTCCAACCTTCTTCGTCATTGATATCGAACTTCCCATTGCCGGTCGGACGCCACGTCAGGGTGCTCGCGTCCAGAAGCGCTTCGTCCGTCGTGCAGCAGTTTGCCTGCATGTACGTTCCGTCAAACAAAATCACGCTCTGGGCATCGCCAATCGTCGGATGGCCGAATCCACAACAAGTGCCAAAAAAGGGCGGAGGATCCACCGAGGTCCAGGTGTTAGCGAGCGGATCATATATGGCGCCCAAGTCGGTCCATGTAGGTGTTCCGAAGTTGTATTCTCCGCCTTCGATGATCAGCCGGCCGTCGGGCAGGACAGCCGAAGAGTGATAGAGAGGACTGTATCCGGCGGGCAATGACGCAATCTGCGTGAACGTGCCGTTCACATAGCTGCCATTCTGGTCGGGAGTTAAGCGCCACCAATCCTGTGCCCCTTCGTTCTGCATCAGGACCGTACCATCGGTCAGCAGCAGCGGGACGGAAGCTCGGAACGTCGGCTGGTTGGTCAGCGGCGTCCATGGCGAAGGGTCATCGAGCGCCTTTCGCGGCAGTGGATTGGCATCGTTATCCGCCGGCGGAAGTGGCGTCAGATGCGGGATCCCAAGTCGACCGTACTGACTTTGGGCGTTTGCCAAAACAGGCAGCGCTAACACGCAAAGAATAAGGCAAAGCGCGAGCGATGCTGTTCGCAGGACGAGCCTGCGTCGCCTCGTACAACCAAATCGGTTGCTCATGGGTATTTGGTCTCCTTCTTGAGATTTAATGAAGCCAGTGGGGCCCGATATTGATCGTTAAGCTCTTGAGACGGAATTGGGTTCAGCTGCGCGACAAGAACGCAAAATCTGGTAACGATGGGACGTGAGTTGTACTTGAGCGACGGTTAAACGGGTTAAGGTGCTGACCAACTCGCGCGGGGCCCGGTAAGTGCGCAATCGAACCATGCAAAGTCGGCGGCAGACCTCACATTAATGCTATTCCGCAACCAATGGCGTCTTGTTCCTTAATTTTTTGGACAATTTGTGAGTTCGGGATGACGGAACCAGGCAGCGCCAACTTTACTCGAGTGCAGGAGCCGACGTTGTCCTGTCGTGAATTTCGCAAGTGATCGGCGCGGCGGGATAAGTTGCGGGAACGCCCAACCGCCATCACCTATCTCCTATAATCCTGCCCATCAGCCCAGGAATGGGTTTTGGCCAGCAGAATCAATAAAGGAACAAGTCGGGAAGGAGCCAGGCATGGATGCTGCCGTTGTTCACAAGCTCGGGGAACTCCCTCGATGCGAGCCGTTTCCAGAGCCGGTTGCGGGTGAGGGCGAGGTGATCGTGCATGTGCACGCCGCGGCGCTCAAGCCGGTTGATAAGCAGATGGCCAGCGGCTCGCATTACGCGAGCCCACGCCAAGCTCCCTTTGTTTGTGGCACCGACGGCGTTGGACATCTTAACGATGGACGACGGGTGTTCTTCGGCGGATGCCGCTCGCCATACGGCGCGATGGCGCAACGGACGGTCGTGCCCGGAGCATTCGCTTTTCCACTTCCCGACACACTGGCGGACGAGACTGCCGCCGCATTGATGAATCCCGGCGTGTCAGCCTGGCTCACGCTTGCCGCTCGCGCCAAGCTGGTCGCCGGCGAAAACGTCCTCATTCTGGGTGCCACAGGAGTCACCGGCAGGCTGGCGGTAAGGATAGCGAAACTCATGGGGGCAGGGCGCGTGGTGGCAGCAGGGCGCAACCAGCAGGCACTGCATTCCTTGAGTGGCCTGGGGGCTGATGCGACGATTCGCCTTGACATGGCTGAGGATGAGCTACGTGAGGCATTCGTGCGAGAAGCCGGTGCGCCCGGCTTCCAGGTGGTGATCGATTACCTGTGGGGCCCACCGACGGAGATTTTACTTTCCGCGATGACAAGCCATACCTTCGCTGCCGTTGGAACAGAGACGCGATTGGTTCAGGTGGGAGAGAGCGCAGGCCCGACGATCTCACTGCCGGCTGCGGTACTGCGCAGTCATGCCTTGACCATACTTGGCACTGCCGGCATTCCAAGCCGCGAGATTCTTGCCGATGCATTGCAGCGGGTCCTGGCCTGCGGCGCCAAGGGAGAACTTAAAGTCGATACCGTAGCCGTCAGGCTAGCCAATATCGAAGCGGCATGGCAGCAGAACCACTCGGGTAGCCGAATCGTGATAATCCCGTAGTCGATGGCCAGTCGTGACTTGCTACTCTGCGTCGCCGTTCGAAACGGCTTGCCAGTCAAATCAACTCGGCCCTGCTAAGGTTCTGGAGGGAAGCTTGAAGACATTCGACATTATCATTGCGTGGCTATTGATCGCATTCGGCGCCCTTCACATAGCCTTGACGCAGAAGGTCCACCCCGATATAGACATCAACGCTATTTGGTTCGTCAGCGGTGGCCTGCTGATAATCACAATCGGGACGCTCAACCTGCTCCGGGTGGCGTATAGCTCTGTCGCGAAGGGCGTCCACGTGGTGTCGGTAGCCGCGAACATCGTGTTATTACTCCTGATGCTGTTTATCGCAACCCGGGTTCCGATGCGGAACAATCCGCAGGTCCTGGCTGGTTTGATTCTCGCGGTGCTGCTCACCGCATTCTCCCTGCTTCGCCGAGCTGGCCGCCTTCCGGCCCGGCAGATGCAGAGTGCGAAATAGACCTTTCAGCGGGGACAGCCGGTTTCTCGGCAGATCATTGCGGGGCCCTGGATCTGAAATGGGCGGAGCCAGCGATCAGGATGTGGTCTTCAAGATTGTTCCGTAGGTTTCAGGCTCAGGGACATTGCCCGCCGGCAAAGACATGCGCATCAGCTCCAGCTGCCATTGCGGCTTGACGAAATATTCGCCGACGCAAGCCGGAATCACGACGGCATCGCCGGAGGCAAAGCTGATCGGCTCCATGCCATGCGATTCGACGATTCCGGCGCCGCCCACTGCGAGGACAATGTGCGGAGAATCGGGCGATACCTCGCCGCGCAAACTTTCTTTCAACGACATCTTCTCCACCTGGAAGAAGGGCGAGCGTACAAGAACGTCAGCGGGTTCGTTTGTACCTAGCGCGACTTTGCCTGCGTTCGTGTGCAGCCTGGTCGCGGCCAGACCGTCTTCAATGTGCAGTTCGCGCGGGCGGCCGTAGTCATACAGGCGATAGGTGATGTCGGACGTCTGCTGCGTCTCGACCAGAATCATCCCGCCGCCGATGGTATGGACCGTCCCCGCCGCGACGTAGAGCATATCGCCGGTATAGACGTCGACCCAGTTCAGCAGCTCTTCCGCTCGCGTCTCTTCGATTGCGCTGCGAAACTCCTCCAGGGCCACGCCGGGCTTCAATCCCAGGGCAACCCGCGCCCCCGGATTCGCACGCAGCACATACCAGCATTCAGTCTTGCCGCACGGATGACCGTTTTTCCGCGCCTGCTCGTCATCAGGATGGACCTGCACGGACAGCTTGTCGCCGGGGAAGAGAAACTTCACCAGCAGCGGAAAGCGATCTTCGTCGCATGCGATCCGTCCAACCAGATCGCGTCGAAATCGCTTCGCCAGCCCGCCCAGACTCTGCCCGGCAAGCGGGCCGTTGGCGACGCGGTTGTCTTCCCACGTGAGCCAGCTTTCGCCAATCGGATCTTTGACGGCGCGCGTGTAGATGGGCCGCAGATCGCGAACGCCCCACGGCCGCTCGTCGAAGATGGGGACCATCAGGAATGGATAGAGTTCCGACATCAGCTACAGTCCGGCGAAGAACCTGTGCATTCGTTCGATGCCGCGCCCCAGGTTCTCGGACGATGTCGCGTAGGAAACGCGGACGTGGTCCTGCGTCCCAAAGCCTTCGCCGGGCACCACAACGACGTGTGCCTGGTGTAACAGTTTTCGGGCTACGTCCGATGCGGAATTGATTCCACCGCGTTCGAAGTAATGGCTGACATTGGGATACGCATAGAAAGCGCCATTCGGAGCGGCGCAGGTGATGCCGGGAATGGAGCGCAATCCTTCCACCACCTGGTCGCGCAGCGCGATATAACCGGCCAGCATCTCCTTGACACAATCCTGTGAGCCGGTCAGGGCCGCAACTGCCGCCTTCTGCACGATGGAGGTCGGATTCGAGGTGCTCTGGCTCTGGAGCTTATTCATCGCACTGATAATCGGGGCCGGCCCGAGCGCATAGCCCAGACGCCACCCGGTCATGGCATATGTTTTCGACAGCGAGCCAATGATGATCAACCGCTCGCGAACTTCGTGAACGCAGCCCGCCGAAAACCTCTGTCCGGTGTGGTTCAGGTACACGTAACACTCATCGGAGACGACATAGATGCCGCGATCGTGCGCCAGTCGCAACACCTCGGTCATGTGTTCGCGCTTCATCACTGCGCCGGAAGGATTGCTGGGCGAATTGAGAATGATGACCTTGGTACGCGGCGTGATGGCGCGCTCCACCATTTCGGCGGTCAACGCGAAATCGTGGCGTTCGTCAGTAGCGATGTAGACCGGCTCGCCACCGGCATAGCGCACGATATCTTTGAACGAAACCCAGTAGGGCACGGGAATGATGACTTCCTCGCCGTGATCCACCAGCACCTGGATGGCATTGAACAGGGCGTGCTTGCCGCCGACCGAAGCGACGCAATCCTCGCGCTTATAGTCCGAGCCGAAGTCAGCCGCGTGCCGCTTGACGATTGCGTCGCGCAGCTCCGCCGTGCCGCCCACTGCCGTGTACTTGGTGAAGTTGTCGCGGATCGCCTTAATGCCGGCTTCCTTGATGTGCTCCGGCGTCGGGAAGTGCGGCTCTCCCGCACCCAAATCGACCAGGTCGGCGCCGGTTGCGCGCAGTTTTTCCGCTTCGGCGGCAACGGCCATGGTGGCGGAGACCTCGATGCGCTGAATGCGATTGGTGAGGAAGGAGGAAAGCTGAGTTCCGACGGTCGTCATGTGTTGGCCCCTTATAAGAGATGTTTGCCTGTCGCGGAAATATGTCTCTGCTCGATTCGTTCGCGTACCCGTTCTTCGACCATCTGGGGCACCAGGCCGGTGAGCGGCCCGCCGAGTTTCGCAATTTCGCGCACAATGCGCGAGCTCAGGTAGGAATACTGCTCGGCCGGCATCATGAAAACGGTCTCGACGCGCGGCTCCATCTTGCGGTTCATCAGCGCCATCTGCAGTTCGAACTCGTAGTCGCTGATGGCGCGGATCCCACGCAGCACCGCGTTGGCATTTTTCTTGATGCAGTAGCTTACGAGCAGTCCCTCAAAGGTGTCGATGGAAACATTGTTGAGCTGCGAGGTCATCGCCTCCAGCATTTCCTTGCGTTCGGGCAGCGAGAACAGCGGCTCGCCCTTATCGAGATTGCGCGCAATGGCAACGATCAGTTTATCGAAGAGCTTGCTGCCCCGGTGGATGAGATCAAGATGGCCATTCGTGACCGGGTCGAACGAGCCGGGATAGATGGCAACGATATCCTTCAAGGCGCCTCGGGGGCAGGGAGTAACGGCGGGATGATTTTATTCTGAGCGGCGGTCGCAGGCAATCAGGAATACACAGCAGGGGCGAACTAGGAGACGCGGCGGCGGTCGATGGGCGCCGAATCGGCGACCCGCGCCGCGTTGCCCTGGCTGATTTGCTCCCAGTACGTCTTGGGGCGACGGTCCACCGAACGGTAGCTCACGCCGGGTTCATAGTGTGAGGCGGAGCGGACCGGCGGCACCTCAGAATTCGAGCTCCAGCGCAAAGGGCGCTTGTGCAGCACCGTCTTCACCACGATGGGGAAAGCGAAAAACAGGATCAGTCCCCAGCGCAGGAAGGAAACAATATTGTTCTTGATGTGCGCGAACGCCAACGACATCAAATTCGAGATTGAGGAATGGTCAAGGCCGATTTTATTTGGAGTTTCGGAGGCGACAGTAATGATGGCCGCCAGAAACAGTATGCCTGCCGTCGCCACGGCAGACAGGCTCAGATCTCTGAGGGCCTTTTTCATGTTCCCAATGTGGCGCAATTTTGCCGAAAAATCTATGGCCTTTAGGCAGGAAGAAAGCGGTAGTCGCTAGGGGCCATGAATCGGAACGAAGAACTCCCACTTGGTGGGATATGTCGGTGGCGCATGGTGGACTAACCAAAAAGATAGTCGCACAGGGCCGCCTTGCGAGGCGCGCGATCACCTCTGATTCGGCTGTAATAATCAGCTACTTCCGTCCCGCCGGCGGCTTAGGTTGCGGAGCAGGCGCGGCTTCGGCGTTGGCAGCTGCGGCCTGGGCTTTCTCGGCGGCCGAAATCAACCCGAGCGCCTTGCGCACCTCCGCTTCGAGTTTCGCCGCGATGTCCTTGTTCTCTTTCAGGAACTGCTTCGCATTCTCGCGTCCCTGGCCGATACGCTCGCCCTTGTAGCTGAACCAGGAGCCGGACTTCTCCAGCAGATTCGCATTCACCGCCAGGTCGATCAGATCTCCCTCGCGCGAGATGCCTTCGCCGTACATCATGTCGAACTCGGCCTCTCGGAAGGGCGCGGCGGTTTTGTTCTTTACGATCTTCACGCGCGTGCGCGAGCCCACCACCTGGTCACCGTCTTTAATGGCGGCGATGCGGCGGATGTCGATGCGGACCGACGAGTAGAACTTCAGCGCGCGGCCACCCGTCGTGGTCTCGGGATTACCGAACATGACGCCGATCTTCTCGCGGATCTGGTTGATGAAGATCAGGCAGGTGCGCGACTTGGCGACGATGCCGGTGAGCTTGCGCAGCGCCTGCGACATCAGCCGCGCCTGCAGGCCGACGTGACTGTCGCCCATCTCGCCATCGAGCTCGGCTTTGGGCACCAGCGCCGCGACGGAGTCGACTACCAGCACGTCGATTGCGCCGGAGCGGACCAGCGCCTCGGCGATTTCCAGCGCCTGCTCGCCGTAGTCGGGCTGCGAGACCAGCAGGTTATCGACGTCGACGCCCAGCTTGGCGGCGTAGATCGGATCCAGCGCGTGCTCGGCATCGACGAATGCCGCCATTCCGCCTTGCTGTTGCGCCTGCGCGATGACCTGCAATGCGATGGTCGTCTTGCCCGACGACTCAGGGCCGAAGATCTCAACCACGCGGCCGCGAGGGAAGCCCCCGACGCCGAGCGCGGCGTCGAAGGAAATCGCACCGGTGGAGATTACGGAGATAGGAACAACGGCTCCTTTGCTCCCCAGCTTCATGATGGAGCCCTTGCCGAACTGCTTTTCGATTTGCGACAGGGCCAGGTCGATTGCCCGGCCTTTTTCCGTTTTTTCGTCCGCCATGAAACCGCTCCTGGTGCTGCGTCCTGGCGCGACATGCGCGCGGAGGACGGTTTAGAGATGAATTGCAGTGGTCAGTAAGGCAGGCGCCGGGCAATGGGCGGTTCGCGATGAAGAGCGCATGGATACTGACGGCTTATTATACATCCGGTTATCTTAAAAAAGCGAAGAAATAGCGAATCTTTCCGGAACGAAAGTACTAGTACCTTCGTGTCTCACAAGCGCTTGTGACAGCGGTTACAAATGCCAGAGTTTCTGCGCTTCTGGCGCAGGCTTTCCTTCCGCAGCTCCTCGAGCGTCCCTTAAGAGTTACTAACTCCCAAGTAAAATCATGCGGGCACAACAAAATCAATGACCCTCCGGCAGCGTGTACTCAAAATCATACGAGTGCTTTCCGTCCGCAATGACAATCGTGAGCGTACCGGCGATGCCGGCCAGTTGACCGCTGCCGGAATCGGGAACCACGGTGATGGTCAGATTCGGCACGCCGCGGGTCATCGTCCCCATCTGCTGGAAGACGAAGCTGCCGCTGCGGCCGGCGAGCGTCCCGGTGAACTGCTCCAGGGCGACGTAGGCGCCCGAAGAGCCCTTCGCGCCACTGCCCGAACTCAACATCTCGCCCTGGCTCATGCCCTCGAGGCCGCCATGCCACTGCTTGTCGAGCGACATGCGCGCGATACCGGCAGAGTGTGCCTGCTCGTCGGCAGTTTGCGGAATCACCTTCACCTCGAAGGTCCCTTTTGCATGTCCCGTCAGCATCGCCTCCGTTTTGCCCGAGGGCTGAGCCTGTGAGGTGCTTTGTGCAACCATCGAGCCGCCCATCGCCAGCACAAAGAATACGGTCAGCGTGAGGGAGCTTCTGGTTCGATCTCCTGCAATCATCTCTGCTCCTGATTTGCTAGCGCTTCAGTAGATCGACCGGTTCGCGCACGTCGGTCACGCGGAAGTACCCGGCCAACGCCGGATAGCGCTGTGCTACGGCTTCGTACATGGCAAACGCGACATTGCGATAGGAAAAGTGACCGGCCACTCCGGTTCGCAGTTCGCTGATGTAGAGTGCCTCGGCGAAGTCCATCTTGAACAGCGTGCGTTTGCGAAACGCCAGCGGGATGACGTACTGCGACTGTTCTTCTGCCTCGTTCGCCTGGCGAGCAGCAAGTTGCGCCGCAGCGCCCCTGGCACGCTCCATCGCACCTTCGTAACGCTGTGCGAGCCCGGCGTCGGCAATCTCCACCGGCTCGTCGTAACCGTGCGCGGTGGTGTACTCCTGCACGATCTGCACGCAGCGGCGATGGCGATGCATGTCGCGGAAGCCGCCAATGTCCATGAGGATATCGAAGCGGAAGTGCTGGCCGGCGTTGAAGGCGCGCGAGAGCTCGTCGTGCTTGCCGCGATGGCGCAGGCCGAGGTCGATAACTTCGCGCCGCTCCGTGTCCGTCATCTCCGCAACTACGTCGCGGATCTGGCGATACGAGTGATGTGAGTGCTGATACAGCAGCGTGGACGCAAGCTCGATCTCCAGCGGATCGTCGTCCAGCAAAACCACGATGGGTGCCGGCGCAATGGGAACGCGTGCCAGCAATTCCGCTGCAACGGCGCGCAGTTCCCGGCGCGTTTCGATTTCGTAGGCATTCGGCTCGGCGTACTTCATCAAAGTCGGCGCAACCCGGATGGCGCGCTCCAGCAGCTCGCTTGCGCGATCTCTGAGCGCCGGAGATTCTCGCTTAATTTCCTCCAACAGCTCACCAGCCTTTGCCTGGCCGACGTTATACGCGGGCTCCTGGGCGGCGCGGCGCAACAGTTCGCCCAGCCGCCGCACTTCGGCATGCGTATGGGACAGTAGCCGCGAAACCTGGTTCTCCAGCGTGCGTGCGCTGACGATCTCTCCGAGCGAAGTGTTGGTGGCCAGCGGCAGCAGATAACGCGAAATATCGAAGGCGCGCGCTCTTAGTGTGCGCTCGTATGCCTCCTGCTTCATCTCGGCAGGCTTGGGCGTGCGCTCGCGCAGGTAGCCGAACATTTCCTCCGAAAAGTAGCGGTACTCGGTGAAGAGATGATCGATTGTGCCGCGATATAGCGCGCGCGTGGCCTCGTCATCGCTGAAATCGGGAACGTAATAGCCGCTCTTCTGGAAGTCCTGATAACGAGTCGAGCGCTCCTGGCCGTCCCAGCGCGGCTCGTCTACGGCAACCGTCGCGGCGAGGATCGACAGACGCTCAATGGCAAAGGCGATGTGCGCCAGATCGGCGATACTGCGATGACCGTACTGAAAGTAGAACGTGTTGAGAAACTTCTCGGCCTTCTGGTCGTTGATCTCAGACAGCGACTCGCGCATGGACAGCGCCGAGCGCGAATACTTCGCCATGCCGTAGGCCTGTACTTCGGGGTCGGCGCCGTGGACCGCGTAGACCTCAGTGCTGGGCTCGTGATGGGAGGAGGCGCCGTTGTTCTCCGCGTCAGACTTGTATCCCGGGGACATTGCGGTGAATCATATTCGGTGTCACAGAGGCGGGCAACAGCTCGTCCTGTGGAAATCATGATCGACCTACCCAGGATTCCTTGCCTACCGGTCCATCTGACGCCGACTTCGCTGCCGAAAGCCGCACCCAATGGGTAGGCGCCGATTCCATTCTCTTTGCCACCCAACATCGCCCATGGCCCCCTCCCATGGCGCCGTGGATCATGACCCAGCGCTGGAACGATCTGCTGTTTATGCACTACTCGTTCGCGCCAGAAGTGGTGCGGGCTCTGGTTCCCGAAATTCTGACGCTCGACATTTACGCAAAGCGCGCCTGGGTCTCGGTGACACCGTTCTGGATCAACCATCTGCGGCCGCCGGGCGTTCCGTCGCTGCCCTGGGTTTCGCATTTCGCCGAGATCAATGTCCGCACCTACGTGAGTTACGGCGGCAGGCCGGGGATCTTCTTCTTTAGTCTTGATGCCAGCAACTTGTCGGCGGTGTGGGGCGCGCGGATCTTCTATCGCCTGCCATACTGGCAGGCATCGATGAAGGTCGCCGGCAAAGGTGGCCCGAAAATCGACTACCTTTCGAAGCGCGAACATGGCCCGAAGCCGGCCGAGCTGAAGTGCTCGTATGGACCGGACAGCGCGAAATGGTTCCAGGCGCGGCCGGGCTCGCTCGAGCACTTCCTGAGCGAGCGCTATTGCCTCTATGCGATCGGCAAGAAACGGCTCTACCGCGGCGAGATTCATCATTTGCCGTGGCAACTGCAACAGGCGAGCCTCGAGCTGCGCCAAAACACGATGGCACAACCCGCGGGATTGCATCTCCCCGACAAGCCGGAGCTGGCTTATTTCTCGCGCGAGCTGAAAGTGTTGTTCTGGGCGCCGGAGCGGCTGCTGTAGCTGTCCCATGGAATTGCTGCCTTGCGGGAGAATCAGGTCCCTCCGCTCAGACAAAAGGCCTCGGACGGTATGACAAGCAAGCAAGAGTCCTCCGCCGGCAGGATTAGTCCTCCCCCGATACGACCCCAGGTCAGGTGTCTATAATCCTCTTTTCCCCAACAGGAGGAATTCATGGGCGGAATGGAAGGCCACGTTGCGCTAGTGACGGGAGCATCACAGGGGATCGGCCGGGCGTGTGCGCTGGCCCTCGCCGAAGCCGGAGCCAAGGTTGCTCTGTGCGCGCGCAATCAGGAGAAGCTGGATCAGCTGGCGGCCGAGATCAACGGCAAAGGCGGTGAAGCGGCTGCATTCAAGCTCGATGTAAGCAGTGAGGATGAAATCAAGAGCGTTTCGAAGACAGTCATCGCACGTTTTGGCAAGGTCGACATCCTGGTCAACAACGCCGGCATCACGCGCGACCAGCTCACCATGCGCATGAAGCGCGCGGACTGGGACGACGTTATCGGGACAAATCTGACCGCCCCATTTCTGCTCATTCAGTCCGTGATTGGCTCGATGTTGAAGCAGCGCTGGGGACGGATCATCAACGTCACCAGCATCTTTGGACAGATAGGGCAGGTCGGCCAGGCGAACTATTCCTCATCGAAGGCTGGACTGATCGGGCTGACGATGGCGGTGGCGCGCGAGGTGGGCTCACGCAGTATCACTGTGAACGCCGTCGCTCCAGGATTCATTGAGACGGCGATGACCGAGGCGCTTCCTGCCGAGCTGAAGGAAAACATTATGAAAAGCATACCGTTGGGGCGGGCCGGCAGCGACCTGGACGTTGCCAACGCCGTCAAATTCTTAGCATCCGATGAGGCCGCCTACATCACCGGCCATGTGCTGAATGTGAACGGCGGAATTTTGATGGGCTAAACAGCCTCGGATCAAAATTCACGATTGTGTAACAGGGTCTGGCAGTGTCTGAAATCGTCGAAGTAACGACTCCCGAGCAAATCGAGCAGGTGCGCAATCTTTTCGCCGAGTATCGCGCGCAGTTACCGGTGGAATACTGCTTTCGTTCTTTCGATGCTGAAATTGCCGGGCTGCCGGGTGTTTATGGTCCACCCAAAGGAACACTCCTGCTGGCGATGGTGGTCGGCCAGCCCGTGGGATGTGTCGGCCTGCGGCCTTTCCCCGCGGACGGAGCCTGCGAGATGAAGCGCCTTTATGTCCGGCCGGGATTTCGCGGCAGCAAGCTGGGTCAAAAGCTGGTGGATGAACTATTGCGGCGGGCACGCGTCCTCGGATACGCCTCAATGCGGCTGGATACCCATCCTCCCACCATGTCGGCCGCCCTGGATATGTACCGGAAGCTTGGTTTCCGCGAAGTCAGCGCTGGTCCGGGAGAAGCGGTGGAGGGCTTGATCTACATGGAGTTGGCACTTAATGCCGCGGACTGATTTTGGCTGCGCTAAGTATGTAAGTTCTGTCCCAAAACGTGTCGAGTCGAAACAATTCTGAGGACGGACAGAATTCCCTTGCCAGCGCACCCGGCAATGGTTACTATGCAGTCACCCCTACATGGCCACTTCTCTCCAGGACGTAAACCGCCCATGAACATCGGCGAGACCATTCGCAATTTCCGCCTGCAAAAAGGAATGTCGCAAGGTGACATTGAAAAGCGTACAGGGCTTTTGCGCTGCTACCTGTCGCGTGTGGAGAACGGGCATACGATCCCGTCCCTGGACACCTTGGCCCGAATCGCCAACGCGATGGACCTTCCGCTCTCCCGGTTCTTCAGCGACGGCAGCGGCGAGAATGGAAACAAGGTCACGCCTCAACTGGCCGAAGATGAGGTCCGCTTCCTGACGCAGATTCGCCGCTATTCACCCAATCTTAACGATAGCGACCGCAAGCTGGTGATCGCCATGGTGAAGAAGATGGCGGCGACGGCCGGGAAGTAACGTTCGCGATTCGCTATTCGCCAGAACACCCGACGAATTCCGCAGACAACGCCCTACCTTCGCGCTGAATCTTTCTGGTTTGGCCGATTGCAATTGGTGACAACAAAGACCTTTTTTTCTGGCGAAAGGCGAATAGCGACTAGCGAATGGCGAATAGCGACTGGCGACTGGCGAATAGCGGTGGTGTCACGCGGCCTTGCCGATTTCACCCAGAGCCAGTACCGCCAATTCCAGCCGATCGCGCGAGCCCGTCTTGGAGAAGATGCTCTGCAGGTGCCGTTTTACGGTGTTTTCGCTGATGTTGAGTTCGCCGGCGATGTCGCGGTTCTTCAACCCGCGGGCGACCATATAGGATATCTGCCGCTCGCGTTCGGAGAGGCGTGACATGGAGCTGGGCGCTGAAGGCTGATGCGTAACCATGGCGTCGAGTACAGTGCGCGCGATCTCGTCGGAGAATGCCAGATCGCCCTCCGCCACCGAGCGAATGGCGGCAAACAGCTTCTCCGGATTATCGGCCTTTAGAACCAGCCCGCGGGCGCCCAGACGCACTACCTGCACGTAATCGTCGCGGCTCTCCGAGCCGGTCAACACCACTGACGAGACGCGGCTGCCGGCCCGTTCCAGGGTGCGCAGGACTTCGAAGCCATCACTTCCGGGCATGAAGAGATCGAGCACGAGTACCTGCGGCTTGTGTTGTTGCACAAGCTGCAATGCTTCATCCCCGTTAGCCGCCGAACCTACAACTTGAAAATCGGGCTGCGATTGCAGCAGGGCGGTGAGCGACTCGCGCAGGACCGCGTGATCGTCGGCAATCACGATTGCGATGCGGTTTTGCTCCATCCGTGGAACTTAGATGCAGGCCAGGCACGTCTGGGGATGCGTTATTCTGGAATAGAGCCTCCGGAATCGACATGGCCGAAAGGACGTAAGTTCGCTGATTGCCACGTTTTGCAGGGTTTTTCCTGCTAAAGACGATGTAATCCGGAACATTCTTGCCGGCCTGTCCGCATGCGGAGCGTCCGGGAAAGGCATACATGGGAAAAATTCAGCGCGCAATTTTAAGTGTTACCGACAAGACCGGGTTAGTGGAATTTGCGAAGAAACTGGCGCAGATGAATGTGGAGCTCATCTCCACCGGCGGGACAGCCAAGCTGTTGCGCGACTCGGGCATTACGGTGAAGGACATTTCTGATCTGACCGGGTTTCCGGAGATGCTCGACGGAAGAGTGAAGACGCTTCATCCCAAAGTGCACGGCGGCATTCTCCACGTTCGCAGCAAGGCGGAACACCGCGCCGCCGTTAGCGAGCACGGAATTCAGCCGATCGACATGGTGGTGGTGAACCTCTACGCCTTCGGGAAGACCGCTGCCAAGCCAGGCGTCGAATTCGAAGACATCATCGAGAACATCGATATCGGCGGGCCGTCGATGGTGCGTTCGGCGGCGAAGAATTTCCAGGATGTTGCGATTGTGACCTCGCCGGCGGACTATGACGCGATTGCCTCCGAGATGAAGAATAACGGTGCATCGCTTTCGCTAAAGACCAAGTGGCAACTGGCGCAGAAGGCCTTTGCGACGACAGCGGCATATGATTCAGCCATTGCGTCGACGCTGGAGCGGATTGGCGCGCCGGAGTCGGATGGCGGCAAGTTCGAGCTGAGTGGTGGCGATAGCTTTCCCGAGACCTTGCGTCTCAGCTTCCGCAAAACCTTTGATCTGCGCTACGGCGAGAATCCGCACCAGAAGGCCGCGCTGTATTCCGACGGCTCCGGCAAGGGCATTGCCAACGGAAAGCAGCTTCAGGGCAAGGAGCTCAGCTACAACAACATCGTCGATCTGCAGGCGGCGTGGGACCTGGCCCAGGAGTTCGAGGAGCCGGTCTGCGCGATCATCAAGCACACGAACCCGTGCGGCACGGCGGTCGCGAGCACGCTGGTCGAGTCTTACAAGCGCGCGCTGGAGTGCGATCCGGTGTCGGCCTTCGGCGGCGTGATTGGCGTGAACCGCGCGATTGATAAGGATACGGCGACCGAGATGGCGAAGCTCTTCGTCGAAGCGATTGCTGCTCCGGGCTTCGACGACGCTGCGCGTGAGATCTTCGCCGCGAAGAAAAATCTGCGGCTGGTCGAAGTCGTTCCCATGCAGCAGAAGTGGGTGCTGAAGAATGTCTCCGGCGGCGTGCTGCTGCAGGACAACGACGTGCGACCTCTGACAGAAGCGGATCTCAAAGTTGTCAGCGAGCGCAAGCCTACCGAGCAGGAGATGCGCGACCTGCTGTTCGCGTGGAAGGTCTGCAAGCACGTGAAGTCGAATGCGATTCTTTACGCCCGCAATGGGCAGAGCACCGGCGTTGGCGCGGGGCAGATGAGCCGCGTGGATTCGGCGAAGATTGGGGCGATGAAATCGGTGCTGGGGATCAAAGGTTCGGTTGCCGCGTCCGATGCATTCTTCCCGTTTCCTGATGGGGTGGAGGAGATCGCGAAAGCCGGGGCGACGGCAATCATTCAGCCGGGCGGATCAGTGCGCGATCAGGAAGTGATCGATGCGGCGAACAAACTTGGGCTGGCGATGGTGCTGACGGGCGTGCGGCATTTCAGGCATTAAAGAAGCAGTCAGCACTCAGCACTCAGCACTCATCTGGAGTCCGCGGTTAAGAACCCGCACGCACCCAACAGGTCTGTCTTATCAGAATAACCTTAATGGAATGTCGCAGGTGATCGCGACTATTTCATACCAGACGTGCACTTGCTGAGCACTGACTGCTGAGTGCTGAGTGCTGATTGCTCACGTGTTGTGCTAGCATTCAACGCGAGCCGGGCATGACCTCCCTTGCAGTCGCAAATCCTGATCAACAACAGATCCCGGCTAGCCGCTCCTCTTTCGAGCGGCGGCTGTTTTTTGTCCTCGCGTTTGTCGCGCTGATCTATGCCTTTGTCGCCGGCCTAAGGACGGTGCAGGATTTCGATCTCGGCTGGCAGATGGCGACCGGCCGCTGGGTGCTTCAGCATCATCACGTCCCCTCAACCGACGTTCTGTCGTATACCATGCAGGGACAGCCGTTCCTTTATCCCGTAGGAGCAGGAGTTTTCTTCTACCTCGGCTTCCTTGTGGGAGGCTACAAAATCATCTCGTGGATCGGCGCCGCGGCGTGTGTCGCGACTGTCGCTCTGCTTTTGCGACGGAACACGGCTACGGGCGCGGCAATCGCCATCCTGGCTGTGCCTCTGATTGCCGCGCGTACCCTTCCGCGCGCCGAGATGTTCACCATCGTCTTCTTCGCTGCATTCTTCTCGCTGCTGTGGGAGAACTACCACACGGGCAATGCCCGGCTTTGGATTCTGCTGCTGCTGATGCTTGTCTGGGTGAACGTGCACTACGGCTTCGCCGCCGGGCTGGTGCTCATCCTCGCGTATGTTGCGGGCGAGTTGCTGCGAACGATCTCGATTGTCGAACGCCAACCAGCTTTGCAGAGGCTGCGGCGCGCGTGGCCGTGGCTGGCTTGTACCGCGCTCGCGACCTTGGCGAATCCCTGGGGCTGGCGCATCTATCACGGCTTGATGGTGCAACAGCACGCGAATGCTGAGCAGCAGCTATGGATCAACGAGTGGGCGCCGGTCCCGGTGAATTGGGCCAACATCAGCCGGGCCATCCTGCTGCGCCAAACGTCGGGGACAATTTACCTGCTGCTTGCGGTCGCGTTGATCGGTGTTGCTGTGGCGCTGCTTCGTTCGCACTGGACATCGGCAATCCTGCTGCTCGGCTCAGCCTATCCGGCAATGCAGGCGGTCCGCATGGGAGCGGTCTTCGCCTGCGTCGTGGTCATCGTGGCCGGAGCGGAATTGGCATCGGCGCTCAGTGCGGGCTCGCGACGCCTTCCGTCGCTGCGGACACGCGAGATGATCGCAGGCGTTGCTGCGGCTATCATCGTCGCGCTGGCTGGATTGCGCTGCTTTGATCTCGTTACCAATCGCCACTACATGGTCTCGGCAGATGAAGCGGTCTTTGGCGCGGGGTTGTGCTCGTGGTTCCCGGAGCGCGCCGTGGAATTCATCGAGCGGCAAAAGTTGCCGGGCGAGATCCTTAACACCTATGCCGCCGGGGGATTTCTGGCGTGGAGACTTGGTCCCGAGCAACGCGTATACATCGATGGCCGCGACACCCTGTATGGGTCGACGCAGCTGTCGCGCCACAGTCAACTGATGTTCAGCTCCCCAGAGTCGCAATTCTGGCAGGACGAGGCAAGCCGGTACAACATAAACACGTTTGTCCTTGCGCTGGCACGTGCCGACGGCGTACCGCCTACTCTGCTTCGTGGCTTGTGTAGCAGCACTATGTGGAGGCCGGTGTACCTCGACGAGCGATCCGCCGTGTTCGTGCGGGAAACGCCGCAGACGGAAGAACTGATTCAGCGCTTTCCGGTGGATTGTGCAACTGCGGCGCTGCCCGTCAGCGACGCGAGGGATAGTCGCGCGCAGCAATTCAACACTTGGTCGAATACGGCGATGACGCTTGCCGCGATAGGGCGTAACTCGGAAGCAGAAGCTGCGTACCAGAAGGCGTTGGCGATTTTCCCCGGCTCGGCTTTCGTACATCGGAACTATGGAGACCTGCTGTTTGCGATGGGGAAGATGGGCGAATCGGAGGAGGAGTATCTCGCTGCGATTAAGCTCGAACCGAGCGCCGATACGTGGGGCGCGTTGGCGCGGAGTTACCTCCAGCGCAGCCGAATGCTAGCCGCCGCCGATGCCATGGAGCACGAGGCGCAGTTCTCGCCGCGTCCTTACCTTACGCTCGATGACCTGGGCTACTTGTACCTCAGCCTGAATGATCCTCAGCAGGCGCTGAAGGCGTTCGATCGCGCCGCGCGCCTGACGCCTCGTGCCTTGAAAGCGGCAGACAATGGGTTCTTCGAGTTCAAAGTGGCGCAGGGGCAGTCGGCGGCGTGGGATGCACTGGGGAATCTGGAGAAGGCGACAGCGTATCAGGAGCAGGCGGCCAATCTTCAGCCGAGTGCGCCCCAGCCGTGGCGACGGCTGGCGCAGTTGTACGAGCGTGGAGGACGCAGCGAGGATGCTGATCGCGCGCGGCAGCACGCGGCACAACTGTCGCAAGCGAAGCCGTAGCGCCGGTCTCCAGACCGGCTGTAGCGCGGATGTCCACATCCGCGCTTTTCCACAACACAACAAAAAAGATGCGACGGTCTGGAGATCCTCGTCACAGCCGACCCTTCGGCAAGCTCAGGGGCAGGTTCTGGAGATCGGCGCTACATTGGGATTGGCACTACGAGCGTGATGCGACGGTTCGGAACTAGCAGCAGCGAACGGGGGCTGAAGCGCCTGAGCCAGCCAATCGGGCCGCGCAGTAACTGACAACTGGCCACTGACAACTGACACCTGCTTTACTGCCTGCTACGGAACTTCGACAGCAGCCGCAGAATCTCGAAATACAGCCACACCAGCGTGATCATCAGCGCGAAGGCGCTATACCACTCCATGTACTTGGGAGCGCCGTAGCGCGCGCCGTTCTCGATGAGGTCGAAATCGAGCACGAGATTCAGCGCGGCAATAATCACCACCAGGATGCTGAAGCCGATTCCGATCGGGGTTGCGCCGTTGATGGTGGTGAAGTGGATGCCGAAGAATCCCAGGATAAATTGCAGGAAGTAGAAGACGGCGATCCCGCCCGTCGCCGCGACGATGCCGAGGCGCAACTTGTCCGTAACTTTGATGAGGCCGCTGCGATAGGCGAGCAGCATCACCACCAGCACACCAAAGGTAAGCGAAACCGCCTGGATGGCGATGCCGTGCCAGCGGAACTCCAGCAGCGCCGAAACGCCGCCGAGCACGAGGCCTTCGAGCAACGCGTAGATTGGTGCAGTGACCGCCGACCATTCCTTCTTGAAAATCGTCACCATGGCGACGATGAATCCGCCGATGCCGCCGACCATGGCGGGCAGCGCGACCGATGCCATCGCATCCTCCGGCGACGTTGCCGCCGCGGCGAAGAAGCGGTTCCAGGTCCAGGCTGCGGAAAGCACGCAGAGGATGACCAGCAGGCCGGCCTTGTTGACCGCGCCCGAAACGGTCATGGCTTCGCCATAGGCGGCCTCGCCGGTGCGGAAGGCGTCGCCGCTCAGGGCAGGATTCGACGTGCGCATTAGTGGCATGAAATCGCTCCTTGAGGATGACAATAGTGTACCGCGTTGGTTCGCCTATCGCTCTTCGCCAGAGCAAATGTGCGATGTGAGCTGCCGAAGTGCCAAACTACCAGCGTCTCTTCAGAACAAAGTCTCTTGTCCAGTTCTATTGCCGGGCGGGCGCTTCACCTTGAAGTGCTCGTACGCCAGCACGGTCGCGACGCGGCCTCGCGGGGTGCGGTCGAGGAATCCGATCTGGATGAGGAACGGTTCGTAGATTTCTTCGATTGCGTCCGGTTCTTCGGCCAGCGATGCCGCCAGCGTGTTCACGCCGACCGGGCCGCCCTGGTACTTCTCGATTATGGTCAGCAGCAGCTTGCGGTCGATCTCGTCAAAGCCGTATTGGTCGACTTCCAGCATCTCCAGGGCGCGCTGTGCGGTCGCCTTGTCGATCTTGCCGGCGCCGCGCACCTGCGCGTAGTCGCGGACGCGCCGCAGAAGCCGGTTTGCAATGCGCGGTGTGCCGCGGCAGCGCATGGCGATCTCCTTTGCGCCCTCGTCGTCGATCTGGACGCCGAGAATCTCCGCCGAGCGCTCGATGATGACCTTGAGATCTTCGTGGGTGTAGAACTCCAGGCGCAGCACGATTCCGAAGCGCGAGCGCAGCGGCGCCGAGAGCAGGCCCGCGCGCGTGGTCGCGCCGATGAAGGTGAAGGGCTTCACCTCGATGGTATGTGTGCGCGCCGACGGCCCCTGGCCGATGATGATGTCGAGCTTGTAGTCTTCCAGCGCGGAATAGAGCAGCTCTTCCAGCGCCGGCTGCAGGCGGTGCACCTCGTCGATGAAGAGCACCTGGCGCTCGCGCAGGTTGGTGAGGATCGCCGTCAGGTCGCCTTTGATCTGGAGCGTCGGCCCGGAGGTCAGCTGGAACGCGACGCCCAGTTCGTTGGCGATGATGTTGGCCAGGGTCGTCTTGCCCAGGCCGGGCGGGCCGTAGAGCAGGACATGGTCCAGAGCCTCGCCGCGCGATTTGGCGGCCTCGATCGCGACTTCGAGGTTCTCTTTGACTTTCTTCTGGCCGATGAACTCGCGCAGGCGCTGTGGCCGCAGCTTCAGCTCGAAGGAAGAATCGTCGTCCAGCGGTACCGCCGAGACGATGCGCTCGCGATCAGGGTTGTCGTTGGAAAGAGGCACGCAGGGCGATAGTAAAGGGAATGACAAGGGGCGCGCAATCAGGACAACTACCAGTCCGACAACTGCTTTACCATTAATCCATGGACGCCGTGCGCATCGACAAGTGGCTGTGGGCGGCGCGGTTCTTCAAAAGCCGTTCACTGGCAGCTCGCGCGTGCGAGCTTGGCAGGATACAGTCGAATCATCAGCCGGTGAAGCCTGCCCGCGAGATCCACGTGGGCGACATGCTCCAGATCAAGAACGACCGCGGCGACTTCGAGGTAAAGGTGCTGGCCTTGAGCGAAATTCGCGGGCCTGCGGTGGTAGCTCAGACGCTGTATGAAGAGACGGAGGAGAGCCGTGCCCTGCGGCAGAAAGCGGCAGAGGAGCGCAAGCTGATGCGGGACTATACTCCTGCGCCGGTGGGCAGGCCGTCCAAGCGTGACCGTCGCCGGATCATCCAGTTCCGCAGTCAGCGCGACTCCCGTTGATTACGTCGTCGAGTCACATTGCCGTCCGATTTATGGCACTTCCGTAGTACCCTGTTAGGGCCCTATTCGTGACAACATGAAAAAAACCACGTTGTTCACCTCCTTCGGCCTGATCCTCAGCTTCCTGTTTCCATGGACACTCAGCGCGCAACGACCTCACGTGCTGCCGCACCACAAAGAAGAGAGGCCCGCGCCTCCGCCTGGGCAGATACCACAGGCGGCGCAGGTCACGCCGCAGCTCGCGAAAGAGGACCTGGAAGCATTCTTCGATGGCTTCATTCCAATTGAATTGCAGCGCGACGATATCGCCGGCGCCGTTGTGATGGTGCTGAAAGACGGAAAGATACTTTTCGCCAAGGGCTACGGCTATTCCGACATGAAGAACCGGAAGCCGGTGACAGTGGATGCGACGCTGTTCCGTCCGGGATCGATCTCGAAGACCTTCACCTGGACCGCGGTGATGCAGCTGTACGAGCAGGGCAAGATCGATCTCGACCGCGACATCAACGACTACCTCGACTTCAAAATCCCCGCGACCTTCGGCAAGCCGGTCACCATGAAAGACCTGATGACGCATACGCCGGGATTCGAAGAGACGCTGAAAGAGCTGTTCGTCGCGAATGCGAAAGACATGCGGCCGCTGGGGGATTATCTGCGCACGCATGTTCCGGAAGAAATCTTCCCGCCGGGAACGACTCCGGCGTATTCGAATTACGGCGCCACGCTGGCCGGCTACATCGTGCAGCGTGTTTCCGGCATGCCGTTCGACGATTACATCGAGAAGAACATCTTCCAGCCGCTGGGCATGACGCACAGCACTTTCCGCCAGCCGCTGCCGGAGAACCTCAAGCCGCTGATGTCGCAGGGCTATGCCAAAGCGCCGCAGCCGCCGAAGGAATTTGAGTTCGTGCAGGCGTGGCCGGCGGGCAGCCTGACGACCACCGCGGAAGACATGTCGCACTACATCGTCGCGCACTTGCAGAACGGCGAGTACAACGGCGCGCGCATCCTGAAGTCGGAGACGGCGCAGCTCATGCACTCGCGCTTATTTGGGCTGGTGCCCTCAATGAATGGCATGTGCTACGGATTTTATGAGGAGTCGCGCAATGGGCACCGCATCATCGGGCATGGCGGCGACACGCAGTGGTTTCATAGCGACATGCACCTGATGCTCGACGACAACCTCGGCTTCTTCATTTCCTATAACAGCGCGGGGAAGCCCAGTGTGCCGGGTCGCGGTGCGCTGTGGCAGACGTTTCTGAATCGCTATTTCCCATACACGCCTCCGCCCGGCGAGAAGGTGGCGAACGCCGCGCAGGATGCCAGGTCGGTGACCGGCAACTACTGGCTGAGCCGGCGCTCGGAGACGAACGTTGCTGCTGTGACTGCCGCGCTCGATCAGGTGAAGGTAAGTGTCAATTCCGACGGCACGATCAGCGCGAGCATCGTGAAGGACTTCGCGGGAAACCCGAAACATTTTGAGGAGATCGGGCCGATGCTGTTCCGCGAGGTGCACGGGCAAAGCCACCTCGCGTTTGTGAATGATTATGCCGGGCGGCAGATCATCGTGATGGACTGGCCGATCTTCGTCGCGCAGCCGGTGCCGGCACGCAAGGGCGAAACCCTCAACCTGGGCATCCTGATTTTCGCCGCGGTGATGTTTGCGCTGACTCTTTTGTTCTGGCCGGTGAACGCTGTTTTGCGCGGGCATTATCGCTATCGCGTCGAACTTACGCCGCGCTATCGGCGGCTGCGCTTCTGGATGCGGTGGCTGTGCGCGTTCAACCTGGTGTTCATCGGAGGATTTGCGCTGTGGCTGTCGTCGGTAGACGAAGACATTGCGATGTTGAGCAGCCACTTTGATTTCAAGCTGCACCTGTTACAGGTGATTGGGGCGCTGGGAGTGGCCGGGACATTGATCGCGATTAATTACTGCGTGCGGTCGTGGGGCGATGCGGGGTTGTGGTTCTGGTCGAAGGTTTGGAATACGTTGCTGATGCTGGCGTGTCTGGGGTTCACGTTCTTCCTGCTGAACTGGCACATGCTGAATTTCAGCTTGAACTACTAGAAGGCGAATTAACCACAGAGACACAGAGACACAGAGAAGATTTGCCGGAGGAAGAATTCCACTTCCAACGGAAAGCAGCTCCCTCCACTCGGGCTGAAGCCCTCGCTTGGGATGACAAAGCAAGTTGTCAGTCACTAGTTGTCAGTGAATGCGACAGTTGGCGAGCTTCTGCAGCAGCTCTGCCTACCCCACGCGGCGGTCTTCGCGGAGGATCTCGTCGAGGGCGCCTTCGAGCTGCCCGGCGCGTTCGTTGTAGTCGCTGGCGATAGAGTCGTACTTACGCTTCAGAACGTGCAGTTCGTCGGCGATGTTTAGGGCCGCGAGGACTGCGACGCGCAGGGAGTCGACGGTCGCGGCCTGCTGGGAGATGAGGCGCATCTTGGTGTCGACGTACTCGGCCAACTCGGAGATGTAGTCGGGATCGGAGCCGCGCAGGTGATAGGTCTGATCGTAGATCTCAACGCGGACGTTGCCGCCGCCGTTGCTATTCGCTTGACTCAAAGCGCCCTCCCTTGGAGGGATCAGGGGCTGGGGGTTAGGGATTAGTAGTGTTCCGATGGAAGCTGCTAATCCCTAGCCCCTAGTCCCAAGCCCCTAGTCCCAAGCCGCTTTGTTCATTATCCCGCGGCTTCTTCCAGCGCAAAAGACTCAATTTGCCCCAGCATCTTTTCTACTCGGGTACGTACCTCCTCCCGCTCGCGGCGGAGGGTGACCAGTTCCTGGCGCATGGTGTCCAGCTCTTCCTCGCGCTCGTTCAACTCCTTGCGCAGCCGGGCGGTGTCGCGTTCGGCAGCCGCTTTTGACTCGCGCGCCGATTTCAACAGCTCAATGGTGCGCAGGATTTTCTCTTCCAGAGACTTGAAATCAGCGGTGGAGGGAGCGAGTTCGACGGCGTTTGCTGGCATGCTGATCGATGACCTTCAAGAAAGATTGTGATTCCGAGCGCAGTATAACGCAGACCGGCTTGTGCAAAAGTGCGCGAGGTCACGATTCGGCGCGATTTCACGCGCGCGAACCTGAATGTGCAACGCTTGTGGTGAAGAGAAGCGTTTTCGTATCAGCTCTGCGGAGCTCGCAGGCTTCGATCTCGTTTCCTACAGTGCCAGTTCCCATCAGGCATGAAAGTGGAAGAGCCGGAAGTTTTGATTGCATGCTACGCGGGCAGGTATACAATGGCCGACCAAGCCCCTAAAAATTTATGGAAATTCCCGTCGAAGCGAATTTTGGCGCCATTCTGGACGCCGCTCCCGACGCAATGCTGGTGGTGGACCAGCACGGTTGTATCGTGGTTGCGAACAGCCGGAGCGAGCAAATTTTCGGCTATTCGCGACTGGAGCTGGTTGGGCAGAAGATCGAGGTGCTGGTGCCGCCGCGTTTTCGCGCCAAGCACCCCGGACATCGCTCCGGGTACTTCTTCGATCCTCATGTGCGGCCCATGGGCGTGGGACTGAACCTGTTCGGGCTGAGAAAGGACGGCACGGAGTTCCCGGTCGAGATCAGCCTTAGTCCGCTAAACACACCCGACGGCCCGATGGTCATCAGTGCTGTCCGGGATGTAACGGCGCGCAAGGGGGAGGAAGACAAGTTCCGCGCGCTGCTGGAATCAGCGCCCGACGCAATGGTCATCGTAGACCAGCGAGGACGCATCGTGCTGGTCAACTCGCGTACGGAAGAGTTATTCGGCTACCCGCGACGCGAATTACTGGGTTATCCGGTGGAAATTCTTGTTCCAGAGCGTTTTCATGAGCAGCATCTCCATCACCGCGCATCATACTTTTCAGACCCCCGCCAGCGGCCGATGGGCGAGGAATTGGAGCTGTTTGGATTGCGCAAGGATGGAACCGAGTTCCCGCTCGAGATCAGTCTGAGTCCAATCAAAACAGCAGAGGGCGTGCTGGTGGCAAGCGCCATTCGGGACATTACCGTGAGAAAGAAAGCTGAGGAAAAATTTCGTTCGCTGCTCGAAGCGGCTCCCGACGCGATGGTCATCGTCGACGAGAAGGGCAGCATAACCCTGGTCAACGTGCAAACCGAGAAGCTGTTTGGATATGGCCGCTCGGAGCTGATTGGCCGCCCCATCGAGTCGCTGATTCCAGAGCGCTATCGCAGCCAGCACCCGCGGCATCGCCATGATTTCTTCGCCGACTCCCGCGTCCGGCCGATGGGTGTGGGACTGGAGCTGTTTGGCCTGCGCAAGGACGGCAGCGAATTTCCGGTTGAGATCAGTCTCAGCCCACTCAACACAGAGACCGGCAGGTTCGTGAGCAGCGCCATACGCGACGTCTCCGAACGTAAGCTCGCCGAGGAACAGATCAAGAAGCTGAACGATGAGCTGGAGGAGGCATTGCGGCGTTCCGAACGGCTCGCCGCAACCGGACGGCTGGTGGCCACGATCGCGCACGAAATCAACAATCCGCTCGATGCGCTTTCGAATCTGATGCACTTGCTGCGGAAGAACTCTTCGCTCAACGAGGATGCTGCGGAATTGGTGGATCTCGCCGAGCGCGAGGTGCGCCGCCTGGCCAATATCAGCCGGCAGACGCTGGCACCCCATCGCGAGACCAAATTTCCCGTCGTCACGAAAATGGCCGAGCTGCTCGATGATGTTTGCGCGATGTACCGTCCGCGCTTGCAGGCAGCGAAGATCGAAGTGGAACGAGATTTCCAGATCCCGGGAGAGGTGACGATCTATCCCAGCGAACTGCGGCAGGTCTTCACCAACCTGATTACGAATGCAGTCGACGCCATCGGACAGCGCGGCCATCTTGCGCTGAGCATCCGGCGAGCTCCAGAGAATCAGATTGTGGTGAAGATTCGGGACACGGGTTGCGGAATTCCCAAGGAGAATCTGGACAGCATCTTCGAGCCGTTCTTCACGACCAAGGGCGAGCAGGGCACCGGTATCGGATTGTGGGTGATCAAAGGTATTGTCGATAAGCTCGGCGGCAGAATTGAAGTCGATAGTTCGACGACCGGTGACACCGGGACCTGCTTCAGTATTTTTCTTCCCGCCAGCAAGGCAAACGGAGGCGCCGGCGAGAGCTCAGAAAGGTCCTCCGTTCCCGAACCGGAGTCGCAAGCGGGATGAGGACTTCGCTTTTGCTGGGGAGAATCTAGCGAAGAACAGCAGCGGGGATCGGGAGACCCGCTACCGCCACTGATGACCGGCTGGTGTTTAAGTTTAGCGATTTATTCCCCCCGCTCGACTCCGCGCTCCCGGCCCGTCGCCTATCTCACTGCAATCACGCTTGCCAACTGTATTGCTGCGGGCCGTTCCCTGGTTCCCGGATTGGCCGCAGGGCTGAATCCCGTTTCAATGCGACCGCGCAAAAGCCTTACTGGCGCTGCGCTTG
Organism: Terriglobales bacterium; assembly: GCA_035262645.1. GTDB lineage: Bacteria > Acidobacteriota > Terriglobia > Terriglobales > Acidobacteriaceae > Bog-257. Next base: position 40,155 of record DATFSK010000123.1, read on the forward strand.
CGGGCGATCAGGGGAAGAGAGGCGTGCTTGACGCCAATCGCGCCGCGCAATAGAGTCAAAGCGCCCTGTGCAGAAGTGCTGGGCCAGGTGAGCGATCGACGTGTCTCGGGACCTGTTGGGGGATGAGTTGAAGACTAAGGCTGCAGTCGCCAGGAAGACACCCAGTACAACTCAGGTTGCGCAAAGTGCAGGGTTGCCGTCGACCAAGAAACAAGCAGTGATCTTTTCCGTTCTGTTGGTGATTGCAACGGTACTTGTCTACTTTCCGGTCAGCCATCATCCATTCGTCAACTTCGATGACACGGTTTACGTGGTCGACAACCCTCACATCCAGTCGGGAGTGGATGGGGAGACCATTTCCTGGGCCTTCAGCACACTGTATCAATTCAACTGGCATCCGCTGACGTGGCTGTCGCACGCCATGGACGTGCAGATGTATCAGCTGGAGCCCGGGGGACATCACGTCACCAACCTCATCTGGCAAGTGCTGAACGTGCTGCTGCTGTTCTGGGTACTGGTAAAGGCGACGGGTTACGTGGGCCGTAGCGCAATGGTCGCGGGTTTGTTTGCGCTTCACCCGATCAATGTGGAGTCCGTTGCGTGGGTCTCTGAGCGCAAGAACCTGCTCAGCATGTTTTTTCTGCTGCTCGGACTGGGCGCGTACCGGTGGTATGCCTCGGCTGCGGATGAGAGCGGTTCATCTCACAAGTCCCAGCGCGCCTCCTCAAAAGCTTCTGCGGGAGAGCCCGCGGTGGGTCGCTACGCGGTGGTAGCGCTGCTGTTTGCATTGGGGCTGATGTCGAAGCCGCAGATCATCACCTTCCCCTTTCTTCTTTTGCTCTGGGATTACTGGCCGTTGCAGCGCATGGCCGTTTCCGCCTCGCCTTCGGGAACGCTCACGGAACCGCTCCTGCCCTCGCGCAGCTTCTGGTGGCTGGTGAGGGAGAAGATTCCGCTGTTCCTGATATGCGCGGCGAGCGCGGTGATCACGCTGGTAGCGCAGCAGTCGGGCGGAGCGATGGCTTCGCTGCAGCAATATCCGTTTTCCATTCGATGGACGAACGCCATTGTTTCGTACATGCGCTATATCGGAAAGGCGTTTTGGCCGACAAAGTTGGTGCCGTTTTATCCGCACCCGCAGCATCCGTGGCCAATGTGGCAGGTCATACCGGCGGCGCTGCTGTTGCTGGGAATCACAGCTTTGCTCTACCAGGCACGCGCGCGGCGTTACCTGCTGATGGGCTGGTTATGGTTCCTGGGAGCCCTGGTTCCGATGATCGGCCTGGTGCACGTCGGCGGACAGGCAATGGCTGACCGCTACGCATACCTGCCGTTCCTGGGGATGTTCATCCTGGTTTGCTGGGGAGTGTCGGAGTTCGCCGCAGCACGGCGCCTTCCTGTGATGCTGACAGGTGTGGCCGGTGTCATCGTCCTTGCAGCGCTCGCAGGGCTGACCTTTCGCCAGCTCGGGTATTGGAATGACAATGTGACGCTCTGGACGCACACCATTAAGAGCAGCACCGGTAATTATGTCGCGCAGGACAATCTGGCTCTGCTGCTGCTGGACCAAGGGCAAACCGATGAAGCAATGCAGCATTTCCAGGCCGCGCTGGCCATTCATCCCGCCGATCCCACCAGCAACTTGCGAATTGCGATCTATGACCACCAGCACGGCCGGTTGGAGGACGCGATTGCCCGATACGACCAGATGTTGAGCACGCAGCCGGATGGGGCCACGCGGGCGGAATTGCTCAGCAATCGTGGACTGGTGTACTTCGATCTTCGGGACAGCGCGCACGCAAAGGAAAACTTTGACGCGGCGGTAGCCATGGATCCGCACAATTATCGCGGCTGGCTCGGATTGGGAGTGCTGGCAGTGCGCTCGGGCGATCTAAAGACCGCAATAGACGATTTCCAGCGTTCGGTTTCAGCCAGGCCGACGGAGGTGGCGTATTCGTTGCTGGCGCAGGCCTTGGAGCAGAGTGGGCGGAACGATGAGGCAAAGGCCGCGCGCGAGAAGGGGAAAATGTTTGCGAAGAACACGGTGACGGAGATACCTGAGGGGCTGCTGCCGCAGTGAGGTGAGGACGCCGCTTCGCGGCTTGTGATCGCGCCTGTAACCCGGACTTAGGTTCACGGCTAACGCAGATGACGCCGCTTCGCGGCTCGGCTGAAGTACGCTCCAAAGATGGAGATAGCGACTGACGCAGCTCTCCGCCCCGCCTTGACGCCTCCCCCCTGCCACAATAGAGTCGAATCTACTGGAGAGATTGGCTTTGGAAGTTCTAGTCGGGAAAAGCATTCTGCATTACACCATCGTCAGGAAGCTCGGCGCGGGTGGCATGGGAGTCGTGTACGAGGCGGAAGATTCCCGGCTGGGGCGGCAGGTGGCGCTGAAGTTTCTGCCGGCGCAATACGAGCAGGACCCCAATGCGTTGGAGCGCTTCAAGCAGGAGGCGCGCGCGGCGTCGGCGCTGAACCATCCCAACATCTGCACCATTTACGCCATTGAGGAGTGCGATGGGCAGCACTTCATTGCCATGGAGTTGCTGGAAGGCGAGAGCCTCGATCGAAAGATCGATGGCCATTCGCTGCCGCTGGACAAGATCCTCGACATCGGCATTCAAGTCACCGACGCGCTTGATGTAGCGCACATCAAGGGCATCATTCATCGTGACCTGAAGCCGGCGAACATCTTTGTCACGACGCGCGGACAAGCGAAGATCCTGGATTTCGGCCTGGCGAAGCTGGTCTACGATCGTCGCGCCGCGATGGAGACGGTGGGCAATGCCCCAACCGCCTCTCCCGTGATGTTGACCTCACCCGGTATGGCCGTCGGAACGGTCGCTTATATGTCGCCGGAGCAGGCGCGCGGCGAGGAGCTGGACGGGCGCAGCGATCTGTTTTCGCTGGGCGGAATCGTCTACGAAATGGCGACGGGCCACATTCCCTTCGAGGGTGGCACGTCGGCGGTGATCTTCCAGGGGATTCTCGATCGCGCCCCGCGTCCGCCTGCCGAATTGAATCCCGCGCTGCCTCCCAAGCTCGACGAGATCATCGACAAGGCGCTGGAGAAGGACCGCGACCTGCGCTACCAGAGCGCAGCGGAGATGCGGACCGACATGAAACGCCTGAAGCGCGACAGCTCGGGACGCAGCTCGCGTCCCGGTATGGCCGCTTCCGGAGCGGCGCTGCCGGCGCCTGAGGCCAGTCGTGCTTCTGCGGAAGGTGAGGCCGCGAAGCGCCGGCGCAGCGGCGTGAATGTCGTACTCGCGATCAGCCTGCTCATGATTGGCGGGGGAATTTACGGCTTGTACACGCGCTTCGCGCAATGGCGCGGCGACTCTGGCCCGATACCGTTCCAGAACATGAACATGGAGATGCTGACCAACTCGGGCCGTGTGGCCGCGGCGACGATTTCTCCCGACGGCAAGTACGTGGTGAATGTTGTGGACGACGGCCAGGGATTGCGCAGCTTGTGGATGCACCATGTGGCCACCGGCAGTAATGCACAGATTCTCGCTCCGGCCGAAGGCCAGTATGGCGGCCTGACGTTCTCGCCGAGCGGCGACTATCTCTTTTTCGTACGCGGCGACGAGCAGCATCCGGGAGTTGGATTTCTGTACCAGATTCCTGTGCTTGGGGGTACGCCGAAGAAGCTGGTAGACGATGTCGACAGCGCGGTGAGCTTCTCGCCTGACGGGCAGCAGATGGTTTACTTGCGGGACAGTTCGAGCGACGCGAGTTCGAGCCTGATCATCGCACGCGCCGACGGCACGGGTGAGCGTGTGCTTTCGAAGATGTCATTGCCGGGCTATCGCGATCCGGCGTGGTCGCCGGACGGGAAGTGGATCGCGGCCGCCGTGCTCGATCCGGGCAGCCAGAACCTGAGCCGGGTGGTGCTGCTGGATCCGGAGAGCGGCAAAGAGAAGACGGTTTATGCGGGCACGGCGATCCTGAACAAGCCGGCATGGATGCCGGACAACAAACACCTGGTGCTCATCTTCCACGACATGTCCAGCGACTGGAATGGGCAGGTGGGAGAGATTGCGATTGCTGCCGGCAAGCTGCACCGCATCACCAATGATCTCAGCTCGTACAGCAATCTCACCCTGGGTGTGACGCGCGACGGGAAGCAGTTGGTGGCAGTGCAGATCACGCCACAGTCGGGGATCTACACCATGGGCGCTGATTCGAAGGCGAGCCTGGAGGCGAAGCAGGTCGACAACCACAGCGATGTTGGCGTGGGCTGGCTGCCCGATGGACGGCTGGTGGCATTGGACTACGACAGCCACATCGCGATTATGAACGCCGACGGCAGCGGCCGAAACATCGTGTATCAGGAGCGGCTGCCGATGTCGGGGCTTTCGGTGTGCCCGGACGGGGTAAATGCGCTGTTTTCCATGCCCAACAAGGAAAGCAAGACACTCAATATCTTCCGGCTCAATCTGCAAAGCGGGGCGGTCTCGGCCGTCACGAAAGGGAAAGTGGACCAGAGCGCGTCCTGCTCGCCTGACAGTAAGTCCTTTCTTTACACGAGTTTTGACAAAGGAAAGCAGCTGTTGATGGAGATGCCCATCGATGGCGGCGAGGCCCGGAAACTGAGCGACAAGGTGACGAATTTTGGCGTGTTTTCGCCCAATGGACAGCAAGTGGCAGCGCTGACGCCGGAGGGCACCGGGGTCAATTTCAGGGCCACGATCGACATCCTGCCAGCACAAGGCGGGCTGCCTGTCAAGAGTTTTCCACCGCTGCGTGGAATTTCCAATTTTTTTCAGTATTCCTCGGACGGGCAATCGCTGTATTATCCCGTTACGCTAAAAGGTGTCTCCAACATTGTCATGCAGCCGGTCGGCGCCACGTCGTTTACGCAAATGACCGGCTTCGGGGAGTTCACCATTTACGGATACAGCTACGACTGGAAGAACAAGAGGCTGGCTGTAGCGCGAGGCCGTTCCAATACCGACGTTGTTCTGCTCACGCAGCAGTCGCCACAATAACGAAGGTGTAGGCGCCACATGGTCTGCAAAGAGTGCGGCCATAACATCCAGCGCGAGGAAAAGTATTGCCCCGGCTGCGGGGCGACGGTTCCACAAGCGCTGTTCGAATCAGCTGCAGCTGCCGCTTCATCGACCGCCGCTGCCGGGCTGCCGATCGGACATGCGTCGTCAACGGCGCAACCGGACCGGCCACTGACGATGTACCGTATGCGTGCGTCCCAAGCCGCCGCTGAGCCCGCGCCACAGCATGTCGAGCCGGCGCCGCAACCTGCCGAAGCGATCTCTCAGCCTGCTGAGCCCGTCCCAACACCTTCGGAGCGAATCGCCGATCGCAAAGAGCGGGTCATACCGTTCCCGCAACCGATTTCCACTGCCGATGGGCTGCGTAACGAGATAGCCGCACATAGCGGAATGGAATCAGTGCCACTCGAGGCGCTTGAGGCTATGCCCGTGGTTCCGCAGACGGGACGTTGCCCGGAGTGCGGAAGGCCAAGCGGCAAGGAGGATTTGTTCTGTCCATCCTGCGGCATGAAGCTGGTGCGGCAGGCCACCTCGCCGTCAAAAGCTGCTGAACGCCCTAATCAGCTGTTTGCGGGATACGCCTATGAGAATTTCAGGACCCCACAGCAGGAGGAGAATCTGGCCAGCCGGATGGATCGGCTTCGTGTTGCCAGCAGAATCAATCGCGCCAGGGCGAAGTTGCGAACCCCGAAGACCCATCTCCCGGTGCTGGAGATCCTGATTGCAGTGCTGCTGCTGGGTGGAGCTG
>DATFSK010000124.1:0-8555 GCA_035262645.1 Terriglobales bacterium
CACGGCGCGCTTCGAGATCAGCTACTTCTTTGCGGGATACGAGCTGGCGAAGTAAAGAAATTAACCACAGAGACACAGAGGCACAGAGACACAGAGGAAAGGCGGATGGAGGCTAATCCTTCCCTGACTCCGAAAGTCTGCCTACGAGAACGGAAGCTGGCCTGATGCAGTAAAACGGGATGACTTTTTCTCTGTGTCTCTGTGGTTCAAAAAGAATTCCGTTCGCCTTGTTTAGCCCTCGGCTTCCGCAGCATCCGACTGCGACTCTAAAATCCCGGCGGCCGCTGGCTGGCCACGTTGAACGATTTCTCCAGCGCCATGCCGGCCTCGCCCAAGGTTCCCTCCTCAAAGAGTCGGCCGATGAGCGTCACGCCGTGCGGCACGCGACGCGGTGGCGAGAACTTCGGCGGCGGATGCGCTGGATCGGGCGCCCAGTCGCTACGCGCCTCCGAGACTTCTACGAACCCCGCGCGTAACGTCAGGGAAGGATGGCCAGTGAAGTTGGTCAGGGTCAGCATCTCGTCGCGAAGCGAAGGTACCAGCAGCAGGTCGACCTCGGAGAAGATGCGCTCCATCTCCATCGCGACCTTGCGGCGGAAGCGGTCGGCCTGAACGAAGTCCACGGCTGATAGGAAGCGCGATTGGCGGAAGGTGTTCGGCCAGGCGTCGGGCACCTGCATCTTAAGCTGATTGAGCCCACCTGAGAGCGTCAGCTCTTCGAACGAAGCGGCCGCCTCGGCGAAGAGGATCAGGTCGAGCGAATCGTACGGCCACTCCGGCAGCGAGACCTCGACCGGCACCATGCCGACCTTCTTAACTGTCTCCAGCGCCGCGCGATCGACGTCGGTCGCGGGCGGATCTTTCATCCACTTCGGGAAGTAGCCGACCTTGAGTCCGCTGACACTGGTGTTAGCGTCAAAGTCGAGTTTGCTGGGGATGCTGTAGAGGTCGCGAGAATCGGGGCCGCTGATGGTGTTCAGCACCAGCAGCGCATCTTCCACGTATCGTGTCATTGGTCCGAGTTTGTCGAGCGACCAGCAAAGGGTCATGGCGCCGGTGCGCGCGACGCGGCCGAAGGTGGGACGCAGTCCGGTGATGCCGCAGCGCATGGACGGGCTCACGATGCTGCCGCCGGTTTCGCTGCCGATGGAAAAGGCGACCAGGCCGGCCGAAGTTGCAGAGCCGGGCCCTGCGCTCGACCCTGAGGAGCCCTCTTCCAACAGCCAGGGATTCATCGTTTGCCCGCCGAACCAGATGTCGTTGAGCGCCAGCGCGCCGAGGCTGAGCTTGGCGACCAGAACCCCGCCGGCATCCTGAAGGCGCTGGACAACGACCGCATTCGTCTTCGGCACGCGATTGCGATAAGGTTCGGCACCCCACGTAGTCGCAATGTTCGCCGTGTCGAGGAGGTCCTTCACCCCGTACGGAATACCGTGCAGAGGGCCCCGATACCTCCCTGCCGCGATTTCTGCGTCAGCCTGCTTGGCCTGCGACATCGCCAACTCCGGCGTCAGGGTGATCACGCAGCGTAGCTTGGGATCGTACTCTCGCAGCCGTTTCAGATATATGTTGGTCAGCCGCTCGGAGGTGAGCTTGCGCTTCTGAATCCAAATCGAAAGCTGCGCCACGGAGGCGAAGGCGATGTCTTCATCGTTCGCCGGCAGCGGGCCGGGATCGGTGGCGCTGCGAACGAAGCGATTCTGCGCCGGGCCTGGCTTGGTGCCGGGAATCAGCGGGTCCCACAATGTGGCAGGAGCGAGCGTGTCTTCCAAACCTACCTTGTGCGGGCCAACGCGCATCTCGTAGATCGGAGCCATCGCCATGCGCCAGTTGCCGGCCGCCTGGGCAAGTTCCGGCTGCGTGAATTGCACCTGTACCAGCTTTTCGGCTTGCGCGAAAGTCTCCGGCGAGACCTCCGGCCCAACCGGGTTGGAAGTGCCGAAGGCCGGTGGAGCACCGGGAGGCTGTTGTTGTTGATTTTGCGTCTGGGCGTTAGATGGCTGCTGCGTCTGCGCATACGGTGCTACCGCGGCTCCCAGCACCGCGAGCGAACTCTGAACAAGAAAATCCCTGCGCGATTTCAAGGCTTCTCTCCTGCAACCGATCGGTCGAATTAACTGATGGCTACATACAGTACACGATGTTGGAGCTTCCCGTAGCACCGGTCTCAAGACAGTAGCGCCGATCTCCAGATCGGCTGTAGCGCGGGTCTCCAGACCTGCGCTTCAACCTTCATAGGAGTCGCGTTCTGTTGCCTATCAACCGGCGGGGGTCTGAAGACCCACGCGACAGCCGGTCCGGAGACCGGCGCTACAATTGACTGGATGAAAGCTATCGTCGTCACTCGCGCCGGTGGTCCGGAAGTTCTGGAAGTGCGCGATGTTCCCGATCCGCAGCCCGCGCCGGGCGAGGTCATCGTGCGCGTCGAAGCGGTCGGCGTCAACTTCGCCGACACCATGAGCACGCTCGGTACTTATCGTGGAATGCCGCCTCCGCCGTTCATCTCGGGACGCGAATTCGCAGGGGTGATCGAGTCTACAGGCGAGCGCGTGATGGGTTACATGCAGTGGGGCGCGGCCGCGCAGAAGATCGCCATCAAGCCGGATCAGTTGTGGGCACAGCCCAAGGGTTGGAATTCTGCACAGTCCGCTGCCTTCCCCGTAAACTTCCTGACCGCATATCTGGCGTATTGGAAAGCCGGCCTGACGGATGACGCGTACGAACCGAATCGCTGGAGTGATGGTCATCGTCGCCGCGTGCTCATTCACGCCGCGGCCGGAGGCGTGGGCACAGCGGCAATCCAGATGGGGAAGTTGCTGGGCATTGAGACGTATGGAACTTCGTCGTCGGACGAGAAGCTGGAGCGAGTGAAGCAGCTCGGCCTGAATCACGGCATCAACTATCGCCAGGTGGATTACGAGCAGCGGGTGAAAGAGCTGACCAACGGCGAAGGTGTCGATGCTGTCTTCGAAATGCTGGGTGGCGAACACACGGCCAAAAGCCTGCGCTGCTGCCGTCCGTTTGGACGCGTCATTATTTATGGAACCGCCACCGGCCGGCGGCACGAGTTCGACTCTGGTGTGATGATGGGCAAAAGCCTCAGCGCGCACGGACTGTGGCTAAGTGTGCTGGCGAAAGACGGCGAGCTCATCAGCCGCACGCTGAAGGCGATGGCCCCCTGGATCGAGCAAGGTAAATTGCATCCTGAGATCGGTCACACCTTCTCGATGGATCAGGCAGGCGATGCCCATCGCCTGTTGTTGCAGCGCGGCGAATTATGGCAAGGCAGTGGTGGTGATGGAGTAATCAGTAATTAGAAATTAGTAGTTAGTAAGTGCTGAATGCTGAGTGCTAATTACTAATTGCTTCCAGCCGCTACAATTGCTGCGTGGACGCCAAACCCTGGCTGGTGCTGATTGTCTTCTTCGCGATCTGCCTTGGCGCCGGCGGGCTGGTGTCGTTCTTCACTGCGAGCCGGGTTCGCGACTGGTATCCGCGACTGCGTAAACCGCCAGGCACGCCCTCAACGCGCATCTTCGGTCCGGTGTGGACCGTTCTCTATGTGCTGATGGCAATCTCCGCCTGGCTGGTCTGGCGCGAATATGGACGCGGCGCGCGTCCGGCGCTGCTGATCTTCTTCGCGCAGCTGGCGCTGAACGTCGCCTGGTCGGGAATCTTCTTCGGCTCGCGCCTGCCCGGGGTGGCGTTTGTTGAGATTCTCGTCCTTTGGCTCGCCATCGCGTTCAACATCTTTATTTTTTATCTTCTGCTGCCGGCGGCGGCTCTGCTACTGATTCCCTATCTGGCATGGGTCAGCTACGCGGCGTATCTGAACTTCGGAATCTGGCGCTTGAACCGGCAGTGATTTTCGTAAATGGCAGCAGTTATGCGCAACGAAATGCGCCGTGCAGGGTTTACAGGAATGCGATTGCAACGGTTTCAAGACACGGGTGTAGCACGCCTTCACAGGCTGCCGACAAAGTCGAACTGCAGATCCCTCGTCGCGCTGAAGCGCTCCTCGGGATGACAAATGTAAACGGCTTAGACACTGGCCTAAGGGCGAGCTCTGCCCATGTGATCGCCCGCAAGGCCGGTTGCCCCATTCACGACCCCCATTTACGATAAATCCAGCGCGAAATGCCTCATTCCAAGCAGATCTTCTTCGACCCTGATCGCAAACGCTGGCGCCGTTTGCGGCTGGTGATCGACATTAGCGTCATCCTGGTTACATTGCTCATAGCGCTGTTCGTAGTTTCGATCACGCGAGGCTCGCCCGTCCCTGCGCCTGCCCTGCCCCAGGTCAAACGTCCGTATCACGCGCTGAAGCCGGAGCAGAAACGCAAAACGCCGCGCCGCGCCAACACCCATCGCAAGACCAAGCGGCCAGCCTCGGAAGTTGTCTTGAACTCCGATGAAGGCGTCCGCGCCGCATTCTACGTGCAATGGGATGCCGCGAGCTTCTCCTCGCTGAAAGAGTATTACCCTCAGATTGACTGGCTCTTCCCCGAATGGATGCACGTGCTGACCGCCGATGGGCGCCTGCAGGCCGTCACCGAGCTGAACGCGCTCTTCGATGTGATGGACAAGCAGGGCAAGCCGCAGTCTATCGACGAGAAGGTCATGTCCTTCCTCAAGGGCGAGAAGGCGCATATCGAAGTCTTCCCCCTGGTCAACAACTTCGATCCCGTCGAGAACAAGTGGGACCCCGATGTGACCGCGAAGTTCATGGCCGACCCGGCAGCGCGCGAGCGCTTCCGCCATGAGCTGACGACCTTCCTCGCCACCGACCAGTACAAGGGGATCACGCTCGATATCGAGGCGTTTCCTGAAAGCTCGCGCGGCGATTATCGTCAGCTGGTAACCGAGCTCTACAACGATCTTCAAGCCAGGGGGATGAAGCTGTTCGTTGCCGTTCCGGTGAACGACAAGGACTTCGACTACGCAGCCATCGCGAGTGTCTCCGACGGCCTCATCCTGATGAACTACGACCAGCACTATCCCGGTGGCGAGCCGGGCTCGGTCGCCGGCCAGGACTGGTTCGTCAAGAACCTGCAGGATGCGCTCAAAGTCATTCCCAAGGAAAAGATCATCTGCGCCGTCGCCAACTACGGTTACGACTGGGCGATGAAGAAGGGGCAAAAGCCCGGCACGCCGCCGGAGAACAACCATACTGTCACCGTGCAGGAAGCGTGGCTTGAAGCCTCGGAGTCGGATACCGACATCAACTTTGACGACGACGCCATGAACCCGCACTTCGCCTATCTCGATGGCGACATCCGCCACGATGTGTGGTTCGTCGATGGCGTGACCGCGCTGAACCAGATGCGCGCGGCGCACTCGCTCGGCATCGATACTTTCGCGCTGTGGCGTCTGGGCTCGGAAGACCGCTCCATCTGGGCAGTGTGGGACAAGCCGTTTGAAGCTGGCGCAACCGACAAGCTGAGCATCGTGCCTCCCGGAGAAGATGTGGACGATGAAGGATACGGAGAGATCATCCGCATTCAGTCGCGTCCCTCGGCCGGCGAGCGCACCATCACCGTCGATCCGGACACGCACCTTGTCAGCGACGAAGTCTTTAAGACGGTGCCGATGCCGTATGTCGTCGACATGTACGGCGGCACACAAGAGAAGAAGGTCGCCCTGACCTTCGATGACGGCCCCGATCCGACGTGGACGCCGAAAATTCTTGATGTTCTAAAGGCCCACGGCGCGAAGGCCACGTTCTTCCTGATCGGTGACGAGATGCAGAACTTTCCGGGCATCGCCAAGCGGATTTACAACGAAGGCCACGAGATCGGCAATCACACCTTCACGCATCCGGACATCAGCAGCATTTCTAAGCGATATTTCGAGGTCGAGCTGAATGTCACCGAGAAGCTTTTCGAAAGCAAGCTGGGCGTGAAACCGGTGTTGATGCGTCCGCCGTACGCCATCGACGAGGCGCCCGACACGTCCGACCAGGTACGTCCGCTGGAGTGGTCGCAGGACCTGGGCTACATCAGCGTGGGCGAGAAGATCGATCCCAACGACTGGCGCGACAATCCGCGGCCCAGCGCGCAGGAGATCGCCGACAACGTGATGAAGAACCTGCCGCCCTGCGCGCCAAACAACATGGTGAAGTGCGGCAACATCATCCTGTTCCACGACGGCGGCGGCGATCGCAGCCAGACGGTGAAGGCACTCGACATCGTGCTGACTGGGCTCAAAGAGCGTGGCTATCAGGTGGTGCCGGTTTCCGAACTGATGGGAAAGACGCGCGCCGAGGTGATGCCTCCCATTACCACCAACGAGCGCTGGTCGGCATGGGTCGACAGCCTGAATTTTTCACTCTTCGGAGCGGTGCGGTATTTCATCATCTTCGTCTTCTTTGTCGGCGATGTGCTGATGAGCGGACGCCTGCTTCTGGTCGGCGTGCTGGCCATCTACGATCGCCTGCGGCAGCGCAATGTCAGCTTCGATCCGAACTATCGGCCCGCGGTTGCAGTGCTGATTCCGGCGTACAACGAAGAGAAGGTGATCGAACGCACGGTTCGCTCGGTGCTGGAGTCCGATTACCGCACGCTGCGCGTGATCGTGATCGACGATGGCTCGAAGGACGCGACGCTTGAAGTGACTCGCTCAGCGTTCAAACACGAGATCGCTGCTGGACGGGTGACCGTGCTGACGAAGCCCAACTCGGGCAAGGCTGCCGCGCTTAACTATGGGCTGGAGCAGGTCACGGAAGAAATCTTCGTGGGCATCGACGCCGATACCATCATCGCGCCCGACGCGATCTCGCAACTGGTGCCGCACTTCAGCAATCCCAAGGTTGCGGCAATGGCGGGCAACGCGAAAGTCGGCAACCGCGTGAACCTGTGGACGCGCTGGCAGGCGCTGGAATATATCACCAGCCAGAACTTCGAGCGGCGCGCGCTGAACACGATGAACGCCGTCAGCGTTGTGCCCGGCGCAATCGGCGCGTGGCGCACGGCTGCGGTTCGGGCAGCGGGCGCCTACCATCGCGATACTGTCGCTGAAGACGCCGATCTCACAATGGCGCTGCTGCAGGCCGGCAATCACGTCAACTATGAAGACCGCGCGCTGGCCTACACCGAAGCTCCGACGACGGCGAATGGCCTGATGCGGCAGCGCTTCCGCTGGTCGTTCGGCATCATGCAGGCGGTGTGGAAGCATCGCGCGGCGGTGAAGCAGAAGGGCGCGCTGGGCTGGGTCGCGATCCCCAACATGGTGATCTTCCAGATTCTGCTGCCGCTGGTGTCGCCCTTCATCGACATCATGTTCGCCGTCGGGGCTGTCACCTACTTCGTCGACAAGTATCGTCATCCCGAGTCGGCTAATCCCGCCGACTTCCACAAGCTAGTGATTTACTTCACGCTTTTCATGGTCATCGACTTCATCGCCTCGACCATCGCGTTCACCCTGGAGCGGCAACAGCCCGGGGGCAAACGCGACTTCCTCCTGCTGGCGCACGTCTGGCTGCAACGCTTCGCGTATCGCCAACTGTTCTCGCTGGTGCTGCTGAAGACGCTCAAGCGCGCCATGGAGGGTGGCGGCTTCTCATGGGACAAGCTGGAGCGAACCGCCAGCGTGAAACAGCCGGTCGCTATCGCGCGACAGCGAGAGGCGCAATGAGCCCCGCCCCGAAGCCGATCCTCGACATGAGCGTCAAGGTTGCCGGCATCGAGTTCAAGAATCCCGTGCTCGCCGCCAGCGGCAGCTTCGGTTACGGCGTGGAGTTCGAAGATGTAGTCACGCTCAGCCGGCTGGGGGGCTTCGTTACCAAAGGCCTTTCGCTCGAGCCGATGGCGGGGAATCCTCCGCCGCGACTGTTTGAGACCGCCGCGGGAATGCTGAATGCGATCGGGCTACAGAACATCGGCGCGCGTGCCTTCCTGGAAGAAAAGCTTCCGCTGCTGCGGAAGATCAAAAACATCGTTTTCCTCTGCAACGTCTTCGGCCACTCGCAGGACGAGTACGAAGACGTCGTCCGCATTCTCAACGACGGCGAAGGTATCGCCGGTTATGAGCTGAACGTTTCGTGCCCGAACACGAAGTGCGGCGGAATTGCCTTCGGCAGCGATCCAAAGATGCTGTTCGATGTGGTCAGCGCGGTGAAAAAGATCGCGGCGCGGCCGCTGGTGGTGAAGCTGTCACCGAACGTGACAAGTATCCCTGAGGTGGCGCGCGCCGCGGAAGATGCCGGGGCGGACGCCCTCTCGCTCGTCAATACATTTGTCGGCATGGCCATTGATGCGGAGACCCGCAAGCCGCGCATTGCGAACGTAACTGGAGGTCTCTCCGGCCCAGCCATTAAGCCGATTGCAATTCGCATGGTGTGGGAAGCGGCGAAGACGGTCAGGATCCCCGTGATTGGCCTGGGCGGCATCAGCACCGCGGAAGACGTGATCGAGTTCCTGCTCGCCGGGGCGAGCGCCATCGAGGTCGGCACCGTCAACTTCTGGGACCCCTGCGCCTGCGAGAAACTGGTCGACTCGCTGGAGAAGTGGTGCCTGGAGCATCACATAGAGAAGATCAGCGATTTGACGGGTGGGCTG
>DATFSK010000125.1:0-2988 GCA_035262645.1 Terriglobales bacterium
GGCATTGAAGATGCCGGTAGCCAGCGCACGCTCCTTTTTCGGAAACCACTCGGCAACGCTCTTGATGCTTGCCGGGAACACCCCCGCTTCAAAGAAACCGAGTGCACCACGAGCAGCTATGAAGCCCGTCAGTCCACTGGCGAGAGCGTGCGCCATTGACGCCACACTCCAGAAAACCATCGCCAGCGCATACCCGACGCGCGTACCCAGCCGATCGATGAGCGGGCCCATAGCCAGCATGCCCGCCATGTACGCAAGCTGGAACGCAAACACGACATGTCCGTACTGCAGCTGGTTCCAGTGCAGATCGCGTTGCAGGGTGTCGGCGAGTACGCCCAGCACCTGGCGGTCCATGTAGTTCTTGGTGACCCCGAACAGCAGAAGCGCGCAGATGATCCAACGATAGTGGCCGATGGCTCCAGCATGTGCAGGGACGAGCCTCCCCTCCGCCGCGCTCAACGGTGCTGAAGCCTGCTGCTGCATTCAGTTCTTGCGTCCTTTTTCGAGGCCTGAGCCGCCCTGCTGGAAGCCGGGCTGGATATTCACGATACCGTATTGGCGATCTTCGAGCTCGCGGTGCGCGGCCATAGCCCACAAAAAGCAGATCCGATGCCCGGGAACTGCGGCGTTAGGATGATAGCCGCTGGGCATCAGTACCGCATCACCGTCACGAACCGCCGTAACCAGCTCGGGGGATTCGGGATTGTTGTAGACCAACTGGATGCCGTAGGCGGGCGCCGACATGTCGAAATAAACATACATTTCTTCAAGCATAGCGGCGTGCTCATGTGGAGGCCAACTCGTCCAGTTCCCAGCCTCGGAAACCGTGAAGCCTGCCATAAGTCGCCCGGCCTCAATGTTCTTGGAGAGCAGCATGTTCAGATGTCGAGTGGAACCGGGTCCGCCGGTTGAGAACTTTAAGCCCGGATCGTTGGCCACCTGTTCGTACTTCACCACCTGCAGCGGATAGCGTTTCTCCACCTCAGCCGAGAACTCGGCAATATCGGCCGCTCGCTGCGTGCTGATCGCCACCTCGGCATCACGCGGGATGTAAACCGAATCAAATCGTGTCAGCTTGATTTCGCGTCCTTCGCTGCTGACATTGGCGTCTCCACTCAGACAAATGAGGCCGGTCTCGCGCTGTCCTGTGCTGAACGAGACCGCCGGCGTGGATTGGTTCAGGATGATGCGGACATAAGCCAGATGGCGCATCGCGCTGTTTTCAGGCGTGATCGCAACCCTTCGGCCAACGTGGGAATTGGTGGCTCGGAAGATAAGGCCTTCCATCGCCGTAGAGGCAGTGCTCATCGTCATCCTCCTTATTATTGCTTTTCCCCTGCCGTTGCATGCGCAACTTGCCTTGGGACCTCCGGATTCCATGCATCCGGGCCAGCCAGGAACTTCGCCGGCAAAAACTGCTGCGCCTCGGCATCGCTCAGGATGTGGGTGTGCGGATCGCGCGGGCCCGTCGCGCCGGAGCCAACGGAGTGGTATTCCGCATAGAACGCGGTATCGAGCGAATGAGTTTCCCCGGGATGCCACTCACGCCAGCCAGCCGGCTCGATAGTCGCCTGGATGTCCGTGTTCAAGAAGACGACGGTTGCAAATGGCCGCCATGGTCTGCCCATCCAGATTGATTTCGCGTCCGCATCCGCGGTGACCTTACAGTGATCGAAGACGAAGCCGCTTTCCTGCCCGGCATAGTGACGGCTCTGCGCCGTCAGGTAAACAGTATTGCGAGCAATCGCGTGGATCTCGCAATGGCTGAAAACAGCCTTGGCGTCGCCGAAAATGAAATCCACGTGGCCTTCTACATAGCAGTCGGAAAAATACTGTCGAGCGGGCGTGCACGGCCCTTGCTCCGAAACACAGCCTTTGCTGCCAACGAACAACGTGTCCTGCGCACCGAGGATGCGGACATGCTGGAACCCGGCGCGATCACCACTCACCGCCAGCGCAATCGCCTGACCACCCTGGTTGGGCGTGCCGCCGCCCCGTTTGCTGAAATCGTTTTCGAAGGTAAGGCCACGCGCGGAGAAATCATCGCCGCTGATGTCAACCGTGGCGGAATTCAAAGTGCCGCCGGATGTTGCGGCGCTCTTGTCGAAGACAATGACTACTTGCGACGGATCGGCTGGGCCTTCGAAACGCACATTCGGCTTTGTGATCCTAACGGTTTCGCGATACACGCCCGGCCGGATTGTGATGATGCCGCCCGACTCAGGCAGAGCATCCACGGCGGCTTGCAGTGAACGGAAGGTGCCAGAGCCATCGGTTGCGACGACAACCTGACTTCGCGCTGCCGTTGACGCGTTCTTCTCGGCAGCTGGCGCACTCCCCGGAAACGGAACGAACCGCCCGTCGCAGCTCAGCACCTTGTGGTCGCCTGCAAGCTTGACGATCTCGACACCAGGGCCACTCATCGCAAAATTCACCTGCCCGGGGCCGGTCGCAAGCTTTGCATTAGCGACCTGCACTTGGTCAGGCCTGACGCCGCTAAGCACTACGCCATCGAATGTTGCGTGCACGGGGTGCTGGAGGTCGAAACCGGCGATCGCGATCTTTCCGCCGCCCAGCACGCGTACGTTGTGCAATGCCACTTCCTCAAAGCGGGGAATGAGCGTGCCGGCCGTTTGGCCTTCGTATGTGGTCTCCATCACAAGCGGGTTCTTGACGCCGCGAATGCAGACATCTTCATAGCCCACGTCGTGCACCAGGCCGCCGCGGGTTGGATTCGATTTGATGCGAATGCCGTTGTCGGCGCCGTCAATGGTGAGGTCCGTCACCCGGACCGCGGTCACGCCTCCTTGCGTCTCGCTGCCGATCGACATGCCATGGCCAGCATAGAAATGGTTGTGCGCAACCGTGATGTGCTCTGCCGGTCCTGAAGCACTCGCCTTGATGGCCACGTTGTCATCGCCGGCTCGAATATAGGAATAAAGAATGCTCACGTTCTTCGAAGATGACGGATCAATGCCGTCGCTGTTG
>DATFSK010000126.1:0-2817 GCA_035262645.1 Terriglobales bacterium
CAGCTCCTCTTCCCACTGCGGAGCATGTCGCGCCGCAGCCAGGAATCGGAACGGGAGCACACGCGCAGTGCTCATCTCGGAAAGAGCCTTGCGCAGGAGCGACTCATCGACCCCAGACTCACGCATGTTGCGAAGGTTACGGAGCAGAGCCAGCGCACCCAGCTTGCGCTCTCGTAGCAGCCGCTCCCAAGCTTCGCGCTTATCGCCACCGCTCGAGAGTGCAACCTCCCAGGTATCGGGCGTGGTCAGGCGTCCCCAAATGAGGCGCTTCCACACTGCCGCCTGGGCCTCATCCCGAGGCTTTGCGTGGCAGAGAAACAGCACGTCCCGCAGCTTGATCGGCCCACCACGGTCATACTTGGCGAGCTGATACTCATCGAACTTGGGGAACGCTGCTGCCAAGCCCTTCTTCACCTGGCCAGAGAGCGGCACGCGGCCGTCCTTCCAGTAAATGGCGATGAACTCGGCCAGTTCGTCGGCGCGCTGGATGCTGCGGGCGAGCGTTTCCGAAACCAGTGCCCGGTGCGTCTTGTGGCGCGCCATCTCGCGAACCAGCAGAAGCGGCGCGTGGCGCAGCTTCATCTGCTCGCGAGCCTCGATGGCAAGTGCGGCGACCTTCTCCGCCGCCACCTTGGGTACCAGCTCGGCGATGCGGCCGGCGATCTCGACTCCGTCCTCATAAAACTGGCTCTCCCAGAGCAAGCAAGCCAGCACTGAACGCCGCAGCTGCAGCTCCGTAGAAATCTGCCGAGCTGCTGCTCGCTCGTGTGTGTGAGGCACAGAATTGAGATTGAATGTATTCAGTCGGGCCATTCCTGGCCTCCTTTCTTCACTCGCCGGGGAATGTAGCGACGACGGTGTTTTACCCGATGCTCTACCATTGAGCTACACAGCGCAAAGCCGCGACAGGAATCGAACCTGCGACCGTCGGAGTTCGAAGTAACCCTCGTCTTCACCACCGGCGAACCCTTATTATTCCGTCCCCGCGATCAAGTCTTCCTCTTCCGAAACGTTGCTCGAACCTAGTCCAGAGAATCCCAGCTTCTTCCGCGCCGGCTCGGTCGGAATGATCAGCGCGATCTTCTCCATCTGGGCAGGGGTCGGGAGTTTGCGGTTCATATAGTCGGTGCAGTCGCGCACGCGAAACGGCAACTTGCGCAGGGGGCCAAACATGCAGAAGATCGCTTCCTCGCTCTCCCGGAACCCTTTTTGGGCGTGCGCCCAATAGCAGGTTCGGCAAAGCGATTGGCCATCCCCCGGCCTGGTGATCTCGATGAGTTTGCTCTCGTCCATAGTTTTGCCATTTATTGGCCGGGGAACAAGCGACAACGGAACCATAGGCGTCCTTCCCTTAGACCACACGGGCACAAATTCCCGCGGCAGGATTCGAACCTGCATTTCCCGCTCCGAAGGCGAAGTAACCGTAGTCTTCACCACCGGCCAAGCTGGTTATTTCAAAAACTCGCCGGGGAACCCTCGAGGAAAGCCGACTCGAGGCGCGATATCTTTTGGTACGTTCTAATTCGAGGCTACGCCTCTGTCCCAAAAGCTCTGATCCCCGGCAGGGCCGCCGCCCTGCGCGTCGGTTCATTTGGAGCGAAGTATCTCTCCTCTTTCACCACCGGCGAAAGTCAGTCAAAGTTAGTCCAAGAAAGCCACGTTGCGCATGGCGTGCGAGAGATTCTCGGTATTGCTGAGAACCTCGTGCCATCCATCCAGTACGACGGTCTGGTGATCCGGATGCCGCACCCGACCTCGCACATACACTTTCGGATTACGACGCATTACTCGCCAGGTCCAGCGGCTCCGTTCGCCATGCGAGAGAACCCGATATTGCTCTTCGGTCAACCCATTGGGTGCACCGCCACTGACGTAAACCGTTTCTCCGCCGAACCGGTAAAGCTCCTCGCACACGTGAGGTTTTCCTCCTCCACGAGCAATCGGCTCGTTGCGCCAAATGAGCAACTTCTCCACTCGCGCCTCGGGCATCGGTATAAAAAACCATTCTCCTTGGCGAATCCGCGCAGCGTTGCTGCGCCGATGGCGATACTTCGCCCGAAGTCCGTGTTCGCCGCTTTGAACAAGACCGGGTTTGAGAGCCTCTTTCGCATCTCGAACCCGACTCACCGGGGCCGTCTCCGGAATGGCCGCGACAAACCAATGGCGCTCATCATGACCGAGCAGAAATCGATGCTTCTCACGGCCGCCGCGGCTCAGCAACAGCAGGTGACGGTCGTTCGGCTGTACATCCAAAACCACCAATTCAGTTGTCGATGCCGGCGCACGAGAAATCAGGAAGTATTCTCCGAAGCGGTCTCGACGCACATCGAGTGCGAGGTCCTCAGAGAGCAGCCGGCTCGAAAACCATTTCCCTCTAAGTAACTGGCCAAATTCAACCCGCGCTCCCATTCTTGCGAAGGCGCGTTCCAACCCGTTCATACTTCGTCCGATCGAAGGGCGATTGCCCCGGCTTCTCGAGAGCTGGGCACAGAAATGCACTGCCACCTCAGCACTCGAAAGTAAATGGTCAGGGAACAGGCGGTCACGGCAGGGCTTTCGCCCACGAGGCTTCGAACCTCACAGCCCGAAGGCTGTTTCTACCAGAGAAGTATCCGTCACCAATCACCACTGACCGAGTAAGTCAAACCAGCGGAATAAGCGGCAGCGGTGTGTTCGATCTGAAGTCGAAGGCACCGTGCCCTACGCCGCCCGGCGATGTTCTCAATTTGTGCGGAAAGAGCGCCGAAGATCGGTTAGCGCGACCGGAGCGACGCCCTATAGCAACTCAGCCCCAGAACTGGCCGATGTTGCCCGCTT
>DATFSK010000127.1:0-2785 GCA_035262645.1 Terriglobales bacterium
CGATCTTTATGAATGGATTGTCGGCAGACGAGAAACTGACGATGCATTCCGATGAGTTCCAGTTTGCCCGTTACTCGGCCGGCTGGATCCAAGAGCGAGAGGTCCGCGATCCGGTTGTCTCGGTTGCTCTAACAAAAGCACTAAGCGATAATCCCCAAAAAGACACGTGGACTACGTTGGCTGGTCTGGCATAGCGCAGATTGCCATCCTAGATGCGTGATGCTAATTTCGACTTCCGCCGGCCTGCCGACCAGATGGATGGCAGCAAGCACGCACCGTGTTTAACCAGCGCAACTGTGGCCGTAAATCAGGGAGGCTTATCTTGTACCGCCATTCCGTCCTCATTCTTCTTGCCCTCGCCTGCTCCGCGAGCGCGCAGAACTGCGATTTGAAAGACTACAAACCCGTTGACGGACTCAAAGCCGAAATGCAATCCGGCATCCTCCAGCTCTCTTGGCAAGGCTACGGCGATCAGCAGCTACGCGCCGAATTCACGATACGCGGCGGCCAACCCAGCATCCACGAGTTGGCCGTTAAAAAAGGTTCCGGCGACTGGATCGTGCTCGGCCGCGGCCTCACGCCCGAATTCCAAGTCACCAGCGGTGTGCGCCGTCTCTCGGAGCAGCAGGCCGCCCCTTTGCGTGCCCTGAAGATTCAGATCACACCCGAGGTCATCGAAAAGGAAAAATGGAACGCCTTCTGGGACGCGCCCCTCATGGTGCCAGGCACCGGCAGCCTGGAGCTGCCCCGCAAGCCCGCAGAGATCCGCCGCGCCTGGGCCACGTACAACGCCACCTCCTGCTCCGTCCGCACCGAGGGGGCGCGTCTCGAGGTCACCTATCCCGGGCTTACCCTGGGCATCTTCTCCGGCGACCTGCGCTTCACGGTCTACCGTGGCACTAATCTGCTCCGCCAGGAAGCCATCGCCAAGACCGAAGAGAAGTCCGTCGCTTACAAGTATCTCGCCGGCCTAAGAGGCTTCGCCATCGACGACGACACCCGCATCATCTGGCGCGATCCCGCCCGCGCCTGGCAGCAGTACGCCTTCGGCGGCGATCCTAACAAGGATCCCGTCGCGCTCAAAGCTCGCAACCGCGTCGCCATCGTTGAAACTGGGGGCGGCTCGCTCGCCTTCTTCCCGCCCTCGCACAAGTTCTTCTTCGCGCGCGAAATCGAGACCAACCTCGGCTTCGTCTATTACCGAAAGCTCGACGAAAAGACGTTCGCCGTCGGCGCCCGCCAAGCGGACCGCGAAGAGCCCTACAAGCCCTACGGCGTCTCTGACGAAGAGTGGGACAGGCGCGCCCATGAAGCCCGCCACGACATCAATAATTTTGCGCTCTACAACGCCCCACCGGGAACCTGGCAGCGCATGCCGGTCTATTTCTACCTGAGCCCCGACAACGGCCGGAACGCCGATGACGCCGTCCGCCTTTTCACCCACGACGACATCTATAAGCCCATGCCCGGTTACAAAGTGATGGTCAGCCACTTCCACATGCACTACAACGAAATGCTCAGTGATGCCGGCACCATCGACATTCATCCCGTCTGGGTAGACGTCTTCCGTGCCCTAGGCATCAACATCGTCAACTTGGCCGACTTCCACAGCGACTCGCACCCGAAAGATCCCGGCCCCATCCGCTTCGAGGAGCAGAAGGTCTACTTCGACGGCCTGCGCCGCTTCTCTGACCGCAACTTCCTTATGATTCCCGGCGAAGAGCCCGACAACACGCTCGGCGGCCACTACATCACCATCCTGCCGCACCCGGTCTTCTGGTCGCAGACACGCGCCGCGGGCCACCAGTTCATGGAAGACGACCCCACCTACGGCAAGGTCTACCACGTCTCCACTGCGGCGGAAGAGCTCGACATGCTGCGCCGCGAAGACGGTCTGATGTGGCAGGCGCATCCGCGCACCAAGGGTTCCACGGCCTATCCCGACGCCGTCCGCGAGAGCGAGCACTTCCGCAGTGACCGCTTCCTGGGCTGCTCGTTCCAGTCCCTCCCCGTCGATCAGTCCGAAAAGCGCATCTGCGAAAAGCGCTGCCTCGGCCTCATGGACGAGATGAACAACTGGACCGCCGATCCAAAATACCTAATCGCCGAGGGCGACACATATCTCAAGTATCCCGACGACGAAACGTATCCGCAGCTCTACGTCAACTACGTCAAGCTCGACCGCGTGCCTCGCTTCGACGAGAGCTGGAGCTCCGTCCTCCATGCCATGCGCGCCGGCGACTTCTATGTCACCAGCGGCGAAGTTCTATTTCGCAACTATGCCATCGAAGGCACAGGCGCACACCGAACTTACACCGCCGAAGTGGAATGGACCTTCCCTCTTGAATTCGCCGAGCTGGTCTGGGGCGATGGCGATTCCACGCGTACGCAGATCATCTCCGCCACCGATCTGCCGCCCTTCGGCTCTAAGAAATTCAGCGTTCC
This sequence comes from Terriglobales bacterium, assembly GCA_035262645.1. Classification (GTDB taxonomy): domain Bacteria; phylum Acidobacteriota; class Terriglobia; order Terriglobales; family Acidobacteriaceae; genus Bog-257. Next base: position 2,446 of record DATFSK010000127.1, read on the forward strand.
CTTCGATGCCTCCGGCAAGAAGTGGGTGCGCTTTGCCGTCTGGGATTCCGCTGGCAACGGCGCCTTCACCGAGCCGGTACACCTGAGGTGACCATGCGCTCCCCTGCGCCCTGCTTCTGGCTGCTGCCTCGGTCTGGGTGTGCCGCCCTTCTTCAATATCTGCGATTACGGCGCAGACGGCGATTAGTCGGCGAGGCGGAAACCATCACACGGTTGGTCAGTTTGTTGATAAATCGACATTCAAATTCCTGAGCGCCACTATTCGGTTACGCATGTGCGAGGTTCCCTCTTACTGCGAAGTGCTTAATTTTGGGATCGAAAACCCCAGTTCTAAATAAAC
>DATFSK010000128.1:0-15451 GCA_035262645.1 Terriglobales bacterium
TCAGTTCGACTTCCCACCCCTGCTTTAACGTATCGAAAGTCAACTTTACGGCCCGCACCGCGCTTGGCACTTCACTGAACTGACCTTTGTATACATAGCCGATTTTCCCTGCCCCGACAAATTCAATAAGCCGGTATTTATCGACGGTCTTCCCAGCCAGACTCTTGCACCATGCGTCATTTCGAATCGCCGTCATTGCCCTTCAGCCTTCATCATTCAATCGCCCTGGCCTAGCTACTCCCATCCAGATTCGACTGGACTTGCCATCCGTACGCCAAAACGACCGTTCGTTCCGGTGCTTATTCCTGCCGTTGAGTTTCCGGGCCAAATTATACGTTGAGCCGCGGAAAGTTGAGGTCAAGACTGCAGCACGGAACTTAACATGGTTTGGCAAACTACTGTAGACATGACCATCTCGGGGGGTAGTTGTTCATTCACATGCTCTGGACGGTATGGCGACAGACGGGATCGTGTTTGTCAAGGACGACTCTAACAGTTGCGACACTCTCCCGCGCGTATGTTCTGGCCCTTTTTGCAGGCCCACCAGCCGCACACTCTTTGCCAGCAAAGTGAGTGTTCAGAGAGATTTCGTGGTTGAACGCACTGATCGGCCGTCAGGCGGTGTATGCGACCGACGCAACATCCCTGTAACTTCTGCAGGCACCAGTCTCTTGGGAATCTGCCGGTGGCAACGTGGCGACGCGAAATCCTCCTCACTGGGCTTGGAGGAATCACCGTTTGCGAGAACTGTGAGGAAGTGACCGCCGCAACAACGACTACAGCGGCTTTCGATATGCATTCGAAAACGGCCGCATCTGCTTGAAAGTGTTGGTCGGGGCGAGAGGATTTGAACCTCCGACCCCCTGCGCCCAAGGCAGGTGCGCTACCAGGCTGCGCTACGCCCCGACTCTCTATTATCGATTCTAACCTACGCCTGAGGATCGCACCACGGCACTCGCGCGGCAAACGGCTGTCCCCACTTCCCGCAGCACCATTCGTCAGGCGCGCCATCATTCCGTCCCTCCCGCGTTGACGCAGATCGTAAACGCACCTAGCATGACGGAAAGGAGAGCAGGTTGATCGGACAGGTCCTCGGACATTGTCGTGTGGTGGCGAAGATTGGCGAAGGAGGAATGGGCGTCGTCTACCGCGCACATGATGAGGTGCTGGACCGCGATGTGGCGCTAAAGGTCGTCAAGAAGGGCGTCGGACTCGACCAGACCGCCGGTCAGAACCTGTTGCAGGAAGCGCGCGCTTCCTCTTCCCTCGCGCACCCGAATATCTGCACCATCTACGAGGTCGGCGAGACCGAAGGCGAGCTCTACATCGTGATGGAGCTGGTCGAGGGCAAGCCCCTGCACGTGATGAGCGGCGATCAGGGGATGCCCAGTGACGCAGTGCTTCGCTGCGGCGGACAGATCGCCAGCGCGCTGGCCCGCGCGCATGATCGCGGTATCGTTCATCGCGATCTCAAGAGCGCCAACATTCTGGTCACTGCCGACGGACAGGTGAAGGTCCTCGACTTCGGCCTTGCGCGCCAGGTGGGCGTGGGCAAGTACGATGCCGCGACGCGCTCGTTCGCGACCATGCAGGAGACCTCCGTCATCAGCGGCACGCTGCCGTACATGGCGCCCGAGGTGCTGCGCGGCGAAGCTTCCGACTATCGCAGCGACCTTTGGGCACTCGGCGTTGTGCTCTACGAGACCGCCTCGGGCCGGCTGCCATTCGAAGGACAGACGGCATTCGAAATCAGTTCGGCCATCATGCGCGAGGTGCCGACACCACTCGGACCACCGGTGCCGCCGGGGCTGTGGTCGATCATCCAGCGCTGCCTGGCGAAGGAGCCGATGCAGCGATATCAGCGCGCCTCGGAGGTCCAGGCTGCGTTAGAGGCCGTGCAGTCGGCGAGGATGACCTCGGCCGATCGTGCCCCCGAGCCGGGCGGGCCTCCGACGACGATTCTGCATCAGGTGCGGCACCTCCCCGTCAAACGCGGAGACTTTTGCCTGCTGGTGGGAACTGTGAAGGGCGCGTTTCTGCTGCGCTCCAACCGGCAGCGCCGGAAGTGGGAGCTCGGTGGTCCGTACTTTCACGGGAACATGGTCTACGCAATGGCCTACGACAATCGCGCCGGCCGGCGTCGAATCTGGGCTTCGACGCAGAGCTACTGGGGAACGCAACTGCGCTCCAGCGACGATTTCGGCAAGAGCTGGACCAACCCGCCCGAGTCGCCGATTCGTTTTCCCTCCGACACCGGACTGTCGCTGAAGAATATCTGGCAGATTTCGCTGGGGCGACCCGAGGAACCTGACGTTCTTTACTGCGGCGTCGAGCCCGCCGCGCTCTTCGAGAGCCGCGACGATGGCAACACGTGGTCGCTGGTGCGCGGACTCTTCGACCATCCGCATCGCCCGCGCTGGGTGCCCGGAAATGGCGGCCTGGCGCTGCATACCATCGTTCTCGATCCGGCTGAGAAGCAGCGGATGTATGTCGCGATTTCAGCCGGCGGCGTGTACCGGACCGACGATGGCGGCGCGACGTGGAAGGCGTGCAATCGCGGCATTAAGGTTACGCACATGCCGAACAAGTATCCGGAATTCGGACAATGCGTGCATAAGATCGTGATGCATCCCGCGCATCCCGGGCGGCTGTTCCTGCAGAATCACGGAGGCCTGTATCGTTCTGACGATTACGGCGAGAACTGGAACGACATCGGCAACGGCGTGCCTTCGGATTTCGGCTTCGCCGTCGTCGTGCATCCGCGCAAGCCGGAGTGCGTATATGTGGTGCCGGTGGAGTCGGACCAGTTTCGCTGCACCTGCGATGGCCGCTTGCGCGTCTATCGCACACGCAACGCCGGCGAGTCGTGGGAGCCGCTGATGCGCGGCCTGCCGCAGAAGGACTCGTATGAGACGGTCCTGCGTGACGCGATGACGGCGGATTCCCTGGATCCAGTTGGAATCTACATCGGCACGCGTAGCGGCCAGGTCTTCGCCTCGCACGATGAAGGAAGAAACTGGCAGAGGATCGTCGGAGGATTGCCCGCCGTCTTGTGCATCAGGGAAGCGCTCATTGATGATGCGCCTGCTTCGACAAAAGCTGTAGCGCGGATGAAGCGTTCGCCCGCACCGCAAAAGAAATCGCCCGCAAAATCGCGCCGGAAGAAGAAGTGATCATGCCTGTCACGTTCAACATTCCGTCAGGGCTGCGCGAGTTCACAGGCGGGCAACGCAAGGTGCACGTCGAAGGCTCGCCGGCTACACTCGCCGACGCTCTGTCGGCATTGTGGGCAAAATATCCCGGCGTGCGCGACCGCATCGCCAACGAACAAGGCCAGATTCGGCAGCACATCAACGTCTTCATCGGTGAGGAAGACATCCGCTACACCGGCGGGCTGATGAGTCCCCTGCCCTCCGGATCGGAGATTTCCATCATCCCGGCCGTCAGTGGCGGATGAGGGCAGCGGAAATCTCCGCTATTCCAGCCCAAATTCTTTCCACCGCTTCGTCACCCGCGCTTTTGTCGCCTCGTCCATGCGAATTTCGTCGGGCCAGGGGCGGGTGAAGCCTTCGCTCGCCCATTTGCGCGTGGCGTCGACACCCATCTTCGATCCGTAATCCGGCAGGCGCGAGGCGTGATCGAGCGAGTCGACTGGGCCAAGCACGAACTGGATGTCGCGCTCGGGGTCGATGTTGTTCAGCACCTTCAGTGTGACGTCGCCGAGGTCCTGCACGTCGACATCTTCGTCGACAACCAGAATGCATTTGGTCGACATTGCCTGGCCGAGCGCCCAGATGCCGCTCATCACTTTGCGCGCCTGGCCGGGATAGGACTTGCGGATCGACACGATCATCAGGTTGTGAAAGATGCCTTCGATAGGCAGGTTCACGTCGACAATCTCCGGGATGGTGAGGCGCATGAGCGGCAGGAAGATACGCTCGACCGCTTTGCCCATGTAGGCATCTTCCATGGGCGGCTTGCCGACAATCGTCGTCGAATAAATCGGGCTCTTGCGATGAGTGATACACGTAACGTGGAAGACAGGATAGAGATCTTCCGGCGTGTAGAAGCCGGTGTGATCGCCGAAGGGACCTTCCATGCGCAGTTCGTCGAGTTCGACGTAGCCCTCCAGCACGATCTCCGACGTGGCGGGGACTTCGAGATCGACGGTCTCGCACTTCACCAGCTCCAGCGGCTTCTGGCGCAGGAAGCCGGCGATCATGTACTCCTCGATGTCGGGTGGCGCGGGAACGATCGACGAAAACATCACGGCGGGCTCAGTGCCGATCGCGACCGCGACCTCCATTCTCCCGCCAACCTGCCTCCCTTCGGCCACGCGCGAACCGCCCGAGGATCGCGCCATCATGTCCAGCGCGGCGCTGACAGGATGCGCCTCGCCCGCCGCAGCCGCGCGCCGCATCTGCTCGCGATAGTGCTCGGCGCCCTGCTTCTGCCGCTGCCAGTGCATGCCGGTGCTCAGTGCGTCATACACCTGCATGCGATAGGTGCCGGAGTTGCGCTTGCCGGTACGCGGATCCTTAGTGATGACCGACGGCAGCGTGATGAAGCGTCCGCCGTCGAGCGGCCAGCACTGCAGGATGGGAAAGTCGAGCAGCGAGAAGTTGTCGCGCTTGATCACTTCCTTGCACGGGCCGGTCGAAACTTCCTTGGGGAAGAACTTGCCCATCTCCGCCAGCATGGGCAGCATTTTGATCTTGTCGAGCAGCCCCTGCGGCGACTTCACATCCATGAACATCCTGATGCGCTCGGCAATTTCGTCCAGCGAATCGACGTCGAGCGCCATCATCATGCGGCGCTCCGAGCCAAACTGGTTGATAAGAACCTTCGCGCCGGGATGGCCCTTCACGTTTTCGAAGAGCAGCGCCGGGCCACCCGGCCCATGCGAGCCGCGCGGTCCCCACTTGGAAACGCGATCGGTGATTTCGGCGATCTCCAGGATGGGATCGGCTTCAGCTTTGACGCGGATCAGTTCACCGGCCTTGTCGAGCGCGGCGATCCATTCCCTCAAGTCTTGATAGGCCAACGGTCGACCTCGATGACGTGGGATGATTTAAGTCCGGCACGATTATAGAAGGAGAGGCAGCCGAAGGCTTCACCGCAACCGGTAAATACCGTGAAACTCAGGCCAGGCGCGCCTTTGCCGCCGGATAAACTCCCAACACCTTCACGAACTCCGCAATCTCAGCCAAGTGCCGCAGCGCATTACGGGCAGCCTCGTCGTCACCACGAAGAATGTCCACGAAGAAGACGTATTCCCACGGATGCCCGCGCATAGGCCGCGACTCGATCTTGCTCAGGCTGATATCCCGTAAGGCGAACACACTCAACGCACGGAAGAGGACGCCGGGAACATTCTTCAGGGCAAAGGCAATGGATGTCTTGTTTGCCCCTCTGCCAACCTTCCCTGATTTGTTGATCAGGAGAAAGCGCGTGTAGTTCTGCTGATCGTCCTCGATGCCGGCCAACAGAATGCGACCGCCATATTGCCGCGCCGCCTGCCTCGGTGCAATCGCCGCCGCGTCTTTGAATCCCTCGGCAATCACGTGGCGAACGCTTCCCGCCGTGTCGTAGAAAGGTACGGCCTGAATATCGCCAGGTTTGCGAAAAAAATTGCGGCATTGATCAAGCGCCACGGGATGCGAAAAGACGCGCCGCACATGCTGCAACGAAACGCCGGCCGGGGCGATCAGATTGTGCCGAATCCGCAGATAGAACTCGGCGTGAACGAACACCTCGCGCGTAAGCAGAAGATCGAAATGCTCAGCAACGGAGCCGGCCAGACTGTTCTCGATTGGAATCACTGCTGCCTGCACCGATCCCTTGTCGATCCGATCGAATACCTCAGCCGATCGCGCGCAAGGGACTACAGTGGCGCGAGGCAGCATGTTTCCCGCGGCCTCATGGCTGAACGAGCCCAACTCCCCCTGGATCGCGATTTTCATAGGGATGCGCCGAGAATAACAGACCTCGCTGGAGGTTGCCCGCCACGATGAAATTTCATCTTGATTGAGTCCGTTCGGAATTCTGCTTGCAAACAACCATCGGCCGTTGACTGCCTTCCAAGTAGGTGTCCGTCGTAGCGTGCGAGGAACGACTCAGGGAGGTGACACATGCTTTGGACAATTTTCGTAATCCTGCTGGTGTTGTGGTTGCTTGGAGTGGTATCCAGTTACACACTCGGCGGGTTCATTCACATTCTGCTGGTGCTGGCGGTGGTGGCGCTGATCTTTCAGCTCGTCTCCGGCCGCAGACCGGTTGTTTAGCGTGCGTAAACCGATAGCTTCGCACACGTGAGACTGGCACGAATACAGATACAGACCCCAGGGAGGCCGAGCAGTTATGGATAAAGATCGGGTTAAGGGAAAACTGAACGATGCAGCCGGACGTGCTAAGCGTCAGGTTGGCGAATGGACGAACGACAGTGAACTTCAGGCGGAAGGAACGGCGCAGCAGGTAAAGGGCAAAGTTCAGAACGCCTGGGGTAAAGCGAAGGATGCCGCGCGGGATGTCACGGATGATGTTCGTCAGAACGAGACGCGCGACGATTTGAATAACGAGCAACGGCGAGACATGGAAGACGAGCAGCGGAAAAAAGACGTTGCTTAAGCTCTAGCCGGACTCAATCCCCCGAGGCGCCCGAACCTGGGCGCCTTAATTTTTGGTTCGGATGATGAGATTGCCAACCCGGTCGACGGCAAACATCGCGCCGGGCGGAACACATGTGGTGGCGCTGTACTCGCTGATGATGGCCGGGCCGCGCAGGCTCCTGCCCGTAGTCAGGCTCTCGCGCTGATATACAGCGGTATTGATCTGCTTTCCTTCAAACCAGGAGGAACGTCTCTCCATCGGCAAAGTCCGCTTAGTTTGGCTGCTAACTTTGGGCCTCGGCAGCCGCTGCGATTTCACCCGCGCGCGAACGCGCAGCGTCACCAACTCAATTTGCCGTCCGGGATGGCCGTAGCCGTAGCGCATTTGATGCTGACGATGGAATTCGGCGATGAATGAGCGGGAAAACGGTACGTTCAATTCGAATCCCTGTCCGCTGTAGCGCAAATCAACGCTCCGTTGCAGATGCTGTTTTTCACGCCAGCCTTCTTCTCGAAATTCACGACCGGCGCGCTGCTCCAGGCTTGTAAATTGGGCTTCCAAACGGCGCAACGACTTATCGGGATCCACAGGCAACATCACTGTTCGCGAGTAGTCCTTGATGATGTCGCTGGCGAGAATGCCGTAGGCTGAAAGCGCGCCGGCCATCGCAGGAACGATGACACGCGGAATGCCGAGTGCCTGCGCCAGGTCGCATGCGTGCAGTCCGCCTGCGCCGCCAAAGGCAACAAGCGCAAATTGACGAGGATCGAAGCCGCGCTCCACGGAGACAACTCGCAGCGCACGCTCCATGTTGGCGTTGACTACGCGAATAACTCCTTCGGCAAAGCGCTCCAGCGACGCGCGCCAGCCTTGCTGCTTCAGCCACTCTGATACCACCGCGCGGGTTCGCGGCAGATCGAGAACGAACGAGCCGCCGAGAAACTTGTCCGGTTGCAATCGGCCAAGCAGCAGATTGGCGTCGGTTACCGTCGGCTGAGCGCCGCGCCCATAACAAATGGGACCGGGATCAGCGCCCGCGGACTCCGGCCCGACACGCAAAGCACCGCCGGCATCGAATCGCACGACGGAACCCCCGCCGGCGCCTATGGTGTGAATGTCGAGCATCGGGACCCGCACCGGCAAGCCGGCAATCTCTCCTTCGTTGCCCGGCTGCGGTTCGCCATCCACCAGAGCGACATCGGTAGAGGTGCCGCCCATATCGAAGGTGATCACTCGCTCGAAGCCGCTCATGCGGGCCATCGCTGCCGCTCCCACCATCCCGCCCGCTGGGCCTGAGAGAACTGTTCTGACGGGTTGTCGAGCGGCCGTCTCGAGAGATGTAATTCCGCCGCTCGATTGCATCACGAAGACGCGCGAAGATTTTGCCTTTGTGCGCATGCGGAGCTCAAGCTGTTGCAGATAGCTCTGCATGACGGGCTGCAGATAGGCGTTGACTACAACCGTGCTGGCGCGCTCATATTCGCGGAACTCGGGAAGGATGACATGCGACAGCGAGATTGGCAGGCCCAACTCTTCGAGAACGCGCGCGATCGCGCGCTCAACTTCGGGGTTGGCGAAGGAAAACAAGGTCGAAACGGCGATGGATTCGGCCCCGCCGGTGTGAACATCGCGGGCCACCACGCGCAACTCTTCGCTGGAAGGTTTGCGCAGGACACTGCCATCGGGACCGATGCTCTCGGGTACGCCAAAACGCATGTTCCGCTCGACCAGCGGCGCTACACGTTCAAAGTTCAGGTCATAGAGCCTGGGCCGGTTTTGCCGGCCTATCTCAATGGTGTCTTCAAATCCTTCGGTCGTCACAAATGCCACACGAGCGCCCTTGCGTTGCAGCAGTGTGTTCGTGCCTACCGTGGTTCCGTGGAGTAGCACATGAACGGAGGACGGAGAGATTTGCGACAGGGCCTCGGCGACAGCCTGTGAAGGGTCGGCCGCCGTAGAAAACACCTTCGCCACCCTGAGCTTTCCGCCCTCCAACCAGACGCAATCCGTAAAAGTGCCTCCGGTATCGACAGCGACGCGCAGTGGAGTTCGCGCAGACTTTGGGACGGATGCGGCCATATCGGACGAAGAATGGCTATAGAAGCGCCGATTGTAGCATGGGGTTTGGAATTCATCACAGACGCGCAGAGACCCAGAGGTCAGGGAGGGCGCCTTTCTCTGTGCCTCCGTGTCTCTGTGGTGAAGAGTTTTAACTACAACTGCTTTCCCATCTGGAAAGCATCGAGTGAATGGCTGGAATAATAGCCGGGCAAGGTGCGCAGGATACGATATCCGAGTTTGCGATACAGGCTCACGGCGGCAGCGTTGTCCACCGCCGTCTCCAGATATACCTCGCCGCATCCCAATGAGCGCAGCCTCGCCTCGCAGGTGCTCATCAGGGCCGTCGCCAGCCCCAGCCGGCGCGCATGTGGATGAATATCGAGGGTAAGGATCCGTCCGTACTTGCGTCGAATTGCATGGGCGACAACGTAACCCACGATCGCTTGCGTGTGGTCGTCGTTACTCCGCGGCACAGTTGCCCCGCCTTGCCGATTCCGCTGTAACTGCGCCACCAGGGTGATCGCATTGCGAGCCGTCAGGAAGCCGCTGAGTTCCATCTGTGTATAAGCAATTCCCGGCGGAAAGCAGAGCTGATCGATTTCCCAGAGGCGATCGAAGTCCGCTGCGCAGTACTCGCGCAGATCGAAACTACCCTCCGCGGCTTTCGTGGGTTTGCGTTCCAAGCTTTGGCCTGTGGCCATCATAGGCGAGTCGATGTGCCGGGCAAAACATTTCGTGAAACCCGTGCGAAGATGCGCCCTCAGCTAAGCAAGAGCGCATCCCGGCACAGACAGCTAAGCAGCTTTGTGCGTCTGTTTCAGCCGATGCTCGGAAAACAGCTCAATCATGTTCTTGTTGAACTGCGGAGTATTGGACAGCTGGCGGCTGCTGACCCAATTGCGGTCGCGCACGCAAGCGACGTTCACCTAGTTCGCGCCGGTTTTCTTCACATCGTCGGCGATCGTTTTGTAGCCGGTCGTGTGCCGGCCTTTCATCTCAAGGGTGGGAAGAGGAAACTGCGGCATTTTCGATCTTTTCGATGGCGACCAGTGCCGTCCATTCATTATCGCGATTCCTATACTTCACAATTCTGCCGCCGAGAAGATCTGCGGCACTCTGCGGCGCCAGGTCTTGGTGATAGTCGAAGAACCTCTCCTGGAGAGCATCTCCAAAGGCCAGCCCGCGCAGCCACGGATGCGGCGGCTGCCACTTTGTCGTAAACAGGTAGGCAACATCGAACTGATCGGTGGCTTGCGAGGCGCGCTCCATCTCGAGGGGAGAAAAATTCTCGATACGCACCACCGTGAGCGGCTGCTTCACATAGCCGAGGAACGGGCGTGTCAGCTCATCCGACGCCGGCCATGCAGTGAGTATGCGAGCGTGAGGATATCGAGCGGAGAGGTCATCGGCCGCAGCTTTATGCTGGAGAACATAATCGCGATACAGCAGAGTGTCCTCGGGTGCGATGCGGTACGGCGGGGGCACGAACAGTTGGATGACGCAGGCGACACAGATCACCACAACCCACCATGTCCACAGGCGAAGACGGCGATGCATGGTAGAAACGCACACCAGGACCACGAGGGGCACAACCGGAAGCATGTAACGCGCCAGGACCGCGCCTCCCAAAGCCGACTCGGCGAGGACATTCGCCAGGAGGACAACGGCAAATACGAGTTGCACATTTATAGCAATGCGCTTTCGGAGCGTGCCATCAGAGTCGCGAAGCGGCGGCTGCGTCATGGCAAATAGAGCGCCAAACGTGAGCAGAAACAAACCTAGATATCCGAAGACGTGCCATAGCCGAAGGATGAGCGCCAGCATAATTCGCAGCGGAGTGAGCGTTGCCAGAAGGTTGTAGCGAAGATAGCCCGGATTACCCAGATAGAAACCAGTGTGATGGTGGTGATAGGCGAACCATAGCAGCAGGGGGATCAGACAAAGCAGAAACGAGAGGCCATGCTTTCGACTGGAGTACAAACAGAGCGGCGGCGCACTTTTCGTCGCTGCCTGTTCCTGCCCAGCTGGGGCCGATTGATCGGTGGGAGCTCCTGCCTGCTGGGCAAAGCCGCGCAGTGGGCAGATCAACTCCCACAACAAAAGAGCCATTGGCGTGACGATGGCGGTCTCCTTCGCCAGCGGCGCGAGCGAGAAGAAGACGATGGTTGCCGTATCCTTCCGCTCTACGTACATGGCCAAGCCCCAAAATGTGAAGGCGGCTGCCGCCATGTCAAGGTGGGCCAGCGAACTCTGCGCAAAGAAGACCGGGTACAGGGCGGTACAGATCACGGTGCCCACGGCCACGGACTGGCTGGCGACCTCGCGAGCCAAACGCCACAATCCGAGCAGAGCGAACGCCGCGACCATCAGCATGGCTGTGCGCGTGACCGCGGGCGTGAAGGCGCTGAATTTCCACCAAAAGGCCAGCCACAGCATGACCAGCGGCGGATGAGCGTTGGACAAGGTCGTATGTGGAATCAGCGAGCCCGTAAGTAGCAGGTCGCGCGCCGCCGGGATGTAGTAGCCCGCCTCATCCCAGAAGTACGGTAGGCGCAGCAGGGGTGCGTGCGTCACAAACAGAAGGGTAAAAAGCAGGGCGTAAGCGGACAGATGCTTGCGGACGGCAGCCAGCGCGCGAATTGCTCTCGTCATCGGCTTAGCTGCATAGCGTCAACTAGTGCACGGGGCCAACTCCCGGACCAATCCGCGGATCAAGCTTGATTTCACCGAACGTATTTTCGTAATTGACGAGATTTTGCTGCAGGATCGTGTGCAGCGCCTTGGCCTGCTGCGGGCTGAGAAAAATTCCCTGAAAATTGCGCACTTCGACACGGGTTTCGTCCTGCTGCTGGAGCGTGCCAAAGACCAGGAAGAAGTCCCAGACATTCACGCGCACCTGCACGCTGTTGGCGTAGTTTTCGCGGTAATCGGTAGTGTTGGTCAACTGAATTGCTGGTTGAGTAGGACTGGTCATTTGCTTCGCTTCCCGCCTCTCGCTGTTCGCCGTTCGTGTTTTGATCTTCGCTTTCGTACCCCGGCAATGCCTCTCCGGCGGTGGGGAGCAGCGAAGACCGTAGCTTTGAAGTGTAACAAAAGCCTATCTCAGCGGTCAGTGGCCGGTCCCAGATCCGTTCGCGGTTGGAAAATGTAACTTAGCCGCAGTTTCAGAGTTGGCCAAGAGGCGACGGTAGATCAGCCCGGCAACATATTCGTTGCCCGCCTCGGTGTAGTGCCCCTCGGCTCCCAGGAAATCAGGGTCGCCGCCGCCGATGAAGAGCCTGTCCAGTTCCGCGGGCCGCAGATGCCGAAAGTCGTCCATCAAGTCGACATACAGGACCTGATGCTGGCGCGCGTACTCTGCCAGAAATTTACGCCAGGACGCGCCCGTGTCGACGCCGAGTTCTTCGCGCGTCGGAAGATACGCGAGGACGAGAACGCTGTTCTTGGCGCGATTCATCGCGAGCAGATCGTCGAGGATGGCCGAAAGCACGCGCTCGGTGTCCTGGTTCTGGCCACTGGACGGCGCTGCCGCGCCAAAAGGAGACGAGCCAAACTTGAACGCGCGATGCAGCAGGCGCGTGAGGCTGAGATTCGAAAAGGCGTTGTCGGCCCGCTCCATACGCGGTGACCACGTCGCCGTCGTGCGCGGCACCGGTACGTTGGCGATGACGAGACGCCCATTCTCCAGCGCTAGCAGCGGCTTGCCATATCCGACGAACGAGGAATGCTGCATGCGGTAAATGTCGGGGAAGATCACGGCGAAGATCTGCATGTCATGATCGAGTTTGACGCCATCGCGCTTGTACCAAAGATAAGCCTGGTCAGCGCCATACCCTCCCTGCCCCATATTGACGCTTTCAAGATTTGCAGCCTGGGCGGCGAGCAGGCTCGGCCAGGTGTGATTGTTGTCTACGCCAAAGCCAAGCGTGAATGAATCGCCGGAGCAGATAATGCGCGACTTGCCGGAAGGCACAACCTTGCTGAAATCTGTGTTGTTGCGAAAGCGCTGCGAATTCGTACGCAGGAATTTTCCGGGCCCATACATATTAGGCAGATACACATTTGGCAGATTGATCCAGCCCAGCTCGGGATCGTATTCGGTATGCAGTCTCTCGGCAATGTCGGGATGGTTGAATGCTTCGCGAAAGGTGAAGTAAACGCTGGCTGCGCCTTCGCACAGCAACAAGAGAAATATGACCGCCGCGATGTTGTACAGCAAAAAGACGCCGGCGCGCCTGAGACGGCCTCCTGGTGGCGCGCCTGCCGTCGACTGGGCGGCAGCTGCGGCAGGGGGCGGTGACGAAGATAATAGCGTCAAGTTGGCTCCCTGTCTTTACGTTCCAGTTCCCGCTTCAACTGCGGCCAGCTTCTGGCCGGCCACGTTTATCGCGCGCCTTCTACGCCACTCCACGACACAATAGCTGATCATGATGACGATAATAGGGTCGAGCGGATGACGGTAGTCCATGCTGGTATGGGTGACGTAATATACCAGCGGGAAGGTGAAAATAATCAGCGCGAGCGGAAAGACGTCTTGCCATTTCCCTTCCAGCCATGCGTATCGAAAACCAGCAAGCAACAGCAACGTTATCGCAGTGGTAAAGAGCACATTGGGGATGTGGAAAGGCTCATTTGCGAGAAATCTTGGATCCAGGGACCAGAATCCCGTCCACATATTAAGGAAGTGGCGAAGCGCCACCCAAACCGCAAATCCGGGATGCTGGCCAATGAAGGCCAGAGCTTCGGACTTTTTCGCGTCCATATAGCCGATCTCGCCCAGCCTTTGCCACTGCGCGTATTCCGCCGAGCTCGTGGTCGGATGTGCTGAATCAGGAGTCACATCAGAAGTATCGCCGTTGTACCCGACATGAACTTCCATCCAGAACCCGTCACGCAGAGGGACGAGGCGGTGGAACACTCGATAGTTTCGTAGTGTCCATGGGGTGATCAGAGCCAGGAATGCGCAGCCGGCAACGATTCCAGGCACCAGCCAGGGCCGATCCGCCTCGCGTCGCTGCACGATGAGCCAAATAGCAAGGAAAGGCAGCGGGCCCAGCAGCGCCGGACTTACGAGGCCTGCCGCTCCCCACAGCGCTCCCCAAAGCAACCAGTCCGTTGTGGCGCGGGAATCTTTCAGCCTGATCGTCTGTAGCCACAACAAACTTGCAATCAGGCAGGCGAGGGTATCCGAGTAAATGCGTCCCCCGGAAAGATAAATTGAGTAGGGGAAGAACACCCACACCCACCCGGCCACGACAGCAGCCTTCTCATCGAAAACGCGGCGCGCCAGAAAGTAAACCGGCAGCACGGTAAACGAAGCAAAGATGCTGTTCAGCGTGAGTATCCCCAACGCACTGGCGGTCGTGAAGCCGCCGAACAGCTTCATGCACAGCGCAACAAGGTAGGGATAGGCCGGCGGCAACATCGCCGTGGGACCACTCGGGTCGAAGAACGGCGAAGCAAATCCCTGCCCCTGGCAGATGGACTGAGCGATTCGACCCATCTCCCAGCCGAAGTGCCAGTACCCACGGAATGGATCGACGAACGATTGGGCCATGATCGCCGACACACCCAGCCGGATGGCGAGGGCGGCGAGGACCATCGTGGTCGGCCGCGACAGCCGGCCTTTCCCACTAGCTGGATTGTTCCGGTTGTGATCAGTTGCGCCGGAGTATGCGTGCACCGAGCTCTCCATTCGCCATCATGGCACTCGCATTGGCCACAAAGCAATCCCCGGGGGCGGAAGGTGCGGGCTGCGTAATCCAAGCAAGAACCAGCTTCCGTGTGGACAAAAAAACCGGCGGCCCCTTGCGGAGCCGCCGAGACGAAGTTGATCGAAATCAACCTAGAACACCAGCTTGCCCTGGAACTGGACGATGCGTCCCGAAGGCAGACCGGTGAAGAACGATCCGTACGGACCGGTCGGCGGAGCCGTGGTCGTCGTGATCTGACCGAACGTCGAGTCGCCCAGGAAGTTATCCGGGTTGGTGAAGTTCGGGTGGTTGAATATGTTGTAGAAGTTTGCGCCGAAGCCGAAGGCCAGCCGCTCGGTCAACTTGAAGTTCTTGTTGATCGAGAAGTCCGAGTCAAAGAACCCGGGACCGCGGTACTGATTGCGGCGCTGGTTGGTGACGGCGTTGAAGCCCAAGGGCTGACCTGTCAAAGCCGGAATGTTGTAAACCGGGTTGACAGGCGAACCGCTCGGATCCTGGAACGGCACGCACTGGCTCAAGCCGTTGGTGCAGCTGCTCTGTGCGAACGTGTTGATCGATGCAACCGGGAACGAAGGACCGTAGCCCGAGATCACGTCGAAGGCATTCACGATGTTGTACGGCAGACCGCTGCGCGCAAAGAAGTTCTGCGAGAGGGTCCACCCGCCGAAGGCGCCGTTTGCCCATTTGTTGCTGAACTTAAACGGCGTCTGCCAAACGACACTCGCGTTGAACGAGCTGCGGATGTCGTAGTCAGCGTTGCCATACTGGCAGCGCAGGCAGCCAGGGTTGTACTGATACTGCTGGCTGGTAAATCCGTTGTAGGGCTCACCGCCGGCGTTGGAGACTTCATCCAGCGTGTGGCTCCAGGTGTAGCTAGCCTGCACCGTGAAGCCGTACGTCACGCGCTGGTTATAGCTCGCGGTAATACCGTTGTAGTTGGAGACCGCCGTCGACTCGTACTGCTGAACGATGTTGAAGTCGCCCGCAGGCCGAGTTGGCGAGAAGGTCGTGCCGTAGATCTGGCTTGGATCGAAAGCATTCAATCCCTCGTTGAAGATCGGGATGTG
>DATFSK010000129.1:0-3678 GCA_035262645.1 Terriglobales bacterium
CACATGGTGGCATCTATGGCTAAAAGGCCGAACCATTCCAGTAGCGACTTCAAGACGCCGAAGCAGCCCGAAGCCGAATCACCACCCGCCAAATCCGCTGCCGAAAAACCCGAGGCCGACGCTTACAGGATAGGCGATCCGGGTGAGTTCGCCCGCAACATGGTGCGAGTCGGCATCCAGTCGCAGCGCCTTCTGTCGGACTTCCTGCGGAGCCAGGCGGCGAAGGTCGGCAACGAACCGCTCGACCCGCTGAATATCTCCGGCACCTTCATGGAGCTCCTACGCGGCATGGTGGCCGATCCCTCTGCCGTCATGGAGGCGCAATTCGACCTCTGGCGGAACTACATGGGGCTCTGGGAGCGCACCGCGCGGCGGATGATGGGCGGCGAAACCGAGCCGCTTGTGACCCCCGCACCGGGCGACAAGCGCTTCAAGGACAAGGAGTGGCAGGAAAACCAGCTCTTCGATTTCATCAAGCAGTCCTACCTGCTGACCGCGAACTGGCTGCAGAGCACCGTTGCCAAGGTCAACGGCATCGACGAGCCCAACCGCCGGCGCATCGAGTTCTACACGAAGCAGTTCGTCGACGCCTTCGCGCCCACCAATTTTGTTCTCACGAACCCGGAGGTCCTGCGCGCCACTTTGCAGAGCAATGGCGAGAACTTGGTCAACGGTCTGAACAATCTGCTTGAGGATCTGAAGCGTGGTGAGGGCCAGCTTTCCATCCGCCAGAGCGCCGATGCTTTCGTGTTGGGTGAGAACATTGCGACAACCCCTGGAAAAGTCATTTTCCGCAACGAACTCATAGAGCTGCTGCAGTATTCTCCCACAACAGATGAGGTCTATGAGCGCCCGCTGCTGATCTTCCCGCCCTGGATCAACAAGTTCTACATCCTCGACCTGAGGCCGGAGAATTCCTTCATCCGCTGGGCAGTCGGGCAAGGCTACACGGTGTTCGTAGCGTCATGGGTCAACCCCGACCGGCGCCTGGCCCGTAAGACCTTCGAGGACTACATGCGCGACGGCATCTTCGCCGCCCTCGAGGCGGTGGAGGAAGCCACCGGGGTCAGAGACCCCAACGTGATCGGCTACTGCATCGGCGGCACGCTCCTGTCAGCGACGCTCGCTTACATGGCCACCAAGAAGGACACCCGCGTCCATTCCGCGACCTTCTTCGCCGCCCAGGCGGACTTCAGCGAGGCAGGCGACCTCCAGATCTTTATCGACGACGTCCAGCTCGAGGCGCTGCAGCAGCAGATGGAGTCAGCGGGTGGCGTCCTCGAGGGCCGCAAGATGGCGACCACCTTCAACATGCTTCGCGCCAACGACCTCATCTGGTCGTTCGTCGTGAACAACTACCTGCTGGGCAAGACGCCGGTTCCGTTCGACCTGCTCTTCTGGAACTCCGACACGACGCGCATGCCGGAGGCGACCCACCTTTTCTATCTCAGGGAATTCTACGAGCGGAACGCGCTGGCCAAGCGGGAGATGACGCTGGGTGGTGTCAAGCTCGACCTCGGCAAGGTCACTGTTCCCATCTACCTGCAATCGGCAAGGGATGACCACATCGCGCCGTACCGGTCGGTCTACAAATCCACGCGCCTCTTCAAGGGACCCATCCGCTTCATCATCGCGGGCTCTGGCCACATCGCCGGCGTGATCAATCCGCCGGCCGCGAAGAAGTACCAGTACTGGACCAACGAAGCGCTTCCCGAGACGATCGAGGACTGGCAGATGAGCGCCGTCGAGCATCCGGGTTCGTGGTGGCCCGACTGGAATGCGTGGCTCGCGCCGCTCTCGGGCGCAAAGGTCCCGGCCCGCAAGCCAGGCGACGGCAAGCTCCATCCGCTCGGCAACGCACCGGGCGCTTACGTGAAGATCAAGGCGCAATGAACGCCGCCTAGTGCGCGGGCGCCGGCGGCTTCGTCAGGGTTTTCAGATACGCCACGACAAAGATCTGCTCGGCGGGATCGCTGAGCGAGACATGGGCCATGCGCGTGCCCGGCACCAGCTTCGCGTTGTCGCCGATCCACTGCCGGAGATTGTCTTCCGTCCACACGATGCCGGATTTCTTCAGCGCGTCTGAATACGGAAAGCCGGGATAAGAACCAGCGGGGCGTCCGATCACACCGGCGAGCGGCGGCCCGAAGGCAGGCGCGCCAGCCGGAGGCGCGTGACAGATCATGCAGTGCTCGTTGAACAGCTGCTGCCCGGCCGCGCGCTGCGCATCGGCAACTGACCAGCTGCGGAAGATTTGTGCGACGCCGGCTGTCGCGGTGAAGACAACGGCGACCGCAAGGGCGGTGATGGAAAGACCTTTCATGGCCAACTCCTCAGGCCCCGCCCTGGGCAACTGAAGGATACCGGATTCCGCGTTGCGCAAAGGTGTACGCCCCGTGCGTCTATTGCCGCAGGGCGCGCGCGAAGGCGTAAAGACGAATGCGTCATGTCTTAGTCGAATGCGCTTGTTTCGACGCGAACACGATTGCTGCGTCATCGGCCCGTGCGAAGACCGGCCTGCCAACCGGAGCTGCGCAATGTCAGGTGGTCCCCCTACGCCAAGGCTTCGGGGGACTCGCCAATCTCCGCTGCTGCGCAGCGCAGGTTGGTGGGCGGTGACGGGTTCGAACCGCCGACCCCTTCGGTGTAAACGAAGTGCTCTTCCGGCTGAGCTAACCGCCCGGACGGGGCCGCTTATATCAGGCGGCGCGGGGCAAGCGGGAAAATCTGGCGGGACCTAGTTGAGCGCGTCCTTCAGGCCTTTTCCGGCGCGGAAACGCGGCTGTTTGGACGGCTTGATATCGATCTCGGCGCCTGTCTGCGGGTTGCGGCCCTTGCCGCCTGCACGGGATGCGACCACGAACACGCCGAAGCCGGTAAGCCTCACTTCGTCGCCGGCCTTCAGCGCATCGGTGATGCATTCGAATACGCCGTCCACGGCTTTAGCCGCGTCATGCTTGGCGAGGCCTGTATGATCCGACAGCTTCTGGATGAGTTCGATCTTGTTCACTAGCGAGCTCCTTGCGATTCGCTCCCGATCACAGAAGTTTAGGACCTCCCGGCGTGCCACCCAAGCCCAAACCCCGCGGAATCCCTGGATTTCTGTAGAAAAAGGGCCCGAATCGGGAACGACTCGGGCCCACTTGCTGGTCTGATTAACGACTCTTAGTGC
Source organism: Terriglobales bacterium (assembly GCA_035262645.1). Classification (GTDB taxonomy): domain Bacteria; phylum Acidobacteriota; class Terriglobia; order Terriglobales; family Acidobacteriaceae; genus Bog-257. The sequence goes on from DATFSK010000129.1 coordinate 3,173, forward strand.
GTGACGACTGCGTCCCCATCATCTTTCGGCAGCGATGGCAGGATTTCGGCTTCCGTCCAGTCGATCGGCACAGGCTGGCGCACCAGCGCGATCTTGAGCACTTCTTCGACAGTCGCCACGGGCATGATCTTGAGACCCTGCTTCACATTATCCGGAATGTCGGCCAGGTCCTTCTCGTTCTCGGAAGGAATGATGACCGTCTGGATTCCGGCTCTTAGTGCAGCAAGGAGTTTCTCCTTCAGTCCGCCAATCGGCAGCACGCGACCACGCAGAGTCACTTCGCCCGTCATCGCCACATCGCGGCGCACCGGAATACCGGTGAGGACCGAGATGATCGATGTCGCCATTCCGACGCCGGCCGACGGACCATCCTTTGGTGTTGCGCCTTCCGGCACATGCACATGGATGTCGACCTTGTCGAATGTCGGCGGCTTGATGCCGAAGGTCGTCGCCTTGGAGCGCACATAGGAGCGCGCCGCGTCGATCGATTCCTTCATCACGTCGCC
>DATFSK010000130.1:0-3828 GCA_035262645.1 Terriglobales bacterium
GCATCGTGTTTTCCATTGGGATCTTCGCCACGCCGAACTCGCACGCGGGTACGTCAATTTGCTTCCGGAATCGCGCCAGGCAGTCGTCGCACGCTTCTGGTCCGCATGGGAAGGGCTCGACTGGCAGGCCCTTCGGTTCAGCACAATCCACAACGACGCGAATGACTACAACGTCCTGGTCAACGCGGACGGTCGAGTGAACTCGATTCTTGATTACGGCGACATGGTGTACAGCGCGACGGTGTGCGATCTGGCTGTTGCACTGGCATACGTGATGCTTGGCAAGTCGGATGCTATCGGGGCCGGGGCCCAGGTCGTTGCCGCATATAACGAGATCAACCCACTCACAGATGCCGAGGCCGACTCTCTCTACACTCTCGCGGCAACGCGCTTGTGCATGAGCGTTTGCCACGCGGCTCACCAAACGCCCGAAGCACCGGCAAACGAGTATCTGAACATCTCAAACGCTCCGGCATGGCTGCTTTTGGAGAAGCTGGCGGCCATTCCTGCCGAATGGCCGCGAGAAGTCTTTCGTTTCGCGTGCGGACTGCCTGTCCGCGCGCTTCCGAAGAGATCGATAAGCCGCGACAAGCTTGCTGCACTGCGTGAGAAGCGCCTCGGGCCGTCGCTCAGCCTTTCGTATCGCTCGCCGCTGCACATCGTCGCCGGTTCCCGCCAGTATCTTTACGATCAGGATGGTCGTCGCTACCTCGATTGCGTGAACAACGTCGCACACGTCGGTCACAGCCACCCCTACGTTGTTCGCGCCGCCAGCGAGCAGATGGCGCAGCTAAACACGAATACCCGTTACCTGCACGAGAATGCGATCGAATACGCCCAGCGGCTGGTGGCGACGTTGCCGGAGCGGCTTAGCGTCGTGTATCTGGTTAACAGCGGCAGCGAAGCGAATGAGTTGGCCTTGCGTCTTGCACAAACTCATACCCGGCGGAAAGACGTGGTCGTTGTGGACTTTGCCTACCACGGCAACACTGGCGGATTGATCGAGATCAGCCCCTACAAGTTCAATGGACCCGGAGGCCAGGGCAAGCCGGAACACGTGCATGTCGTCCCGATGCCAGATGTCTATCGCGGTCAGTTCCGCGGTTCCGATGCGGGTTCGCTTTATGCCGCCAAGGTCAAGGCCGCGGCTGTCTGCAAGCCCGCGGCCTTCATCTGTGAATCGGCCCCGAGTTGTGGCGGTCAGATTGTCTTGCCGCCGGGATATCTCGCAGAAGCATTCGACGTGGTTCGCGGTGCCGGCGCAGTGTGCATCAGCGATGAAGTTCAAACCGGGTTCGGCCGCCCCGGTTCGCAGTTCTGGATGTTCCAGATGCAGGGAGTCGTCCCAGATATCGTGACGCTGGGAAAACCCATTGGAAATGGCCATCCATTGGGCGCCGTGATTACTACCCCAGAGATTGCCGCATCATTCGCCAATGGGATGGAATACTTCAACACCTTTGGCGGCAACCCTGTCTCCTGTGCGGTGGGGCTGGCGGTACTAGACGTGATACGTAACGAAGAACTGCAGCATAACGCTCTCGAGGTCGGTTCATACCTTTTGGATGGCCTGCGGCAACTGCAGACCAAGTACCCACTGATAGGGGATGTGCGTGGAGTCGGCCTGTTCCTTGGAATTGAGCTCGTCAGAAATCGCAGCACATTAGAACCGGCAGATCGCGAATCAACAGAACTGATTGAGCGAATGAAGGACCGCGGGATTCTGTTGAGCATCGATGGTCCGCTTCACAACGTCATCAAGATCAAGCCGCCGCTGGTGTTCTCGAGAGCAGACGCTGACTTTTTGCTCGAAGGACTGGATTCTGTGCTGGGCGGTCGCTGACTGCAAAGTAGCTCCTCGGATCGGCCGCTCTGGCAGAATCTGTTTGCGTGGCACGCATACGCGAGGTCCAAACTCGCCGACTACCTTCGAGCGTGACCGCCTAAATCTATCTATCTGTCCTCACAAGCGGGTGACTTACGCCGCAGTTCGAATGCTGTGGAACGCATTTCCTGCGCCACGGTTGAGATGGCCCTTTTCGCCTGCCTCTTAGAGGCCAGTGACCTCCGTACCCTTGCGGCGGCGGCGGCCCAGCGCAACCATGCATTTGAGCGTGGCGCATTCGGTGTCATGGAGAGAATTCTCAGCGCTCTCTCTATCAGCCACCGCAGCCAGCATGGGGATAGAAGTGCGAGATCGGCTTATCTCCCGAAGGTCGCAAGCAGTCGGCTACCCGCCGCGCCCGCACCATCGTCCCGCTTCTTGTGGCTCCATCGGACGTGGGAGCGGACCTCTGGGTTCCTTTGGTTCCTGTGTGGTTCCGGCTTCTTTTCTAATCGCAACCCTCATAATGAGCAACTTCGCTACTGGCCAGCTCGGCAACCTGGCACAGTCGGGTAGCAGGGATCCCTTGTCACCCGGCGTCGATACCCGCGCGCGCGCGGGCGCGGACGGCGCGCTCGCCGGGAGCGTACGCGACGTCAACAACCAGTGCGTGCGCGATGCGCGGATTGAGGTGCGCCCGTTGCGGGCCTCCGAGATCATTGCATCCGCGTTCACCAACGCCGAGGGCCAGTTCCTGATCGATCACCTCGCCTTTGGAAAGTACGAGTTGCTGGTGACCTGGGGGTTGATGCAGGAGCGCCAAGAAATTGCGGTGGATTCTGCCAGCACGGAGATCTCGATTCGGCTGCACGAGAGCGCCGGCAACCAGCAAGCTGGAAGTCGCAGTACGATCTCGGTGGCAGAAATGATGGCGCCGAGGAAGGCGCGCCAGTACCTGGAAAAGGCTGTCAAAGCTATGCGGGAGCAGAAGCTCAGCAAAGCCTTTGAGGAAACGGAGGCGGCGCTGGCTGTCTATCCGAAGTACGCGCAGGCGCTCACGGTGCGTGGCGTTCTCAAAATGGGTCGCGACCAGATGCGGGAGGCGCTGAACGACCTGCAAGATGCCATTACCATCGATCCCGGCTATGCGATGGCCTATGCGGCCATCGGGTCTTCTTACAATGCACTGGGCCGTTATGACGATGCCGCGCGCTCGCTAGAGCGCGCCGAGGAGTTGGAACCTCGTTCCTGGCAGGCACATTTCGAGATGGGCAAAGCAGAGCTGGGACGGCAGAACTACCCGGCGGCGCTGCGCGAGGTGAACCGCGCGCTCGAGCTGGCGCTTCCGTCGTTTCCGCCTATCCACCTGGTGCGTGCTCGAATCTACTTGCAACAGCAGAATTACGAGGAAGCGATTCCCGACTTGGAAGAATACCTCCGCACGGCACCGCATGATGCGACCACCGACGACACGCGTAAGACCCTCGACCAGGTTCGCCTACTTGTAGCCGCCAAGCGGTAATTTACTGAACCGGGCATCCTCAGCAGAATATGGCAGGGCCGACCCTGCATCATGTTTTCGAATTTTCCCCTTCCCTTGATCCCAGTAGGAACACGTTCGGACGTACTCCTTTTGCCATGTGAAAATCGGCGGCGATAAAGGACGCGAGCACGACAAAGGCGAGCGCGTTTGCACGCGTCGACTTGCCTGCACCGTGACATACACCGCCAAGGCGATGCCCACTCGAGAAGAGCCGCTGTCCTAATACGCGCGGAAGGCCGCTCCAATCGGGCAGTTCCAGCCGATAGGCTCTGCTAATTGCCTATCAGAATTACTGCTTAGCTGCGCCTGCTGTCTGCCTCATCAGATAGCCGTTATGGAAGGAGGCAACATGAACACATACATCGATACCGTGATCATTGGTGGGGGACAGGCAGGACTTTCGGTCAGCTACTACCTGAGCCGGCAGGACCGGCCACACATCGTTCTGGAGCAAGCGGCA